>JAJRSJ010000079.1 GCA_024278855.1 Alphaproteobacteria bacterium | reverse complement strand
TTCATCTTCCGTCATTTGCGTGGCGTGGATCAGGCACCAACGCCCATCAACATCGTGGTGGTTCAACAGCCATTGCACCGGGCGCTGGCCGTACTGCGCCAGCACTTCATCGACCTCGCCTATCTGTTCGGCAATATGGAGATGCAATGGGGAGCCGGGATCAAGCTTGGCAATAAACGATAAATCATCCGGCGTTACGGCCCGCAAGGAATGCCCGGCTGCGCCCAAAACACAATCAGCCGGCAGTTGGGCTAAAACCGGCTTGCTCGCTTCAAATAAGGCCGCAAATTGGTCTTGCGTATTGCCAAAGCGCAATTGCCCGCCTTGCAGTGGCCGCCCATCACACCCGCCTTGCATGTATAGGACGGGTAAAAGTGTCAACCCGATACCGCTTATATGTGCCGCTGCCCCTATTCGCTCGGCCGTTTCCGCCATATTGTCATAGACCTGCCCGCCGTTTTGGTGGTGTAGATAATGAAACTCGGCTACGGACGCAAACCCGGCTTCTAGCATTTCCATATACACATAAGCGGCAATGGCTTCAATGTCGTCCGGGGTAAGTTGGTCGACAAACCGGTACATAATTTCGCGCCATGTCCAAAAACTGTCTTTGGTGTGCGGGGAGCGCGCTTCGCTCAACCCAGCCATTGCCCGTTGAAATGCGTGGGAATGGCTGTTGGCAGGTGCCGGCACGAGAATGTCGAGCCGATGACCTTTGGGTTTGCACCCCGGTGTTAGCGAGACAATTTGGCCGTCTTCACCAATTGTGATGCTTACACTTTGTTGCCATCCATCCGATGTCAGAACTTGTTTGGCCCATAATTCTGTCATTATTCCACCCTTGCTCAAGCATAGAAACTAAATTGCAATAGACCTGAAAGCAATATAGAAATAGAGCCATGAAATCTGCCCACATGCAACCCGTCCACATTATTAAAGGCAATCGCCCGGTCATTATCGCAATGCCCCATACGGGCCTCTATGTTCCCCGGCGCATTAAAACCGTGCTGAACGAACGGGGCCTGGATCTGGCTGATACGGACTGGCATGTGGACAGGCTGTACCGGGGGCTGGTGCCCGGCGCGACCATAGTGCGGGCAAATTTTCACCGCTATGTTATAGACGCCAACCGCGACCCGTCCGGCAAAAGCTTATATCCCGGCCAAAATACCACGAGCCTGTGCCCGCTAACGGATTTTTCCGGGCGGAACATTTACATAAAAGACCGCGAACCGGACACAGCCGAAATTGAGCGCCGCCGCCTAGCATTTCACGCGCCCTATCACACGGCACTAAAAAATGAGATAAGCCGCTTGCGCCGCACGCACAAAAATGTGGTGCTGTATGATTGCCACTCCATCCGTTCCCGTGTGCCGTTTTTATTTGCAGGTGATTTGCCGGATTTCAATATTGGCACCAATGAAAGCACCACATGCGACCCGCGCCTTGAAAAGACCGTAACCGACATTTGTGAAAGTGCGCCCGGTTTCACAAGTGTGCTCAACGGCCGTTTCAAAGGCGGCTGGACAACCCGCCATTACGGCAAGCCGGGCGCGGGCATTCATGCTATACAAATGGAGCTATCGCAACGCACCTATATGGACGAAATGCGGCCTTGGACATACGGGCCAAACCGGGCGCGCAAAATCCGCAAAATATTGCGCGAGATATTACGGTCAATCGAGCGATTTTGTTAACCCGCCTTTTTTAAGCCCCCGTTCTTTAGCCTTTCATTCTTTAGCCCGCCGTCCTTTAACCCCCCCTCTTTGAGCCAATGGAACAGTCCGCGTACTGCGAAGAGCTCGCCGCCTTTGGGGCGGGCGGGATTGGCAGTTTGGTTCCAGCCGTAAACATCAAAATGCATCCAGGCTTGGTCGTCGCCGATAAATTTTTGCAAAAACAACGCCGCCGTAATACAGCCAGCAAAACTGTTGGCTGCGTTTTTCATGTCGGCAATGGGGGAGGACAGCATACGCATATAGGGCGCCCATAAAGGCATGGGCCAAAGCGGGTCTTTGTGGGTGTCGCCGCTAGCTAGAATAGCCTCTATTGGTGCTTTGCGGTTTGAGAAAAACGGCACCAATATTGGCCCGAGCGCCACCCGCGCCGCACCGGTGAGTGTGGCACAGTCCATGATTAAATCCGGGTTTTCCTCGGACGCCCGCGTCAACGCATCGCCCAAAACCAACCGGCCCTCTGCGTCGGTATTGTCAATCTCGACGCTCAGGCCTTTGCGCGACGACAATATATCGCCGGGCCGAAACGCATTGCCAGACACCGAATTTTCAGCCACGGCCAACAAAACATGCAAGCGTATGGGCAATTTTGCCGCCATAATCATTTCCGCTAGCGCCAAGGCATGGGCGGCCCCGCCCATATCTTTTTTCATAATCCGCATACCCGCCGCCGATTTCATATTAACTCCGCCGGAATCGAATGTGATACCCTTGCCAATAATAGCGAGGCTAGGCGCGTCTTGTTCGCCCCAGGTAAATTCCAACAAGCGCGGCTTTTCGTGGGCGGCGCGTCCGACCGCATGGATCATGGGGTAATTGTCTTTCAACAGGTTTTTGCCGACAATAGCCTTAAAATCTGCCCCGTAAGTTTCGGCCAGTTTTTTGGCTTCCCGGTGCAAAGCCTTTGGGCCCATATCGCTAGCGGGCGTGTTGATCAAATCCCGACCTTTATGGGCGGCTCTCACGATTGCTTTGGTTTCGTTGGGGCATATATCAGGCGACAAGACCAGGATCGGCAAATTTGGGGTTTGTTGCAAATAACGGCCAAATCTATAAGCACCCAAACCCCAAGCCGTAGCCATGAGGGCTTTTGCGAAATCTTCGGGCGCAGATGCGATCTCGTAATATCCGGCTTGCAGTTTTTCGGCCAAAATTCCGACTTGCAAGGCGCTGTCCGAATATCCGTCAGAGTTTTGTCCTACACCGAACAACACCAAAGCCACCTCGCCTGTGTCGGCGGGCACCAAAACCGCTTGCCCGGAATTGCCGTTGAATGTGTGGGCTTTTGCATAGGCCTGCTGCGCAGGTGTGAGGCTCTTGAGCCTTGCCTCGACCATGTCCGGGCGGCAAATATGTATAGGGATTACAGATGCGCCCTTTGGTACGGATGTAGATTGAATAAAATATGTTGTCATGGCGGCTCCAAAAGATCAGCGCAGGAAAAAATTAACGAATTAACCGAGTTCTTTTACATTTGTTAACCAAATCTTGACGCGGTGCAACAAAACTTAGCCAAATATCTCACGTGTGAACTTTTGGAGGCTCTTATGGGTAAATTAAACATTGTAAAAACCCTGTTACCCAGTGTTGGATTTATAGTTTTAGGCGGATGCAGCCTTGCTAGCCTGCCGGGCGGATATTCGCCCATAGAAAAACAGGCGGTGAGCGATTTAAGCACAGCCAATTTCACACCGCGTTCGGCCAATGAACGGGCCGCAATCCTGACCCAGGATTTATTTGCGCAAGCGGCGTTTTGGTCAAAAGAATATGATCTCAACCCGGCTGATCTTGAAGCAGCTATTAATTTGGCCAGTACGCTGCGCCGCCTTGGCAACCCCCATAAATCCATAGAGGTCGTCCAAACAACCAGAGCTTTATATCCGCGTAATGTTGATCTCATGGCAGAATTAGCCGCCGCATATATCGCCACCAACAACCCAAAACAGGCCCTGCCCCTCCTTGATAACGCCCTTACGGAACGGCCAAATATTGCCCGTTTATGGTCGTTAAAGGGTGCGGTACTGGATCAGTTTGAACAATTCGCCCAAGCGCGCCAACATTATTCCAAAGCTCTGTCCCTGGCCCCGAACGATCCGGGCATTATTGGCAATGTTGGTCTTTCCTATGCCTTGGAAGGTGACCCAAGAACCGCAGAAATCTGGTTGCGCCGTGCAGCAACAATGCCCGGTGCCAGCCCCAGTGTCCGCCAAAACCTGTCTTTGGTTCTAGGCCTGCAAAACAAGTTCCAAGAAGCCGAAACATGGGCCGCCCGTGATTTGGATAAAGAAGCGGCCAAAAATAATATGTCCTATATCCGCCAATTGCGCAGTTCCTCAACACCATTGGCCGGTGCGCAAACCGCGCCTAGCCCTGTTCCTGTATCCAGACATGTTCCTGTATCCAGACAAGTGCCAATATCGAGACCGCAAAGCCGGCGTAATCCCACACCAACGCGCCCGGCCGTATTGGCAGGACGCACAGGGTATTCCGGTTATCAAACCCAATCTCAGCCCAAACATCAGCCGCAATATCAGCCACAATATCAAGCCGGGCCGGTACAGACTAACCGTCCTGCCGCGCCTGCACCTGCTGCTAAATTAAACCCGATCAGCGATATTAGGCTTCAACAAAACGGGGTCAGGCAAACCGGCAATCCTACCCTAGCAATAGCCAGACCGATGCCGCCCAACGGGCAACAAAATTATGCGCGGCAATTACAATTGGGACAAAATCCAGCACCGCAAAATGTTCTGGGCCGACTTGCGCAATTAAATACGCCTAAAGCCGTCATCGCCCAGCAACAGCGCCAGCAATTGGCCGCCCGCGCCCAAAACCAATACCAAAACCAGTACCAAAACCAATATCATCAGGGCCAATATCAAAATCAGCCACAACCAAGACAAGCCGCCCGCCCTGAGCGTAAGCGAAAAAGTACCCTTGGGGTGCAAGCCCAAAACGGATATAGTCCCAATGGAGCCTATCCCCAACAAAGACCAACCCGGCAAGCACAGGCCGCCGCCCTGTCCCGCGCACCGGCACAAAGCCGAACCCCCGCCCGCCAACGTAGACGCTAGAGCCCTGCTATATGGGTGATCAAACGCAAAGCTATTTCGTGGGATATGTCACATATTTCTGGTGACCGAATGGTGACCGCAGACCTCTTGCAAATTGGTGACCATAATTTGTGGTCGTATTGCAATGCTTCTAAGACATTGCTTTATAAATTGAAAATTGCAAGAAAACGGTGGAGGTGAGAGGAGCATCCTCAAACCGCAACCAAGGGTGCGACCGCGCCCCGGCGACCGTTCGCCGCCCCGTCGGAGGCGCATCTTCGCGCCGTGAGACAAATAATGGTGGAGCCAGACGGAATCGAACCGACGACCTCTTGCATGCCATGCAAGCGCTCTACCAACTGAGCTATGGCCCCTTATGGGTATTGGTTGGTTAAACTATAATTTGGCTGCCAATAAAGCAAATCCTAATCATCGTCTTCTTCTGTATCGTCCTCGGCGTCATCATCTTCATTATCACCAGTTGGCGGCAACACATCTTGCTCGTCTTCGTCGTTTTCAAGCGCGGCGTCCTCATCATCGTCAGTGGAGAAGCCGTCCATATCGGGCGAAGCGTGTCCAGTATCGTCGTCGTCGTCATCACCGCCGCTACCACCAAAGCTGGCATCACCGTCAAGTTCCAGTTCTTTCGCCGCAGCCTCGTCCTGATCAATGTCTTCTTCGTCAATCTCGTCTTCGTCTACCTCTTTATCATCATCAGCAGTTTTTGTCGCAGTGGCAGGTTTGACTGGTTTGGGTGCAAGTGTGGCTACGGCTGCGAAAGCCGCAGGGTCAAAACTGGCTGAGCAATAGGGGCACACAGCCGGGTTATTGCCCAGGTCATAAAATTTCTTTTCGCATTCAGGGCATAATTGCTTTTCGCCCAGATTGTGCTTCTGATTAGGTTTTGCCACGTTTTGTTTCCCTAAATAATTTCTATCAAGCCTTGCGTTTGGGTAAAGCGCGTTTACAAATCTTGCTTCACCATATATGCGCTTGATTAGCGTCCAAATTTTGCAAGTCAACCGGTATATCTCATGAATTCAGTAATGATGTCTAAAACACCGCCAAAAAGCCTCAAAGGGCGCGTATCTACGCCGGGGGATAAATCCATATCCCACCGGGCTTTGATCTTGGGGGCTTTGGCCGAGGGCGTCACAAATATTACAGGCCTGTTGGAAGGCGACGACATTTTACACACGGCAAAGGCTGTGGAAGCATTTGGGGCCAAGGTAAAACAGATTGCCACGGGCCAGTGGCAAGTGGAGGGGGTGGGACGTGCCGGGTGGCGCTCGCCCAAAACGCCCATAGATTTTGGCAATGCCGGTACGGGTGCGCGGCTCATTATGGGGGCGGCAGCCGGGTTTGACATTCAAGTCTCGTATTTGGGTGATGCTAGCTTATCAGCGCGGCCTATGGGCCGGGTGCTAAGACCTTTAGAGCAAATGGGGGCAAAATTTAACAGCACGGATGATAAACTCCCCATAACCCAAACCAAAGGCGGCGCATTAACGCCAGTGAAATTTACCCCGCCCCACGCATCCGCCCAAGTCAAATCAGCGGTTATTTTGGCGGGCCTTAACACATGCGGTATAACAGAATTAACCGAGACCCACCTGACCCGGGACCATACGGAAAACATGCTCAGCGCATTTGGGCTAAACCTTACCCGCACGCCCAAAGATAAAGGTCAAGTTGTAACCCTGCACGGCCCGGCCACGCTAAAAGCCGCAAATATCAATGTGCCGGGCGATCCCTCTTCAGCAGCATTTTTAATTGCGGCGGCTTTGGTCGTGCCTGGCTCTGACATTATTGTTGAAAATGTCATGATGAACGAAACCCGGACGGGTTTATTTGCAGTTTTATCAGATATGGGCGCCTTTATCCGCGCTGATAACTTCCGGCGCTCTGGCGGAGAAACCATAGCTGATTTGCACATCCGCTACAGTAAATTACGCGGGGTCACGGTATCCCCAGACCGGGTACCCTCCATGGTGGACGAATATCCTATACTGGCAGTGATTGCCGCAACGGCCCAAGGACAAACCCACATGCACGGCTTGGGCGAATTGCGGGTAAAAGAAAGTGACCGTTTGGCAGGAACCCATGCACTGCTCATTGCCAACGGCGTTGATGCCAGTATTGAAGGGGAGACGTTAATTGTCACCGGCGGGCCTGTTACTGGCGGGGCAAGGGTTAAAACCCACCATGATCACCGCCTGGCCATGAGTGCGCTGATTTTAGGGTTGGCCGCAAAAAAACCAGTGTCCATTGATGACAGCTCTATGATCGCCACCAGTTTCCCTGCGTTTTCCGCGCTGATGGCCGCCATTGGCGCTCCCATGGAAATGTCATGAAGCACAGCCAAAAACCGGTTATTGCAATTGACGGCACCTTTGCTTCGGGCAAGGGGACTTTGGCCAAAAAACTGGCCACGCATTTTGGCTATGCCTATCTGGACACGGGTAAATTATACCGCGCGGTTGCGGCGCGGGCGCTAGCGGCCAAAACCGATTTAACCAACGGGCCTCAATTGGCAAAATTGGCAATGCTTATTGAGCCAGAAGAACTTGAACACCCGAAACTAAAAAGCGGTAGAGTTGGTGCGGCGGCGTCAAAAGTGGCCGTCCACACGCAAGTCCGGGTTGCTTTGAAGGCTTATCAAGTTGAATTTGCCCGCAACCCCCCAAAAAAAATCGCCGGAGCCGTTCTGGACGGCCGCGACATAGGTACGGTTATCTGTCCAAATGCTGATGTAAAACTCTATATAGATGCCAAACCGGAGGTGCGGGCGCAAAGACGCCATAAAGAGCTCTTATCCTACGGCGAAGACATTAGTCTGGCCCAGGTTTTGGCGGATTTGGTTGAGCGTGACCTGCGCGACCAAAGCCGGGAGCAAGCCCCCCTAAAACCAGCTGCAAATGCGCACTTGCTTGATACGACAAACTTGTCTATAGACGCGGCGTTCTTGCAAGCCAAAACTTTGATATTGGCTGTTTTGAAGCTATCTTAAGTTTTTGACTAGGCTTTTTGAACATAAACACGCCCGGATTGGCCGGGCCAGACCGTTGGTGCAAGCAAAGCCGAGTTAGGCCGAGCAAAATTATAACCGATTGGCACGACTAAAATAGAGACGAATTATGAGCGCAGCTCAAATAGAATCCCTCAACCCCACAACAGACGATTTTGCCGCCATGCTAGAGGCCTCTTTGGAGACCAACAACATGAAAGAGGGCGGTGTCGTCACGGGTACAAGTACAGGTATTGAAAAAGATATCGTGATTGTAGATGTGGGCCTGAAAACCGAAGGCCGCATCCCATTACGCGAATTTTACGAACCCGGAAACGAAGATCCGGTAAAAGTTGGCGACGAAGTAGAAATTTTCCTTGAGCGTATCGAAAACGCGCTCGGAGATGCCGTATTGTCACGAGACAAAGCGCGCCGCGAGGAAAGCTGGCTGAAATTGGTCAAAGATTATGAAGCTAAAAAGCCCGTACAAGGTGCTATTGTTGGCCGCGTTAAAGGCGGGTTTACCGTTGATCTTGGTGGTGTGAACGCATTTTTGCCAGGGTCTCAGGTTGATATCCGCCCCGTGCGCGATATCGGGCCTTTGATGGATCAGGTACAGCCCTTTATGCTGCTTAAAATGGATCGCCCGCGCACCAATATCGTTGTGTCGCGCCGCGCCATTCTGGAAGAAAGCCGGGCCGAACAACGGGCTGAATTGATTGAAAGCCTCAAAGAGGGCGAAGAGCGCGAGGGTATTGTCAAAAATATCACCGATTATGGTGCGTTCGTTGACCTCGGCGGTATTGACGGTCTGTTGCATGTTACAGACATGTCCTGGAGCCGTATCAGCCATCCAAGCCAGATTTTGGCTGTTGGCGACACGATCAAAGTCAAATTGATCCGCATTAACTCAGAAACCCAGCGCATCAGCCTCGGCATCAAGCAATTGTCTGAAGACCCTTGGATGTCCGCTGTTGCCCGCTACCCGGACGGCACCAAGCTGACAGGTACTGTTTCCAATATTGCCGATTACGGTGCATTTATCGAATTGGAAGACGGTGTTGAAGGCCTTGTTCATGTTTCTGAAATGAGCTGGACAAAGAAAAACATCCATCCAGGTAAAATCGTATCTACCTCCCAACAGGTCGATGTTGTGGTTTTGGAAGTCGATCAGGAAAAACGCCGCATTTCATTGGGTATGAAACAATTGCAAGACAACCCTTGGGACAGTTTTGCTGAACGCTTCCCTGTTGGCACTGTCATTAACGGCGAAGTTCGCTCAATTACCGAATTTGGACTGTTCATTGGTTTGGACGGCGAAATTGACGGCATGGCCCATTTGTCTGATTTGTCTTGGGACAAGTCCGGCGAAGACGCTTTGGGTGATTACACCAAAGGCGATATGGTCGAGGCAAAAATTCTCGAAGTTGACATCGAGAAAGAACGCATCAGCTTGGGTGTCAAGCAATTGACCAAAGATACAGGTGTCGGCCCCGCCGCTGCGCGCGGTAAAACCGTCACTTGCACCGTTACCGAAGTGAACCGGGGCGGTATCGAGGTCAAATTTGGCGAAGAGGGTGCCGAAACAACGGCCTTTATTCGTAAAAACGACTTGTCGCGTGAACGCTCCGAGCAACGCCCGGAACGTTTCGCTGTTGGCGATAAGGTTGATGCCCGCGTGCTAAAAACCGACCGCAAAACCGGTCAGGTCAGCTTGTCGATCAAAGCATTGGAAATCGCAGACGAAAAAGAAGCCGTGGCGCAATACGGCTCTACCGATTCCGGTGCTTCGCTGGGCGATATTTTGGGTGCGGCTCTCAAGACCGACAAAGACTAAAGTTTAAACTTACACTCTTTTTTGAGTGCGAAGCCTGCCTTTTGTAAAACCCGCGCCTCGGCGCGGGTTTTTTCATATGTAATGGCAAATTTTCCTAACAGGGCACTTGAAAAGCATTACGTTACAAACTAACAGGTTAACAATGACAAAACTTATTGCAGACATCCCATTTTTCTGGGGCTTGGTTATTGTCGCCGGACTGGCGGCATTTTTTGGCATGCGTACATGGTTGCAGACCCGCAGTGTAGAACGGGATGCCTACGCAGATTGGGATTACCGTGTCGCAGAAAACATGCAGGATTTACGATTGACGCGAGACGCCTATGTGCGGGCTTATACGAAAGTCCACGCACCGCGCGGCGCTAAATATGTGACAATGACTTTGGTCGCCGTATTGGTTTTAACAATTCCTGCCTTTGGTTTGCTACAGCTTGCCATACACGGAATTTGGCAAATCAGTGGGCAGTCACGTGTGTTTGAGCCGCCGTTTCTGGTCTATCAATTTTTCATTTTCTTTGGCATTATCGGCCTGTGGATCGCGCTGATTGGCTGGTTTACCAAGCGGTTTTACAGAAATGCACCGGGCTTGATACGCGACGAGCTTATCTATGAACGGGCCGGGTTCATGCCCACGGTTAAGCTGACGCTCGGCCCCAATCCTGCGCATTTTGAAGGCCTGGTTTTTGGCGAAAATGCCCTCCCAGCCAGAAAAACCGGGCGGATAATATTTGAAAATGCCCTTGGTCTACGCAAGCAAACCGACAAAAACTGGCAGGATAGCGGGCATATCTGCGACTGCTATTCAGACGGAAGCGACATGTCGATCAATCTACACACGCGGGCCAAGGACGCAAAGTATGCCAAGCAAACCCACCCGTTCTTTTTTGCCAAAGACCATGCTCGCCACGACGAAAAAGAAACCAGATACACAATAATTGCTTTAGTGCCTGATGCTTATGCCGCATTTGAAAAAATCCGCGAGACCGGTATCAAAATGGAAAAAATTACCGGCAGTAAAACTAGCCGTATGTGCAGTTTTGTTTACGAAAATATGGACCTGTTTATTTACGACGAACGGGGCTAGAGCGTTCCTTGATAAATCATATCCATTTGACTGATATTTCCCGTTCGTTGGCTAGGCGAGCCACGTGCAGCGTCCTTACTGGCCGTAATCGGGGCTCAACGACGTCCAGCGGACGGGAAATATCAGCCTACGGTGGGTCATATCTGCCCGTTGGCTGCGTTGCGTCCCTTGCCCGATGCTATGGCATCGCCCTACGGAACGCGCCTCACCAGACGAACAGATATGGCCCATCAAATTGAATATGATTTATCAAGGAACGCTCTAGTCAGCAGGTTTGGTTTTATCCTTAAATTTACAAATATCCGCAATCACACAATTTTGGCACATAGGTTTGCGGGCTTTACAGGTATAGCGCCCATGCAAAATCAGCCAATGATGGGCATGGACGGCATATTCCTGGGGGATCACTTTGAGCAAGTTTAGCTCAACTTGAAGCGGGTTTTTACCCGGCGCCATGCCAGTGCGGTTGCCAACCCGAAAAATATGGGTGTCCACCGCCATTGTTGGCTGTCCAAAAGCAACATTCAGCACCACATTGGCCGTTTTGCGGCCCACACCGGGCAAGCTTTCCAAATCGTCCCGATTATCTGGCACTTGCCCCGCGTAAACATCCACCAACCTTTGGGACAGGCCAATCACATTTTTAGCTTTGGTTTTATAAAGACCGATGGTTTTAATATAGTCCCGAAGCCGGTCTTCACCAATCTCCAGCATTTTTTGAGGCGTATCGGCCCGTTCAAACAAAGCCTTGGTGGCTTTATTGACCCCCACATCCGTGGCCTGCGCCGACAGGGCTACGGCAACCACCAAAGTATAGGGGTTGTGATAGTTAAGCTCGGTCTTCGGCTCCGGGTCCATTTTCTGCCAGCGTGCAAAAATCTCCGCAATGAGAGAGCGGGTCAATTTTGGCCGGGGAAGCTTAGAACGCGGAAGTTTGGGCCTTGCCATTATGACCGGCTGATTGCGGTGAGCATTTGTGTGGCCAGTTTAGTTGCTCTGCCCGCTGTGCTCTCGTCTGCGAACCGGCCGTCCGTATCAAAGGCTTGCCCGTAACTACCAACCCCCAATTGGGTCGGCACAATATGTGCACCGAGACGCGCCAAAATAAAATGTAATTGCCGCAGCGCCATGATGCCCGATAACGGCCCCGGCGAGGCAGCGCCAATTGCGTAGACCGGGCGTGAGAATTGCTCCAGCCCAACCCGGCTCATCCAGTCGATGGTGTTTTTGAGCAAGGGCGGCATACAGCCGTTATATTCCGGCGTCGCAATGAACACGCCGTCGCAAACCAATAGAGTTTCAATCAACCGGTGCGTAGCCTCCGGCACGCCGTGTTCATCTTCATAGTCGCCGTTATAGAGCGGCATGTCGTAGTCATTTAGGTCAACAACCTGCGCCTTGGCCCCTGCCTCCGTAAACACATGGGCCATAGCCGCGCCCAGTTTACGGTTCATGGAGGCGGCACGGGTAGAACCGGATAAAAGCCCGATAATTGGCTGAGGCATAACAGATTCCTGATTTGTTGTTGTGATTCTTGCTTTACCATATCTGGCAAGATAAGAGTATAACCAAATAATTTATAACAAAAACAAAGGGTGGCAAGCATGGATTTTTTACACACTATGGTGCGTGTACGCAGTATTGACGATAGCTTGCGGTTTTATTGTCAGGGCCTGGGCCTCAAGGAACTCCGCCGCGTGGATAATCAAGCAGGCAGGTTTACTCTGATTTTTTTGGCAACAAAAAGTGACATAAGGCGAGCAAACCTCACTGGTGAGGAAGCGGGATTTGTTGCCGGATTACCATTGCTGGAATTAACCCACAACTGGCCCCCCGCAGGCGGGGGAGAAAGTGCCGGGTTGGGCGCGGAAATTTATACAGGCCGACGCAATTTTGGGCATTTGGCTTACCAGGTGGATAATATCTATGAGAAATGCCAACACCTGATGGATATGGGCTATATCATCAACCGCCCGCCCCATGATGGCCGCATGGCTTTTGTTAAATCGCCCGACGGCATATCCGTAGAGCTGGTACAAAAAGGCGATCCACTGCCCGCGCAAGCGCCTTGGGTGGGTATGGAAAATGAAGGGGTGTGGTGACTACAGTTTCAACGTCATGAAAATGCTAAAGTCCCCGTCTTGATAGTCTGAAAATGGGCCGCATTCTTCAAACCCGAATTTTGCGTACAAAGCTCGCGCTGGCCCGTAGGCGGCATTATCGCCCGTCTCTAGGCTCAGGCGATTATAGCCTCGGGTGCTGGCTTGCTTGATAATATGGGCCAACATCAAGCTCCCGACCCCGCGTTTCAGAGCGAAAGCAGTGGTGCGCATGGATTTTATTTCGCCGTGGGTTTTGTCCAGTTCTTTAAGCGCTCCACATCCCAAAAGAGCATCTTCGTCCCATACCGTCCAAAACGTAATATCCGGCTTTCGCAAGGCCGCCAAGTCCAGAGCGTACACACTGTCGGGTGGTGAGTTTTTATGGGCCTCCGCAAGATGTTCCCGCAGCAAAGCCTGAATTTGTGATCCCGATAAATCATCCTGCTTGATTTGCATTAGCTGTCTGGAAATCTGTCATAGATGGGCACACCGTCTTTGATGCGGTAATATGCGCCTTTGTTGTCACAAAAAATATGGCGAACCAAAGTTCTGCCTTTGGCATTATCAAGCGATCCCGCCGAAACATCTATCTGGTCTTTTAAGGACGCATAGCCAAAGCCGTGCCAGAACAGAGCGCTGCCGCAGATTTCGCAAAATCCACGCTTGGCCTTGTGGGAAGATTGATACCACCGTACATTAGCTTCGCCCTTGGTGATGCTAAACCCGGATATTGGCCCAATTAGGGACGCCCAGTGATACCCACTCCAGCGGCGACATTGTTCGCAGTGGCAGGCCGTGATACCGTGAATGGTTTTGTCTGTACCGCCAAGCGTATATTTTACGGCCCCACACAAACAACCACCTGTGTAGATTTGCACGCTCATAACCCAAGCACATCGGCCATATCATACAGACCTTTGTCTTGTCCCACAGCCCATAGGGCAGCCGTGAGCGCACCTTTGGCAAAGACGGCCCGGTCAATGGCGCTGTGGGTCAGGGTGATGGTTTCCATGTCAGAGCCTAGAAACACACTATGCTCGCCGATAACGCCGCCGTGGCGCAAGGATGCTATATCTGAAGGTTTTTGGCCACCGGCCTCTAATGCCCGGCTTAACATCAACGCCGTGCCGGAAGGTGCATCTATTTTTTTGTGGTGGTGAATATCGAGAATATCCGCGTCCCAGTCCTTGGGCAAAGCCGCAGCCGCCTTGGCAACCAGGCTTTCTAAAACACAAATGCCGATTGAGAAGTTGCCTGATTTAACTAATGTAATAGCATTTGCGGCTTGCACTAGCGCTTTTTCTTCCGTGGCAGAATACCCGGTTGTACCCGTAATTAAGGTGCGGCACGAGGTGTCGAACATCATCAAAGCAGCATCAATGGCCGCTTTGGGGTTAGAAAAATCGATTAGCACATCGCAAATTTCAAGCCCAGAGCGGATATCGGATGTGAACGCTACACCCCCCGCGTCCGTCCCGACCAATTTGGTGCCGGGCGCGACCAGAGCCGCAACCAATTTGGCGTCGCCGTGTTTGGCGATTTCCGTGCGCAAAGCACACCCCATACGTCCGCCTGCACCAAGAATGCCAATTTTGACGTGGGCCACCGGATACCCTAGTTAAAGGTGGTGGTGCCGCCTGCGGTCTGGGCGCGGCGCATCATTTCCTCGCGGAACATGGATGCAAAATCAGGCGGCTCTAGCAAAATAGGTGGATAGCCACCGTTTTGGGTCAACTCGGCCATAATTTGGCGGGCGAACGGGAATAAAAGGCGCGGACATTCAATCAAGATCATTGGCTGGATATGCTCTTCAGAAATATTACCAAATGCAAACAGACCTGCATATTCCAATTCGCACAAAAATACCGTCTTGCCATCGCGTTCAGCCTTGGCACCCAACACCAACACCACTTCAACCGTGTTGTCATCAAGCATTTGGCGACCAATTTCGATATTTATACTGATCTGCGGCGCCTCTTGGTCTGTGCGCAAGCTGTCTGGCGCATTGGGGTTTTCGAAGCTGGCATCTTTGATATACTGCGCTAAAATACGCAACATAGGTTGAGCCATTTCCGCACCATTTTCTTGTGGTGCAGTTTCTGCCGCTGGTGCCGGCACAGGATCCGCTTTGGGGGCTTTTGCTGCGGTCTTAGCGGGTTTTTTCACTGGTTTTTTCACTGGTGTTTTGGCAGGTTTCTTAACCGCCTTTTTCACCGGCTTTTTTTCCGTATCGTCATTTTTTTTCTTGGCCATTTGTTTCTCTCGAAATAAGTGTAAGTTTGATTTGAAAGTTTGTGCGTTGTCGTTAACATGGTCATAAGCGGGTGGCAATTCAAGATACGGCCTAAAACATTACATCAGGAAATAAATTTCATGCAAGCAATAATTTTATACGCTATTCTCACCGTCATCGTCGGCGCGATGCTATATTCAGTGTTGGGTAAGAATGTTGGCCACGGGCCACAAAAAGCAATTAACCCCAAAGATATGCTCGACAAAATGGGCATTGATACAAAAGCGGAACCAAAACCTCAGGACTTTGCTGGCCCGGCCGCCAAGGGACTTGAGAAGATTTCTGCATCAGATCCTAATTTTTCGCTCCCGGATTTTCTTGACGGTGCCAAAGGGGCTTACGGGATGATTTTGGAGGCTTTCGCGGACGCGGACAAGGACTTGTTGGCAGATTTGCTCACAGACGATGTTCGCGATAGCTATTTCGCCGCTATTGACGCGCTTGCCGACAAGGGCTTGAAGCAAGTCACAGACTTGGCCCGTTTGATCAAGGCCGAAGTGGTCAGCGCCGAACGCAATGGCCGGGTCGGAATAATCCGTGTAGCCTATCACGCCGAACTGGCGACGGCTCTGACCGATAAAGACGACAATGTGGTCAAGGGTGATCTCGACATGTTATCACGAGTACGGGAAATTTGGAGCTATGAACGCGATCTTAAATCCAAAAACCCGAACTGGAAGCTAGCCGGGGTAGAGCCGCATACTTCCGATAATACAGATGCTAAAGATGCTAAAGATGCTAAAGATGGGCCAGATCATTCTCCAGACACTGAATAAATTTGTTTTCCTAGGCGGATTGATGGTTCTCGGGGCCTGTGCGACCACAAAGCCGCCTGCCCCGCCTGCGCAAACTGTGCCTGTCATCATAGCAGATGCGCCAATCGCCGACCCGGAACCCGATTTGGAACCGGATATTGAGCCAGACTTGCCTGAACATCCACCCGAAACAGAACCTGTCATGCCGCCCGTTGTTCCGCCGGCGTCTCCAGAAACACCGTCAATACCTGCCCATAGCGGATTTGTTCATTTGACCGACTGGCACAACGCCGACCCAAGCCCGGCCCTGGCCGCTTTGCAAAAACATTGCCGTCTGTGGAGCAAGCGCCCGGACGAAAAATGGCTTAATGCCAAATTACCGCAATTTGGCCAGTACCGGGATTGGCGACAGCCCTGTCAGGCCGCCCAAAAAATAGACGTAAGTAAAAATAATGCACTTTCGTTTTTCCAGAGCTTTTTTGAACCGGTAAAGCGAAACGCAATAAAAGACACCGGATTATTGACCGGATATTATGCCCCGGATATTTCAGTGCGCCGGATTGCTGACGAAATATATTTCGAACCAATTTTGGCAAAACCTGATCTGGCCAGTGTGCAAGCATTGCCGCGCAAAGATATAAATGCCCGCTCCACCAAAGTTCTGGCTTACGGCAAACCCATTGATGTATTTTTCTTGCAAATCCAAGGCTCCGGGCAAATCCGGTTTGAGGACGGTACTGTTTACCGGGCCGCATTTGCCGGCCATAACGGCAAACCATACACATCTATTGGCGGCGCACTCATCAGACGCGGCGAAATGACCCGGGACGAAGCGTCAAAAAACGCGATTGAAAACTGGATGGAGAAAGCCGGGCGCAAACAAGCTAGAGCCTTGATGAACGAAAACGCCCGCTATATATTTTTCAAAACAGAATATCTAACGCCGGGCGAAGGGCCAAAGGGAGCCGTTGGTATTCCCCTAACCGCAATGGGTTCTCTGGCGGTTGACCCTAAACATTATCCTTACGGATCCGTGATCTGGGTAGAGGGAAAGTTTCCCGCTAAAGCGGGTGATTATAAAGGTGCGCAAAGCGGAAAATTATTCGTGGCCCAGGATACAGGCGGCGCAATTAAAGGCCATATGCGCGGCGATGTGTTTTTTGGCAGCGGGCCGGAGGCCGGGGCCAAGGCGGGCGTGATGAAACATCAAGCGAAATGGACTTTGCTCTTGCCCGTAGCGTTGGCACAGACATTGGAACGGGCATTGGAACGGGCATTGCTACTGGCACCGGACGATAAATCTTCATGAAACGGGCGGGCCGGCTAAACGACGAGGACCGAAAAATTTGGCAACAAGTGGCCCGCACAGTAAGGCCGTTATCAGCACCAAAACCACAAACCAAATTAAAAACAAACCTGCAAGCCCATATACATCTGCCCCCTGCCCCCACCCCCATTATTCATAAAAGAGCCGGAGACATTCAAACCCGCGCAGACCGGAAAGTCCGCAGAGGGCAAATTCAGATCGAGCGCACTATAGATTTGCACGATTTGACCGCTGCCGCCGCCTTCGCCACTCTCAAACGCCGGTTGTTGTTAGCCCATGAATGCAGTCACCGAACCGTTTTAATTATAACTGGCAAAGGCCAAAACCTGAAAGGCATATTGCGCCAAAGTCTGCCCACATGGCTCAACGATCCGTCAATCCGCCAAATTATATCAAGCACAGCCCAAGCCCACATAAAACACGGCGGCACTGGTGCAATGTATGTGTTTTTGAAGCGGCGGTAGCGCGAAAAAAGCCTATGCGCCGCCGCTGGACAACCACCACAATAAGCCAAAACCGAGAGCAAGGCGGTAGAGCATGAACGGGAAAAAGCTGATGCGCTCAATCAGTTTCATAAACACATAAATGGCAAAATAGGCGGCGACAAAGGATAGGCTGGCGACAATTAGCCCGTCTTGCCAATTGGCAGCGCCTGCACCGGTATTGCCGGCTTTCAGCAATTTCAAAAATGCTAAGCTGCCGCCCGCCAATATAACCGGGATCGCCATGAGCATGGAGAACCGGGCTGATTCTGAACGTGTGAAACCAAGGGCGCGGGCCGCCGTCACGGTGATGCCGGAGCGCGATGTACCGGGGATAAATGCCAGCACCTGGGCCAGGCCGATTAACACGGCCGCTTTCCAGTTCATGGTCTCTATGGTTTTGGTGTGTTTGCCCCAAATATCTGCCAACCACAAGACAACACCAAACCCGATCATGGCGAAGGCAATAATTTCGGGGGAGCGTACCGCCTCGGCCCAGTCCGTGGCGCTCATAACAAAACCAACGATCAGAGCCGGTGGTGTGGCAAGTGCAATATAAAGCGCCAATTTCGCACTAGCGCTATTTTGGCGCTCAGGTTTAAAGCTGACAAGGTCAAACCCGCCGTAAATAATCCGCACCACGTCTTTGCGGTAGTAGAGAAGTACTGCACCGAGTGAACCAAGGTGCGCCATCAAATCAATCAAAGGCCCTTGGTCAGGCCAGCCAAAAACCTTGGCCGGCAAGATCAAATGGGCCGAGCTTGAAACCGGCAAAAATTCGGTTAATCCTTGGAGTAAAGCTAGGAGAATATAATGGAACCACGTCATGGCGCTCCCTTAGTATGGCTGAACGTGCATTACAAGTATCCATAACAATATCTGGGTCTGTCCCTATATAAATATCCACAAACCCCTTTAAACAAAACTGGGCATAAAAAAACCGCCCTTGATTTGGGCGGCTTTTGTTAATTTATTGGGCGCGGTTTAATCACATGCCATTTCGTTCAGCGTTGGATTTACAATCGGCTTTTGATTTATAACTTTCCGAGCTTGCACCAGTAATTTCACCGTTGACGGCTTTGCGGCGCCAGCGATGTTCGCCGCGTTTGTCCTTATAAATATCCCACTTGTCCTTGGCACCCAAATCTTTTGGATTGCCGTTATAACCGTGGCGTTCGGCATTAGCGGTACAGCTAGATTTGCCCGTATAGCCTTCGCAAGACGAGCCGACAATATTGCCATTGCTTGCTTTGCGACGCCAACGATGCTCTGCGCGCTTATCTTTATAAAATTCCCATTTATCGTTCTCACCTGCCATGAAAACCCCCATCAATTAGTGTTGTCACCGGATCGCACGCCCGGATATTAACACAGGCATACACGAAAACATGTGCCTTGAAAAGTGGCAAGACGGATTATTTTTTGCGGTGCTTTTAGATCGGCTACGACTGGGCTATAGGTGGGTGGTTCAAAGGGTTGTTATTATGCTTTTTCAGGCCCGGTTGATACGGCAACCATAGCGGCGCGCAAGGTTCGATCCCCTAATGTAAAACCGTTTTGCATGACTTGCGCCACATCACCCTTGGCCTCGCCTGACGGTATCTGGGCAACGGCTTGATGGATATTGGGGTCAAATTTAGACCCATTTCCCGGAACCGGCTTGATGCCATGGCGGGAAAACACGGCGATCAGGTCTTTTTCTGTCAACTCAAGCCCGTCGAGCAAATGCTTGGCATTTTCCCCAAGCGCGCCTTTGGCGTTATCATCAATGGTGGACAAGGCGCGGGCCAGATTATCCGACACAGACAACATATCGGCGGCAAAGCGCTCAACCGCATAAATGCTGGCGGCCCGCACTTCCCGTTCCGAACGTTTTTTTATGTTCTCAGTTTCTGCCATAGCTCGCAATGTCTGGTCTTTAGCGCTGGCAAGAGCGGCTTCTAATTCTTCAATACGGGCGGCCTGTTGTTCGGCTTCGCTCAGTTCAGGCTCCGCTTTATCTTTGGCGCAGCTCTCTTCTTCGGCTTTACTATCTCTGTCCGTTACGGCTTTCGCCGCGTCTTCGATCTGGGCTTGTAAAGCGTCCAGCTCTGCATTGGTTGGCATTTTATCCATTTGCGGGCTTTGACTTTGCGGCTTGTTCGTGTTCGTCATCTTCTATCCTTTACTTATCCATTTGTAACAAGCGGCCAATCACTTCGGCCGTATAATCGACCATAGGGATGACCCTTGCATAATTTAATCTCGTCGGCCCTATAACACCCAGGGCGCCAATAATGTTTTGCTGCGAATCTTTGTAAGGGGCTACCACAACCGACGAACCGGACAAGGAAAATAACGGGTTTTCCGCACCAATAAAAATCCGCACACCCTTGGCGTCTTCCGCTTCGTCCAACAATGCTATTAGCTCTTCCTTACGCTCCAAATCTTCAAACAAAAGCCTTATACGCTCCAAATCGGATTGCGCAGCCTGATTGTCAAGGAGGTGAGCATGCCCACGGACGATTAAAGTGCGTTTTTGTGATATTTTCTTGCCCGCACCCCATTTAGCGCTCCATTCGGCTATGCCTTGCTTGACCAATCCTGCGGCGGAAGCTTCCAATGCCGCTTTCCCGGTCTCGATTTCCGCCAAAATATCGGTCCTGGTTTCAGACAGGCGTTTACCTTTGAGCCTAGCGGAGAGAAAATTTCCGGCCCGCTCTAGAGCCGCAGGCACTAATCCTGCGGGTACATCCATAATTCGGTTTTCCACATGCCCGTCGCCGTAGACCAACACGGCCAGAGCCTGACCTGCGTCCAGCCCGACAAATTCCACATGGCGCAAATATCCGCTTTGGGTGTCTGCAAGTGCAGGCGCCAACACCAATCCGGCTCCGCCCGCCAGTCCGGCCAATGATCTCGAGGCTTTTTCAAGTACGTTTTCAAGCCGCATGTCGCGCCCGGCCAATTGCGCATCAATAGACTTGCGCTCGTTAGCGGATAAATCACCTATTTCCAACAAACCATCGACAAATAGCCGCAAACCTTGATGGGTCGGCATGCGCCCCGCGCTAATATGGGCCGAGCTTAGCAAGCCAAGCCCCGCAAGATCTGCCATGGTATTGCGAATGGTTGCGGCGGACAATTTCGGCTCTCCCGGGCTTATTTGCGATAAAGTACGCGAACCAACAGGCTCCCCGGTCTCCAGATATGTCTCGACAATATCCTTAAACACAGAGCGCGCCCGCGCATCCAGATCGGACAGTGAAAGAGATGTAGATTGAAAACTCATAACGTAATTTTAGCGCATGCAAGGTAAGGCGCAAGAGTTTTTGACAATTCCGTGCACAAGGGCTAGGGCCTGTCATCATATATTAAAAGGATTATTCATGACCTCCAACTTACGCCCCAATAACCGCGCTCTTGACGAGCTTCGTTCTGTCTCAATTGAAACCGGGGTTTCGCCTTATGCGGAAGGGTCTTGCTTGATTAAATGCGGCAATACCCATATTTTGTGTACGGCCAGTGTGGATCCGGGTGTGCCGCGCTGGCTTAAGGGTCGGGGCAAGGGCTGGGTGACGGCAGAATACGGTATGTTGCCGCGCTCGACCCATACCCGCATGCGCCGCGAAGCGGCACGGGGTGGTCAAGGCGGGCGAACCATGGAAATACAGCGCTTAATCGGGCGAAGTTTGCGGGCCGGGATTGATCTTAAAGCGCTAGGTGAGCGGCAAATTATTTTAGACTGTGATGTCATCCAGGCCGACGGCGGTACGCGCACGGCGGCCATCACTGGCGCATGGGTAGCGCTAAAACTGGCCATAAATTATTTGTTGGAAGAAGAGGTTTTGCAAACCGACCCTGTAACCGACCAAATCGCCGCTGTCTCGTGCGGTATTGTCGCAGATACTTGCAGATTAGATTTGGAATATCTGGAAGACAGCGCCGCGCAGACGGATGCCAATTTCGTTCTGTCGAGCACAGGCGGTATCATAGAAATCCAGGCTAGCGCCGAAGACACCCCTTTCGCCCCAGACGATTTTACCGAGCTTATGCGTCTGGCAAATAAGGGTGTAGGCGAGCTATGCGCCGCACAATTAGTGGCTTTAAATCTCTAAAACTACGCCGCCATTGCCGTTTTGATTGTGACCAATTTTCTTGTTTTTTCGTCCCACAGTTTAAGCCTGACACATTTCAAGCTTTCCCAAAACGTCAGGCGCTTTATGTTCACCAGCTTCGGGTGATCGCGCAGAGCTTCGGTCAGGCGGTAAAACGGGATGCGGGCATTGAGGTGGTGAACATGATGGATACCGATATTGCCGGTAATCCAACGCAAGGGTTTTGGTAAATCATAATGGGACGAGCCAAATAGCGCAGCTTCATTGCGGTCCCAGTTCTCGCCCGCGTCCCAGACGGGTTCTTCAAATTGGTGCTGGACGAAAAACATCCATATGCCGAGCCCGCCCGCCACCAAGACCATTGGCCCGTAAACGAGCAAAAACGAAATGCTTCCGAAAAAATAGATCAGCGAACCTATAACCAAGGCAATCAGAAAATTTGTTCCCATGGCGCTGAACCAGTATTTCATCTCGCCGCGCAGAAACTTATCGGGCAGGCGTTGGGCAATGAGAAACACATAAATCGGGCCAATTATAAACATAACAATGGGGTGACGGTAAAGACGGTAGGCCAGACGCCCTTTGCGGTCCCGCGCTTTGTATTCTTCGACCGTCAGCATATGAATATCACCAACCCCCCGGTTGTCCAAATTCCCCGATGCTCCGTGGTGGATAAGATGGGCGCGGCGCCAAACAGCGAAAGGCGTCATCGTAATAACCCCAAGCCCCCGGCCAACCCAAGTGTTTAAAGTTTTGGCTTTGAAAAATGCGCCGTGGGAGCAATCATGTTGAATAATAAAAATGCGCACCAGAAAACCGGCCGCCAATAAAGAAAACACCAAGCTAAGCCCAAAGTGTATGCTTAAAGCCCAATAGGCCGCGACACCCAACAGTACAAACGGGATAATGGTAATGGCAATTTCAAATATGCTGCGGCCAAATTTTGGCTGTCGGTATGGCAATAAAATGCGCATCCAGTCTTTTGCCGATGTTTCGTCTTGTTGCGTTTGGTTCATGCCTTGGCTCATCTAGTCCCCCTGTGTGGTTGCGAATCAATATCACATTTTTTTATTAAGTGAAGCTTAATCGGGAATGTATCCGGTTTTTAATGCTGACAATACTGTGAAGATGCACACAGATCAGTCACATTAAATATTTTTTGAAAAAACATTTGACCGAACGGTCAAATCATTTTATAGCAAATTCATGTATTCAACAGATTTACGCACAGATAGAGAAAAAAAATCCGCTGACCAGCAGATTTTAGATGACGCCAAGCTTTGGGATGCGTTCCAAAAGCGCATTGACGGCGGCGAGGTGATTGAAGCCAAGGACGATATGCCGGAGAAATACCGCGCCACATTGTTGCGGCAAATCTCCCAACATGCCCATTCGGAAATTGTCGGACAATTACCTGAGGGCAATTGGGTGACGCGGGCGCCAACTTTAAAGCGAAAATTGATATTGCTAGCTAAAATTCAGGACGAAGCCGGCCACGGCTTGTATCTATATTCTGCCGCCGAAACCTTGGGACGCTCCAGAGACGATATGGTGGCGGATTTATTGTCCGGCAAGGCCAAATATTCGACCATTTTTAATTACCCGGCCCCCAGTTGGGCCGACATTGGGACCATTGGCTGGCTCGTTGACGGGGCGGCAGTTACCAACCAGATCCCGCTTTGTCGGTGCTCCTACGGCCCCTATGCACGGGCTATGGTCAGGGTGTGCAAGGAAGAAAGCTTTCATCAACGCCAAGGCTACGAGATTGTCACCGTGTTGGCACAAGGCACGCCAGAACACAAACAACTGGCCCAGGATAGCATCAACCGCTATTGGTGGCCGTCTTTGATGATGTTCGGGCCAAGCGACAGCGCGTCTACCCATTCCGCCCAAAACATGAAATGGAAAATTAAGCGTCATTCCAATGATGTTTTGCGGCAACGTTTTATTGACACCACCGTACCACAAGCAGAATTTCTTGGCCTGACCATCCCGGATCCGGATTTGAAATGGAATGAAGAGCGCGGCTCTTATGACCACGGCGAAATTGACTGGTACGAGTTTTGGGCTGTGATCAAGGACGGTGGCATTTGCGGCAAAGACCGGATACGGGCGCGGCGCGCCGCCGCCAAGGACGGTGTTTGGGTTCGGGCTGCAGCCGAAGCTTATGCAAAAAAACAGGCGGCTAAGCAACAGGCGGCATAACGGATTACCTACAGAATTATAAGGAAATATTATGACTGATAATTGGCATCTTTTTGAAGTATTTATCCGCTCTAAAAACGGGTTAGCCCACAAACATGCAGGCAGTGTCCACGCCCAGGACGCTGATACGGCCATTTTGTCGGCCCGCGATCTGTACACAAGACGGGGCGAGGCCAGTTCACTTTGTATTATAAAGTCCGCCGACATCATTGCATCAGACCCGGCCGAGGCGGGCGAATTGTTTGACCCGGCCGATGATAAAATATACCGCCACCCAACATTTTACACCGTACCTGACGGTGTGAAAAACATGTGAGCCTGCTATGACAACTGCAAACAATATTGCGGTGCAAATGCCGCAAATACCTGAACACCCTGAACGCTCTGAAACGGCCTATATTTTGCGCTTGGCCGACAATGCACTTATTTTGGGCCAACGTCTTTCCGAAATGTGCGGCCATGCGCCGGAGATGGAACTGGACATGGCTCTGACCAATATCTCGTTGGATTTGATCGGGCAGGCAAAATTATTATTTGAGCATGTTTTAACCTTGGAAGATTTGGCACCAAATGCAGACGCTTTGGCTCTAACCCGCTATGAAGCCCAGTATACAAATCTGCTCCTTGTCGCTCAACCCAATGTGAATTTTGCCCATATTGTCTTGCGTCAATATTTGTTTTCGACCATGCAAAAGTATCAATATGAAGCTTTGCTTGGCTCAACCGATAAAAACCTGGCGGCCATTGCCGAAAAATCCCTCAAGGAAATTGCTTATCATATTCGGTTCGCGAAAACTTGGGTATTAAGGCTTGGAGACGGCACGGACGAAAGCAAAGACCGTATGGACGATGCGCTCTCTTGTCTGTGGCGGTATACGGGCGAGATGTTTGCACGTGACGATATTTTGGCACAAGCTACGGACAGCGGTCTGACCACGGATTTTACCAAATCTTATAAAAACTGGCAGGTGGAGGTCGAAGGCCTGTTAGTTCAAGCTGGTGATTTACAACCGCCAGAAGTGGGGCAAATGCTCATGGGCGGAACCCAAGGCAGGCATGATGAGCAATTGGGTAATATTTTGTCCGACTTGCAATTTATGCAGCTTAAATATCCGGGTTTGCAGTGGTAATGACGGCGCGGACAAAGCGTGATTGGCGCGATGTACGAAGCGATATTCTAGGCTTGCTCAACCAGGTTATGGATCCGGAAATTCCGGTAATCAGCATTGTCGAGCTCGGGATTGTCAGAGAGATTGTCAGAAATATTGAAGACGGCACCCCGCCCAATGTCATCATCACCCCGACCTATGTTGGCTGCCCGGCCACGGATATGATCCAAGAGATGATCCGCGAGAAACTGGACGCACATGGTTACGGGCATATTGGCATCAAAAACCAGCTGTCGCCTGCGTGGACAACCGACTGGATCACCGACGAAGCTCACGAAAAATTACGCATCTACGGTATAGACCCGCCCGGCGCCCACACGCCGTCTTGTCCGCGCTGCGGTTCGGCAAACACCCGGTTAATTAGTGAATTTGGCTCGACCCCGTGTAAAGCCCTACACGCCTGTAAAGATTGTCTGGAACCGTTTGACCGGTTCAAGTGTCACTAGAGCTTTCCTTGATAAATCATATCAAGGAAGGCTCTAACCCCTTTTAATCCCACAAATCACTGCTACAAGAGACACTAGGAAATAACATATGTCAAAATTTTATAAAATTACAGTTTCGAAGGTAGACAAATTAACACCCGATAGCGTGGTGATTACATTTGATATACCAAACAAATATATAGCCGCATTTGCCTACAAAGCCGGGCAGCATGTTATTGTCCGCAGCATGATCAACGGCGAGGATGTAAGGCGCACCTATTCGTTTTGTTCCGCTCCGGGGGCGGCGGATTTTCGCATCAGTGTCAGGCATGTTAAGGGCGGTGTGTTTTCCGCCTATGCCAATACAAAATTAAAAGCCGGGGATACGCTAGAGCTATCACAACCGCTCGGCACATTTACCCTGATCCCGAAACAAGCCCCAAAATCCGGTGCAGTCTATGTGGGCATAGCCGCCGGGTCTGGCATTACCCCAATATTGTCAATGATACGTGCCGCCCTTACCGCAAATAATAACAGCCGGTTTTTTCTGTATTACGGCAATAGGGATGTTGAACACACCATGTTTTTCAAAGAACTTGCCGCCCTAAAAAATCAATATATGCACAGATTATCCGTGCAGCTTTTTCTGACCCGCCAAAGCGTCGATGACCCGTTTTGGGGCGGACGTATCGACACCGATAAAATCACCCATTTACATAAAAATGTGTTTGGGAGCTTGGGGGTAGACGGCTATTTTCTGTGTGGCCCCAAAGCCATGATCGACGGGGCGCGGCAAAGCCTGATCGCCGCCGGGGAGCCAGAAGCCAATATCCATTCTGAGCTGTTTTTCGCAGACGGCACCGCTAGCCGAGGCACTGAAACCGCCCAGACCTCGCAAACACCTCTGGCCGCTTTGGCAAAAGCCAAAATAAATATCATTATGGATGGCCGCGAAGTGCAAGTAGAATACCGCGAAGAACACGGCTCCATTCTTGAAGCTGCACTTTCCGCCGGGCTTGATGTTTCGTTTTCCTGCAAGGGCGGTGTTTGCGCCACTTGCCGGGCCAAGGTGACAAAGGGCGAGGTTGAGATGGGACTAAATTACGGTCTGGAGCCTGAAGAAATCGACGAAGGCTTCGTCTTGTCCTGCCAATCCGTACCCCTTAGTGATGACGTCACCATCAGCTATGATGAATAAATTATAAGCCTTTAAATGTCCCGCCGGTCTCGGCCAAGCTTTTAAGCAAATCTGAAGCTTGCCAAAAATACGGATCGGTTTTTGCAAATTCGCAAATCCGCTCATATACGGCTTTGGCCCCAATCTGGTCAGCATAAAACATCGGCCCGCCCCGATAAGCCGGGAAGCCGTAGCCGTGAATATACACCATATCTATATCAAGGGCACGGGCGGCAATGCCCTCGTCCAAAATTTTTGCGCCTTCATTGATCATGGCGTATAAAATGCGCTCAAAGATTTCATCATCAGAAAAACGACGGCGGCTGATGTTGTTTTGCTGCGCCGCCGCTTCTATCACTTGTGTAACAATTGGATCCACGGCGGGTGTGCGCGAGCCTTCCTTATAAACATACCAGCCCGACCCGGTTTTTTGTCCGAGCCGACCAAGATCATAGAGCTTGTCGGCTATATCCACATAACGTTCCTGTGCAGGCCGGTTGACATCCTCGCGGCGGCGGGTGAAATAGCCAATATCTAGCCCGGCCAGATCGGAGACCGCGAATATGCCCATAGCAAAGCCAAACTCGCGCATAACTTTATCGACCTGCTCTGGCCAAGCCCCGTCCAGGACCATATATTCAGCCTGTTTACGGTAAGCTTTCAAAATTCTATTGCCGATAAATCCGTCGCAAACCCCGGAAAGCACGGTGATTTTGCCAATGGTCTTGCCCAGCCCCATGACCGTGGCCAACACCTCGTCGCTCACACTGTCCGTGCGCACCACCTCCAACAATTTCATAATATGGGCCGGAGAGAAAAAATGCATGCCAATGACATCGCCGGGACGGTTTGTGGACTTTGCCAAAATATTGACGTCCAGATATGATGTGTTCGTGGCCAAAATCGCGCCGGGTTTACATATTCTGTCCAGATCGCGGAAAATGGATTTCTTGATCTCCATATTTTCCGTGGCCGCTTCGATGATCAAGTCTGTGCCCGATAAATCGTCCATGCTTGATAGGGAATAAAAGCGCGACAATTGTTCGTCTTTAGCATGGGTTGAAATACGCCCTTTTTTAACGCTGGCTTCCAATGTCCTGGCAATGCGTTTCGAGCCTGCGGCCAACGCATCTTGGTCTATATCAAACAGGCTGACCGTGTAGCCGCCCGCCGTAAAGGCCAGAGCAATACCCACGCCCATAGTGCCTGCGCCCAAAATGCCCACGGTTTTGATGGGACGGGTGTTGGTTATATCCAGACCCGGTATTTTGGCGGTTTGGCGCTGGGCGAAAAATGCATGGATGAGCCCGGCGCGTTGGGGGCTAGCCATGCATTCCGTAAAAATTTCCCGTTCCCGTTTAAGTCCATCTCTAAAGGACAATTCATGGGCGGCCCGTACCGCTGCCAATGCTTTTACGGGGGATAGTTGACCACGGGCCCGGGTTTTCGTTTTGGTTTCAAGGGCGGCGAAGGCTTGTGCATCCCAGCTAGGGACTTTGCCCGTGCTGAGGGGGTTTCCGCTCTCGCCTTTAGCGATTTTTGCGCGCAAGAAAACCTGCGCATTTGCAAGTAAATCATCCGCAAATACCGCGTCCAAAATGCCGGTATTTAGAGCTTTGTCTGCGCCTAGGGGTTTACCAGACGTGATCATTTCGCCGGCTTTTACGGCCCCGATCAAGCGCGGCAATCTTTGGGTGCCGCCCGCGCCGGGGATTAGACCCAGATTTACTTCTGGCAGGCCGCATTTTGCGGTCGGCGATCCGACCCTGAACCGACAGCCGAGCGCCACTTCCAGACCGCCGCCCAGTGCCGCACCGTTAATGGCGGCTACGGTCGGGACGCGGCAATGTTCAATCACGTCGATGACATTGGGCAAAAATGGCTCTAATGGCGGTTTGCCGAACTCTTTAATATCTGCCCCGCCTATGAAAATTCGGCCCGCCCCGGTGAGGATCACGCCGTGTATATTTTCATTGGCGTTCACGGCTTTTATGGCCGTAACCAGTCCGGCGCGCACATGGGTTGACAGTGCGTTTACGGGCGGATTATCAATGGTAATAACCGCAATATTTTTGTCTAATCTTGTCGCAACGCTCATATTTCACCTCTTAAAACAATGACTATAGAGCATGTGGTATGTGGCCAAAACAAAATTCCGCGACTAATTGGTTTTTCTTGTTAGCGTTTTTATATCGCGAGGTTTTATATCAGCTTCTCGGCATTGATTTCAGACCGAGCAATAAGGCGGCAATTAGGATACCAAAGCCGCCAAGGCGGTCTATCCACTTTGAAGCGTTTGAAGTTGAGAATTTTCTGATCCGAGACGCGGCAAAACCGTAAAAGCCGAGAAATACGCCATCAATAAAAATATAAGCGGTGCTGAGGGCTAAAAATTGCGGCCAAAAGGCGATGTATCAGAAATAAATTGCGGAAACAGCGCCGCGAAAAACACCACAGCTTTTGGGTTGGTCGCCGATGTAATGAAGCCTTGCAGCCAAAGAGATTTAAGGCTGACACGCGGCGCCAATATTTGGCTTTGGCGCGGCGCAAACGATTTGGAGATCATTTTGAACCCGAGCCACAGCAAATAACCAACCCCGGCCAGTTTGATAACGATAAAGGCTTTGGGAACCGCAATGATCAAAGCCGCCAAACCTAAGCCAGCCGCCAACATTTGTAGCATATTCGCCGTAAGATCGCCCGCCGCCGTCGCCAAAGATCTGCGAAACCCGTTGGCGGCAGAATTTGACAACATCAAAAGATGGCTCGGCCCCGGCGTACTCATCAAAGCAAGTACCGTAAGCACATAAGCGGTCAGAATTTCTATTTGCATAGCTCTCATTAGTGCAGTTCTACCACCCCCGCAAACAAAAACGCCCCCGGCCCTAAAGCCGGAGGCGCTGTATATAATGCCCGGAGGCGTTATTTGTTTAGAAAAACTTGCGCTTAGTAAGTGATGCGCAGTTTCGCATAATATGAACCACCGTCAAAGCCCATTGGAGAGCTCTCAGGGTAAAGTTGACCAATGTTCAACTGTCCTGGGTTTTCGTCCGGATAGTTGTCAAATGCGTTGGCAACACCAATAATCACTTCAACATTTTCCATGACCTGGGCACCAAGTTCAGCATCGATAGTCATTTCGCCGCCTATAGCTGTGCCGCCATTGCCGGAATCTGTCCACGGGCCGAAATAGTTAACCCGAACCAGACCGCGCCACATACCTTGTTCATGGTTGAACGCGAGATTACCTTTCCAACTTGGCAATTGCTCTTCAAGCGCCTGTTGACGTCTGGCACCCAAATTACCAACACGTGTCACTGACGTATTGTTGTAGTTAGCTCCGATAGATACAGACGAAGTACCAACACCCATATCAAATGGCATACGACCAACAATATCAAAACCAGTTGTTTTGGTATCAAAATCATTGGCAAAGAAAGCCGCCGTGATCAGGTCTTCAAAGCCGGCAAAATCAGCGGCGTTGACTGTAAAGCCGTTCGCCGTCGTACCGTTGATTGCGTTAAGAACCTGACTTGTGGTTGTCCCAGGATCAACTGCAAATACGCCAGCAGCGATACCGTGTGCTACCAATAGGCCACGGAAATCTTGTTGGTCTGTAATGGCAATTCTGTCTTTCATAGCAATATTGTAGTAATCAACAGTCCAAGACATTGCGCCTAAATCAAAGGCAATACCCAATGACAGGTTATTGGCAGTTTCAGGCCCTAGGGAGAAACGGTTACCTAGCGCATTGTTAATAAAGGTACCCGGCACAGAGCTGAGGGGGATCGTTCCCTGATCAGCAAGTTCGCCTTGGGCATCAAATGCGGTCGTCACATTGACCACATTGGCTTGCCCGGCTGTTGGCGCATGGAAACCCGTTGAATAGGTACCGCGAATACGCACCGAATCCGTTAGCTGATAAAGAGCGCCAAGTTTCCAGTTTGTGGTTGTACCGAAAGAATCGTAATCTTCCCAACGCAAAGCCGCTTGTAGGGTAAAGGCATCGGTAATGTCCGCTTCCAATTCGCCGTAGACAGCTATATTGCCCTGAGAATTTGAGGTGCTTCTGTTAAAACCGCCAAACCCGTTTGAGCTAGATGAAAAGCCCTGACCATTTGGATAATCAACCGACGGTGCCGCAAATGGCCCCAATGCGAATGATGCAGGATCACCAGCAGTGATGTCAAATTGCTCATCACGCCATTCGAAACCAGCCGCAATACCAAGATCTGAAGCCCAACCCTCCATAGGAATGCCGTAAGTCAAATCAAGATTAAACGCTGTTTCAATTTGCTCATAGGCACCAGGTGTAAATGCTGTCGGTGTTGCTAGGCCCAAAGATGCGTTGATGGTGTTACGGATAAAGAATTCCGTTTTATTGGTACCATATGAACCGCTGACATCATAGCCAAGTCCGTTACCAATTGCCAACTCGCCGCGAAGCCCGCCCGTGAAAGCTAGATCGCGATTGTCGCCACCAAAACGCGGTACGAAGCCGCCAGGGAACAAATCAGCAAAACTGGCACAGTTTGGATCAGCTTGTAGAGCCGCAAAACCAACGGGGTCATATGTATCCAGATTACCGTCACCATCTGTATCTGTAATGGTAACAACCGGGCAACCAATGCCGTCATTATCAGTTAAATCCAATGTCCGTAATGTGGCCAAACCGCCAACAACAGGACCACGGAATACGCCGCCGCGATTGGTTGGGTTACGGAAGCAGAAACCGCCTTCGACATTACGCGTTGCATAGTTACCAAAGGCATAGGCTTCAACATTTTCTGTTAGCTCAATACCGGTATTGATGAATAGCTTGATATCGTCCTTAACATCAGGCCGACCCCAATATTGCACAGTTTCCGTAGTTACAGTGTTGACACTGATATCATTGACAGGAAAGCCGTTAGCGATCAAATTTGCCGCATCGCCGCGCTGAACCGCACGGAATGTACCGTCGCTAGCACCGTATTCAGCCGAAATATTGATGAAACCAGCATCGCCAAGCGGCAGGCCGATATTACCGGAAATCCGGTAGTTGTCGCCGTCGCCCGCATAGGTGGAGCCGTATTTAAGCTCAACCGTCGCACCTTCGGACGCATCTTTCAGCACGAAGTTCATCACACCGGCAATGGCGTCAGAACCATATTGCGAGGACGCACCGTCGCGCAGAATTTCGACCTGCTTCAGGCCAATGGCCGGGAACACGCCAATATCCACACCTTGGGCACCGTCAGAAATGCCGCCGCCTAGAAACGAGATAACGGAACCACGGTGACGGCGTTTGCCGTTTAAGAGCACCAATGTGTTATCAGGAGAAAGCCCGCGCAAGTTGGCCGGACGGATAATGGTCGCGGCATCTGAAATCGGTTGCGCGTTAACATTAAACGAAGGAACAGCCGTCCGTAAAAGATCGCCAATGTCGGAAGATGCGTTGTTTAAGAATTCATCGCCGGAAATAACATCGACCGGAGCCGGTGTATCCGCAGCTGAACGCGCTTTACGGCGTGTACCTGTCGAGATGATCTCGTCGACATTGGCACTATCGCCGTCCGACTGGGCGAAAGACGCCGTGCTAAGCGACCCGACCAGCATCATTGCTGATACGCCGAGCGCCAGTTGTGTTTTCAAAGTTAGTGTTCTCATGTGGATTTTCCCTTTTTTGAGTTCCTATAAATTCAGGTTAGATATAAAATCTAACTGGGACTATTGGCGGAATATATGCAAAACCTCAACTCTTATTCCAACCTGCAACAATTTTGTTGATAAGCGTGACTTTTATGACACAATGCGTCCATGACAGATATTGAAACAAATTTACGAATTGTTAAGGCTTCTGGCAAGGATTTGCCGCAACTCAAAGATTTGATGGCAAAATCTATAAACATATTGCAAGCTGATTTTTTGAACAAAGCGCAAATCTTGGCGTCGGTTGAAGTTATGGGGTTAGATAGTCGCTTAATAGCGGACGGTACATATTTCGCCGTTTGGGCCCAAACAAAAAAGGGCGGCGCGTTAGCGGGATGCGGCGGGTGGTCAAGGCGCGAAACCCTGTACGGCGGCGATCATTCTTTGGGGCGTAACCCTAGGCTTCTCGATCCCAAACCCGAAGCGGCCCGTATTCGCGCCATGTACACCCATCCGGACTGGACGCGCAAAGGTGTCGGTCGTTTGGTGCTAAACACCTGCGAACAAGCCGCCCGGGACGTTGGGTTTAAGCGGGCCGAAATGATGGCAACATTGGCCGGGGTGCCATTATATGAAGCCTGCGGCTACGAAAAAATACAAACACACACAGACACCACCAGTGACGGCACCAAAATCCCATTGGTACGGATGGGTAAGTCGTTATGACAGGTTTTATTGAGCGCAACACCAAACAACCTGCGCCGCACCAACCAACCGGGACAGACGTTTTAGCTCGGCGGCTAATTTATTGGCTCTGTTGGTTGTCCAGACGACGCCGGGTTCAGGCCAGAATTGCAGGATGTGTAACTCGCCCTCTTTTCGGTCGGCCCGCACTTCGATCCGACCTACAAAGCGGCTATTTTCCAATATAGGATAAACATAATAACCCCATTTGCGTTTGGCTGCGGGTACAAAAATCTCAATTTTATACTCTAGCCCGAACAGACGCAGCAAACGGGCGCGGTCCCGGATCAGCGGATCAAACGGGCTTAGAATACGCAAGCGGGATGTGGGCGGGCGGGTAATGTGCAGGCGGTGTTCAATATTAGCTTGCGCCAACGCTTTTGTCCAACGACCATCAGCGCATTCGACTTCAACACTTTGCACGTTTTTGCCTTGCGCTCCCACCCATTCACCAACCTCCCCCGCACTAGCCGTACCCCAAAACCGGCCGATTTCTGCTGGTGTTGCAAATACCAGTCGTGACAAAGCTTCGCGGCACAACCAATCATGTTGAGCTTTGTCCGACATAGCTCGGCTGCGCAGATCAGCCGGAATCACGCGCTCGGGCAAATCATAGAATTTTTTGAAATTCTCCCGGTGCGACGTACATAGCCGCCCCGTCAACCAAAGATAATCCAGTGCCAATTTATGGGGCGGGCGGCCCCACATTTCGCGCTTGCCTGTGCGGACCGTATCAAAGGCGTGGGTCGACAATGGCCCTTCGCCCGTGATGCGGGCCGTCACATGGGCCAGAAGTGATTTGTCCTTGTGCGAGGTGCGTTTGCGCAGTTTTTGGCCCATTCTTTCAAACTGTCGCCGCCAGACCGGATAAATGTCCGTGGGCAGGACGGAGGCGTCATGGGTGAAATGTTCAAACACTGACCGGTCTTCACGCAGTAATTTCCACAACATGGGTTCGCGGTAATTCTGGTTGCGGCTCCATAAAATGTGATGATGGGCCCGCGACACGGTGCGGATGGTATCAAGCTGCACAAAACCAAGCTTTTTGATTATATCCAAGGCATCTAGTGGCCCGGTTGGGGCGCTAGACAGGCCTTGGGCATCAATCCAAAGTCGGCGGGCATCTTTGTTGTTGATTTTCAGGGTCATGGCTTCCCCCCGGTCACGGCCTGCCCTCTATCACAGCCTGTTCTCTGTCACGGGGACTTGGTCACTTCCACCGTTGCATGTTTGACCCCGAAACGTTCGGTCAAGCGGGCCTTGATCGCTTTGGCGGTTTCTTCAATATCAGCATCTGGTTTGATGTGGGCCTCTAAAGTGACCATTGGACGTTCTTGGGAAATGGACCAGGCGTGAATATGGTCAACCGTCGTTATCTGCGGGAATTGCTCGTGCATATCGGCACTTATAGCGCGGCGATCCAGGCTTTCGGGCGCACCTTCCAGCAAAATATGGGCCGATTCTTTAACCACATACCAGGCTGAGCGCAATATAATGACTGCAACCAACACCGACATTATAAGATCCGCCTGCATCCAACCGGTCAAATAGATGATCAGCGCCGCAATGATGGCGGCTACAGAGCCAAGCAAATCCCCCATAACATGTAGCGACGCGGCGCGAATGTTCAGGTTTTCCTTGTCGCCGCTTATCAGAATTAAAAATACGACGATATTGACACACAATCCGACCACCGCCACCGCTAACATAGGCAGACCCATGACTTGGTGATCGTGGCCCAAACGTTTGGCAGCTTCAAACACAATCATGCCGGCAATAAAAAACAAAGACAGGCCGTTGACGAAAGCCACAAGGATCGACAACCGGTCAAACCCGAATGTACGCCGCCAGTCGGCGGGCCGCCGCGCCATACGAAACGCGACCCAAGCCATCGACAAGGCAATAAAGTCGGTGAGCATATGCCCGGCGTCAGCTAATAGTGCCAAGGAACCGGAAATAAGCCCGCCGACCACCTCAACCACCATAAACGTACCCGTCAGCGCCGCCGCCAGCAACATCCGGCCTTCATTTTTGGCGTCTACACTATGGGAATGGAAATGGTTGTGGCCATGACCGTGGGCATGACCGTGGCCATCACTGGCGTGGTTGTGATCATGTTTATGGTCGTTATTGTGATGATGTGCATTACCCATGGGGGGCCTTTAAGCATATCTCCCAAACAAAAACACCATATTTTTTTAGCAATGTTTTTAAGCAATAATGTCCGGTGTGAGGCGGTCTTGTATATTTGCGATTTTATCTTTGAGGATCAGTTTGATTTTTTTCATGCGCCCAATTTTTAACATATCAACCGCACCCGTCTCGCGCAGAGCCAAAATTTGCGCATCAATACGGCGATGATCCGTTTTAAGTTGCTGTAGCAACGTCTTTAACGCTTGTTTGTCAGCATTTTCGTTATTATCGCTTGTCATAGGTCATGCCTAACCCGGTTTTCCCTCTGCTCCAAGAAATATCCAAAAATATTACCACCCAAAACCGCAATAATTTCTCAAACAAGTGTGACAAGCCCGAAAAAATATGCTAATCTGTTTAAACACACAAACCAAACTAGGAGGTGCGAATGGCTTTATCGGCGCATTTGGAACAGCTGAACATCAAACATGCTCAATTAGACACTCAAATAGAAAAAGAGCTTAAACATCCCGCGCCTGATACTATCCTTGTCACCGAACTAAAAAAACAAAAACTGCGGCTCAAACAAAGAATAGCAGAAATGCAATCAGGCTAACATCCCGTTTGTTTTGGCGAACCCGGTTGTTTTGGCAAACATGGGGAAACATATCCGTTTTAATGGCAAGCGCTAATGCCTCTTGCCAAATCTGCCGTTTAGGCTTTATACAGCCTTTTACAGGAAAATTGGCTTATGGGCCACCAGACATCAGCGGATACAGATACATCAAACAAAGATAAATCAGACAAGATTTCTACACCCGCACATACAAATACGCAGTCCGCGACCAAGAAGACCCTCTTTATAAAAACTTATGGCTGTCAAATGAATGTTTACGACAGTGAGCGTATGGCCGATGTGTTGGCGCCTGTAGGTTACCGCTGCGTAGACAGTCCGGAGGGGGCCGATTTGGTTGTGCTCAACACCTGCCACATTCGCGAAAAAGCGGCGGAAAAAGTTTATTCCGAACTTGGGCGTATTCGTAAGCTTAAAGAAAAATCCGGCGGGGCTATGAAAGTTGCCGTGGCCGGATGTGTCGCCCAGGCCGAAGGCGAGGAGATCATGCGCCGTGCGCCCGTGGTTGATTTGGTGCTTGGCCCGCAAAGTTATCACAAACTCCCCGAAATGATCGCCAAGGTCAGCCGCGAATTTGGCGAGCGCCTGGAGACAGACTTCGACACGCAAGAAACATTTGACTTGATGCCCGAGACCCGCAAAGTTGACGGGCCAACCGCATTTTTGACCATCCAAGAAGGCTGCGACAAGTTCTGCACATTTTGCGTTGTCCCCTATACACGCGGCGCAGAATTTTCCCGCCCCGTAGAGCAGATCGTCGCCGAGGCGCGGACATTGGTGGCCCAAGGGGTGCGGGAAATCACTTTACTAGGCCAAAACGTCAATGCCTATCACGGGGCCGCACCGAAATTGGAAGCAGATGAAAGCTGGGGCCATAATAATTGGAGGTTGGGAGAACTGATCAAACATCTTGCTAAAATCGGCGGGTTGGACAGGCTACGTTATACCACATCCCATCCCCGCGATATGGACGACGAGCTGATCAGTGTTCATGCAAATGAACCGGCGCTTATGCCCTATCTACATTTACCACTACAAGCGGGCAGTGACCGGATTTTGCGGGCCATGAATAGAGGTCATACTTACGCCGAGTTTAAAGACCTGGTGGCCCGCATCCGCGCCGCCAAGCCGGAATTGGCTTTGTCGTCTGATTTCATTGTCGGCTTCCCCGGCGAAAGCGAACTGGATTTTAAACGCACATTAGAGGCGGTCGCGGAGATCGGCTTTGCGTCATCCTTTAGTTTTACATATTCTGCCCGCCCCGGTACACCCGGCGCGGCCCTGCCCGGACAAGTACCCGAAGATGTAAAGTCCGAACGCTTGGCCCGCTTGCAAAAGCTTCTCACGTCCCAACAAAAGGCCTTTAACAAAAGTTTGATTGGCAAAACATTGTCCGTACTGGTCGAGGGTACGGGGCGCGGCGAAAATGAATTATTCGGTCGCGCACCCTATTTACAAGGCACGCATTTTATTGGGGATATGGATTTAATCGGACAAATAGTCTCCGTTAAGATCACTGATGCAGGGCAGAATTCTTTGCGTGGAGTTTTATCAAATGGCTAGGGGCAAGACAGAAATACTTGAGTTTAGCGATACCGGTTTGGTGCGCGAACTGGCCGGGCCGGGCCATGCCAATCTGGCACTGATCGAGCAGGCCTTTGATGTTTATCTGGAAGCGCCCGGAGCCAGCATCACCATAAACGGCAATGGCAAAGCAAGAGCCAGTGCCGCGAAGGTGATCAAGGAAATATACACCCGTCTTGAAAAAGGTTGGCCGTGTTCGCGCTCGGATATAGAAAGTCTAATACGCGGTATCAGCAACGGCCAAGCCGCTCACGGCAAAATGAATGCCGTCATCCCAGTACCGCGCCGCAAGCCGGTAATCGCCAAAACCAAACACCAAGAGGACTTCATCACCGCCATGCGCGATAACACCATTACATTTGGTGTCGGCCCGGCGGGTACGGGTAAGACTTTTTTGGCCACGGCTTACGGTGCATCTTTGTTAGCACGGGGCGAAGTTAAGCGGTTTATTGCGTGCCGCCCTGCCGTAGAAGCAGGCGAAAAGCTTGGGTTTTTGCCGGGCGACCTCATGGAGAAGATCGATCCGTATTTATTGCCCATCTGGGATGCTTTGAATATGGTGCTTGGCGCAGATCAGGTTGAGCGCCGTAAAGCCTCCGGGGAGATTGAAGTCGCACCTTTGGCTTTCATGCGTGGTCGCACGCTTTCAGATGCATTTGTGGTGATCGACGAAGCGCAAAACGCCACCGTGGCCCAAATGAAAATGGCCCTTACAAGGCTCGGCGAAAACGCCGCCTATGCAGTCACGGGCGATCCGAGCCAAAGCGACCTTCCCGGTGGGCAACCGTCGGGTCTGACCCATGCTTTGTCCATATTAGGAAATATCGAGGGTATCAAAACCATCGAGTTTGACGCGGACGATGTGGTGCGCCATCCCTTGGTTGGTCATATTGTCAAGGCCTATGACAAAGACGCTATTAACAATATCCGTAGCAAATAAATGGCGACACATTGCGTAAACGACATCGACATTGACAGCCATATCCGCGAGCCGCGCTGGCGAGCAGTGTCTGAACTTAATATGCTGATTAAATCCGCATTGTCGGCGGTAATGTCTGAGCATTGTCTACGGCCATTTTTGGAAATCAGCCTGCTCTTTACTGACGATGGGCAAATGCGCACATTAAACCAGACATACCGGCAGCAAGACAAGCCAACTAATGTGCTGTCCTTTTCAACTCAAAACAGGCTTGATCTACGTGTTCTTCCCGTGTTGGGAGACATTGTTTTGGCTTTTGAAACAATTGAACGCGAAGCCAATGAACGCGGTATATCTATAGCCGACCACACCGCCCACCTGATCATCCACGGCTATCTGCATTTACAAGGGCTAGACCACGAAAACGCTGAAGAAGCGACACAAATGGAAGCGTTGGAAATAAAGGCATTACAGCACTTGGGAATTACCAACCCTTATGATAAAGAAAATATGTGAGTGATAGAGAAAACATGTGAGTAAACCAATTTCTGATAAAAAACTTCTAAGCCGCTTGTTTAGCCGCAAACCTGCTAGCGCCGACACAAGGCGCGGCGACGACCGTAAAGTGCTCGTACATGCTGCGGAAAATTTTCACAGCTTGCGGGTTGAAGACGTCATGGTTCCCCGTGCTGAAATCATTGCAGCGGCGGACGATCTGTCTTTGGAAAAATTGACCGATAGCTTTATTGCCGCCGGGCATTCGCGCCTACCGGTTTATAAAGGAACCTTGGACGAGCCCACCGGCTTTGTGCATGTTAAGGATTTAGTCGGATTTGTCGGGTCGTTTATCAGTTCCAAAACTGCGGACCAACCTACAAAGTCCTATGGAACCAAAAAAATAATAAACCAAATAAAGCGCCCGGTCTTATTTGTGCCTCCCTCTATGGCCGCAGATGCTTTGCTGAAGAAAATGCAGACCTCACGAGTGCATATGGCTATTGTTATTGACGAGTACGGCGGCACGGACGGTTTGGTAACTTTGGAAGACATTATCGAAGAAATTGTTGGTGATATCGAAGACGAGCACGACGAACACGAAGCCGAAATCCGCACACTAAAAGACAAAACCGGGCAGACCTATTGGGAGGTTGATGCCCGCGCAGACATAGAAGATTTCGAAGCCGTATTTGGCCGCGATATTGCTACCCCTGAGCAAGACGAAGAAGTGGACACCTTGGGCGGGCTCGTGTTTTCACTGACGGGACGCATTCCTGAGCGCGGGGAAATAATTAAAACGTCTATAGGTCTTGAGTTTGAAATATTGGACGCCGACCCCAGGCGGATAAAGCGGGTGCGCCTGCGCCCAAGTGCCAGCGGTGAACGGACAGACAAACAGGAACAGGCAGGCAAACAGGAACAGGCAGGCAAACAGCAAGATAAAGAGACATAGGGCGTGCGGATATATTTCGACCGGCTTATGGCCACGCAAGGTTGGCGAGGATTTGCTCTTAATCTTGGTCTTGGCGCTCTAGCCGTTTTAGGCCACGCTCCATTTTATCTGTGGCCTGTGACCATAATTTGCTTTGCATTATTGATGTTGCGCTTGGACGGTGCCCAATTTCGCAACAAACCATTGCGGCGGGGGGTTTGGTGCGGGTTTGCCTTTGGGCTAGGATATTTTGTCGCCGGGCTTTATTGGATAGGGTCTGCATTTATCGCCCGAGGCCCGGAGTTTATCCCGTTCATGCCCATTGCCATCTTGGCTTTGTGTGCCGGGCTCGCATTGTTTTGGGCGGTGGGCGGCCTCGCCTATGTGCGCCTGGTTCGAAACCACAAAACATCCATCTGGAGTGCAGGCATTTTCGCGTGCGTGTTTTTCAGTGTTGAATTTGCACGCGGGCATATTTTCAGCGGCTTTCCGTGGAATTTGCCGGGCTATATATTTGCTGCCGGCAAGCCTGTCTCGCAAACCGCATCCATCGTCGGAATCTACGGATTGACGGCTTTGGTGTTGTTTCTGTCCGCTGCTACGGCTTTGTGGATCGCGCGGACGAAAAAATACGTGCCTTTAGCCCTAACCCTAAGTATTGTGGTTTTGAGCTTCGGGTATGGGAGTTGGCGATTAAATCAGGCTGATATTGAGTATGTAGACGGCGTGAAACTCCGCATCGTCCACGCCAACATCCCCCAAAGCGACAAATTTGACCGCAACAAATATGTGCAAATCGTCAATACTTATTTACAATTATCGCGCAGTGCCGGGTTTGAAAATGTCAGTCATATTATCTGGCCTGAAGGCGCGGTGCCAGGTTTGATATTTGAAGATCCTGGCTTGATGGCTGCTATTGAGAGCATGATTTTATCGACCACAGGCAAACCGCCCGTCTTTATCGCGCAAACTTTGCGCGCCGAAGCGCGGACGGATAAATCAAAGCCCGCTTATTACAATGCCGCCGCCGCCGTTAGTTTCCAAAAAAATGCACCTCCCGTCTTTACGCGGTATTATGACAAACAAAAATTGGTACCTTTCGGCGAATTTATTCCCGGTCGCGGTGTCTTGGAAAAACTTGGTATGCGCAGCTTGTCGTCGGCACTGGAATCCATGACACCGGGCAAGGGCGGAGCTATGCCGCAATTGCCCGGACTGCCCCCGGTGAGCGTGCAGATCTGTTATGAAATCATTTTGCCCGGCTTTACGTTCGAAAACCAACCTGAACCAGCGCCGAAACCAAACTGGATTTTAAATTTGTCCAATGACAGCTGGTACGGAAACTCTACCGGGCCGCAGCAACATATAAACCAGGCACGTTACCGGGCCATAGAGCAAGGCTTGCCGGTCATCCGTGCCACATCCGGGGGAATTTCGGGGGCTATTGACCCTTATGGCCGTCAACTTAACCAGCTTGGTGTTGGCGAGCAGGGGGTTATTGACACTTTGTTACCACAACCTGTTACAAGAATATTATATAAAAATACAACTGATAGTAGATTGTTGTTGCTCATTGCTTTTTTGCTCATAGGGTGTAAAATAGTATTGCACAGGGCGCGATAAGCTGCAGGTTATTTGTCTTTGCGCATTACGGCTTGCAGCAAAATTGGGACGCGGGCCACTCTACACTGAAACAAGAAAGCTACACTGCAACAAGAAAGCTAAACTGAAACCAGAAAGTCTATACAACAAAAGGGATGAAACCATGAAATCACAACATGCACCGAGGTCGCCAAACCCGGTAGATATCCATGTCGGCACACGGGTCAGGCTGCGCCGCCAGGTTATGAAAATGAGCCAGGAAAAACTGGGCAACCAACTCGGCGTAACTTTCCAGCAAGTCCAAAAATACGAACGCGGCGCGAACCGTGTCGGCGCTTCACGTTTGTGGCGCATGTCGCAGGTCCTCGACGTTCCGGTGGCCTTTTTCTATGAAGGTCTCGGCGAAAATGCCCCGTCCAGCGAATTTGGCGAGGGCGATCAAACACCCGTGGTTTATGATTTTATCAATTCCACCGACGGAGTTTCTCTGGCTATGGCCGTGTCGAAAATCAAAAACAAGGCGGTGCGGCGTCAAATTCTTGAGCTAGCCCGCGCAATGGCTGAAGACCAAGACTAAACCTTGGTAAAATATACCCAGTATAATTTACCAAAAAATTGAGTTAAAAACCCTGCGAAGCTATAATTGCGCGGGGTTTTTTATGACTGAAATTATATGACCAATCCTATATCACCGCTGCCTGGTGACCGTTTTCAGGGCAAAAAAATACAACGGCGCAGATTATGGGGCCGGGCTAAAGGCAAACCGCTTAGCCGCTACCAAGCCGGGTTAGTTGCCGACACATTGCCGCGCCTCGCCCTTGATAGACAAAACCCCTTGGCCGGGTTGGGGCACTATGATAATATCCGGCTGGAAGTCGGGTTTGGCGGTGCCGAGCATTTGTTACACCGTGCCCGTGAAAATCCAGATACCGGATTTATCGGGGTTGAGCCGTTTCTCAATGGCATTGCCAAGGCTTTGGCCGGGATTGAAAAATCGGGGCTGACCAATATCCAACTGCACCACGGTGATGTTTGGCAATTTTTGGAGGCTGTACCAAACGCCAGTATTAATCATATTGATATTCTCTACCCTGACCCTTGGCCCAAACCGCGCCATTACAAACGCCGTTTGATTAAAGAAGATTTGGTCAGCGAATTTCACCGTATCCTAAAACCCGCAACACCCCTGGATTTCGCCAGTGACATCCCGTCCTATATAAACTGGGCATTGCTGCGCATCCTAAAACATGGCGGTTTTGTCTGGGACGCCCAGTGCGCAGCAGATTGGCACACACCCTATGCGGGCTGGCCGTCAACCCGCTATGAAGCCAAAGCCCTGCGCGAAGGGCGCACTCCTCATTATTTCAGATTTATGCGCCGCCCATGATTTATAGACGTTTCTGCCATAATTTGACCTGCTCACGGACATTGTCCGGTGCGGTGCCGCCGTAAGAAGTACGGCTTGCGACGGATTTTTGCGGGCTTAACACGTCATAAATACCGCCGTGTATTTGCGGCAAAGTTTTTTGCATGTCTTCCAGAGATAATTCGTGCAGAGCTTTGCCCTTGCTTTCTGCCAAAGCAACGATTGCGCCTGTCGCATGATGGGCCTGTCTGAACGGCAAGCCCAGTTCGCGCACCAACCAGTCTGCCAAATCGGTAGCGGTGGAATATGCGTCCCCCGCCGCCTTGGCCATGTTGTCAGCATTTGGCTGCATATCAGCAACCATGCCGGCCATCGCCGCCAGCGCTAAAGCCAATGCATCGAAGGCTTCGAACACGGGGGCTTTATCTTCTTGCATGTCTTTTGAATAGGCCAGCGGCAAGCCTTTCATCACCATAGTCAAGGCAACCATCGCTCCGGTAATGCGCCCGGTTTTTGCCCGCACCAGTTCGGCAGCGTCCGGATTGCGTTTTTGCGGCATGATGGATGAGCCGGTGGTAAATTTATCGGACAAGGCCACAAACCCGAACTGTACCGATGTCCACAGGACGATCTCCTCGGCTAATCTCGATAAATGGGTCGCGCAAATACTGGCGCATGACAAGGCTTCCATGGCAAAATCCCGGGCCGACACCGCATCAAGAGAATTGGCCATTGGGCGCGAAAACCCAAGCGCGTCAGACGTCATATGGCGGTTTACGCGATAGGGTGTCCCCGCCAAGGCGGCTGCACCTAATGGGCTTTCATTTAGGCGGCCCCTACAATCCGAAAACCTGGCCCGGTCACGGGCGAACATCTCAACATAGGCTAACATATGATGGCCAAAGGTCACCGGCTGGGCCACTTGCAAATGGGTGAAGCCCGGCATCAGCATATCTGCGGTTTGCGCCGCTTGGCCCAATAATGCCCGTTGTAAACCCGACAACGCACCGTCAAACTCGTCCACATGATCGCGCACCCATAACCTAAAGTCTGTTGCCACCTGATCATTGCGCGACCGGCCCGTATGCAAACGCCCCGCCGTCTCGCCGATCAACTCCGTTAATCTGGCTTCTATGTTGAGGTGAATATCTTCAAATTCGTCGCGGTAGGGGAATGTACCGTCTTTGATTTCGGCCAGAATATCATCGAGGCCAACTTGAATGGCAGCATTGTCCGTATCTGTGATAATGCCTTGGGCCGCCAACATGTCTGAATGGGCTTTGGAACCGCTTACATCTTGCGCGGCCATGCGCTTGTCAAAGGAAATAGATACATTGATGGCTTGCATAATGTCCGACGGTTTGCTTAAAAACCGACCACCCCACATTTTTTGTCCCCCCCGGGGGCTTTGTCCTTTAGGTGTTTTTACCATGACTACTCCTCATATACCCAGGCCGGTTTCGAAAATCCTAGTGTACGGAATTCGCCTGATGCTGCTCACCGCCCTCATTGCCAGTGTTTTCGTCATCATGCAATCCTGCTCTGTGCCAAAAAAGACCTCCCTAGCCCGTTTTGCCAAAGGAAGCCTTAATAAATTGGTGGTTCTTGAAACACCGCCGCCCATGCCGAAAATGGCATTTAGGGATGTAAACGGTCTGGATGTCAGCTTATCGGATTTTCGCGGTAAAACTGTCTTGCTAAATGTATGGGCTACATGGTGTGCGCCCTGCGTAGCGGAAATTCCCAGCCTTGATAGGTTACAGGGCGCGCACGGCGGCGAAGATTTTGTTGTCATTGCCATAAGCATGGACAGGCATATTGATGACGCGACAAGCTTTTATAAAAAAGCCGGGATACAAAATTTAGCCCTCTATATTGACCCTAGCTTTAGTATCAGCACCAAAGTCGGTGTGCAAGGCTTGCCCATCAGTATTTTCTATTCGCCAAATGGACAGGAGTTGGCACGTATCCCCGGCGAGGTGGATTGGCAAAGTCCGCAAGTCAGCGCATTATTGGGCGCTATTTTTCCGTAATATTAACCACATGTCCAAATCTTAAATTAAGGCTAGCATATTAGGTTTAGCTACCTAATTGTGGAATTATTATGCTAGCGAGCTTTTCTAAAAACATATCGGGGAATATGGCCGTAATATTTGCCGTCAGCTTGATGATGCTGATAGCAGTAATCGGCGCTGCTGTCGATATGAGCGCAATGGTCAAACAGCGCGCAGGCTATCAACACATGGCCGATGCATCCGTTTTGGCGGCGGCTCGCTCGGGCGAAACCAAACGCAAAAAACTTCAAAAAATCGCAAATAATTTTGTGAATGGCAATAATTTTACTGGTGATGATATAGACGTAAAAGCACATTTAAGCCGTGAAGGTAGATTGCAGATTACGCTGGAAGGAAGTTACGATACCGCATTTATGGGGCTTTTTGGCAAGCCCAAAATCGATATCTCGGTGCTAGCCGAAGCGCCTCTGGCAGCCAGCGAGCCTGTAAATATTGCACTAGTACTGGATTCGACATTTTCCATGTCCGGCAACAAAATGACCGCTTTAAAGGCGGCGGCCAACAAGCTGGTCACGAGCCTGGAAGCGGCCGAGAGCGACGCGTTAAAAATGTCTGTCATACCGTTTTCGCAATATGTCAATGTCGGGTTGGCAAACCGCATTTCCCCGTGGCTTGATGTGCCGGATGACTATCAGGATAGATCCCAGGTATGTCGAAATTATCGGCCAGTCATAGGCAGAGATAACAGCAAATGTAGAACCGTAAAGTATCCGGCAAGGCCGGCCTCGCCCCCTAAAACTTGCTATAATGACGGCGTTCCTTACAGTTGTGGTGGTCGGCGCGCCCGCCCGGCTGGCTCCTATCAATCCTGCCCAAAAATTTACGGGCCACCAGAACAGAGATGCCGGATTCGTACAAAAAATTACAAATGGAATGGCTGTGTTGGTTCACGAAACGAGCCGTGGAACAAGCGGGCAAATTATGCCAATATAAAAATTCCGGGCCTGCTTAATATTTCTTGCAGCACACAGATACGGCCCCTCACCAACAAACTTAGTGATGTGAAAAACACTATTAACGCGCTAAATGCAAACGGCGCAACCTATATGCCCGCAGGTTTATTGTGGGGTTGGCGCTCCTTGACCCGTCAACAACCCCTTGTCGAGGCAAAGGCCAAATACAGCCGCAATACCCGTAATGCCCTGATTTTAATGACCGATGGCGCCAACACCAAATCCAAGAACGGTAAGACGCATAATGGGTCTGACGCGCTTTCTGCAAACGATTTAACCAAAACCCTATGTCGTAAAATCAAAGCGGATAATGTGGAGGTTTACACCATTGCTTATGCATTTGGCGATATTACAGCGAAAAATATCTTGCGTAACTGCGCTAGCGATGCAGGTAAGTTTTTTGATGCGCGCAACAGCGCCGAGCTGCAAAAGGCATTTGATTCCATTGGCAATAATTTGCTCAAATTGCGGCTTACCCAATAATTAGGTTGTTGTTTTCATATAAGGCTTGACCTTTTCGTCAAGGAATGGCCCATTGTCGCTATGTCCCATACCACTCTTGACCTTCGTATTATTCCCGTGACCCCGTTTCAGCAAAACTGCACTTTGCTGTGGGATACTAAAACCATGCACGGTGTATTGGTTGACCCGGGTGGTGATGCTGGTAAAATATTGCACGGTGTTGATAAACACGGCGTCAAGCTCCAGGAAATTTGGCTGACCCACGGGCATTTGGATCATGCTGGCGGGGCTGAGGACGTTAAAGAGGCTTTGGATGTACCCATCATCGGCCCCCACAAAGACGACCAGTTCTGGATGGACCAAATTTCTGCTGATTGGGCCAAATATGGCCAAAAAGATATGGGACGCAATTGTAAACCAGACCGCTATCTTGAAGACGGAGATATACTTGAACTGGGCGGTGTCAAATTTGGTGTCGTGCATTGCCCCGGTCATACGCCGGGCCATGTGGTCATCTATAATCAAGACATGAAGATCGCTTTTGTTGGGGATGTTTTGTTTAAGGGCTCGGTTGGACGCACCGATTTTCCCAAAAGCAATCCCGAGCAATTGGTTGAAAGCATAACAAAAAAGCTCTGGCCGCTAGGCAATGATATGCGTTTCATCCCCGGTCACGGCCCCATGAGTACATTCGGTGATGAGCGCCGCTCAAACCCGTTTGTTGGCGATAATGTTGTGGGTAAAGTTGGTGGGCGCACTAGCGGTATTATGTGATGTCAAAGATTTTCAAAAAACTTGACGATAAATTGACCGCATTTATTAAAGCCCAAAAAATGTTTTTTGTTGCGACTGCGCCGCTTGGCGAGGGTGGGCATGTTAATGTTTCGCCCAAAGGCTATGACAGCTTTGCCGTGATTGACCCCTTAACTGTCGCCTATCTTGATCTCGGTGGTTCAGGGATTGAGACCCTGGCACACCTGAAGGAAAATGGTCGTATCACCATTATGTTTTGTGCTTTTGAAGGTAAGGCTAATATTTTGCGGCTTTACGGGCGCGGCGTTGCGGTCAGTTTTGACGATCCCGGCTTTGATGATTTGTGTAAATTGTTTCCGCCGGAACCGCGTGTTCGAAGTGTTATCAAAGTTAAGATTACCCGTATTGCCGATAGTTGCGGGTGGGGCGTACCGTTTTACGAATTTACCGGCGAGCGTGCGCAATTAAGGCGGCACCACCAAAACCGCGAACTTATGGATTGGCATCAACACCGCTACAACAGTAATGCGGCAAGCATTGACGGTCTGGAAGGGCTGATTAAACCAGAGACAGACCCCTAATTATTAGCTTCCTTGATTTCCGGGTAGATAATTTTGTCACCAAGATTATCCAGAACCTCTTGGGCGTTAAACGCATTATTGGCATTCGCGGGTTTCATACCGCGCCCGAACTTAACCTCTGCACTGGCCCGGTAGCGGGTGATTTCTCGGTAGTCAAAACCACTGCCCCAATTATCATAAAACGGGCTATAGCGGCCATAACGCCCACCAAAATGTGACCGGCCTGAGCGGTAAAAAGAATGGTAATAAGGGCGGTAATATGGACTACTCCAACCATGGCCGGGATGGAAATATGAATAATTAAACAGGCCGTAATATGGGTCTTGGAAACCGGTGTCCTGAATGCGGGTTTTTTTGTCGGTGGCACGATCGGTTAAGGTGAAATAATCATAACCCGCCGCCTTGGTCAGTTCAGCCGAACGGTAGAGCAAATATGTCTCGACGGTTTGACGATCCGTCAAAGAGTTTCCGTCAAAGGTCACTTTAACCCGGTCATTTTCGATTTGTAATTCAGAAAACCCATTGCGCATATTGGCGTTAGCCGATGGTTGGTACGGTGTTGCTGTGGCACATGCCGTCAACACCAATGCACTCGCTATAAAAACCAGTTTTTTCAAAGCGGTGGGTTTGATCATATTTATTCTCGTGTTTTTCACTATAGGCATGGGGCAGTCTCCTGTAAAATCCCCTCTCTCAACATCAATATAGTAGGTTGCAGCAAATTCTCAAGTTACGAATTGGTAAAATATGCAACTGTCTTCTAGCGGACAGGCCTTCGGAAGGTCTTGCTGGCACTAAATTCATTTTGTAAGACAGGCTTACGGTCACGCCTATGGGCCAAAGCTTCGGCAATATGCAAACGTTTGATATTTTCTGTGGCGTCCAAATCCGCCAATGTACGTGCCACCCGCGAAACCCGGTGATAGCCGCGTGCAGTCAGGCCGAGCGTCTCCGCTGCTTTTTGTAAAAGTGCCATGCCGTCGCGTTCAGGTACGGCCACATGATCCAATTGTGCCGTGGACAATTCCGCATTGGTACAACCGCCGTTACGAGCTTCTGCCATCTGACGTGCTGCCAATACCCGCGCCGCCACTTCGCGTGTACCGTCTTTGGACGGCGGCAAGGCCAGATCGGCGGGTGTCACGGCGGGTACATCAATTTGAATATCAATCCTGTCCATGAACGGCCCCGATATCCTGCCTTCATAATCCGCCGCACAGCGCAGGCCGCGCCTGCACGCAATACCGTCCGCACCACCCGCGCCGCCGCAACGGCACGGGTTCATAGCAGAAATCAGCTGGAACCGGGCCGGGTATGTCACATGGGCATTGACTCGCGCCACATTGATTTCGCCGACCTCCAAAGGTTGGCGCAAACTATCCAAGACTTGCGGCGAAAACTCCGGTAATTCGTCCAAAAACAACACACCCCGGTGGGCCAAAGACGCCTCGCCCGGCTTGGCTTTGACCCCGCCTCCGACCATGGCCGCCATGGACGCCGAATGATGAGGGCTACGAAATGGCCGCGCTCTTGACAACTGACCCCGCTCTAGCAGTCCCGCTACGGAATGGATCATGGAGACGTCAAGCAGTTCATGAGCTGAAAGCGGCGGTAATATGCCGGCCATGCGCGCTGCCAACATGGATTTACCAGAGCCCGGCGGCCCGACCATTAACATATTATGACCACCCGCCGCCGCCACTTCCAAAGCCCGCTTGGCCGTTTCTTGTCCGCGCACATCGCGCATATCCAACGGGTTGACAACATCGAGTAATTCACCGGGCGCAGGCCGCGACAAAACCTGTGTGCCTTTGAAATGATTGAGAAGCTGGATTAAATTTTTAGGAGCCAAAACGGGTAAATCCCCGGCCCATGCCGCTTCGGGGCCGTTAGCCTCGGGACAAATCAAACCCAAATCATTGGCACTGGCACACATGGCGGCAGGCAAAGCGCCGGGCACGCCGGTAATGCTTCCGTCCAAGGATAATTCTCCAATGGCCGCATATCCGTCCAGCGCATCTCCGGGCACCGCGCCCAACATAGCCATCAAGGCCAACATGATCGGCAGATCATAGTGGGCCCCGGCCTTGGGCAGGTCGGCAGGGGCAAGATTGCTGACAATACGTTTATAAGGAAGCTTAAGCCCCATAGCGGCAAAAGTAGCGATCACCCGCTCTTTGCTTTCGGCCACCGCCTTATCGGCCAGCCCGACAATATTAAAGGCTTGCCGCCCCGGCGCGACCTGAACCTGCACATCCACAAGCCGGGCCTCGGCCCCGACAAAAGCAACCGTAGAAATTCGTGCACCCATTATACTTCCCTGTCGTTCACTACGTTCACTCCGCGCCTCTTGTTATACTTCCCTTTTACCCACTTTAGTAGGCGTTCACTACGTTCACTCCACGCCTCTTGTATTTATTCCCGTAAAGAGTGTGTAACACCTTGAGTAGAACAAAGCAAGAACTATCTTAAAACCAGTCCCGAAACCCGTCGCGCTCAGCCTTGCTCATGTGCAGGCCGCATTTTGTCCGCCGCCACAATATGTCTTCGGCGGTTTTGGCCCATTCGTGTTTTACGAGATATTTGGCTTCACGTTCCGTGAGTGTACCGCCGAAATTTTGGCCCATATCTTTCGCCGCCTTTGCACCCTCTAGCCATATGTCTATTCTGGTGCCGTAGGCTCGGCACAGGCGTAGGAGATGTTCCGGGGCCAGGAATGGATATTTTTGTGCTTGTAATTTCACAAAATCTTCGAACCCCACGGCCAAATCACCGCCCGGCAGTGGCTTACTAGCCGTCCAATCTTGACCTAAGCCGGGGAAATATTTTTCCATCTTGCGCAGGGCGTGTTCGGAAAGCTCGCGGTAGGTGGTAATCTTACCGCCAAATATGGACAATACGGGCGGGGTGGTTTCGCACCGGATATCGAATACATAATCGCGGGTGACGGCAGACGCATTGCCTTTTTTATTATCATATAAAGGCCGCACTCCGGCATAGCTCCAGACAATATCATCGCGGCTTATGGGTGCGCTAAAATAATCATTGGCAGCACCAATCAGATAATCCGTCTCCGCGTCCGATATTTCTATGGGGCCGTCGCTAAGCTTATAGGGCGCGTCTGTGGTGCCGATCAGGGTGAAATCCTGTTCATAGGGAATAGCGAAAATAATCCGCCCATCCGGATTTTGAAACATATAAAGTTGCCGCCCCGGATACAGACGCTTGGTGACAATGTGCGAGCCTTTGACCAAGCGCAGATGATCCGGAACCTCCTGCCCCAAGGCCAATTCGACCATTTCGTCAACCCGGATCCCCGATGCATTGACGAGTGTGCGGGCCTTTACGGTACGGGTTTTACCGCCGGGGTGCTCGCTAATCTCCGCTTGCCAGATATTGTCCTTATGTGTGAGCGCCGTGCATTTACTACGGGTCAAAATTTCCGCACCGCGATTTTGCGCACCCAGTGCGTTCATGACCACAAGCCGTGCATCATCAACCCGGCAATCGGAAAACTCGAACCCGGCCTTGAACTCCGGCTTTAGAACACCTTTGGGTGAGCCTGTATGCAAATCAACCACGGAGGTGCCGGGCAAGGTCCGCCCACCGCCCAAATGGTCATAGATAAACAGGCCAAGTCTAAGCATCCATTTAGGTCTAAGGCCTTTATGGTGGGGCAGAACAATCCGCAGGGGGCTGACCAGATGCGGCGCAATGCGCATCAAAGTTTCGCGCTCTTTAAGTGCCTCACGCACCAACCGGAACTCGCCGTATTCCAGATAGCGCAACCCGCCGTGGATCAGCTTGGAGCTTTTAGAACTTGTGCCGCTGGCCAGATCATTTTTCTCAACCAAACACACCGACAGCCCGCGCCCAGACGCATCCCGCGCAATCCCGCACCCGTTAATACCGCCGCCGATAATCAGAAGGTCATATGTTTTGTTTTCCATGCCCGACATTAAAGCCGAACCCTATCTATTGGCAAGGGCTGTTACGATCAGGGGCTCAAGTTGGCGTTGCAGGGCTGAGGCGCCGTGGGTGCCGGCCGCAACTTCCATGGATATTTGACCGAAATAATTATTGTTATAATCAATCCACGGACGCCAACCAAATGCGCCGCCGCTAGATATTACAATATTATTTTCGCAAGTATTATTCCACTCGGGTATGTCGCATGGCCGCCAAAAACCAAGGCCGTAATGCCAGTCGCGCCCCGTAGCTCCGGTAGCGCCCGGACGAAACCCAAACACCACATTAGGGGTACGGTCTTGGGTGAATGTGTGTATATCCGTAACAATCTCTCCCGCCAAAAGAGCGCGTAAAAACTTGGCATAGTCTTCCGGTGTTGATTGAGCGCCGCCCGATGCGCGCGGGTTGGTCGTGCTCGGGAATGCAAAAACCGTATTATTGCTTAACCCCAATACATCCACGATTTCGGTTTTGAAAATCTGCGCATAAGACATGCCTGTCGCAAGTTCCGCCATATGTGCGGCAATTTGCAAATGGGCTGGGCCGTAATAATATGCGTCCCCCGGCGCCGTGCCAATCCCGGCACTATAAAACTCTTGCGCACATGCGCCCACACTGGTCGTAGCGTCCGTTATGCAGCTGGCACTGGTCGGTGCATCGTTAAACCCGGAGGTAAATGACAATAATTGTTCCAACGTCACCCGGCTGCGCGCATCGGCGGGATCGCTTGTCCACCACGGTATGATGTCGGCGGCGCGGCTATCCAGTGACAATGTGCCGCTTTCAACCAAACGAAAAATGGTCGCGCCACTCAATAGCTTTGAAGACGAGGCCAAAAAATATTGGTTATCTGCGGGAAACGAACCTTTTTCATAGGAAAACACCACACCGCCGCCGTCCCCGACCATCAAACGAATATCGGCAACACTGGATGCATTTATGGCCGCTTTGACGTCCGCCCAAATATCCGTTACGGGCGGCGGCGGGGGAGGTGGAGGCGGGGGCGGGGTTACAAAACCACCACCGCCGCAGCCAATGAGAAACAAACATGTTACAATGCCCGCGCCTAGCCATTTGCCTAATTTTACCATAAAACCCTCCGCTACCTTACCCTCTACACCCTAGCGTCTCTTAAACGCGAGCGCCAACAAAACCCGTCGCAAAATTATAGCACATTGCACGGCATTGTGTATATTACGCAAAAAGGAGCGACCATGACCCATATCCTCGCCGTAGACCAAGGCACCACGTCGAGCCGGGCTATTGTTTATGATGGCGGCGCAATACCCGTGTTCAGTGCACAAAAACCGTTCACTCAATATTACCCAAATGACGGCTGGGTTGAGCATAACCCGGAGGAAATTTGGTCCGGCGTGCTTGCGTGTGTAAGAAAATGTTTAGCAAACACGCCGGGCATCGCCGCACTCGGCATTACCAACCAGCGCGAGACCTGTGTGATTTGGGAACGAGCGACTGGCAAACCCATATATAATGCAGTGGTCTGGCAGGACAGGCGCACGGCGAACGTTTGCACCAAGCTGAAAGACGATGGCTTTGAGGCCATGGTCACCGAAAAAACCGGGCTGTTATGTGACCCGTATTTTAGCGCTAGCAAAATCGGTTGGATATTAGACAAAGTTGAGGGGGCGCGGGCGCGGGCAATGCGCGGCGAACTTTGTTTTGGCACCATTGATACATTCCTGATTTGGCGGTTAACGGGCGGGACTGCTCATGTTACCGACGCGACAAATGCCAGCCGCACGAGCCTTTACAACATCAAGACGGATGCATGGGACGACGAGCTTCTAAACCTGTTTAATGTGCCGCGCTCTTTACTGCCAGAGGTTTTGGACTGCGCGGCGGATTTCGGCACGACGGATAAAGCTGTGGTCGGCGCAAAAATCCCGATCACAGGCGTAGCGGGAGACCAACAAGCTGCTGCTATTGGTCAAGGCTGCTTTGCGGTCGGCGACATCAAGTCCACCTACGGGACGGGATGTTTTGTCATGCTCAATACCGGGGACAAGAAACTCACATCCAAGAACCGCTTGCTGTCCACCATTGCGTACCGCCTGGACGGCAAGATCACATATGCGTTGGAGGGGTCTATCTTCGTGGCCGGGGCGGCAGTGCAGTGGCTGCGCGACGAACTGGGTTTGATCAAATCAGCTAGCGACACGCAGAACATGGCCAAAAGCTTGGCCTCCAATAACGGTCTATATATGGTGCCAGCCTTTACCGGGCTCGGTGCGCCACATTGGGACGCCAACGCCAGAGGCGCCATATTCGGCATCACCCGCGCCACCACCCCGGCAGATTTCGTCCGCGCCGCATTGGAAAGCGTTTGCTACCAAACCCACGATCTCCTCGCCGCCATGCAAGCCGACGGTGCCCAAATCACAGCCCTGAAAGTAGACGGCGGCATGGCCGCCAATAACTGGACAATGGGCTTTCTAGCGGACATTTTAGACATAGAGGTAAAGCGCCCAAAAAACATGGAAACCACGGCGCTAGGCGCAGCATTATTGGCCGGCAGCCATGTGGGCGTTTACGCGGATGTTCGCAAATTTCGCAGCGAAACCGACAGACGCTTTACGCCGAACATGGCGGCAGATGAACGCAAGGATTTGCTCGCAGGTTGGGACAAGGCGGTTGGACGAATTTTGGATTAAACGTAAATTCCACTTCCCCTTTATCCGCACCCCAAGGGTACTTCCAAAAGGGCGCAGGGGTGAGCGGGTTTAATTGTTGTTTGCAATGATTTTCTTCAATTCTGCAACGGTGTATGCGGGTTGCGCTTATACAAGATCGCCCGCTATTTGCGCAGCTATCCTCCCGAATTTGCGACTTGTCCGTTGGCGAGGTTGCGTTCTTTTGTCAAACTTTCGGTTAGGCCCGCATAGAACGCTATCAGGGTTTTGGTCTCTTCGTCGGTGACGATAGGTTCTGGGGCTTTTAGAGGCCGGCGTTTTTTGCCTTTGTGGGCTTTTTGCATATAATCTTTCCAGGCATCTACGGGCAGCAAACCACCTGTGACTTTTTTCATGGGTGAGTTGTCATCATTGCCCATCCAAACGGCGGTGGTGTAATCGGCGGTAAAGCCGATAAACCAGGCGTCGCGAAAATCCTGGGAGGTCCCGGTTTTGCCCGCCGCCTGCCGCTCTCCAAGCCCGGCTGCATAACCAGTTCCGCTGTCTACCACATCGCGCAACATGCCGGTCATTTGTCTGGCATAGGGCAAGGCATAAACCCGCTCGGCCATATGTTTTTTGCGGCTATAGAGGCGGTTACCTGCCGTATCACTGATGCTTTCAATCAAAAAAGGTGTATGCTTTACCCCTTCATTGGCAAAGACCATAAACACGGCCGCCATATCAATGAGATGCACTTCGGAAGCCCCCAATGCGATGGAATAATGGGCGCCAAGCCTAGTTGTGATACCAAGACGCTGGGACAGTTCGACGATCTTATTGGGGCCGACCTCAGCCCCCACCTGGGCCGCCACAGTATTGATGGACAATTTGAGTGCTTCTCGCACCGTCATGGGACCTCTAAAGCGGCGGGTGTAGTTCTTTGGGGCCCATTCATGTTCCCCGCTGCCGATAGTGGTCGGTTGGTCAATGCGTACCGTGCCCGGTGTGAACCCGGCCTCTAAGGCCGCCGCATAGACCAAAGCTTTGAAGGACGAACCGGGTTGGCGCAAGGCTTGGGTTGCCCGGTTAAATTTGCTTTTGTTATAATCCAAACCACCCACAAGGGCGCGCACCGCCCCGGTTTCGGTTTCAACACTGACCAGAGCCGCCTCGCTGACCTTGCGAGATTTTTTGTATTTTTGTACAACCTTGGTAATGGATTGCAAAGCCGTAGTCTGTAGCTCGGCGTCAATGGTTGTATAGATGACCAAATCTTTCGTACCCGCGCCGATCAATTCTCTGGCCCGCTCCGAAACCATATCAAATACATAACCAAGGTTTTGTTCATCCAGATAGGTGTCCTGACCAAGGTTAAGCTCGGCGGCAGCTTGCTCGGCTTCATGCATTTCTTGGGGTGATATTTTGCCTTGCACCATCATGGTTTGTAAAACCAACCTAGCCCTGTCTTTCGAGGCTTGCGGATTTCTCACCGGATCATATGTGCCGGGGGCTTTGGGTAAGGCGGCTAGCACCGCCGCTTCCATCAAGCTCAACTCCTTTGCCGGTTTACCACACAACCTTTGCGCGGCCGCTTCAACCCCAAACGCCCTATTGCCCAGATCTACCCGGTTTATATATAGTTCCAGGATTTCCTGCTTTGACAGGATTTGCTCCATTTTATAGGCTAACCACATTTCCTGGAATTTACGCTTGTAGGTTTTGTCGCGCGACAACCCCATGTTTTTGACCAATTGCTGGGTCAAGGTCGAACCGCCCTGGACTTTTTTGCCGGCTTTGGTGTTTTCCAGCAAAGCACGCACAATAGCCTTGCGGTCAATGCCGGGATGCTCCCAGAAACGTTGGTCTTCAATGGCCAAAAACGCGTCCGGCACCCAAGCGGGCAATTCGGACAGCTTCATGGGTTTGCCATAATAAGGCCCCCGATGCCCGATAATCCGGCCGGTTTTGTCCAAGACCGTAATATTGGGCTCTACATTCATTTCCCACATGGCCTGCTTGTTGGGCAAATCCGGCAAACCGTCTAGCAAATAGCGCCTGCCTTGGGCATAGCCGGCCAAGCCGGCAACCAAAAACACAAGCAAAATTGTCCACAACCAGCGACGTTTTGTTTTGCTGCGGCCGTTATTTTCTGTGCCCAAATCTGCTCGGTATGTTTCCATACTCTCCTTTAGCGCGTTTTTGCAGAAATTCCCAATTCATTTTTCATGAGAATGATGTAACAATACGGCATGAAATTGAGCAAACCATTTTGGGAACGTAACACCCTTGACGAAATGAGTAAACCGGAGTGGGAAAGCCTGTGTGATGGCTGCGGTAAATGTTGCTTGTTGCGCATGGAAGATGCAGACACCGAGGCCGTCTATGTTACCGATATTCGTTGCAAGCTATTGGACGGGGCCACATGCCGCTGTAAAAACTACAAAACCCGAAAATTGTATGTGCCGGATTGCGTGCAGCTTACGGCCAAAAATGTACGCAAATTAGCTTGGATCCCCCGCACCTGCGCCTACCGTTTGTTGGCCGAAGGCAAAGAGCTACCGGACTGGCATTATTTGGTCAGCGGTTCGCGCGAAACCATCTTTGATGCCGGCATGAGTGTTCAAGACGCAACCGTGTGCGAAAAAACCGTAGACGCCGCTGACCACCCAAAACACATAACAATATGGCACGGCGAGCCGGATGTTTTGCCGGATTAGAGTCTATTGCATTATTTGTAATATGTGTTATACATATATGACAAACATGTAAAGAGAACCGATATGTTGGCTATTAGATTACCTGAAAACATCGAACTACGCTTGGCGGCTTTGGCCAAAGCAACCGGACGCACCAAAAGTTTTTATGCCCGCAAAGCTATTTTGGAGGCGCTGGAAGATATGGAAGATGTGTATTTGTCTGAAAGTGTGCTGGAAAAAATCCGGAGCGGCGACGATAAAATTATGAGTAGTGACGAGTTTTGGCGCAGTTTGGAGGATTAGGTCGTAGCCTGGACGATTGAATATGCCCGCTCGGTACGAAAAACCGTTCGAAAACTAAATCCCACCCATCGACAGCGCATTCGTGGTTTTCTGGAAACCCGCCTCGCCGAGCTTGATGACCCTCGCAGTTTAGGCAAGGCTCTCAAGGGTACGCAATTCGCAAATCTCTGGCGCTACCGGGTCGGTGATTACCGGATCATTGCAGACATTCAGGACAAGACCGTGACCATACTTATTGTGCGAATTGGCGATAGGAAAGATGTGTACCGCTAAACCAAAAAACCCCGCCCATGAGTGTATCAATGAGCGGGGTTTTTATGGGGTCGCGGGAACAGCCTTAGGTAAACTTTAAGCGCTGATGCGTTCTTTGTTGGGTTCGCGCAGTACATAGCCGCGTCCCCAGACGGTTTCTATATAATGTTCGCCTTGGGAGGCTGCGGCCAGTTTTTTACGCAGCTTGCAGATAAATACATCGATAATTTTAAGTTCCGGCTCGTCCATACCGCCGTAAAGATGGTTTAAGAACATTTCCTTGGTTAGGGTCGTACCCTTGCGCAAGGATAATAACTCTAGCATTTGGTATTCTTTGCCGGTCAGATGCACACGGTGATCACCGACCTCGACCGTCTTGGCATCAAGATTAACGGCAATTTCGCCCGTGCGAATAATCGATTGGGCGTGACCTTTTGAGCGGCGGACAACCGCGTGAATACGGGCCACCAACTCGTCCTTGTGGAACGGCTTGGTCATATAATCGTCAGCTCCCGTACCTAGTCCGCGTACTTTCGTATCAACATCGGACGTACCGGACAAAATAAAGATCGGTGTGTTAATTTTGGCGAGGCGCAATGTCTTTAATACATCAAAACCCGGCATATCCGGCAAATTCAGATCAAGCAGGATGATGTCATAATCATAGAGCTTGCCCAGATCGACCCCTTCTTCACCTAATTCCGTTGTATAGACGTTAAAGCCCTCTGATGTGAGCATAAGTTCGATACTTTGTGCCGTCGCGGTATCGTCTTCAATGAGCAGAACGCGCATAATTTCCCTCCAGAACATGCCCACCAAACAAATCCAAATGGGCGAATCACTTCGTTTATCGTTAATATTAGTTAACGTATAGTTAGCCTTACGTGAATCCCGTAAATCAAAAGTTAACGATAAATATCATTTTCCATAATAATTCGGGCGTTATTGCGTCAAATTGTTACAGACGCACTATAAAGCCGGATTTATTTTCATTTGTTTACCAGATTGTAAGCCTGTTCTCGTACAAACCCAATCAAAGGCGAAAACGCCAATAAAGCCATAGTTTAGGCATAAGGGTTAGGTGAACAATGAATACTTCAATGGATAAAAGCGTGCGCGCGACACGCTTCGCGATTTCAGATCTGTAAAACCGTGTGGCCGTACTAGAAGCCACCCGCGAGGATCTTGAACGTCAAATGCGTAAGCTTAATGACAGCGTACCTGAAGAAAAAGTTGAGGCAAATGCACACAAAGACGGGTTTGTCGCTTATGGCTCCTACGCCAATTCGGTAATTGAGCGCAAAAAAAACCTGCAAGTCACACTCGGCGATATTGAGTTGCAAAACAAGGATCTGAGCAATGAATTGCGCATGGCAATGGATACATTGGATAGTTTCGAACGTGTCCGCGCCCGCCAACTCGCCGTAAAGGCCGAAAAACTTGCTGCAAGAAAAGCTGGATAAGTACAAACTACGAAATATACCGGGGAAGAGCAGTCATGGCGCACAAGCGCCATGACTTTTTTTGGCATTTTTTGGACGTAAAATTTATTGCGAATCGAAAAAAATCGCGTCATACCGTTCTAAATTCAGGAGCGGACATTGGGCATTCATACCATAGCTATTGCAGGGGGTAGTTGTTCGGGGAAAACTCGGTTGGCTAAATATACGTGCGAAGCCATAAACGGAGCTAGGGGCGCGGGTCACTGCACCGTCCTGCGCCAAGATAATTATTACCTTGATCTAGGCGGCGCAAAACCTAGTCAGCCCTTGCCAAACTTTGACCACCCCGATGCCTTTGACTGGGATTTATTTCATGCTCATTTACAACAACTAAAATCTGGCCAAGCCGTAGACATCCCGACCTATGATTTTACCACCCACCGCCGCACCGAAATTACAAAACGGGTGGAACCCAAACCTATCATTTTAATTGAAGGCATTTTGATCTTGAGCCAAAAACTTCTCCTGCCAATATTTGATTATAAATTTTTCGTTGCTTGCAATCAAGGCACACGGTTTGACCGCAGGGTAAGGCGCGATGTGGTTGAGCGCGGACGGACATTGGCTTGCATCCAAACACAATTTGACGACCAGGTTGTCCCTATGCACGAGAAATTTGTAGAGCCGAGCAAACATAATGCCGACATCATTGTCACACAGGAGCAGTGCGGGTTGGAAGCAATAATGCAAGACGGCCCTTTGATTAGCCTGTGTAAAAACTTACTGGAGAATAAAGCCTTGCCCAAAGACCTTTTGGGTCAAGACATTTTATCCTACTAAACCCATCAAGAGACGTCCTTGGTAAATCAAGTCTTGGATTAAGACCAATATAGGGTAAACAAACGGCCATGAGCAAAACCTGTATCATCATCGGGGCAAGCCACGCAGGCGGACAAGCGGCCGTTAGCCTGCGGCAAAATGGATGGACGGGAAACATAGTGTTGATCGGCGAGGAGCCATATTTACCCTATCACCGCCCGCCTTTGTCTAAGGATTTTTTGTCCGGTGAAAAAACACTGGACGAATTGCTGATAAGACCCGCCGCCACTTACGAGGCGGCGAATGTAGACTGTTTGACAGGACATAAGGTGCGCCAGATTGACCGCGACGATAAATTGGTGTTTTTAGACGATGGCAGCACATTACAATATGATAAATTGATTTTGGCGACCGGCGCAAGGCCGCGATTTTTACCTATAAAAGGTATGGATTTACCGGATGTGTTTTATCTGCGTAATGTTGATGATGTTTTGAAAATAAAGTCCGCCGCCGGGACGGCCAAAAAAGCCGTTATTATCGGTGGTGGCTATATTGGTCTGGAGGCGGCGGCGTCACTTGCCAAGCAAGGCATAAAAGCCACAGTTTTGGAGACGGAAGACCGGATCTTGCAAAGAGTAACAGCTCCGGTGATGTCGAAATTTTACAAGCGCATCCACAGGGAAGAAGGCGTGGAAATTAAAGAGAACTGCACCGCAACGCAGATCAAAGACGGCCTGAAAGTTATCACGACAAAAGGTCAGTTTGCCGCCGATATGGTCATTATCGGTATCGGGGTTATACCCAATAGTGAACTGGCGCAAGACTGCGGACTTGAAACTGGTAACGGCATAATCGTCAATGAGTTTTGCCAGACAAACGACCCGAACATCTATGCCGTTGGTGATGTCACCTGGCACCACAATCCGCTTTACGGCACTTATTTGCGCCTGGAATCCGTACCCAATGCCACCGAACAAGCTAAGACGGCAGCGCTGAACATTTGCGAAAAACCCAAACCCTATAATGCCCTGCCCTGGTTCTGGTCGGACCAATTTGATCTTAAACTGCAAATCGCCGGGCTATCCGCTAGCTATGACGACATTGTTCTGCGCGGCAGTCCTGACGAGGGACGCAGTTTCGCGGCGTTCTATTTCAAAGGTGACAGATTGCTCGCCGTGGATGCTGTTAACCGCCCCGGGGAATTTATGGTCGCGAAACGGCTGATCCCCCAAACTATGGGCATGGGTAAAACCATTGATAAAAAAGCATTGGCAGACGAGACGGTTGCCCTTAAAACATTCTTGGAATAACCCGCCTGAAATAATTTGGAGAAACCCTGTGAAAAAAATTATGACAATTGCGATCGCTGCACTATTTGCGGCTTGCACGCAAAACATCGCGCCGACGGGTGTATCCGCAAAATTTGACAGCATCAAAAACAGCGAGATAGAGCTTCGGGATTTCTTGCAAGACATGCCCAAGGGCGGAGATTTGCACAATCATTTGTTCGGGGCCGTCTATGCGGAAAGCTGGATCAAATGGGCGGAAGTCGACGGCATGTGTCTGGACAGGCCAAATTTATCGATCCGGTTTCCCGGCGAAAATGGTTGCGGCAATATGCCGGATGTCAAGACGGCGCTTACGGGTAATCAGGATTTGCGCAATGATTTGATCGAACGTTTTTCGCTTCGGGATTTCGTCCCCCATGCCGGGTGGTCTGGGCATGACCAGTTTTTCAGAACCTTTGGCTCTATGGCCGCCTTGCCGTCGCGGTTCGGGGACATGGTAGCCGAGACCGCCAATCTGGCCGGAGAGCAAAATATACTATATCTTGAACTGATGCACACGATGGAATTGTTCGAGACCATATTGCCCATGGTGGCAAATGCACCCATGACGGGAGACGCCGCCAAAGATTACGAAACCCTGATGAACGGGAAATTTGGCGCGGCACTGCCCGATCTTGTTGCCCGTGCAAAGCGCGATATTGACACCGCTATGGCGCGAAAAGACGAGCTTTTGGGGTGCGGAACAGACACTGCTAAACCGGGTTGTGATGTTGAGGTTCGTTTCCAAAACCAACCCGTGCGTACCCTGCCCCTGGCCGCCGTCTATGCCCACACTATATTTGGTTGGGAGTTGATGGCTCAGGACGAGCGTTTTGTCGGCACAAACCTGGTCGCTCCCGAAGATGATTTCATTGCCCTGCGCGATTATGACGACCATATGGAACAATTGGGCTATCTTTATGAAACCCTGGGTGCGCGCAATATCTCCCTACACGCCGGCGAACTATGGCTGGGTCTCGTGCATCCAGACGAGCTGCGCGACCATATCACCCAAGCCGTACACATTGCCCGCGCCAAACGCATTGGCCACGGCTCGGATATTATTTTCGAGGCAGGCTATAAAGACTTGCTTAAATACATGGCCGACAACAAAATCCTGGTCGAGATCAATTTGACCTCCTCAGACGCCATCCTCGGCATCACAGGCGATCAACATCCTTTGAAAATATACCAAGCGGCGGGTGTACCCCTATCTTTGTCCACGGACGATGAAGGTGTGGCCCGCATTGATTTGACCCATGAATATGTGCGCGGTGTTAGGGAACACGGCTTCTCCTACGCCGAGCTAAAAGACATGAGCTATAACGCCCTGCGCTATGCTTTCGTAGACGAGCAAACCAAAGCCCGGCTGATTAAAAAACTGGACGAGAGATATGCTGCGTTTGAAAGCAGGTTTTAAAATTCAGATAATGTTTCAGCACTTTCCTTCCTCCGTTTACGGGGGAAGTACCCCGAAGGGGGGATGGGGGCCAACGCTCTTGCGTTGGTACGATGGTTTAGATAATTACGCACGTTCAGTAGCGCACAAGATGTGCGCCCCCCATCGCCTACGCGACCTCTTGAGAGTGCCCTCTTGGTGCAAGGGCTTCGGCACTTCCCCCGTAAACGGAGGAAGGAAAGATGCATGAAAAACCCACTAAAAAACAACTCGGCTTTTGGGACCTTCTCAGTATTTCCTTGGGGCAAATAATCGGTACTGGCGTGGTAGTACTCACCGGAATCAGCATTAGCATGACTGGCCACGGCGTGCCGTGGGCGTTTGTTCTGGCGCTGTTTATCGTGGCTATTCCGACCTTGTGTATTGCGGCGCTTGGTTCCGCTGTGCCTGCACGCGGCGGCAATTATACTTATGTGCGCGATTTGCTTGGCCCAAAAACGGCTGTCGTTGATCTGGGTTTGCTGATTGCCGGGCAAATAATATTGGCCAGTTTTGCCATCGGGTTTGCCGAGTATGCCCAAGCGTTAATCCCCGAAATTAACATGATGTTGGTCGCCGCATTGATTATGACGGCTTGTTTTGTCGCAAATCTGCTCGGGATAAAAACGGCGGCCCGATTTCAAAGCCTGATGGTCGTGGTATTGATTGCCTCTTTGCTTATTTATATATTTGCAGGCTTTGGGCATGTGGACGATATGCGCCAATACACCAAACCGGAAAATATATTCCCAAGCGGCATTGGCGGGTTTTTTGCCGCCGCGTTCTTGCTCCGGCTAAGTTTAATCGGATCGGAATTCATCAGCGAATTTGGCGACGAGATGAAAAACCCCGGCCACACAATTCCGTTGGTCATGGGCATATCCTTGGCCGTAGTGACGTTGCTCTATATCGGTATCGCCGTTGTGGCTACGGGTGTGCTGCCGCTAGACGATGTGCAGGGTAAGAACCTAGCGGCTACCGCCAAGGTTATCTTCCCGCCGGGGGTTTATATTGCCTTTATCGCGGGCGGGGTGATGCTGTCACTGGTCACATCGCTAAATGCAATATTTGCCTGGAGCACACGCGGGCTATCCATGGCCACGAAGGACGGCTGGCTCCCTAAAAACCTAGCCGCCGAAAACCGTTTTGGGACGCCGTGGATATTTCTGACATTATTTTTTGTTGTTGGCATAGTCCCGATCTTAACGGGTATGAGCCTCAGCTATGTAGCAATTCTGGGCAATGCGGTCGGGGCGATATTCGGCCTGTTCCCGGTATTTGCCCTGTGGGGTTTGGTAAGCAAAAGACCAGAGGCATATAGAGATGCCCCGTTCAAACTCCCCGTCTGGGCCACACGGGGTTTACCAGTATTGGCGGTGGTTATTTACGGCTACGGTATATATGCGTCCTGGGGTTTTGTCGGCAATAAAGGTTGGATTACATTGGCCATTTATACGGCGGTATTATTGGCTTACGCCCATTGGCGCGAACCTCGCAGGTATATTTAATATCGCTCCAACCGCCCGAAAGCTTTGAGTGTGTGCTTGATCTCGGCCTCGCTAATACCGCACGGATCAAGGCCTGCCGCCCGTAATTGCCAATAAACCCGTGCGCTTTTCTCAAACACTTCTAGCTTGTCAAACGCACCCGCCAGGGTTTCGCCAGTGGCCAGTATTCCGTGATATTGCCACAAAACCAAATGATGGCGCTCTAATTCTAGCGCCGACTTCAGGCCCAACTCCAAAGACCCCGGCAATGCGTGCTTCACAAACCCGATGCCCTCGGGCAAAATTAAACGCGCCTCGCTTTGCATGGACAGGATTTTATCGGAGATGGCTTTAGCGTTATTAAATAAGGGCATATGGCACAAAGCGATCAGGCTAACCGGATGGGTGTGCAAAATGGCTTTGTCGCCCGGGCGGTGCTGCTCCAAAGTATTGTGAATGGCGAAATGGGCCGGTAATTCCATGGACGGGGTTTTATTGCCGGCAATCCAGCCATAATAGCGCCCGTCATCACTGATTTTATACAGACCAATATGGGGCAAAGGATCAAGTCCGATTTCCCGCGCCCGCGTCCCCGAGCCCGTAAGCAACACCGCCTTGCCAGCCAGATACGGCACGTCTATGGGCAATTTGATATGGTCATTTTCGTGTAGCTTAGCGGGAGCGTCCAACCTGATAGACATATTACCGCCCGCCGCTTCCGACCAACCGCGCAGGGCCAACCAGTGGGCGGTAGCCTTGAAATCATCCAGTTCATTTTGGTAAGAAAACTTGGTCATAATATGCTCGCAGGTGTGCAGTCCGCGTCCTTGGTGTTGGCCAACGCCGCCATCATAACATGCAGCATTTTGTCTTTTATAATATCAACACCCTCGTGAACCAGCTCGATATTTGGTGTCATGCCTGCGCCCCAGTTGATGGAAAACGCCAAACCAGCATAGGACATGCCAAGCTCCAATGCGAGGGGCAGCTCCGGGCATAAAGTCATGCCGACAACATCCGCGCCCATTTTGCGGTAGGCTTTTATTTCAGCCGGGCTTTCAAAACGCGGCCCATTGGTCGAAGCATAAACACCACCGCGCCGGACTTTTAAATTTCGCGCTTTGGCCTCACGCTCCAACGCGCCTGATAATACAGGGCAGAACGGCACACTCATATCCACATGGCCTTTTGAAGCTTCGATCTTGTCGAAAAACGAATGTTCGCGACCAGAGGAATAGTCAATGAAATCCGAAAGGATAACCGGAACCGCCAGTTCAAAATCCCCGTTGATTGAACCAACCGCAAAAGTCGCACAAATCCGGCGGACGCCCAACATATGCAGCGCCTTGATATTGGCCCGGTAATTGACCTTGTGGGGCGGCACCGAATGATTGGGCGCATGGCGGTTCAGGAATATCAAATCGTCAGTTCTCTCAACCGTAACATCACCGTAAGGCGTGCTCACCGTCTCGCGGCGAACAACCCTGCCCTCCTTTATGTTTCCTGGGGCATAAATCCCCGTGCCACCAATTAACGCCGTAATTTCGCTCATTATTCAAATCCGTTGTTTAGGGTGTAAGGGCTTAGAACGCCGTGTCTTGTTATAATGCCCGCCACATATTTTGGCGGGGTAATGTCAAAGGCTGGATAGGCGGCGTCGATTGTCTCAAGCGTGGTGGAGACACCTCCTATATTCCGGATATCCGCAGGATCGCGCTGTTCGACCTCAACACTAGCCCTGCCCGGTTTGTTTTTATCGCATCCCCAGGCGAAGGCGAAATACGGGATGCCGTGGGCATGGGCGGCGATAGCATTTGGCAGGGTTCCGACCTTGTTGACCACATGGCCGTCCAGAGTGATCAGGTCTGCGGCCGTCATGTATTTCTGGATTTTCCCTTCCGCCATCAGGGCTGCGCCCATACCGTCAGTGATCAGTTTTACCTTGATGCCGCACTCAACCAAACTCGGTGCTGTCAGGCGGGCACCTTGTAAGAACGGCCTCGTTTCAGGCACATAAACCGTGATGTTTTTGCCCGCGTCTTTGGCCATAATCATGGCCAGAACGAATGAAGTTTCGGCGAAACACATGGTCAAAATCCCGTCATCATCATCAATCAACTTGGCCCCATACCCGGCGCGGCGACCATAGAATTTATACATCTGGTCCATGATGGTTTTTATGCGCTTTAAGATAAACTCAGCCGGGTCACGACCTTTATCCAGAGCAATCTGCGCAGATCTCAACACGTCTTCCAAGCGGTAGCGGATCAGCGTATTGGTCGGGCGTGTCCGAACGAGGCGGTCTTTCGCAAGCTCTAACCCGGCCAGAATATTCTTGTCGCCCTTTAACTGATCGGCCCGCATAGCCATAGCATGCACCGCCGCCACCCACGGACCTACGCCTTGCGTCACCATAGTCTCTATGGCCACGGCCACTTCTTCAACGCTGTCGCAAGTTACAAAATTTTTCGAAAACGGATAGTCCTTGCGATTACCGATTAGAACCTTGCCGTCCTCATATCTGGCAATGTTTTCCCGCTTTAATATATGCGGCAATTTGGCTTCTATTTCGGACAGGGTATAAAATTTATCCCCGTCCGTCTGCACCAGACCAAGGCCTGTAGCACGCCCCAAATCCAATAAAGCACTAAATCCACCGTCCATGACACTGGCGTTATAGCCCAATTGCTTGGCCGCAACCGCCGCCATCCTGGCCCGCCAGCCCTTGGCGCAAATGAAAATAAATTTCGCGTATTTTCCAAATACGGATTTGTAATAGGGACTACCGGGATGCATCCAAAATTCCAACATACCGCGCGGCATATGATAAGCCCCCGCTATACAGCCGTCGCGGTCGCGTTCGCGCACATCGCGGATGTCCACCAACAGCACATCTTCGTCCTTGGCCAACTGCGCACATCGCTGCGCATCCAATATGGCGATCCCCTCGGTACCCGCCTTCAGCATGTCTTTAAAATCGCTCATACTACCTCTATATAGCGCCGCGACCATGCGGCCAGAACTCTGGCTATATAGGCGGCGTCTCTTGGGTTGCGGAGCAGCAAATGGTCCGCCTTGTCCAAGCTGACAAAACTTGTGGGGTGACGGGCTTTTGAATAAATATGGCTGGCGTTTTCAATATCGACGACCTTGTCCTGGGGTGAATGAAACACCATCAGGGCGCGGCGTAAATTGGCAATTGCTTTGCCCATGTCCTGACTTCTGATGTCATCCAAAAATTGTTCCTTGATCACGAAAGGCCGCCCGGCCAGAAAAACTTGCGCTTCGCCGTCGCGTTCTATTTCTTCAAGTTGGTCTGCAAATTGATGCACGATATGGCGGGTATCAAACGGCGAGCCAATCGTAGCGACCGCCTTGCATTCCGGCAAATCCTGCGCCGCCATCAAGGCAGCCGTGCCGCCAAAACTGTGGCCGATAAGAATTGCCGGAGCTTTTTTATGCTCCCGCAAATAAGCGGCGGCGCCCAATATGTCTTTGACATTGGAGCTGAAATTAGTATCGGAGAAATTACCGCCGCTTTCGCCAAGCCCGGTAAAATCAAACCGCATCATCCCAAACCCGACGCTGACCAAAGTCTTGGCAATCGTCCGCACCGGTTTTAAATCCTTGCCAATAGAAAACCCGTGGGCAAACAATACCCAGGCCCGCACATCGCTTTTGTCCATATCGTCCGGCCAGTTAAGCCGGGCCGAAAGGCTGTCCCCAAATGCGCCCGTGAATTTTATCTTGTCTCTGGCCATAATCCGTTCAACTTTCACGCTTACCATAGCCGCCCCCAGTCGGGGTTTCCAGTAGGAATATGTCGCCGGGGCCGACTTCGGTGCTGTCGCAACCTGCCAGTTTGTCAACGCTACCGCCCTTGCGTATAATCTTGTTATTGCCAAGCCGTCCCGGCTCGCCGCCATTAACGCCTGCACACGGTATCACCCGGTTGCCGGACAATATTGCGCACTGCATGGGTTCCAAAAACTCTAAAGCCCGGCGCACGCCGTCGCCTGAATTGTGCCTCCCCTTACCGCCAGAACCGCGCATAATCTCAAAGGTTTTAAGGCGCACCGGACAGCGAAGCTCTAGCACTTCCGGGTCGGTTAAATGAGAATTGGTCATATGGGTGTGGATAGCCGAGGCTCCGTCAAAGCCGGGGCCGGCGGGCGCGCCGGAACATATGGTTTCATAATACTGGTATTTATCATTGCCAAAGGTGAGATTGTTCATCGTACCCTGGCTAGAGCCAAGCACCCCAAGTGCTCCGAACAAAGCATTGGTAACAGCTTGCGAAATCTCAACATTGCCCGCAACAATCGCCGCCGGGTGGCTAGGGGACAATAGACAGCCTTTCGGTATACGTATATCAAGCGGGCGCATACACCCGGTATTCAGGGGGATATCCGTACCGACCAAACATCTAAATACATACAGAACCGCCGCATGGGTGACGGCTTCGGGCGCGTTGAAATTATCATCTCTTTGGGGGTCAGTTCCCGCAAAATCAATCACCGCGCTGCCCGCTTTTTTGTCCACCATGATCTTCACACATATCTTGCTGCCCTGATCAATCTCGTAGACAAATTCTCCGTCCCCTAGCGCCGAAATAGCCCGGCGCACACTGTCCTCGCCGTTGTCCTGACAATAGTCCATATAGGCGCTTACGGTTTCATATCCGTGGCTTTCGCACAATTTCAAAAGCTCCGATGCGCCTTTGGAATTGGCGGCAATTTGGGCTTTGAGGTCAGCGATATTATTCGCAGGATTACGGGCCGGATATTGGCCAGAGCCAAGCACGGCGCGAATATCAGCATCTCTAAACACGCCGCCGCTCACCAATACCATACAATCAATCACTACACCTTCCTCGTGGATATTCACAGCCAACGGCGACATGCTGCCCGGTGCCAACCCGCCAATGTCGGCGTGATGTCCTCTGGACGCTACATAAAACAATAGCCTGTCGCCGCCCGCATCCAATACCGGCGTTATCACATTTATATCCGGCAAATGTGTGCCGCCCGCATAGGGGTTGTTGTGGACGAAACTGTCACCCGCAGACATGTTCAGACCTGAATCCATCAAGGCTTTGACACTGGCGTCCATAGAGCCAATATGCACGGGCATGTGCGGGGCGTTGGCGACCAACCCACCGCTTGCATCAAATACGGCACAGGAAAAATCCAACCGTTCCTTGATGTTGACGGAGCGGGCCGTGTTTTGCAGAACCACCCCCATTTGCTCAGCCACCGCCATAAATAATTGATTGAAAATCTCTAAACGGACGGGATCTTTTTTCCCGCCTGCTTTTTTCTGACTTTCGTTTTTCCCTCTTCCGGCTTTCAAAGAGGAGGTGTCGGCACGTTGCAGAAGCGGCGGGGGAAAATTCATAATCAAATTATTATCCCCGGTTAGTTCCGCCTGCCACCCCGGTTCAACTATATTGGTTCCGCCAGCATCCAGAATTATCGCCGGACCTGATACAGCTTTACCCACCTCCAAACCACTCCGGTGATAAACTTTGGCCATATGCCACTCGCCTTTGGCGTAAAATGTCACCGGGTTTTCCTGGCCCGTCTTATGGTTTTCTAGGTTTATTATTTGCACCTGCTCGCCGCCGCCGGAGCTTTCCACACTTATGGACTCGATGATAATATCGGCGTCTTTGTCGATAAAACTGAACCGGGACAAATGGACTTGTTCAAAATCCTGTTTCAGATTTGGCGTCAGCATGATTTCCAAAGCCGTATCAGAATCCCCGTAGCGCACATAGGCCCGGCTTACGGATTTGATGTCGCTTGCAGCAAGATTTTGGGACAGTAATTTATCGCGCCCGGTAGTGCGCAAGCTGTCTGCAGTCTTAAACGCCGCATCTATATGCGCAATTGGTAGATTTAGACTTGCTTGCTCCAGAACCAATATATCTGCCAAACCCATACCGTAAGCCGATAACACGCCCGCCAGTGGATGAATAAAAATCCGCTCTATTCCAAGCTGCTCTGCCACCAGACAAGCATGTTGGCCGCCCGCGCCACCAAAACAGGCCAGAGTATAGCCTTTCAGATCATAACCGCGCTCGACCGATATTTTCTTGATGGCGCGGGCCATATGCCCGACCGCGATTTGCAGGAAGCCCTCGCAAGTCTCTTCAAGGCTTTTGCCGGTTTCTTCCGCTATACTGGCAAAGCTGTCGCGAGCCGCACATATGTCCAAAGCTTCATCTTGCTTTGGCCCGAAAATCGCAGGAAAATGCTCGGGCCGTAATTTACCAAGGGCAACATTTATATCGGTAACAGTGATCGGCCCGCCGCGCCTGTATGCCGCCGGCCCCGGATTGGCCCCCGCAGACGCCGGGCCTGCCAAAAACCGGCTCCCGTCAAATGCAAGTATAGAGCCGCCGCCCGCCGCAACTGTGTGGATCTCCAACATAGGGGCGCGCATACGCACGCCCGCAATTTCGGCCTCTTGGCACCGCTCATAACGGCCCGCATAATGGCAGACATCCGTAGATGTCCCGCCCATATCAAAACCAATTATTTTGTCAAACCCGGCGCTACTGGCCGTGCGCACCGCCCCGACCACCCCGCCCGCAGGCCCGGACAGCACGGCATTACGCCCGTAAAAATTGCTCGCATCCGCAAGCCCGCCAGAAGACTGCATGAACAATAATTCGCCCACCCCCTCCAAAGCATCCGCCACACGGTCTATATAACCGCGAAGTATTGGAGACAGATAAGCATCCACCACCGCCGTGCGTCCGCGGGCTATCATCTTGACCAAGGGACTGGCCTCGGCGCTAGTCGAAATCTGGCTAAAGCCTATTTTTTTCGCCAGTTTTGCGATCCGCTTTTCGTGGTCTGGATTGCGGTAAGCATGCAGAAATACAATCGCCAAAGCTCTGTAGCCATCATCATAAAGTGCTTGCAAACCTTTACGCGCTTGCTCCATATCGGGTGTGGTAATCACACCGCCCTGGGCGTCAAGCCTTTCGTCTATCTCGACCAGCGCATCATAAAGCGGGGCGGGTTTTATGATGTTAAGCGCAAAAATATCGGCCCGCGCCTGATAGCCAATTTCGAGCGCATCTCGCAACCCCGCCGTAATGGCCAAAGCGGTTGGTGTCCCGGCCCGCTCTAGCAAAGCATTGGTGGCCACGGTTGTACCCATTTTAACGCTAGCGATTTTGTCTCCGGGAAGCGGGGCATGTTTAGGCACATCCAAAAATTGCCGCATACCCTCAAGCGCCGCATCTTGGTAATTTTCAGGGTTTTCAGACAACAGTTTTTTAGTGCGGATACACCCACGCGGGTCACATGCCACTATATCAGTGAATGTCCCGCCCCGGTCTATCCAAAATTTCCAATTTGTATTCATAGAATTAAACAATAGACCTTTCGCGCCGCATTGTTAAAGTGATAATATATGAAAATTGAAACTGAAACAAAATATAATAAAGTAAAAGCGCGTCGCGCCAAGGGGTTGGGGCCATTTGGTTTATTTTTTTACCAATTGGGCAATACATCGCGCCATTCTTTCGCCGGGTTTTTATATATGTTCAAAGCCGAGTTGGCCGCCAAGATTGAAGCGATTTTATTCCTGTTGGTATTGGTTGCATATTTTGTTCTGGGGGTGTCTGCGGTCAATTATTTAATCAGTACGGTTTTATTTTTGCTGCTCTTGACCGCCGAAGCCCTAAACACGGCCATTGAAGTGATCATAGACCGCATATCTCCTGAAATTTCGCCCACGGGAAAACACGCCAAAGACCTTGGAGCTTTTGCGGTGGTTTGCACATTGGCCGCCAACGGAATTTTCTTTTTATGGACGCTTGTACAGGTTTCGTTGTCCTAAATGCCCACAGACACTAGCTGCTTATCCGGCATGTTCTTGCCGTGTCGTCTGGCGTACCAGGAATTGGGGTATAACCGTGTGGATCACGCAAGAAAGCTCTTGGGCGATGGGCAAAATACATAACTTGGGTATAATTTCCTGACGAAACGGGTATGCCGTTTTTCTTGACGGGCGCATACACCCACATGCGGATCAATTCATCCGAAGGGGCGGAAAAACCCTTACGGCTACAATTTTCCGCTATGACATTAAACGGCGTTCCAATTTGGCTAACGGAATAGGCCATACAGCAATATTCTGATTTCTCACCCTTGTCCGGACGACCATTATAGGGCGGCATTTGATAAACAATCTTGCCTTTGGTCTTGTTGCCATCATAGACAAACCTGTCTTCATCAACAGGGTCTGTTTCGGGTATCTCGTTGCCGCGTTCATCCGAAAGAATGAAGATCACTCTTGTTTCTATTGCTTTGCGCGGCACTGGTTTACCGTTCTTTATTTTCGGCGTATATGTCCATTTTCCAACAGACCTCACCGCACTTTGTTCAAACAAATTATCCGTACACATTATCGCCTTGATATTTATTGGGTTCCCGGCCTTAGTCAGATCAAAGGAAATATTGCAATATCCACTATGCACGGCATTGCCGGGCATGACCGCAGGGGGCCGTTGGAGCGGAACTGCATCACTGTCATCAACGGCAAATGCATTGAAGGCCACGGCGGCAATGCTCACGGCAATGCTCGTCAAAAAATGCGAAAACTTACACTACTGCTCACTGTCGTTTTCATTTATTATCCGGGGTATAACGCTGCCCATAGCGGCGAAGGCGCATGGTTGTTTGCCCGTCTTGGTTTAGTGTCACCCGGTAGAGCCGATCATATTCGCTTTTCTCATAAACGGGCGCATCGGTGATGCTGGCCCCTAAAGCCTGCGCAGTTTCGCGGATAGTGTTGGAATGTCCAACAACCAGATAACGCCCGCCTTGTTGCTTGATACGCTCGGCCAAAGCGCGCAAATCACGTGGGTCATAAAGACCCACCAAAACGCTTGCATTTTTCGCCGTCGGGGCTGCCGTGTCGCGGGTTCGGATATAATCACTGGAATAGACATGGGAGATGTTTTCACTGCGTAATATTTCGGCCAAAACCAACGCCCGGTTTTGCCCCGCGTCCGTAAGTGCCGGGTCACGGCCTGCATTTTCTCCGGTAATTTTTTCGGCGTGGCGAACAATATACACGACCGTATCTGCACCGCCTGCGCGCTCCCTGGACATTTTTGTCAGGATAAACATTCCGGCAATCAGGGCCACCACGACAATTAAATGTATCCAAAACCATTTTACCATCGGGTTTTTTCTTGCAGTTTTATCCATCTCACTCATCAATTTGTCCCAATGATTTAACCGCCTGCTCCAAGGCTTTGATAATTTCGCGTTCATTGCTGATGCCCATGGTTAGGGCGATTAATTTGCCTTTTTGGGCGCGGGACAGGGTTTTACCGTCGTAAAATTTTTCCTTGATCCGCAAATATGCCGTGAATTTAGCCCGGTGCTGGTCCGTGCGTAGCTCTAATTGTTCGCGCAAAACCGGCAAGTCCACATGCTCAAGCGCATATAGCTTGACTAGTAATTCGTCCTTGACCGAAGGCATGCGGCACGGTTTAAGCGACCAGGCATGGACGACCTGTTCGCCCGCTTCGGTGATGGTGTGGACAATCCGGTTGGGTCTGCCGCTTTGTTCAATCTCCTTGCTTTCCACCAAGCCTTTGTCGCGTAGCCGCGCCAACTCGCGGTATACTTGTTGGTGTGAAGCGCGCCAGAAAAACCCGATACTGGCATCAAAGGTCTTGGCCAGATCATAGCCGCTCATGGGGCGATCGGTTAGGCAAACCAAAATTGCTTCAGCTAATGCCATTAAAACCTGCCATAATTTTCCCAAAATTTATTATGCAACCAATTGCATAATGGTTATAGTGCCGAGTATCAGACCCTAGCATAGCAATTTTTCCGGAGAGCGCAAATGGCGGATATAAAAAATCTTAAAGGCAAAACCATCTTCATGTCAGGCGGTTCGCGGGGCATTGGTTTGGCCATCGCCTTGCGGGCGGCCAAGGACGGGGCCAATGTGGCCATTGCGGCCAAAACGGCGGCGCCCCACCCGAAATTGCCCGGCACGATTTATACCGCCGCCGAGGAAATAGAAGGGTTGGGCGGTAAAGCCCTGCCCCTGATTTGTGATGTGCGCAGTGAGGATATGGTCGCCGCCGCCATTGATAAAACCGTCGATACATTTGGCGGTATTGACATATGCGTCAACAATGCCAGCGCTATCGCCCTTACCGGAACCGAAGCCACAAACATGAAACGTTATGATTTGATGAACGAGGTCAATGCCCGCGGTACGTTTTTAATGTCCAAGCTGTGCCTGCCTTACTTAAAGGTTTCCCACCATGCCCATATCATCAATTTATCACCGCCCCTCGACATGTCGCCAAAATGGTTCAAAAACCACACCGCCTACACTATGTCTAAATACGGCATGTCCATGTGTACTTTGGGCATGGCCGAGGAGTTTAAACAATTTAACATTGGGGTTAATTCCCTATGGCCTTTGACCGCCATTGATACCGCCGCCGTGCGCAATGTATTGGGCGGCGACCAAATGGCCAAATTAAGCCGCACGCCAGATATACTCTCGGACACGGCCCATATTATGATGTGCAAAGACCCGGCAATTTTTACCGGCAATTTTGTTATAGACGAAGAATTGCTCAGGGCGGAGGGTGTGACAGATTTTGCCAAATACGCGCCGGGGTACGCCGGCCCTCTGGCCGGAGATTTCTTTGTCCCAGACGAGGTGTTTGAGCGCTCACCGACCAAAATCATGAAAGGCTATTAGGCATGAACCAGACTTTATTGGTCAACCGCAATGATTTTCGCAATACCAAATTGGTTAAGCTGCAAGAAAGCGAGCTTGCCGACCACCATATCCGGGTAGATATTGGCCCCTTTGCCCTGACCGCCAACAATATCACCTATATGGTCACCGGGGATATGATTGGGTATTGGAAATTTTTCGACCCGAAAGCTTACGGCATTGAGGCCGAAAATTTTGGCCGCATGCCAGTTTGGGGCTACGGAGTTGTGACGGCGAGCAAATGCACGGACATTGTGGTTGGCACCCGAATTTACGGATTTTTTCCGATTGCCAAAAGCATGGATATAAAGCCCGTAAAATTATCCGCTCTCGGTTTTCAAGACGGGGCGGATCACCGCGCCCCCTTACACCCCATTTACAACACATATACTTTGACCGGCAACGATCCATCATTTGATCCAAAGCTAGATGATTTACAGCCGGTTTTGCGCCCATTGTTTACCACATCGTTTCTAATTGATGATTTTTTTGCTGCCAATGATTGCTTTGGCGCCGAACAAATAATCCTGCTTAGCGCTTCATCCAAAACCGCACTCGGCACAGGTTTTTGCTTAAAACAAAGAAATGCGGTCAAAACCGTTGGTCTTACGTCAAGCGGCAATATGGCGTTTACCGCCAGCACTGGATTTTACGATTTCGTAGAAAGTTATGACAATATTATGGGCCTAGATGCTAACAAAAAAACGGCGCTCATAGACATGGCCGGAAACGGTGAAGTGAATGCTATGCTCTATGAACAATTCGGTGAAAACCTGGTCTATAACTGCATGGTTGGTAAATCACACTGGCAAGGTGCACCGCCGCCCAAAACCCATAAGGGCGCGCCGCCCATTATGTTCTTCGCGCCCGACCAAGCTAAGAAACGCATTACAGAATGGGGCGGTGCCGGGTTTGCCAAAAAACTCTCCACTAGCTGGTTGCCGTTTTGCGACAGTGCCAAGCACGTGCTGCATATGAGCAAGCCACACGGCGACACGGCGCTGCACAAATGCTATAACGATTTTTTGGACGGTAAAAGTGATCCGTCCCAAGGTTATTTATTTACACTATAGGGGACAATATGGCTTACCAAAGTTTCGAGCTCAACATTGAAAACAATATCGCCCATATTGTCTTAAACCGCCCCAAAAAGCGCAATGCGCTGGCGGCAGATTTTTGGGCTGAACTGCCCAAGGCTATCGGCGAAATTGACAACGGCGCTAAAGCCCGCGTGATTGTCATTTCTTCCACTGGCCCGGTTTTTTGTGCCGGTATTGATATTTCAATGTTGGCAGGCGGGGTCGCGGACGGTCTTGATAAAACCCACCCGGCTTACGGAGCGGCGTTTTTGGATAAAGTCAAATATTTGCAAGACACATTTTCAAGTCTGGAGCAGTGCCGTATTCCGGTATTGGCAGCGGTACAAGGCGGGTGCTACGGAGCGGGTGTGGATATGGTCACCGCTGCGGATATGCGCTATGCTACCGAGGACGCTTTTTTCACCATCACCGAAATTGATGTGGGCATGACGGCGGATGTTGGTACATTTCCGCGCATTCTCAACCATCTGCCCGAAGGCATTGTCCGAGAGCTTGCCTATACCGGCCGTAAAATGGGTACAATTGAAGCGAAGAATTACGGCTTGGTCAACACCGTCTATAAAGACCAGAACGATATGCTTGCGGGTGTTATGGACATTGCCAAAATGATTGCAAGCAAATCCCCTCTGGCCGTCATGGGCTGCAAGAAAACCATCACTTACGGCCGAGACCACTGCACCAAAGATGCCCTCGAGCAGATCGCCACGTGGAATGCCAGTTTCTTGAACCCTGCCGAAATGATGGAAGCCATGCAAGCTAGAGCACAAAAACGCGTCGGTACTTTTGCAAATTTACCGAAAAACACAGATGCTTAGAAAGCCTCTTAGGGTCTTGTCGAAACGCAAGACTAGGCTAATGTAGTTTTTAAGCATCATAGAGCGTTTGGAGAAAAACATGTTGAAAATTTATGGTCATTTTATGTCTATGCCGACCAATAAGGTGCGGTTGTGTGTCAGTTATCTTGGCCTGCCCCACGAATATGTGCATGTGGATTTACAAATGGGCGAACAGCTAAAACCGGAATATCTTGAGATCAATCCGGCCGGGCGCGTTCCGGCCATAGACGATAGCGGCTTTAAATTGAGCCAATCGGACGCCATCAATAAATATTTGTGTGCCCTGTCCGGCCCGTCCGCCTTCTACCCCCAAGACGCGCAAGAACAAGCTATGGTCAATCAATGGGCGGATGTGGGCAGCCATCATGTTATGCAAGCTATGGCGCGGGTATTTTTCAACAAAATTGTCTGTCAACTTATCGGCGAAACACCAGACGAGGCTTCAATCAAAACCGGGGAAAACATGTTGGGCAGGGATCTTCCCTTGATAAATTCTCGGTTACAAGAACATGAATATCTGGTTGGAGATCAAATCACGCTCGCCGATATAAATCTGCTAGCCGGTCTGGAACCTGCAGATATGTGCGGTATTGATTTGGCGCAATATGAAGCCATTACCAAATGGCGTACAGGCTTGATGCAGCAAGAATTCTACCAACGTGTCCACACGCATTTTGCCGCAGAAATGGCTGGAGGTTGAAGCGGCATGAAATTTAGGAAATATCTGAATGCCGGTAAATACGGCTTACAGATTTGGCAGGACGGTGGATGGAGGTCTGTGCGAAAAAACGGCGGACTTTACAAGCAATTTCTTAAAGCGACCGGACAAACCGAGATCAATGATCGTGACCCCAAGCCCTTTGCCCCAAAATCCTACCGTGATTTCATGCTATATGAGCAGCACTATATCAATGCCGCCAGCAATTATGCCAAAACCAATCGGCCAGGTGCCTACCGCCTGACGCAAATGTACAAAAAACTGACGGGTAAAGCCCATCCAAAATTAAAACCTGCACCGCTGTGGTATCAACAACCGATTTTTTATATGGGCGGGCATATGAATTTTTTCGGCCACGAAACAGATATTGTCTGGCCGGATTATTCAAACCTGATAGATTATGAGCTAGAGATTGGCTTTGTACTGGCCAAGCCACTTTTTAATGCAACCCCTAAACAGGCAGAAGCGGCCATTGGCGGCTTTGTCGTGTTTAATGACTTTTCTGCTCGCGATGTGCAAATGCCCGAAATGGCCAGCGGGTTTGGGCCGCAAAAATCCAAGCATTTCGCCAATGCCATATCGGCAGAATTTGTCACGCCAGACGAAATCCTGCCGCGCATCAACCAGTTAAAAGGCACGGTCTCAATTAACGAAAAGCAAATAAGCTCTGTCTCCTCTGCTGGCATGCACTATACGCTCGGCGAAGCCCTGGCCCATGTCAGCCGCGCAGAGCATCTCTATCCGGGAGAGTTTTTCGGCACCGGAACTTTGCCCGGTGGGTGCGGTTTGGAAAATGGACATATGCTTAAAACGGGGGACGAAATCAGCATATGTCTTGAGGGCATTGGGACACTCGTTAATAGAATTGTTTAGGTCATAAATGTCAGGATTTAACCCATATTTCAGCATCGCCAAACGTCTGTTACGGCTGCGCAAGAAACCGATTACCGCAAAAAGGCTTGGCGCGGTTTGGAAGTTATATCCAAATGACTGGATTGATAACCGTTTGCTGATCGGCCGCCCCTTTGAGCGCGAACAACTGGATTTTGCGGGCAAATATATCACGAGCAACCAAATAACAGTGTTTTTTGACTGCGGTGCCAATTTTGGTTTGTATAGTGTATTATTGGGCGTAAATGCACCTGATTTGGAGCGTATTGAGGCCTTTGAGCCTGTAGCACGCACATATTCTAGACTTGTCACCAATCTTGAACTTAACGAATTGTCTGCCAAAGCCGCCGCCCATAATTACGGCCTAGGCGCAAAAGCAGAGAATTTAAGCATCGCCTTTGATGCAAGCTCGTCGGGGACTGCCACGTTAGATTTGGACGAGAAAAACAATCCAAAGCGGCATTTTAAACACCGCGAGCAGGTAGAAATCCGCACATTTGACAGCCAATTCACGGATAAAGGCCAGCGCGCATTTCTCAAGTTGGACGTGGAAGGACATGAAGCGGAGGCGCTTAAGGGCATGGAAAACTTCCTGACCAATAATCAATGTGTTTTACAAATTGAGTTATGGGAAAAAAACCAAGAAAAAATTGAAACCTGGCTAGGGAAGCGCGGCTATTTCGCATTTCACAACATCCACCATGATGTATATTTCAAACGCAATAATTGATTACCAAGCGCCTAACTCGACCAGTTTAGTGCGAATATGAGCGGGCAGGTTTTGCTCCGCGCCCATACTGGATAAATCTGCGGGTGTGTCTTCGGGGTTGAAATAACGCCACCCTTGAAATGCACGTTTCGGGGTTGGTACGACAGGTATAAGTTCTGGCGCCAAGACGATCCGGCAAGCCTTACGCCCATCTTGGGTAAAGGTTTGCGCTAAATCCACTATGGGGTTTCGGCACTGAATAATGCCTTTTATCACCCAATAGATCGAGCCACCCTCTAGAATTTCAGCCCGTCTTTTTGGTGACATACGGGTGACATGGTCAGCAAAAGCGGGCAGACTTTCACCTGCGCGCCGTTTGGCCAAACTTTTTTGCCAAGCCGCCAAGCTTTCAATGGACTGAGTGCCAACTGATAATTTGATCATGTGAACCGTCATACCTGTGTTTAACAGAGCGGCAGGCAATAAGAAAGCTGTTAAAAATCGCGGGGAACAGGTTCAATATCCACAATATACCCCGGCGCAGATTTATCGACCTTGAAGGTTACAAAGTCGGGTGTGATTATCGTTTTGTACAATCCGGATTTTTTTAAAACTTTGCCCGCAACCGCCTTGGCCAAACGTATAGAAGGCGCCGTGTCTTGCCAAACGGGGTTGGAACCAAACCTGCTGCGCATGGCCGCTTGTGCGTACATTGCAGAATTTTTCAGCGCACTTGTGCGGTCTGAATATTCGCTGGCTATGGACACACAAAATGTTTCATTGACAACCCGGTGCGGCTGGTTGAGTTGCCAACAAGCCATCTCCCCGCCCTTTAAGGTCAGGACGGCAGCATCCGCATCAAAGGCGTCTTCATAAGGTAAATCGTCCAACAACGTATTTGTTGCGACTGCCTCATAGGAGGTGTCGGACATGAATTTATTGGCCATAGGGTAAACATAAACCCGCTTGGTGCCGCGTATATGCCACAATACCACATGTTGTCGGTCGGTGTGATAGGGTACTTTGGCGATAGGAGAAGATATGAGAATGCCGCCATTAGCATTAAATTCTTTATTGCCGGTTTTCTCGGACAATGCTGCGTACATTTTCTGTAAAACTTCGTTATATTGCGGATGCAAGTTCATAGCCCGGCGTGCAGTGATATAAAGCTTGCCCTCTTTGACCATTTCGATGAGAGACTTGCCGTCGCAGCCGCGAAAATCTCCGGTGCGAAATTTGTTCGGGTACATCTTGTCTTTACCCATTGTACAAACATCGAGCATATGATCCGGGTGATTATCGAGCATTTCAGCCAATGCAGCGTCCGTAAACAGGCCCGTAGATTCTAAACTATGATTGACACACAAAATGTCATTGTGAAATTTGCGTGTATGTGTGTCGGTCCAATTTTTAAAAATGCTCATATGGCTACCCTCCTACGGACGTAAATTACCTTTAATCCGTTTGTATTCCGCCAATAATTATGCTGAACAAAGGCTTAATTATTGCCTTGGGATGCTGCCTAATTAGCCATATTTCGCGGCAACAGAGCTTTGAGCAAATAATACAAGCCGCCGAACAAGATTAACCCACCGACAAGCAAAGCGACCGGAGCAATATAAGCATTCCATTCATTTGCAATAACAGGCGTTGAAAATTTAGTCTTCCACAGCCCGCCGCCAAGCAAAAACAAGCCAATCACAGGCGCTATCCAGAACCCGGCTTTGTTTTTGGATTTATCCTTTGCGACCAAATTGGGGGCCGGATTTTGCAACGCAGCTATGGGCGCGGGTTCTCTTGGCACAAAATCCCCGTGTTCATCTATAGTTTTTTGCACATCTATGGTATTTTGGGCTTCAACCCCGTGCAGTGCGTCTTCTTGCATTACCCCGTCTTGCAATGTCAGCGGAGCATCATTTTGAATGTCTTGCGCCGTTTCAGAAAATTCCGTGATCGGCTCCGGCTCTTCTTGTTGAACGTCGTGAACGGGCAAGCCTTCTTCTAAATCACCTGTATTTTCCGTCAACTTATCCTCTGTCACCAGATTAAATAGTGGCTTATCTTGCGCGTTTTCATTGATTTCAGATGCATCCGTTGCAGGCGCTTCCGCTCCAACAATCTCCGCCTCAACACCCTCCGTTTCTGGGGTCTGTAAATTATAATCAATATTGCCCGGTATATCCATCTCAACTAATTTCATGCCGCCAAAATGTTGGCGGGCCTGCAGGTTAGGCGCGGCTTCACCTACCAGATCACTTGCTTCTTTTTTGCTCTCGTCACTTATTTCTGCAGTTGTGTCGTCACTTGCCATATCGCTATCTTGAACTTCACTAGTTTGAACTTCACTGATTTGAGACGGCAAATCATTTTCCACGTTGTCCGGCGAGGGTTTTTCTTCGCTTTGCTCCCCTTCAATCAATCGGTCTAGACGTTCACTAACCTGTGCTGCTGCTACCGCAATCGGGGACGTATTTTCATCTAAAATTTCATCAATGATATCAGTTTCGTTTATGCCTGCATCATTGCCTAGCGCTACACTAGGATCGTCCGGGTTTTCCGCTTGCAGATCTGCAGCATTGTTTTCGTCAACAAGGCTTTGGATAAACAATACGGTTTCATCTGTTTCTAACGGGTTTTCCGTGAAACTTTCTCCAGAGATACCATCTTCAGGGGCATCATCCTCAGAGACGCTATATTCTGATATATTATGCTCATTGACTTCCCCGGTTATTATTTCTTCATTGCCGATTATGTATTCAGTGCTGAGGTTGTTTTCAGTTGGCTCCGGCTCATCTACCACCGCATCGCTTAAGTTTAACACACGGTCTGCTGCATCATCAGCAATGCTGGCATCTTCAACATCACCCACGCTATAAGGTGTCTGACCGACAAACCCGGCGGCGTTGGTTGTTTCAAACACGTCCATGCCTGCATCTTTGCCCTGTTCATCTTGTACGCGCATGGGCGGTAATTCATGGCGCGGCGTGGCTACAATTCCGGTGGCGGGGCGCAAAAATAATGCTTTTTCCGCCGTGCGGCGGCGCACCAAAGCGTCAACAATATAGGTCTTACCCCCAATCACACTTTTCCGCCATTCATCAAAACCGGCAGCGGCAGCCAAGGACTGCCCCGTATTGAGATGGTAAAGCACGCTGGAATTAAGAAACGCCTCTTCGCCGATGTTATAACTTAAAGAGACCAAGGCATCAAATTGGCTTTGGGATAACGGCGCATATACATTTGAATTAACCAGAGCTTCAAAGGGCGCAAGATCAACCTGCAACAGATCTTCAGCCTGTCTCTTGTTGAGCATGGCCATGTCACCAGGCATGAAAATATGTCCATATCCAATCACTTTTTGCCCGGAAACCAGATTGGTCGCTACGGGGCGAAAACCTTCATAGGCCTTGATCAATTTCAAACCAAATTCAGAAATACTATAATTGTGCGCCATAAGGGCTCCTAGCTGTCTCAAAACAAGACACAAATATATTTTACGTGTTTATGTGCAATCCTTAAGCCAAACCTATAAAAGAAAAATAGACGCCAGACCCAAAAATGCCAAAAATCCAATAACATCGGTCACTGTGGTCACAAAAACCGACGATGCGACGGCCGGATCTGCCCCAATTTTTTTAAGGCCAAGCGGCACCAAAATGCCCGCAAGCCCAGCACAAAACAGATTAAACACTAATGCGGCCCCTATGACCAGTGCCAATTTTGGCTGGCCAAACCATACCAGTGTTATCGCGCCGAGAACCATAGCAAAAATCACCCCATTGACAAGTGCCGCCAAGGCTTCGCGGCGGATCACACGCATCCTATTGGCCGATGTCAAGTCGCGGGTGGCCAAGGCCCGTATGGCAACGGTTAAAGCTTGCGTCCCCGTATTGCCGCCCATGGACGCAACGATTGGCAACAAGACCGCCAGTGCGACCAATTGCTCAATTTCGTCCTGGAATAAAGCAATGACCAAAGACGCGCCAATAGCCGTCAGCAAATTAACAAAGAGCCACGGCGCTCTCGCACCTACGGTTGACCACACCGTATCCACCAACCCGGCTTCATTGACCCCGGCCAGAGCCAACATATCTTCGGTGTGTTCGTCTTGAATAATCTCGACAATATCGTCTACGGTAATCATGCCGGACAAACGCCCATCTGCGTCCAGTACCGGCGCCGAAATCAGATCGAATTTTTCAAACAAATAGGCCACGTCTTCTTGGTCCAAATCAGGTTTGATCACGGTCAGGTTGGTGTCCATAATATCTCTAAGAATTTGGTCACTTTCCAGACGCATCAGCGTCGATAGCGGGACATAACCAAGCGGGTGAAAATGGGCGTCAACCACATAGATATCAAAAAACTTATCCGGTAAATTACCCGCCCCTTGTTTATGTTGCATACGCATATGGTCAATGGTTTGGCCAACGCTCCAAAAATCTGGTGCAGCGACAAATTCCCGTTGCATCAACCGCCCGGCGGTCTCCCCGTCAAACGCGAACCCGTCTTCAATTTCTTTGCGGTCTTGTGCCGGCAAATCTGCCAACACCTGAGCGCGGCGGTTTTTGGGCAATTCTTCAAAAATCTGGATGGCATCATCGGAGTCCAGCTCTTCCATAGCCTTGGAAATTTGCCCAGGCTCCAGAAGCGGCAAAATGTCTTCCACTACCTCGTCTTCCAACTCGGCCAACAAGGAAGGACTAATCACATCTGGCGCCAGCTCAACTAGCAAAACCCTCTCGTCCGCAGATAATTGCTCGAACCTGTCCGCAAGCTCCGCCGGATGTTCTTCTGACAATAACCGGCGCAATACCGAGCCATCCCCTGCCGCAATTGCGGCGCGCAGCGCGGACACATGTTGCATATCAATATCTACAGAAGACGCAGCAGGTATGTCTGTGAAATCAGATGAGGGTGTAAAATCAGATGGGTCTGACATGCCGTCCTCCTGTTATATTACACACAAATGCCAACTGTGCCCTCTTACACATATCTGGACGTAAATTCATAGGAAAAATTAATGGAGGCCTGCCGTATTTTTGCCTTTTATTAACCATAGTTTAACGCAGGTAAGCGCAAATGCCTATAATTATGGAGACGAAAATGTTGACGCAAACGAAAATCAATACACACACACGCTATTGGCCCCACATGCTATTGGCCTTCTTGTTCACCGTGGGCTTAGGGCTTTCCGGTTGTGCGACAACCCAAAGCGACCCGACCGGAAACAGGGATAGCCGCGAGGCGCAACAACAGAATACCGCACCCGGTTCAACCTATAATGAAACCGAACTGGTCTCCGCATTGTCTACACATCTGGGCGTGACGGCAGAAAGTGCTGGCTCCATGATCGAGCGTTTGTTCCGCAAGCAAGGCCGTCCGGTCGGCTATATCACTGGACAGGAAGGCGGCGGTGCATTTGTTGCCGGGCTGCGTTACGGGGACGGTACGCTTTGGATGAAAGACGGAAGTAGCCACAAAATTTATTGGCGCGGGCCGAGCGTTGGCTGGGACTGGGGCGGCAATGCTTCCAAAGTGTTTACACTGGTCTACGGTCTTGAAGACCCTAATTACATTTTTCGCCGCTTCCCCGGTGTAGACGGCTCGGCCTATTTAATCGGCGGTATGGGCGTTAATTACCAAAGAGCCGAAGGCATCACCCTAGCCCCAATTCGCACAGGCGTCGGCGCCCGCCTCGGCGCCAATGTAGGCTATTTGTCCTACAAACGCAAAAAAGGTATTTGGCCGTTTTAGGGCTTTGCCAAAACTTTCCCAAATGGCCTTACCTGCACGTCCTAATATAGAAATAATCAGAACTTATTTGCAAACATGGGAAACCCTTGAGAGCTATGTCCTTCAGGAGAAATCTCTGAATTTGTTATTCTATAAATTGTGTCCAGAAAATAAAACCATAGCAGACATTTTACTTAAAGTTAGTGTGCTGAATGATTTTTATAGCACAAATATTTTTGATACCACATCTGTCGCAAAACATATATTAAGCTGCCAAATTGACTCGGATCTAGAGCTTGGTAGTATTGGGTTAGTTGATAAGATTGCTCCGGTTACTATAAGAGGAAAAACTCGGAGATTCTATTCTTTTGCTACGAAGTATTGTAGTCACCATAAGCCGGAAAAATACCCAATATACGATTCGTATGTGGAAAAAATGCTCATGTATTTCAAAAGACGCGACAAGTTCTCTGACTTTATCAAAGCAGACCTAAAACGGTATGAAGCGTTTTTGCAGGTAATAGAGGATTTTAAAAATTACTATAGCTTAAAGGGCGTGTCTCTTCGCCAAATTGATATTTACTTATGGATCGCAGGTAAAGAGTATTTTCCGAATAAGTATTAGTTCTAACCTACTACCCTCGCAAAACCGCACCTATCTTACCAGCTTGCGCGATAATTTTTGCGCTTACGGTTTCTATGTCCTTGTCGGTCAGGGTTTCGATTTTAGGGGACAAAGTGACATCGAGAGCCAGGGAGTTATAACCGATTTCCACGCCTTTGCCCCGATAAACATCAAACAGGATCACGTCCGTAATCAGGGCTTTATCGGCCCCTTTTACGGCGCGTAACAACTTGTCCGCAGGGGTATCCTCAGAGACGATGAAGGCGAAATCCCGATGCACGGGCATCAAATCCGAAAGTGCGAGCGCACCCTTAGTTTTGCTTTTCTTGCGCGTAGGCGGAATATTGGCGGGCCAAATTTCAAAGGCACAAACTCGGCCTTCAATCCCCATAGCTTTAAGCACGCCTGGATGCAGTTCGCCAAAGTCCGCCAACACATTTTTCGGCCCCATTTGCAAACGACCCGAGCGGCCCGGATGCCAATATGCGCCAGTGGGTTTTGCGGTCTGCAAAGTGTCAATTTTCGCACCCATAGCCTTCAAAGCGCTCACGGCGTCTGCTTTGGCGGTGAAAGCGTCCGGGGCTACATTGCCTTGCCAGTGACGGGTGGTTTCCGTTCGGCGCATCCCGGCAATAGTTGGGCTTTGACCATCAGGTTTTGGGCTTTGATATGTGGGGCCAGCTTCAAAAAGCGCCGCGCCCGTATAACCTTTGTCGGCGGATTTTTGCCCGGCCAGCAACAAATGGATAAGTGCGCTTGGACGCATGGTGGAAAGTTCTGGCGATATGGGGTTATCAAGTTGCAAGCTTTCATCTCCGCCGCCAAACAATTCGGCTTGCGCTTGGGCCACAAATGACCAGGTGACGGCTTCGGAGAGGCCTTGGCCCGCCAAAGCCCGCCGCGCCTTGCGGATTTTGTTTTGCACATCTGTGGCTAACGGCTCTCTGCGACCACTCGGCACGGGTAGGCTCTCGGCCACCATGTTGTGCAGGCCGTGAATGCGGGCAATTTCTTCGACTAGGTCCGCACCCATCGTGCAATCACGGCGGTGGCTCGGCACGCTGACCGTCCATATTTTTCCGCTCTTAACGCCAAAGCCAAGTGTTTCTAAAATAGAAATCATGTCTTTGTCGGACAAATCAAACCCGGTCAGACGCTTGTTGAGCGCCGGATCAAATTCAATCGGTGCAGGCGCGGCAGGCACTGCGCCCGCCACATAAATCTCGGACGCTTCCCCGCCGCATAAATCTAGCACCAACCCAGTGGCCATCTCCAGCCCGCCCAGTACAAACCCGGTATCAACCCCGCGCTCGAACCGGTATTTGGCGTCGGACGTAATGCCCGTAGCCCGGCCCGTGCGCCGTGTGCGCAGGGGGTCGAAATAGGCGCTCTCTATAAACACATCCGTGGTCTCTGCGGTGACACCGGAATATGTACCGCCCATGACCCCACCAAGACCCAGCACGCGGGCATCATCGGCAATCACGCACATGTCGGTCGAGCATGTGTATTCTTTATCGTCCAATGCTTCGAAAGTTTCCCCCGTACCAAGACGCGCGCGGATGGTGCCGCTAAGTTTGGCCACATCATAAACATGCAAAGGCCGGGCGCGGTCATAGGAAATGAGATTGGTAATATCCACCAGAGCAGAAATTGGCCGCAAGCCAATGGCCTTGAGCCGCGTCTGCAACCACTCAGGCGACGGCCCGTTTTTAAGGCCGCTAATAACCCGGCCCGCAAAGACGGGACAAGCGTCCGGCGCATCTGTCTCGATTTTTACCGGACAAGGGAAGCTGCCCTTCACGGGTTTTACGGCGGGCGTAATCCAGGGGCCAAGCCCGGTGGCGGCCAAATCCCGCGCAATATTATCAACGCCGAGCCAGTCGGGACGGTTGGGCGTCACTTCAAAATCAATTACCGGACCATTGAGGTCAAGCGCATCGGCGAGCGACATACCCATCTCGAAACTATCGTCTAAATCCATGATGCCCGCGTGGTCATCGCCCATTTCAAGTTCTTTGGATGAGCACATCATGCCGGAGCTTTCCACCCCGCGAATTTTACGCGGCTTTTTATCCAGCGAGAAATCCAGCCCCGGAATATACGCACCAAGGGGCGCAAATGCCACGGTCATCCCGGCCCGCGCATTGGGCGCCCCGCAGACAATTTGTTTCAACCCGTCGCGAGTTTCCACCTGACAAACCTTGAGACGGTCTGCATCAGGATGTTTCTCGGCCGAAACAACTTTGGCAATAGAAAACGCTGCCAACCTCTCAGCCGGGTTCTCAACCCCCTCAACCTCCAAACCCGCAAGGGTCATAGCCTCAACAACCTCGTCGATGGTGGCGTCCGCATTGAGATGTTCTTTGAGCCAACTTAAAGTGAATTTCATTGTTTCGTCCAGTGCTCGCCTTTTGCGAACCAATTACTTAAACCTTCAATAAAGGTGTTTGTATGTGCTTCCAGTTGTTCGTTCCACGTGATGCCCATGTTAACAGTGACAATCTGTTTTAGGTGTTTGAAAAATTTATGATGGTCAGCTTTGCCCTCTAATAATTTGAGTGTAATGCCATGATAGCCATCATATTCATCTTGTGACCATTCAGCTTTATTATCTGCAAAATGATATACACCTATTGGGTCATAGGTGTTCCACATATCTCTAAGTTCGTCGCGCATAGGCGAATTCAACCAACTAACCATCAGCTTAACCCCGTTGCCAAATTCGCTTGCAACAGCGGGCTAAATCCATAATGACTTAGCCACCTACCATCGCCCGCGAACATGTCCCTTAAATCCGGCATGCCGTATTTTAGCATGGCGAGGCGGTCTACGCCCATGCCGAAGGCGAAGCCTTGGTATTCGTCCGGATCTAGGCCGCAATTTTTCAGCACATTTGGATGCACCATGCCGCAGCCGAGGATTTCCATCCACTTGTCACCTTGGCCAATGCGGATTTCGTCCCCGACCCGCTCATAGCGCACATCCATTTCGGCGCTCGGTTCGGTGAACGGAAAATGGTGCGGGCGGAACCGCACATCCACATCGGTCTCGAAAAACGCCGACATGAAATCCATCAAACAGCCTTTCAGATGCCCCATATGGGTGGCCTTGTCGATCACTAAACCTTCGACTTGATGGAACATCGGTGTGTGGGTCTGGTCACTGTCACAACGGTAAGTCCGCCCTGGAATAATAATGCGGATCGGTGGTTTTTGGCTCATCATGGTGCGGATTTGCACGGGCGAAGTATGGGTGCGCAAAACCATCTTGTCGCCGTTTTCGTCCGGCTTCAAAAAGAACGTGTCGTGCATGTCGCGCGCCGGATGTCCGGGCGGGAAATTGAGCGCCGTGAAGTTATGAAAATCGTCTTCGATGTCCGGCCCTTCGGCGACGGCAAAACCTTGGTCGGCGAAAATAACCGCCATTTCTTCCATCACCTGCATCACCGGGTGTAATGTACCCGTATCCGCCCGAACGGGCAAAGACATATCAAGGGTCTCAGACGCCAAAGCCGCGTTTAAAGCCGCGCCCTCCAACACAGTTTTGCGGGTTTCCACCAAAGCGGCTAGCTCATTCTTGAGGCTGTTCAGCGCCGGCCCCATCACCTTTTTTTGCTCAACACTCATTTGGCCAAGCGTGCGCATTTGCAAGCTCACCTCACCTTTTTGCCCAAAGCCGCCACCCGCACAGCATCAAGCGCGCCGAGGTTATCTGCCTGCGCAATTGCCTGCCTGTATTTTGTTTTAAGTGTTTCTAAATCCGCCATATCCATATCCAGTCATGAGCGCCCGTTTTGGCAAGTGGCGCGGCTCAGGTCAACATATAACTGGCCGCTTATAATTCACAAATATCTTGCTAAATCCACCGCTCGGGCGTTTGATAAGCCCAATGGATTCGCACGGAAATGTTTTTATGAGTATTTTGTATCGGCTAGCCACAGGGCTAGTAAAAACCCTGCCGCCGGAAACGGCGCACAATGCAGCGCTGCGGGCGCTCTCCCTTGGGTTGGGGCCAAAACACGATTTTGAGTATAAAACCTTGAAAACCGAACTGGCCGGCTTGTCTTTACCAAACCCCATAGGTCTAGCCGCAGGGTTTGACAAGGACGCACAGGTGCCAGACGCCATGTTGGCTGCCGGGTTCGGGTTTGTTGAGTGCGGCAGTGTCACACCCTTACCACAAGCGGGCAATGCCAAGCCGCGCCTGTTTCGCTTGCCTGAAGACCAGGCCATTATCAACCGCATGGGGTTCAACAATAAAGGGCTTGATAGTTTCGCCAAAAACTTGAAAGCGCGACAAGGGGCGCCCGGCATTGTCGGGGCCAATCTGGGTGCTAATAAAAACAGCGACGACCGGGCAGCAGATTATATTACTGGTTTGGCGGCCTTATGGGGGTGTGCGGATTATTTTACCATCAATGTGTCCTCGCCCAACACGCCGGGTCTTAGGGATTTACAAGGCGGTGACGCATTGGAAGATTTGCTCGGGCGCATTTCCGAAGCCCGCCAAAATTTAACCGGCGACCAGCCGTCCCCGCCCATATTTCTCAAAGTTGCACCAGATCTGAATTTCGCCCAGATCGAACGCATTACTGAACAAGCGCGCACCTACGGTATGAGCGGTATTATTATATCCAACACCACCACCGCAAGGCCCAAACATTTGAAAAGCGCCCATAAAACCGAAACGGGCGGCTTGTCAGGTGCGCCGCTCATGCGGCCCTCAACCGGAATTTTGGCGGCGTTTTACGCAGCTAGCGGCGGGCATATACCGCTGATTGGAGTTGGCGGCATTGCCAATGGCGGCGATGCCTATATAAAAATACGCGCCGGCGCCAGTGCCGTGCAGCTTTACTCGGCCATGGTTTATGCTGGCCCGTCTATAGCGGCAGATATATGCGCTGATCTGGTGGCAAGATTAAAAGCGGACGGATTTTCCAATGTAAGCAGTGCGGTAGGGACATTGGAAACCCGCAAGGAAAATTAAAGGAGGATTAAAGGAAGATTAGCCGCTTGGCCTTTGGCGATAAATAGAGCATAATAATTGTATGGCCTGTAAATCCGAAGATAAAAACTACATCCGCAATATTTGTGCAGGTTATGATAATCAACCGGATGCTTTGCTCGAAATTTTACATGAAGCGCAAAACGGAATTGGGTATCTTGCCAAAGACACTTTGACCGAAATTGCCAGTGTATTAAATATTTCACGGGCGGACATTCACGGCGTCGTCAGTTTTTATGATGATTTCAGGTGTGAACCACCGCAAGGGGCCACTGCGAAAATATGCGTGAAAATTTGCCGCGCCGAAGCCTGTCAGGCGGTAGGCGGTGAAGATTTGGCCAAGTACGCACAAAAAAATCCGGACGTCGATATTCATAACGTTTATTGCTTGGGGAATTGCGCCCTTGGGCCCGCCGTGTTGGTCGGGGATGATTTACACGGGCGTGTTACGCCAAAGAAGTTTGATCTGGTGTTAAAACAAATGAACAGGTCATGAACGGCCAAACAACCATATATGTACCGTGTGACGCAGCCGCCATTTCGGTGGGTGCGGACGATGTCGCAAATGAGCTTGTCCGTGAAGCCCTACGGCGCAAAATTGATATACGGATAATTCGCAATGGTTCTCGCGGCATGTTGTGGCTAGAACCATTAGTAGAAGTGCAGACGAATAAAGGTAGGACGGCTTACGGGCCAATTGCACCTGAAGATATCTCCGGCCTGTTTGACGCAGGGTTTTTGAGCGGCCAAGACCATGAACTTGGACATGGGTTAACCGAAGAAATCCCTTATTTTGCCAATCAAGAACGCCTGACCTTTGCCCGGTGCGGCATAACTGACCCCCTTAGCCTTCAAGACTATGAAACCTATGGAGGTCTGGCCGGACTGCGAAAAACTTTGGCCATGTCCACCGGAGAAATTGTCGAGGTGGTGACAAAATCGGGCCTGCGCGGGCGCGGCGGAGCCGGATTTCCTACGGGCATAAAATGGAAAACGGCCTTAGATGCATCCGCAGATCAAAAATATATCTGCGCCAATGCCGACGAAGGCGATAGCGGCACATTTGCTGACCGGATGTTGATGGAGGGTGATCCGTTCTGCCTGCTTGAAGGTATGGTGATTGCCGGACTGGCCGTGGGGGCAGACACTGGATATATTTATATCCGCTCAGAATAGCCCCGTGCCATCAAAACAATGGGCAAGGCCGTTGAGATTTGGCAAAACGCAGACCTGCTTGCCGGTAGCGACAAGACATTTGATATTATTATTCGCAAGGGTGCGGGCGCTTATATTTGCGGCGAGGAAACTTCCATGCTGGAAAGCATCGAAGGCAAGCGCGGCCAGGTCAAGGTCAAGCCGCCGCTCCCGGCCATAGAGGGCCTGTTTGCCATGCCGACCATCATCAATAATGTCCTGACGTTGGCCAGTGTCCCGACCATTATGGACAAGGGCGCAGAATATTACCGTGATTTTGGTCAAGGCCGTTCACGCGGCACCCAACCATTTCAATTGGGCGGCGATATTAAACGCGGCGGTCTGGTGGAAAAAGCCTTCGGGATCTCGTTGCGCGAACTGGTTGAGGGTTTCGGCAACGGGACGCACTCCGGTAAAGCTGTGCGCACCGTACAGGCGGGCGGGCCACTCGGGGCTTATATTCCGTCCTCGGGGTTTGATGTGGAAATGGATTATGAGACATTGATAGAGGCCGGCGCCATGCTTGGTCACGGCGGTATTGTTGTGTTCGGCGAAGGTGTGGACATGGCCAAATAAGCCCGCTTCGCCATGAAATTTTGTGAGGTCGAGAGTTGCGGTAAATGCACGCCGTGCCGCATTGGCTCGGTGCGCGGCAAAGAGACGCTAGACAAAATCATTGCCGGTGAAGAGGTGGCGAAAAATATGGCATTGTTGGACGATATTTGCAAATTGATGACGGAGGGATCATTATGTGCTATGGGCGGTTTAACGCCCATGCCGGTGCAAAGTGCCATTAAGCATTTCCCGGAAGATTTTGAGGCATAAATGGTTTTGTTGATTGAGAAAGATTTTGGCACTCCGGTTTCTGTGTCCGGCGATGTTGTCCGCCTTGATATTGACGACCAAAGCATAAGCGTCCCCGCAGGCACGTCCGTTATGCGGGCGGCAGAGCTGGCAGGCATAGACATTCCCAAATTGTGTGCCACCGATAGTTTGGCAGCCTTTGGCTCGTGCCGCTTGTGTCTGGTGGAAATCGAGGGCCGCAAAGGTACACCCGCATCCTGCACCACGCCTGTGGACGACGGTATGGCGGTGGTCACACAATCTGAAAAACTACATAAATTACGCAAAGGCGTGATGGCGTTGTATCTGTCGGATACGGGTAATGACCCAGCGCTTGTTACATTAGCCAAAGATTTGGGGCTAAGCGAAAACCCCTATGATGTCTGTCCGCAGGCCACCGAAAAGGACATCACCAATCCCTATTTCACCTTTGACCCTGCCGCTTGTATTGTCTGCTCGCGCTGTGTGCGGGCTTGCGATGAAGTACAAGGTTCATTCGCGCTAACCATAGAAGGACGCGGGGCAAACTCCAAAGTTGTTGCCGGAATGGCGGAAGGGTTTTTTGATAGTGAATGCGTTTCTTGCGGGGCTTGTGTGGAAGCTTGCCCGACCAACGCCCTGGTTGAAAATACCGTACTGGAACGGGGCCAACCCGACAGAACGGTTCTCACCACTTGCGCTTATTGCGGGGTTGGCTGTTCATTCAAGGTTGAACTTAAAGGCGAAGAAATTGTGCGCATGGTGCCGCTCAAGGACGGCAAGGCAAATCATGGCCATGCCTGTGTCAAAGGCCGCTTCGCCTATACCTATGCAAGCCATCAAGACCGCATCACCAAACCGATGATCCGAGAGACTATTGACGAACCGTGGCGCGAGGTGGGTTGGGATACTGCCCTTGAATTTGCCGCAGCGCAGTTAAAAACCACCCAAAACAAATACGGGGTGAAATCTATCGGCGGTATTACATCATCGCGCTGTACCAATGAAGAAGTCTGGCTTGTGATGAAACTGATCCGCGCCGGGTTTGGCAATAACAATGTGGATACTTGTGCAAGAGTTTGCCATTCGCCAACCGGATACGGCCTGATGCAAACATTTGGAGAAAGCGCTGGCACCCAAAACTTTGATAGCGTCCTGGCCGCGGATGTCATTTTGGTCATTGGAACTAACCCCACCGATGCTCACCCGGTTTTTGGCGCACAAATGAAACGACGTCTCAGACAAAATAATGGCAAGCGGGCCAAGTTGATTGTCGCCGATCCGCGTGCTATAGATTTGGTCAAGTCCCCACATATCAAAGCCGAATATCATTTGGCCCTGACACCCGGCACCAATGTGGCATTGATCAATGCTATGGCCCATGTGATTGTTACAGAAAGGCTGATCGACAAGGGCTTTGCCCAGACTCGTTGTGATAAAAAATCCTTGGACGACTGGTTGGATTTCATCAAAAACCCGATCAATGCGCCGGATGTTATGTCGAAGATTACGGGTGTTAGCGCAGATGAAATTCGCGCCGCAGCCCGTCTTTATGCCACAGGCGGCAACGCGGCGATTTATTACGGGCTCGGTGTCACCGAACACTCCCAAGGCTCGACCATGGTCATGGCTATGGCCAATTTGGCTATGATTACCGGCAATATCGGTAGACCGGGTGTTGGCGTTAATCCCATGCGCGGACAAAACAATGTGCAAGGCTCGTGCGATATGGGTTCGTTCCCGCACCAATTTTCCGGTTACCGCGATGTTAGTGACACCGCTACCCGCGCTTTATTCGAAGACAAATGGGGTCGCAAGCTTGACCCTGTACCCGGTCTTCGCATTCCCAATATGTTCAATGAAGCCGCGGCGGGCACCTACAAAGGCATGTATATTCAAGGCGAAGACGTGGCCCAATCAGACCCCGACACCCATCATGTGGAAGCCGCTTTGCGGTCGTTGGATATTCTCATTGTCCAGGATTTATTCCTCAACGAGACTGCCCGCTTTGCCCATGTGTTTTTGCCCGGCACATCGTTTTTGGAAAAGGACGGGACTTTCATCAATGCCGAGCGGCGTATAGGCCGGGTACGGCCCGTATGCGTATCCCCGACCGGCAAAGATGAATGGCAAGTTACCCAGGATTTAGGCCGGGCAATGGGGTATGATATGGGCCACGAAAGCGCGTCCGAGATTTGGGACGAAATTGCCGAGCTCACACCCATATTTGCCAATGTCAGTTTTGCCGAGCTGGACAAGCGCGGGTCTATACAGTGGCCATTTAACGACCAGTTCCCGGACGGAGCCGAGATCATGCACGTAGACAGCTTCACCCACGGCAAGGGCAAATTTGTCTTAACCGAATACATCCCGACAACCGAGCGCACTAATCGCCGCTACCCGTTAATCCTGACCACGGGTCGGATTCTCAGCCAATATAATGTCGGCGCCCAAACCCGGCGCACGGATAACAACCAATGGGCCGGGGAAGATTTCCTTGAAATTCACCCGTCCGACGCTGAAACTTACGGTATTCAACACGGGGCTTGGGCCAGCATTAAAAGTCGCAAGGGCGAAACTAGCTTGCGGGCCAGAATCTCTGAGCGCATGACGCCGGGTGTGGTTTATACTACATTTCACCACCCCGAAAGCGGTGCCAATATCGTGACGACTGAAAATTCCGACTGGGCTACTGAGTGTCCGGAATATAAAGTCACCGCCGTAAATATAGTCCCGACCAATCACAAATCTGACTGGCAACGGGATTTGGGAACAACCTCGAAAACATCTCGCCAAATCATCGCAGAACCCGCCGAGTAATGTTCAAAGTGACAGTCATCGGCAAACCGCCCCTACCCGACAACGAGCACAGGGTCACTTCTCTCGACACCCCTAAAGAAGGCGTCTGGCATATCCCCGCCGAGACCCCGGTCGCCTTTATCTATAACCGTAGAAATTACGCTGTCATGTTGGCCACGCCCGCCGACATGGCCGACTTCGCCCTCGGGTTTTCTTTAAGCGAGCGTATTATCGATAGGGCCGAGGATATAGAGAGCCTTGAAATCCGCCATTTGGACAAAGGTATAGAGCTGCATTTCAAAATCGGTGCAAAGCGACTGGAACGCCTCGATCTCCGCACGAGCCGCCGTAATCTTGTCGGCACTGCCGGGTGCGGAATATGCGGGTTGGACAATGCGGATGCATTATTTGCACCGCTCAAACCAGTTGCGGCCAAACCAGTTTCCATCAAAAAATTCGCACTGGAAACCGCTATGGCCAATTTTGCCGCTTTGCAAAAACTCAACCAGCGCAGCAAAAGTGTTCACGGTGCGGCGTGGGTAAACAAGGTGGGCGTCGTCCAATGCTTGCGCGAGGACATCGGGCGTCACAACGCCCTGGATAAACTCATTGGCGCGGTAGTGCATGCGAACATAAAAACTGCTGCGCGGGCGAGCGGGTTTTTGCTCATGTCGTCCCGCTGTTCATATGAGATCATAGACAAAGCCGCCCGCGCCAAACTCCCGGCAATCCTGTCCCTATCCGGCCCGACCACCCTGGCTCTGGAGAAAGCCAAACAGGCCAACATTACCGTCTATGCCCGCGACAAAACCGGAGGTGTCAAACGTATGGGATAAAGGGGGCCTCAAACCCGCTCAACAAAACCGTCCAGGACTTTTTTATCTCCGGCTTTTTCAAACGCGACGCTCAATTTATTACCGCTAACATTGGTGATATGGCCATAGCCGAATTTTTGGTGGAATATGCGCTCACCCGTTTTGAAATTTGAACTTGGTTTGCGCGTTGGTTTACGGGTGGCGGAACCGTCTATGGTTTTGTTTTGGTTTTGTTGGTAACGATTCCAACCGGGTGAGCGGGGTTTGGTATAGCTTGCGTCAAAGCTGTCAACAAAGCTTTCCGATACACCCGTATAACCGCCTGCCATATTATTCTCGCCACCAAAATACCCGGTGTCTGACTTGACCTCCACATGCTCAGCGGGGAGTTCATCGATAAAACGTGACGGAATACTGGATTGCCACTGACCGTAAATCTGGCGGTTGGCGGTAAAATAAATTTCGGCGCGTTCTCTGGCGCGCGTAATGCCCACATAAGCCAGGCGGCGTTCTTCCTCGAGGCCCGCCATACCGCTTTCGTCCAAAGACTTTTGCGACGGGAACGAACCTTCTTCCCAGCCCGGTAAAAACACCAACGGAAATTCTAGCCCCTTGGATCCGTGCAAAGTCATCAAGCTAATTTTGTCATCATCTGCCGCCCCGGTGTCCAACTCCATGACCAGGCTGACATGTTCCATATAGGCCTCCAGCGTGTCAAACTCACCCATAGCCTGGATCAATTCCTTGAGGTTTTCCAACCTGCCTTCAGCTTTGGGGTCCCCATTACGCCCACTGGCTCTTTTCCACATGGCGGTATAGCCGCTCTCGTCCAAAATCCGCTCGGCCAGTTCGGTGTGGGATAAATCCGCCCCTGCCGTCCGCCAGCGGTCTATGTCTAACACAAAGGCGCGCAGAGCCGTGCGGGCCTTGCCGCGTATCTCGTCGGTTTTTACAAGCTGCCGTGTCGCCGCCTCCAAAGATACACCCATAGCCCGCGCCGCCATTTGTAGCTTCTGCACCGTGACTGCGCCAATGCCGCGCTTGGGTACATTGACGATACGCTCAAATGCCAAGTCGTCCGTGTCGGATTTAACCGTGCGCAGATAGGCATGGGCATCGCGGATTTCGGCCCGCTCGAAAAAGCGCGGCCCACCTATAACCCGGTAGGGTAGACCAAGGGCAATAAAGCGTTCCTCAAACGAGCGCATTTGCCGCGACGCCCGTACCAACACCGCCACATCATTATATTTGCGGCCCTTGCTAAACCAATTTTCAATCTCGCTCGATATAACACGAGCTTCGGCAGCTCCGTCCCATACGCCGCTGACCACCACTTTGTCACCGCCCTTATCGTCCGTCCACAAGGTTTTGCCGAGCCGGTCTTTATTGGCGGTAATCAGCCCGGATGCTGCGGCTAAAATATGTTCGGTCGAACGGTAATTACGTTCCAAACGCACCACTTTCGCGCCGGGAAAATCAGTTTCAAAACGCAAAATATTGTCTACTTCCGCCCCGCGCCAACCGTAAATCGACTGGTCATCATCCCCGACCACACACAGGTTCTGTTCGCTTTTATCGGGACGTTGCGCCAACAGACGTAACCACAAATATTGCGCCACATTAGTGTCCTGGTACTCGTCCACCAGAAGATATTTAAACTTGGCGTGATATTTGGCTAATACATCCGGGTGTTTCTGGAATATGGTCAGGTTATGGAGCAATAGATCTCCAAAATCCGCCGCATTTAAATCTTTAAGCCGGCTTTGATATATGCGGTATAATTTGGCCCCGCGTCCCTCCGCAAAACCGTAGCCGTCCCCGGACGATAATTTTTCAGGCGTCTTGCCTTTGTTTTTCCAACCATCAATCAAGTGGCCAAGGTGGCGGGGTGTCCAGCGTTTTTCGTCGATGTTCTCGGCCCGCAGGATTTGTTTGAGGAGCCGGAGCTGATCGTCCGTATCCAATATGGTGAAGCTGGATTTAAGCCCGACCAGTTCGGCGTGGATGCGCAGGATTTTGGCGGCGACCGAATGAAATGTCCCGAGCCAGGGCAAGCCTTCAACCCGTTCGCCAATAAGCTCGCTAACCCGTTCGCGCATTTCGCGGGCCGCTTTATTGGTGAAAGTGACGCATAATATCTGCGACGGCCAAGCTTTGCCCTGGGCCAATATATGGGTGAAGCGCGTGGTCAACACCCGCGTCTTGCCTGTCCCCGCTCCGGCTAAAACCAAAAGCGGCCCATCAATAGCCTCAACGGCGGCGCGCTGTTCGGGATTAAGTCCGTCCAAATAAGGTGCGGCAGACACAACGCCCGCCATAGCTCTTTGAGATATTGGTAGGGGGGAGATAGGTATAGAATCAGGTGAAGACATAGCCGGAACATAAGGCAAACAAATGTGCGGGTAAACCGTGCTTATGTAATTTATTCTTGCGGAGCCGTGTCTTGGTAGGATTTGCGGGCTTCAAAACTTTCAAACCATTTGGCGAGTTTAGGGGCGTGGGTGCGCCATTGCATATCGGCGGCGCGCAAATCTATGTAGCCCAACGCACAAGCCACGGCCAGGTTTCCGTACCCCCACGGCTCGCCTAATTCATCCACGATGTTTTCAAGATGCAAAAGCGCCCTGCCCGTAGTATTTTCCTGGCGCATAGCCCAGAAATCCCACCATTGCTCTTGCGGACGAATACGCTCCATACGAAAGGTCAGCACTGCGTCTATGATACCGTCGCCGAGCGCATGTAGAGTTTTTTGTCGCCATGCCGCCTGACCCGCTGGCAGCCAGGGTTTGTCCAGACCATCAAGATATTCACAAATCACCGGGCTGTCATAAATCGCCCGTTCACCGACCAACAAGGCCGGGACTTTGCCGAGAGGATTGGCTTTGTGCAACACATCCTCATCATCAAAAGGTAAGGTTTCGATTTCCGTAACATCCACCCCCTTCTCACGCACAAGAATACGGACTTTACGGGAATAAGGGGAAGTTTTCGAGATGAGGAGTTTCATGGTTTTGCCAATATAATTTCTTGTTTTGTCATCCCGGGTCCCGCCCTGGGATCTCGTAGTTTACAGCAAGTACGAGATCCCGGCTCTGCGCCGCTTCGCGGCTTGACCGGGATGACATTATGTATTTTAAGCGTCGGCGACCTCCACAGGGATGATGGTTACGCTTTCGCCGCAGCCGCAGGCATCGGTCTGGTTCGGGTTTCTGAACACGAATTTTGAGTGCAGGATTTCGGTCTCGTAATCGACAATAGAGCCTAGCAAGAATAGCACCGCTTTGGCATCAACCACTATCTGCACGCCGTTATCCTCAACCACTTCGTCGAATTTTTCGGGCTGCTCCACATATTCCATCAGATATTCCATACCCGCACAACCGCCGTTTGAGACACCAACACGCAAATAGCCTTGCTCACGTTCGGCAAGAATTTCGCGCACTCGCGCCGCCGCCGCGTCCGTTAGGGTAACGAGTTTTGGGATTTGTCTTTTTTTAGTTTGGGCCATATCGTCCTCGCAAAAAATTATTGTAGTCTTGGTCTTTCAAGTGGCAGGGGATGGGATGTTGGTGGTATGCATAATTTTTACCTAAAACATGTTCAACTCAAGCCGGGCTTCGTCGCTCATCAAGTCCGGTGTCCAGGGCGGGTCAAACACCATATCGACCTCGACCTTGTTAACACCGTCGATCATAATACAGGCCTCTTGTACCCATATTGGCATTTCTCCGGCCACAGGGCAACCCGGCGCGGTCAAAGTCATGTCAACCTTTAGTGTGCGGTCGTCCTCAAGCTCGACTTTGTAAATCAAGCCAAGTTCATAAATATCCACCGGGATTTCCGGGTCGTAAATGGTCTTGATCTGCGACACCACTTCCGCCGAGATGCGCTCAATGTCCGCATCCGTGGGTTTGGATGTATCAGGCGGTGGGCCGACGTCGATAACGTCGCGCTGTGGCTCTGTATTTGTTTTCATATCTTCCATAGTCTCACCTATATAGTGTCTTTGTTACGATAAAAAAGTGCGTGCCTTGTGAACAGCTTTAATCAGCCGATCAACTGCGTCTTCGGTGTTGTAAATAGCGAAGCTGGCGCGGGCCGTTGAGTGGACGCCGAACGCTTCCATCAAGGGTTGGGTGCAATGCTGCCCGGCGCGAATTGCTATGCCGTATTTGTCAACAATTTGCGCAATATCGTGGGCATGTGCGCCTTCCAATGTAAAGGATAGAACCGCACCTTTGTTGGGCGCATCGTCAATAAGCTTAAACGCATTAACCTGCTTAAGGCCCGCCAAGGCGCGATCATAAAGTTTCATTTCGTGGGCTTCAATTTCGGCGCGGTCAAACTGGTTTAGCCAGTCAATAGCCGCGCCCAACCCGATAGCTTCGATGATCGGCGGGGTGCCGGCCTCGAATTTATGGGGAATGTCCCCGTAGGTGATGCGGTCTAAAAACACATCTTCGATCATCTCGCCGCCGCCTTGAAACGGGCGCAGCCGCTCCAGCATTTCTCGCTTGCCGTACAACGCACCTATACCGGTCGGGCCGTATAATTTATGCCCGGTCATGGCGTAAAAATCCGCATCTATGTCCAACACATCCACCGGGAAATGCACCGCCGCCTGGGTGCCGTCCACCACGAAAATACAGCCGTGTTGGTGCGCGGTTTTAGCCATAGCTTTGACCGGGTTTATGGTACCCAGAACATTGGACATATGCACGACCGAGACGATTTTCGTACGCTCACTGAACAAGCTTTCGTAGACCTCCAAGTCTAGCGTTCCGTTCTCAAGCACTGGCACCCATTTAATCACCGCACCTAATCGCTCACGCAAAAAATGCCACGGCACGATATTGGAATGGTGTTCCGTCTGGGTCAGGATAATCTCGTCGCCTTCCTCGATCTCGCCCATCAGGCCGTAAGCGACCAAATTCAAGGCTTCGGTGGCCCCTTTGGTAAATATGATTTCATTTGCTTCTGCAGCTCCGAGAAACTCACAAACTTTTTGCCGTGCCGCCTCGAAGCTTTGCGTGGTTTCGTTAGCCATAGTGTGCAGGCCACGGTGCACATTGGCATAGCTGTGCTGCATTGTGCTTTGCACGGCTTCGATCACCGCCAAAGGTTTTTGCGCACTGGCCGCATTGTCGAGATAGGCCAAAGGTTTTCCGTTTATCTGGCGCGACAAAATCGGAAATTTCGCACGAATTTTTTCGACATCGAAATTCATGCGTTTTGCTCCAACCAGGCCGTGATCTTTGACATAAACGACCTATTATCGTCCATACCGTCAAAAGCTTCGGCCACGAAAGCTTGTGTTAAAAGCGCACGGGCCTCTCGCAGCGGAATGCCCCGTGAACGCATATAAAACAGCGCCGTTTCGTCCAAAGCACCGACCGTATTACCGTGGGCGCAAGCCACATCATCGGCGTATATTTCCAACTCCGGCTTGGCGCGAATATGGGCCGTGTCCGATAACATAACCGCGTCGTGGCGCATCTCCGCGTCGGTGAGTTGCGCCGGGCGGCGCACATGAAACTTGCCTTGAAACACACCGCGCGCCTTGTCGGTAACCCCCCCTTTGACGCTTTGCCGCACATGGGCGTTTTCTGCGCCCAGATCAATATAACTTGTCATGTCGCAGTGACGTTTACCGTCCAGCAAATATGCCCCATGAATTTCGCATTCAAAGTCTTTACCCAAAGCGGCAATGCGGGTCTCAAAGCGGGTTAACCCGGCCCCGAAAGCCAAAATGTGTTGGGTGATTTTTGCGCCGCCCCAAGCGCTTATACGCGTCGTGGAAATGCGGGTGGTATCGGCGTGGTCGTTTTGCAATATGGTGCGGGTTAACTGCGCACCCTCGGCCAGATCAAAGCTAGTTTCCATATTGACAAAGCCAGGCTTGTTACTGTTGTGGGTTTCAACCACATGTAATTTTGCACCCTTGCCAAGTTTGAACACAATCCGGGCATGACCGGATTTAAGACCGCTAATGTTGACATGCTCACGGGACGCAAATCCGGCAGGCACCGTAACCATATAAATATCACCAGAAAAATTGGCGGCCAGTTTGCCCATAGTGCCACCACCGGGAGATTTGGTTTCGCGGGTAACAGACACACCAACCGGCACGGTTAATTGCGGCTCACAAGCAGATGTCAAACCGGATTGCTCGCCGCCCAAAGACGCCCGAACATCCGTCCATTTCCATGCTTCCATACGGCGATGGGGCAGGGCGGAAGCTGTATCTTCAACTAAAGACATAGCCCAACCTCTCCGTTCACAAAACACATTGTCATCCCGGGCCCCGCCCCGGGACCTCGTACTTGCCGCAAACACCGAGGTCCCGGGTCAAGCCCGGGATGGCAGTGTTGGGCGTTATCAAGCCGCATATTTGTCATAGCCTTCTTTCTCAAGTTGTTTTGCAAAATCCGCCCCGCCGCTGGCGACGATTTTTCCGGCTGACAGCACATGCACGCGGTCAGGCACGATGTAATCGAGCAGGCGCTGGTAATGGGTGATGATCAACATGCCTCTATCAGGGCTGCGCAAAGCGTTAACCCCGTCCGCAACAATACGCAATGCGTCCACATCAAGCCCGCTATCCGTTTCGTCCATGATGAGAAATTTCGGCTCCAGCATCATCATCTGGAAAATTTCCATGCGCTTTTTCTCGCCGCCCGAAAATCCGACATTAAGCGGGCGTTTGAGCATGTCCGGTTTGACCTTGAGATCGCTAGCAATCTTGCGGGCTTTTTTAAGGAAATCCGGCGCAGACATCGGCTCTTCGCCGCGTGCTTTTCTTTGGGCATTCAGCGCCGTGCGCAGGAAATGCATGGTCGGCACGCCGGGGATTTCAAGCGGGTATTGAAACGACAAAAACATTCCCGCCGCCGCTCTTGCCTCGGGCAGCATTTCGAGTAAATCCTGACCCATATATTCGGCCGCGCCTCCGGTCACATCATACCCGTCCTTGCCCGTGAGCACATATGACAAAGTAGATTTCCCGGATCCGTTAGGCCCCATAATCGCATGAACCTCTCCGGCCGGAACTTCGAGCGAAAGCCCGTTCAATATGGTTTGCTGGCCGTCATTCACCGTGGCCGTAATGTTGTTAATTTTTAGCATTTTATAATTTCTCTATTTTATTCTTACAGGATAATTCAAATGTTTCTGAACGTGGGTCATTTGGATAAATTTCAGATATTCCTAAACACGTTTGCTTTGCAAATCCCGACAACCTATCAATTGTAATTGTGCACTCAGGAAAGGTGTCATTTTTCGGCAAAGTGACCATGTAACGTGCATCAATTTCAAAATATGTGGCAGACTTAGGGGAAGCTCCATAAGACACTTCAGCTTTTTTACTAACCTTCTCGGGCAAAATTTCATCAAACAATCTCATTGTGATAGGCATCGTTTCGTACCCAGCAAGCTTATGTTTGCAGACTAAAGTTTTATTTGTTGACGTTTTTTGACCTGAACAACTAACCAATAACACCCCACTCATTCCCATAACAATGGGAATCCAGCGTAAAATGTACGCAGCATTGTTGTGTCCTTTGTTTTCCAAACTGGATACCCGCCTGCGCGGGTATGAGCGGGGTGTGAGATGAGAGTGCATTTTTAAGTCCTCTCCTTGGGGAGAGGATTTAGGTGAGGGGACATTGTTCAAACCACATTCGGACAAGAAGAACAACAAGAAATTGTATCCCCTCACCCACAGCTCACTTCGCTCACGTGGCCTCTCCCCAAGGAGAGGAAAGAAAGATGCCAGTTCCAGTTCTTTACGGTATTTCATGTTTATATCCACACATCATTGGGCGCGTCGTATTTTTCGTCTACATCAGTATCGCCACTATTTTTCGTTGCGGCGGGTTCAATCAGAAATACCTGCGCTTCGCCGTGGGCTATGGGACGGTGTTCGACGCCCTTTGGGACGACGATAGCTTCGCCTTCGCCCAAATCGACACTATGGGTGCGAAATTCCAGGGTGATCTTGCCCTTCCAGATAAAACACATCTCGTCCGCGTCGGCGTGGCTGTGCCACGGGTATTCGCCCTCAGCCTTAACCAATTTAAATTCTTGCCCGTTTAGCTCCGCCACGATTTTCGGGCGGAAGTGTTCAGAGAACAAAGAGAATTTTTCGTCGATGTTGATTTTTTGTAGCATGTTCACCCCTTAAACGCCGTGACTTCGATTTCGACTTTCATATCGTCTTCTATCAAACCTGCGATCACCAGTGTGGCGGCGGGTTTTATGGCGCCGAATGCGCGCTGCAACTCTGGCTGAATTTGCGCGATTACTTCGCGGTTGGTGACTGTGTATTGAACGCGGATAATATGACCCATTTCGAATCCGGCAGCTTTAAGTGCCGCGTCGATTGTGGTGATCGCATTTCGGGCTTGCTGGGCGGCGCTGTCGGGCATTTCCCCGATTTCGTAATTGGTACCGGTGGTACCAGATACAAAGCACCAATTTCCCTGGGCTACGGCGCGGGAATAGCCGAATTTATCCTCCCAAGTAGAGCCGCTGGCGACATGTTTGCGTTTTGGTTTATTGCTCATAATTTTCTCTTTTTCTTTCTCTTTCAACTTGCGCACGGTTCGGTCGTCCATTTTTGCACGGTTTTACCCAATGTGCATTTGTGTTCATATTGCACGTCCAAAATTCTATACATGCGTTTTTTGGTCAGTTCGACTTGGTAGTTCTCGGCGTAAATCCCGCGTACGCCTCTTATATTCATTTGAAACGTGATGGTGTAGCGCAAGGTGCCCTTGACCAACACCGGGGGGGCTTCCAGTGATAAATAAATATCGCGAGGCTCAATGTTGTACTGCTGTGCCAGTTCTATTTTGCGGGCCGCCATTATGGTCTCGGCTACGACCGCCGGGTGGCGGGTTGTGGGCATGTCCGAAAAATCAGCAGCAGGACTTAACATATCTCGCTTTTTGACCGACTTTCCCGACCAGTTCATTTGCCCGTTAATCAGCAACAAAAACATGGCCCCAAGGACCACAGTTATAATCGCTAGTTCTTTTACGGACATGGTGGGGCCGTCCATTGTTTCGGGTTGGCGCCACGGTAACATTTGACCCGGTGTCCGATGCGGGCAATGCGCACGGCGCCCTCGACATCCTCAAGGTAAATTTTATAACTGGTCGCATAGACGGCGTCGTCTGGCAAATAGGCAAGCTCATATTCCCATGTGGTTTCACCCGCCGTGGAGGTACGGATTTTCGCCCATGCAGACACACCTTCAGTATTGGCCAAAGCCCGCAAATCAAATGCCGCGAGAAATGCAACAATGGCCTTGCCTTGGTTTGGGTATATCTCCGACAATGCAGCCGGTGCTTCGACCAGCGCATAGCCCGCAAAAGCATCTACACCGTCTTGCAAAATGACTTGTTCGGGCGGCTGTTCTGCGAGGAAATCTTTCATGCCTTGCTCATCACAAGCCGATAGCAATATTGCGCTCAATATTGCCACAGTAACGCGGGCCGTCAATCTGGTAGGGTTGCGCATTATCCAACACTCCCCTCAAGGCTAATGGCTACAAGTTTTTGCGCTTCGACCGCAAATTCCATGGGCAGTTTTTGCAACACATCACGGCAAAAACCGTTGACCAGTAATGCCACTGCTTCTTCTTCGGACAAGCCGCGTTGGCGGCAATAAAACAATTGCTCGTCGGATAATTTTGAGGTGGTTGCTTCGTGTTCGAACTGGGCAGTTGGCGTATCACTGGCAATATAAGGCACGGTATGGGCACCGCATTGATCGCCGATTAAAAGACTATCACACTGGGTAAAGTTACGGGCGCCTGTTGCCTTTTTATGGGCGCTAACCAATCCTCGGTAGGTCTGGTTTGATTTGCCTGCAGATATACCTTTGGAGACTATTCTTGATTTGGTGTTTTTGCCCAGATGGATCATTTTGGTGCCAGTATCAGCCTGTTGAAACCCGTTGGTGATGGCGATAGAGTAAAATTCGCCGCTTGAGCCGTCGCCGCGCAAAACGCAGGACGGATATTTCCAGGTGATAGCAGAACCTGTCTCGACCTGTGTCCAACTTACCTTGGAGTTTTTCCCCCGGCAATCAGCACGTTTGGTGACAAAATTATAGACGCCGCCCTTGCCCTCGGCGTCGCCCGGCCACCAGTTTTGTACGGTGGAATATTTTATCTCCGCGTCTTCAAGCAAGATTAGCTCGACCACGGCGGCATGGAGTTGGTTTTCGTCGCGCATAGGGGCGGTGCAACCCTCCAAATAAGAGACATAGCTGCCTTTGTCGGCAATGATCAACGTGCGCTCAAACTGGCCCGTGCCTTGGGCGTTCATGCGAAAATAGGTGGAAAGCTCCATAGGACAGCGCACGCCGGGCGGAATATAGACGAAGCTGCCTTCGGAAAATACGGCCGTGTTAAGGGTGGCAAAATAATTGTCCGTAGGCGGCACCACCGTACCCAGATACTTCTTGACCAGTTCAGGGTGTTTTTGCACAGCTTCGGATAATGGACAGAAAATCACCCCGACCTTGGCCAGTTCTTCTTTAAAGGTTGTAACCACCGAAACACTGTCAAACACGGCGTCCACGGCAACTTTGGGCGCACCTTGCACACCCGCCAATACTTCTTGTTCCCGCAGAGGAATGCCGAGCTTTGCGTAAACTTCCAACAAATCCGGGTCAACTTCGTCCAATGATTTAGGCCCGTCCTTGTCGCTTTTTGGCGCGGCGTAATAATAAGCGTCCTGGTAATCAATCTTGGGGTAATCGACCATGGCCCATGTGGGTTCTTCCATGGTCAACCAACGCGCATAAGCGTCGAGCCGCCACTTTAACATCCATTCAGGTTCATTTTTCTTGGCGGAAATAAACCGGACAATGTCCTCGTTTAGACCCTTGGGCGCAAATTCCTGCTCGATGTCACTTTCAAACCCGTATTTGTATTTATCGGCTTCCAAAGCCCGCACACCCTCTACGGTACCGCGTTCGATACTATCTTTTGCGATGTTTTTTTGCTCACCCATTATGCGGCTCCCTGATAAGTTTTTCGGCGAATTTTAGCCCAAGCCTTTAAAAATATTTCCGCGTCATGCGGCTGACTTGTATAACCCAAAGAAATGCGCAGCGCTCCATTTGCGGCGCGCTCGGCCAACCCCATAGCAGTGACGGCCCGGCTCGCCCCGGTTTTTCCCGACGAACACGCCAGTCCTGTGGACAGGCTGATACCGGCCAAATCCAGTGCCATCATCAAAGTCGATGCGGGCGTGTCCGGTACGGCGAAAAATGATGTATTGGGCAGGCGCGGTGCATCTGCGCCAAAGATGATTAAATTTGGCTCCAGCGCCTTCAGCCCGACCTCGATTGCATCTCTTATTGCGCCCAAGGCGGCCATGTCCGAGACGGCTTTGGCCGCAACCCCGAAACCGGCAATACCGGCCACATTCAGCGTCCCGGCGCGGCGGTGTTGTTCTTGCCCGCCGCCAATCATTAGGGACGTAAAAGGTGCGTCCGGCGAAATATATAAAGCCCCTACGCCTTGCGGTCCGCCAATTTTATGGGCGGAAACGGCAATATAGTCCGCCAACCCCGTTACATTGAGCGGAATTTTTCCCAAGGCCTGCACGGCATCAAATAGCAATAGCCCGTTCATATCACCGACTAAATCCACAATTCGCGCTACGTCCTGAACAACACCCGTCTCGCTATTGGCAACGGCCACGCAGACAAATGGGCGACCATGTTTTGCCGCGTCGTGGCGCGCCAGTTTTGCACTTAGCCAGTTCAAATCCAAAAGACCGGATACCAAAGCCGGTATCATGTGCACCTCTACACCATTTTGCTCATTCAGGGTTTCGGCCATCAATATGGAGGCTGGATGCTCTAGGGACGAAATAAACAAGCGTTTGGAGCCGCCGTCCACCACGGATTTTACCACAGTATTAAGGGCTTCCGTGCCGCTCGCCGTAAAGATTAGATCCTGGGCGCATACACCCATTGCCAAAGCCACTGCCTCGCGCCCATCCTCAACCAATGTGCGGGCGGCGCGGCCATAACCATGGGGCGCGTGCGCATTGCCCGGCGTGTTTAGGGCCTTAGTCATAGCGTCGATAACGTCCGGTCTGGCGGGCGACGATGCATTATGGTCAAGATAAAGCCCCATTACTCTGCCGCCTCTAATGTACTGGCTTGGGCTTTACTGGCTTCTAATTTACCAACTTGGGCTTTATCAACAATATCCGGGCAAATTTGCGGGAATTTTTGGTCAATGACATCTTGTATGCTGATAGCATTAAAAAAACCCTCAATATGATCTTCCATAGCCTGCCATAAATCATGGGACAAGCATTTCGCACCCTTTACGGTACAGCCAATACCCGTATCTCCACAGCGTTTGGTTTGGATTTCTTCGTCCACCGCGCTCATGACGGCACCAATATAGATATGATCAGCCGCAGCGGCCAATTTATAGCCGCCGAGCGCCCCGCGCTCACTGCCCACAAGACCGGCTTTGCGTAATTTTCCGAACAATTGCTCCAAAAACGCTAGCGAAATATCTTGGCGGACGGAAATATCCGACAGGCTGACCGCGCCACCGTCTTTACTCGAAACGGCAATGTCGGTGATCGCCATAACGGCATAACGGGCTTTGGCGGTTAATTTCATAGCTTGCTTTCGATCATTTATCCGGGTTTGTGTTTATAAAACCGTGCTTTTGGGTGTTTCAGATGTCTTTTTTTTTGCATTTTATGTAAAGGCCTGTTAGAAGCCCGCAACAACGAGATTTCTAACACGCGATTTACTAATTCCGACTAAAATAGTCAAGTATTAAAATGCTGAATTTTTTGGTGAATTTCGCGAAATATGAGTGAATTTATGCCTGAAGTAATTTTTGCTGGCCCTGAGGGTCGGCTTGAGGGGCGTTATCACCCCAGTGATGATGCCGCCGCTCCGTGTGCTATTATTTTATCCCCCCACCCAAAAGCGGGCGGGCATATGGACCACCGTATACCGGTGGCCATGTATGAATGTTATAAACGGCGCGGATTTTCCGTCCTGCGGTTTAATTTTCGCGGTGTCGGGCGCTCCAAGGGTGTTTACGATCACGGTACGGGGGAATTACAAGACGCCGCCTATGCGTTGGATTATCTGCAAAGTTTTAACCAAAATGCGCCATTTTCATGGGTCAGCGGTTACTCTTTTGGGGCCTGGATTGGCATGCAACTTTTGATGCGCCGCCCGGAAGTATCCGGCTTTGTCGCTATGTCTTTGCCGACCAACACCTATGACTTGGCTTTCTTGGCGCCGTGTCCATCATCAGGCCTGATCACCTACGGCAGCCTTGATAGTGTCGTGCCGCCCGAAGAAGTTGAGCGGGCCATCGAAAATATTCGGATCCAGAAGGGCCGCAAAATCCAAGGCAGGTTGATTGAAGGTGCCGATCATTTTTACAACCAAAACCTGGACGTGGCGCTGGAAGAGATCGAAAAATATCTTGATGCCACTTTCGACGAAAGCTATTGCCCGCCAAGAGAGCCGGGCTTGATTGGGTTTGAAGCTTAGATATTTGTAACTTAAGTTTTGAAGTTTGGGGCTTTTCCGTATTACTTTGTTATTTTACCGCCGCACATCGGGTTTGGAACGCCCGTCGTGCCTGGGTATGATAATGGTAAACCGCGCACACTGCGTACGGCCAGATAGGCAAATGCTTCAGCTTCCAGA
>JAJRSJ010000078.1 GCA_024278855.1 Alphaproteobacteria bacterium | reverse complement strand
AACCACCACATGTACAGGTGTTGAAATGTTCCGCAAGCTGCTTGACCGCGGCGAGGCTGGTGACAATGTTGGTGTGCTTATTCGCGGTATTAACCGCGATCAAGTTGAGCGCGGCCAGGTTCTTTGCAAGCCGGGCAGTGTTAATCCCCATAAGAAGTTTGTCGGCGAAGCTTATATCCTGACCAAGGAAGAGGGCGGGCGTCATACACCGTTTTTTGACAATTACCGTCCGCAGTTTTATTTCCGGACCACCGATGTTACCGGTGTTGTGACCTTGAACAAGGGCACGGAAATGGTCATGCCTGGCGATAATGTCGAGATCAATGTCGATCTCATCGTACCGATTGCCATGGAAGAAAGCTTGCGTTTCGCCATCCGCGAAGGCGGCAGAACAGTCGGCGCCGGCGTTGTTGGCAAGATTATTGAGTAAAGTTAGAAATAGACCAAAGAAGGTTAAGTGTAAAATAGAGGTGTAGCTCAGTTGGTAGAGCATCGGTCTCCAAAACCGAGGGTCGGGAGTTCGAGTCTCTCCACCTCTGCCATTTAAGGCGCGCTTTAAAGAAAGAAAATTATGGTTGAGAAAACCCAGAAAAAAGTAGGGCCGGTGAAATATCTGGCTCAAGTGCGCCAAGAGGGCCGCAAGGTTGTCTGGCCGTCTGTGCGCGAAACTGTGACCACGACGATTATGGTTATTATTGTCATGATTATTTTCGGAATTTTCTTTTTCTTCGTTGATTGGGCGGCGGCCAACGGTACGACCGCCATCTTAAAAATAGGAACCTAGGACGTGGCAGCTAAGTGGTATATCGTACAGGCGCATTCAAATTTTGAAAAGCGCGTCCAGGAAAGCCTGATCTCCGAGGCTGAGCAAAAGGGCTTGTCCCATTTGTTCGAGGAGATTTTAGTGCCGACCGAACATGTCGTCGAGATACGTCGTGGCCGCAAGGTCGAAAGCGAGCGTAAATATTTCCCCGGCTATGTGTTGGTGAAAATGGATTTAACCGATGAGGCTTATCATCTGGTCAAAAATACACCAAAAGTCTCCGGGTTTTTGGGGTCGCTTAACAAGCCGATGCCGGTGAGTGAGGCTGAAGTTCAGCGTATTGTGGGGCAAATTGCGGCCTCCGAGGATGCGCCGCAGCCGACGATTATTTTCGAAATTGGCGAAAAGGTTAAAGTTGTCGATGGTCATTTCCAGTCCTTGGAGGGCAATGTGGAAGACATTGATGTGGAAAATTCGCGCCTCAAGGTGCTGATAAATATTTTTGGCCGGGGAACCCCGGTCGAGTTGGAATATGCCCAGGTCGAGAAGTTGTAGTTGGTCGAGTTTGGGTATTTAATTTTGTGGGAGAGGGTGTGTAAGTCCATACGCTTCTCTGACCACGAAAACACACCGCTGCGGGCATTGGGCCTAAAGCACGCGCGTAAAGCGTAAATTTGGAGTGAAACATGGCGAAGAAAATTGAAGGGTATATCAAATTGATCATACCCGCCGGGGCAGCCAACCCGGCACCGCCGCTGGGGCCGGCCCTTGGTCAGCGCGGCGTAAATATTATGGAGTTTGCGAAAGCATTTAACTCCAAAACTGGCGATATGGAAAAAAACATTCCCGTTCCGACTGTGATTACGGTCTTTGCGGACAAGTCTTTTACGTTTGAGACCAAAACCCCGCCTGCCAGTTATTATCTTAAAAAAGCTGTTGGTCGCGATAGCGGTTCCAACGAGCCGGGTCGTGATATGGTTGCTACGGTGACCATGGCTCAATGTCGGGAAATTGCAGAAATGAAATTCCCTGACCTGACCGCCAATGATTTGGACGCAGGTGCCAAAATTATTGCAGGTTCCGCCCGCTCTATGGGCTTTGAGGTGGAGGGTTAATTATGGCACACGGAAAAAGATATAAGGCTGCACTTGCTAATGTTGACCGCAATAAAGCATACCTCGTCAAAGACGCGGTTGCTATGGTCAAGAAAAACGCAAATGCAAAATTTGACGAAACCATTGAGCTATCCATCAATCTCGGTGTTGACCCGCGCCACGCTGACCAAATGGTCCGCGGCGTGTGTAAGTTGCCTAGCGGCACGGGTCGTAGTTTGCGGGTTGCCGTATTTGCCAAGGACGCCAAAGCTGAAGAGGCTAAAAAAGCTGGTGCTGACGTGGTTGGCGCCGACGATTTAGCCGCCAAAATTCAGGCGGGCGAAATGGACTTTGATAAAGTGATCGCAACGCCTGACATGATGCCATTGGTTGGTCGTCTGGGTAAAATCCTTGGCCCCAAAGGCATGATGCCAAACCCGAAAGTGGGGACGGTAACCATGGATGTGGCCAAGGCGGTCGCGGATTCCAAAGGCGGCGCGGTAGAGTTTCGGGTTGAAAAAGCCGGAATTATCCACGCAGGTGTTGGCAAGGCTAGCTTCTCAGAAGCCGCATTGGCCCAGAATGTCAGCGCGTTTTTAGGCGCAATCATGAAAGCCAAACCGAGCGGTGCCAAAGGTGCTTATATGCAAAATGTAACGCTGAGCTCAACTATGGGGCCAGGTGTTAAGATAGATGTGTCCGAAGCGACAGCATCTTAAAGAAATTTGGCGGGGATGTCCCCGCTAATGTTCGCAGAAGGCTTTCATGTGAAAGCCTTTCGCATTGTCCGAGATCACGGGTGTAGTTGCCAAAGAATAAAGGTGCTACTTAATTAAAGCCGGTGTGAGACAGAGCAAAAACTGAATTTGGCTTAATGATGAGCCGAGACGTTCGAGCCCTGGGACGAAAAGACCGTACCGAGATGCTTTTGGGCTATTGGTACATTTGTACGGCGCGCCCATGGGGGGTTCGCCATCAACAGGGAGACCGCAATGGATCGAAACGAAAAACGCGAACAGGTTAAAGTGCTCGAAGGCATTTTCGCTGACAGCGGATCCGTCGTTATGGCTGAATATTCAGGCATGACAGTTGCGGAACTGACTGATTTGCGCGCCAAACTCCGCCAGGAGAACGCAACGATCAGAGTTGTTAAAAACCGTCTCGCTAAAATCGCACTCAAAGGAACGCCCGGCGAAGGCCTGGCTGACCTATTCAAAGGTCCGGTGGCAATTGCCTACTGCGAAGATATGATTGGTGCGGCGAAAGTGACCGTAAAATTTGCCAAGGACAATGATAATTTCAATGTCCTGGGCGGTATTGCGGGCGAAGACATCATGGATGTCGCTGGTATTGTTGTGTTGTCATCAATGCCGTCGCGCGAAGAACTTATTGGCATGGCCGCTGCAAGGCTGCTGGGTCAAGCATCTGAAATCGGTTCTCGTTTGACTGCACCAGGGAGCGCGCTTGCTGGCGCAATTTCGGTCATTGAAGAACGGGCCGCCGCTTAAGAGATTTTAACAATAATCAGTATTCGTAACACTCGAACTGAAACTTAAAAGGAAACTAAAATGGCTGATGTAGCTAAACTTGCAAAAGACTTGATGGCTTTGACCATCATGGAAGCAAAAGAACTAAATGATATTCTTGAAGAAAACGGCATCAAAGCCGCTGCTGCTGTAGCAGTTGCCGGCCCTGCTGCTGGCGGCGGCGAAGCTGCCGAAGAAAAAACCGAATTTGATGTTGTTATGACATCTTTCGGCGAAAAGAAAATCAATGTGATTAAAGAAGTCCGTGCCATCACGGGTCTTGGCCTGAAAGACGCCAAAGACCTGGTTGAAGCGGCACCTAAAGCCGTCAAAGAAGGCGTCTCCAAGGACGAAGCCGAAGAGGTTAAAGCCAAGCTGGAAGCAGCTGGCGCCACCGTCGAGCTTAAATAGTCTACCCGTTCGGCGCATACATTTGTGTGCGCCGAACACCACTTGCATCCGGTTAGGGTGTGCTGAACGGAACAGCTAAAATTTCGGTAAAGAATTTAGAGAGGCATATTTTGGCCTCTCGCATTAAAAAGGTGTCTTTGATGTCGCTCACATTTACTGGCAAAAAACGTATTCGCAAAAGCTTTGGCAAAATCCCGGAAGTTATCCGCATGCCGAACCTGATCGAAGTGCAAAAAAGCTCTTATTATCAGTTCTTACAAATGGACGTCCCTTTGGAGATGCGTGGTGATGATGGCCTGAACGGTGTGTTTCGTTCGGTGTTCCCTGTACGGGATTTCTCGGAGCGGGCTATATTGGAATTTGTATCTTTCCAATTCGATCAGCCAAAGTTTGACGAAGAAGAATGTCAACAGCGCGATATTACCTACGCCGCACCGCTCAAGGTTAAAATGCGCCTGATCGTATTTGATATGGACGATGCGTCCGGCGCCAAATCGGTTAAGGACATCAAAGAGCAAGAAGTCTATATGGGCGACATGCCCCTGATGACCGAAAAGGGTACATTTATTGTCAACGGCACCGAGCGGGTCATTGTCTCGCAAATGCACAGATCGCCCGGCGTATTCTTTGACCATGACAGTGGCAAGAAGCATTCTTCCGGCAAGGTTCTGCATTCGGCTCGTATTATTCCTTATCGTGGTTCGTGGATGGATTTCGAGTTTGACGCCAAAGACATTTTGCATGTGCGCATTGACCGCAAGCGGAAATTGCCGGCGACAACGGTTCTCTATGCTCTGGGCATGACCAAAGAAGAAATTCTGGGCGAATATTACGAAAACATTGCCTATAAGCGCAATAAAGCCAAAAAAGGTTGGTCGTTGCCGTTTAATGCGGACATGTACCGTGGCTCCAAGCTGATCCATGATTTGGTTGATGCCAAATCTGGTGAAGGCGTTGCACCTGCGGGACGTAAATTAACGGCGCGCGGCGCTAAAAAACTGGCTCAGGACGGTCTGAAAAACCTGTTGGTATCCGACGAGGAACTGGCCGAGCGCTATGCGGCGGAAGATATTGTCAATGCCAAAACCGGCGCTATTTTTGCCGAGGCTGGCGACGAATTATCCCTTGAGGCCATTGAGGAAATGAACGAGGCCGGAATTGCTGATATTTCCGTTCTCAATATTGACCATGTTAATATTGGACCGTTTATCCGCAACACTTTGGCAGCTGATAAAAATGAAGCCCAAGACGATGCTTTGGTGGACATTTACCGGGTTATGCGCCCGGGCGAGCCGCCGACACCCGAAACCGCCGACGCTTTGTTCCAAAGTCTTTTCTTCGAATCTGATCGTTACGACTTGTCCGTGGTTGGCCGTGTGAAAATGAATTTACGCATGGATATGGAATGTCCGGATGATGTTCGCGTCTTGCGCAAGGAAGATATTCTTGCGGTGGTCGATACATTGGTCAAACTTAAAGACGGTATCGGTTCCACCGACGATATTGACAATCTCGGCAATCGCCGGGTACGATCAGTTGGTGAATTGATGCAAAACCAATACCGTATTGGTCTTTTGCGCATGGAGCGTGCCATTAAAGAGCGTATGACTTCGGTGGATATCGAAACCGTCATGCCCCATGATTTGATCAATGCCAAACCGGCTGCTGCCGTGGTGCGCGAATTCTTCGGTTCAAGCCAATTATCGCAATTTATGGACCAGACTAATCCTTTGTCTGAAATCACCCATAAACGCCGCCTCTCCGCCCTTGGGCCGGGCGGTCTGACCCGCGAACGGGCTGGTTTCGAGGTGCGCGACGTGCATCCAACCCATTATGGCCGTATTTGTCCCATCGAGACACCCGAGGGGCCAAATATTGGTCTGATTAACTCGTTGGCGACCCATGCACGGATTAACCAATACGGCTTTATTGAAAGCCCCTACCGCAAAATCATCAAAGGTAAAGTCACCAATGATGTGGTGTATTTATCGGCCATGCAAGAAGCCCGCTATAAAATTGCCCAGGCCAATGCCGAGGTTGATGATAAAGGCATATTGGTCGGCGACATGATCACATGCCGGGTTGACGGTGATGTGACATTGATCGAGCGCGACGAAGTTGACATGGTTGATGTATCCCCGAAACAGCTTGTGTCCGTTGCGGCGGCGCTGATTCCGTTTTTGGAAAATGATGATGCCAACCGCGCCTTGATGGGCTCCAATATGATGCGCCAAGCTGTGCCGCTGCTCAAGGCCGAAGCGCCTTTGGTTGGTACAGGTATGGAAGTCGTTGTGGCCGCAGATAGCGGCGCGATTGTCAACGCCAAACGCGCCGGTATTGTCGAGCAAGTTGATGCCAAACGTATCGTCATTCGCGCCAACAAGGAAAAGGACTTAACAAAGTCCGGCGTGGATATTTACAATTTGCTGAAATTCCAGCGCTCTAACCAAAGCACCTGTATCAACCAGACGCCTCTGGTCAGTGTTGGTGATGTGGTCAAGGCTGGTGATACGATCGCCGACGGCCCGTCTACGGATTTGGGCGAATTGGCCCTGGGTAAAAACGTGTTGGTGGCCTTTATGCCGTGGAACGGGTTTAACTACGAAGATAGTATTCTAATCTCCGAGCGTATTGTGATCGACGATGTGTATACGTCCCTGCATCTGGAAGAGTTTTCGGTCATGGCCCGCGATACCAAGCTTGGGCCCGAAGAGATCACCCGCGATATTCCCAATGTCGGCGAAGAGGTTTTAGGTAATCTCGACGAGGCCGGTATTGTTTCGGTGGGTGCCGAGGTTCACGCCGGCGACATTCTGGTCGGCAAGGTGACGCCAAAGGGTGAAAGCCCCATGACGCCCGAGGAAAACCTCTTGCGGGCTATTTTCGGCGAGAAAGCCTCCGATGTTCGCGATACGTCACTCAAACTGCCGCCCGGTGCGTCCGGTACGGTGGTCGAAGTGCGGGTATTTAACCGCCACGGTGTTGACAAGGACGAACGGGCTTTGCAGATCGAGCGCGAGGAAATCGAATTTCTCGGCAAAGACCGCGCCGACGAATTGTCAATTCTTGAGCGCAATATTTACGCCAGTGTACAAAACACCCTGATGGGTAAGAAGGCAGTTTCAGGCCCGCGCGGCTTTAGAAAAGGCCCGGTCAGCGAAGAAACCTTAAGTGACATTCCGCGCTCCGACTGGTGGCGTATTGGGGTCGCCGACGAAAAGGCTATCGGCGAGTTGGAAGCTTTGCGGGTGCAATATGACACCTCCAAAGCCAAGCTTGATGCGCGCTTTGAAGACAAGGTTGACAAATTACAACGCGGCGACGAATTACCGCCGGGCGTTATGAAAATGGTCAAGGTGTTTGTTGCGGTTAAACGCAAATTACAACCGGGCGATAAAATGGCGGGTCGCCACGGGAATAAAGGTGTGATTTCCAAGATCAATCCGGTCGAAGACATGCCTTATTTGTCGGACGGCACCCCCGTTGATATCGTACTTAATCCATTAGGTGTTCCGTCGCGGATGAATGTCGGGCAAATCCTTGAAACCCATATGGGTTGGGCCTGTGCCGGTGCCGGTAAAATGATCGACGAAGCTCTCAAAGCCTATAAACGTAGTGGTGATATGGCACCCTTGCGCCTGACATTGGAAGATACCTATAAGGATGCTTCTGAACTGCCCAAGAAAAACTATGAGCTGGAAGAACTGGCCGGAAATCTGGTCAAGGGTGTTCCCATTGCCACACCAGTATTTGATGGTGCCCACGAAGAAGATATTGTTGATATGCTAGAGCGGGTCGGTTTGACCAGCTCCGGCCAGGAATATTTACGCGACGGTCGTACTGGTGAACAGTTCACCCGCCCTGTTACTGTCGGCTATAAATATTTGCTTAAACTGCATCATTTGGTGGATGATAAAATCCATGCCCGTTCTATTGGGCCGTACTCGCTTGTCACCCAGCAGCCGCTTGGTGGTAAAGCCCAGTTCGGTGGACAGCGCTTTGGTGAGATGGAAGTCTGGGCCCTCGAAGCCTACGGCGCCGCCTACACCTTGCAAGAAATGCTCACGGTGAAATCCGATGACGTTGCCGGACGGACGAAAGTTTACGAAAGCATTGTGCGCGGCGACGACGCATTTGAAGCCGGTATCCCGGAAAGCTTTAACGTGCTGATTAAGGAAATTCGTTCCCTTGGTCTGAACATTGAACTGACAAACGGCTAATAATTTACGGCGGGTTTCCGCATACAGGAGAATTAAATGAGACAATATGTACCGAGCGAAGCGAGGCAAGGCCGACTGGCCGTCGCGCCCCATGGCGCGCCCTCGCGGAGGCGTGCGCTCTTGCGCACTGCCGTGAGCGAAATAAAAAGGAGACGATCATGAACCAAGAGGTCATGAACATTTTCAATCCGGCCCAGGAAGGCCCGAGCTTTGACAGAATTAGAATTTCTTTGGCATCGCCAGAGAAAATTTTGTCCTGGTCATTTGGCGAAATTCGCAAGCCCGAGACCATAAATTACCGGACATTTAAGCCCGAAAAAGACGGCTTGTTCTGTGCGCGTATCTTTGGCCCGACCAAAGATTATGAATGCTTGTGCGGTAAATATAAACGCATGAAATACAAAGGCGTTGTCTGCGAGAAATGCGGCGTTGAAGTGACCGTCACCCGGGTGCGCCGCGAGCGTATGGGCCATATTGCACTGGCCGCCCCCGTTGCCCATATCTGGTTCTTGAAGTCCCTGCCGTCGCGGATTTCCACATTGTTGGATATTACGCTCAAAGAAGTTGAGCGGATTTTATACTTTGAAAGTTTCGTGATTACGGAACCCGGCTTGACCTCTCTGACCGAACGTCAACTCCTGTCCGAAGAAGAATATCTGGACGCCCAGTCCGAATTTGGCGAAGACAGCTTTACGGCGTCTATCGGCGCTGAAGCGGTACGCGAAATGCTCATGAGCCTTGATCTCGAAGCCGAGGTCGAGCGTGTGCGCTTTGACATGACAGAGACCGGTTCACAGCTAAAGCTGAAGAAATACCGTAAACGTTTGAAACTTTTGGAAAACTTTATCTCGTCGGGCAATCGCCCCGAGTGGATGGTGTTGACCATTGTTCCTGTGATCCCGCCGGAGTTGCGCCCGCTTGTACCTCTGGACGGTGGCCGCTTTGCGACATCTGATCTCAACGATTTATACCGCCGGGTTATCAACCGTAATAACCGCCTCAAGCGCCTGATCGAATTACGTGCGCCGGACATTATTGTGCGTAACGAAAAGCGTATGCTCCAAGAGAGCGTTGATGCGCTGATCGACAATGGTCGCCGTGGCCGGGTGATTACCGGGGCTAATAAACGCCCGCTTAAATCCATGTCCGACATGCTCAAGGGTAAACAGGGGCGTTTTCGCCAGAACTTGCTGGGTAAACGGGTTGATTATTCCGGTCGTTCGGTGATCGTGGTTGGCCCGGAATTGATGTTGCACCAATGCGGCCTGCCGAAGAAAATGGCTTTGGAATTGTTCAAACCATTTATCTATGCGCGTCTCGACGCCAAAGGTTTGTCCGGTACTGTTAAACAATCCAAGAAAATCGTTGAAAAACAACGCCCGGAAGTTTGGGATATTTTGGACGAAGTGATCCGCGAACATCCAATTCTGCTCAACCGCGCTCCGACCCTCCATAGGCTCGGCATTCAGGCGTTCGAACCCGTGCTGACCGAAGGCAAAGCTATACGCTTGCATCCGCTGGTCTGTACGGCCTTTAACGCCGACTTTGACGGTGACCAAATGGCGGTTCATGTGCCGCTTTCTATTGAGAGCCAATTGGAATGCCGCGTGTTGATGATGTCGACAAATAATATATTGTCGCCTGCCAACGGTAAGCCGATCATCGTACCGTCTCAGGATATCGTCCTTGGTCTGTATTATATGTCGATCATGGTCGACGGCGAAAAAGGTGAGGGCCGGGCGTTCGCCAATATGCCGGAACTGGAAGCCGCACTGGACGACAAGCAAATCACCCTGCATTCAAAAATCAAAGGTCGCTTTAAGGTGATTGACGAAGACGGCAATGTGACTTGGGAATTGGCCGAGACTACGCCGGGCCGTTTGAAGATCGCAGAATATCTGCCCTTACATGCAAAAATCCCCTATTCAGAACTTAATGTGCTGATGGACAAAAAAGCCATTGGTGCGCTGATCGATTTGGTTTATCGCCACGCTGGCCAAAAAGCCACGGTGATTTTCTGTGACAAAGTCATGGGACTTGGTTTCCGTGAAGCCTGTAATGCCGGGATTTCTTTTGGTAAGGACGACATGATCATCCCCGAAGAGAAAGCCAAATTGGTCGGTGACACCAAAGCTCTGGTTACAGATTTCGAGCAGCAATATGCCGACGGTTTAATCACCAAAGGCGAGAAATACAACAAAGTTGTTGATGCCTGGTCGAAATGTACTGACAAGGTGGCCGACGCCATGATGGCCGAAACCGCCAAGCCGCGCAAAATGATCAACTCGGTGTTTATGATGGCCGATAGTGGGGCGCGTGGCTCTAAAAACCAGATGAAACAACTGGCCGGAATGCGTGGTTTGATGGCCAAGCCGAGTGGCGAGATTATCGAAACCCCGATCATCTCCAACTTTAAAGAAGGCCTGTCGGTTCTGGAATATTTCAACTCCACTCACGGGGCCAGAAAAGGTCTGGCTGATACGGCGCTGAAAACCGCCAACTCCGGGTATCTAACCCGGCGTCTAGTTGATGTGGCGCAAGATTGCATTGTCAACGAGCTTGACTGCGGTACGACCGAAGGCATCAAGCAAATCCCCGTTGTTGATAGCGGTGAAGTGGTTGTTAGCTTGGGCGAACGTATGCTTGGCCGTACTTGCGCTGAAGATTTGCGTGATCCGTCTACGGGCGATGTGATGTTCCCTGCCAATACTTATGTTGACGAAGACATTGCCCTCGCAATTGACAATAGCGGATTGCAAGACGCCCGGGTGCGTTCGGCTTTGACCTGCGAAACCGTCAACGGTATTTGCGCGGCCTGTTATGGTCGCGATTTGGCCCGGGGTACGCGGGTCAATATGGGCGAAGCGGTCGGCGTGATTGCGGCGCAATCTATCGGCGAGCCGGGCACCCAGCTAACCATGCGGACTTTCCATATTGGCGGGACTGCGTCGGTGTCGGATAAATCCGTGACCGAAAGTTCTAACGAAGGCAAGGTGGTCTATATTAACGGCAATGTGGTTGAGGACAGCTCCGGCACTTTGGTGGTTATGGGCCGCAATATGCAAATCGCCGTCCATTCCAAAGACGGCAAAGAGCTGGAGCTTCACAAGGTAAGTTACGGCTCTAAAGTCTCGGTCAAAGACGGTGCGAAAATTGCGCGCGGCGACAAGATCAATGAATGGGACCCTTATTCCGAGCCTATCTTAACGGAAGTTGGCGGCACTGTGAAACTGGTTGATATGATCGACGGTGTGTCGGTGCGCGAAGAAACCGACGAAGAAACCGGCATTACCTCCAAGGTTATCGTTGACTGGCGTTCATCCGCCAAGGGCGGTGATCTCCAACCAATGGCGATCATCCAGGACAAAAACGGCGAACCCATGAAAAACGCAAACGGCAATGTGGCAAGCTACATGTTGGCAGTTGGCGCGATTTTGTCGGTTAATGACGACGACACGGTACATCCGGGTGACAGCCTGGCGCGTATTGCCAAAGGCGGCGCGACCCAGCGCGACATTACCGGTGGTCTGCCGCGTGTGGCCGAATTGTTCGAGGCCCGCAAGCCCAAGGACGATGCGGTAATTGCCGATATGGACGGTGTGATTGAGTTTGTTCGCGAGTATAAAAACAAGCGCCGTATCCAGATCACCCCGGACGACGAAAATATGGAGCCGTCCACATTCCTGATCGCCAAGGGCAAGCATATGTCTGTGCGCGAAGGCGACCGTGTGGTCAAAGGCGATTATTTGATCGACGGTAATCCGGCCCCCCACGATATTTTGGAAATCCTCGGCGTTGAGGCTCTGGCGGAATATATGATCGACGAAGTGCAAGCCGTTTACCGCTTGCAAGGCGTGCCAATCAACGATAAACATATCGAGGTTATCGTGCGCCAGATGCTACAAAAGGTCGAAATCACGGACGCGGGCGATACCAGCTTGCTGAAGGGCGAGCAAGTTGACCGGATCGAATTTGCCGAGGTTAATGCGGCTCTGCTAGAGCGCGATAAAGACAAAGCGCCTGCGGTAGCGAAACCGTTCTTGCTCGGCATTACCAAAGCGTCTTTGCAAACTCGTTCGTTCATCTCGGCGGCGTCCTTCCAGGAAACCACCCGTGTGCTGACCGAAGCTTCGGTGCAGGGCAAGGAAGACATGCTCGAAGGCCTGAAAGAAAACGTCATTGTCGGTCGTCTAATCCCAGCTGGTACCGGTGCAAGCTTGCGCAAATACCAGAACTTGGCCAATGCCCGTGATACCAAGCTATTGGCTGAACGCGCCGCAGGCGTAGAGCCAAGCGACGAAAGCCTACCGGCAGAAATCGCCGAAGCGGCGGCGGCGGAAGGTGCAGAAGAAGCGGGGGCATAAATACAAAACCCGTAGGATGGATTAGGCGCAAGGCGCTAATCCACCCTACAAAAACAATAAAAACCCGGCTTGTCGCCGCGCTCGTTCACCGTTTCGCCAAAACCAAACGAGCTTTAATTTACGTGGGCGCGGGCATGGCCTGTTTCGTGGTCATGCTCTACTTGATGCAAGCCGTATTTTTCGGTGTCCCGATTATCGCGGGCGCGCGAAGCACAATGGGTCTGGCGTTTCAAGCATTGGCGGGCGGCGTAGCAGGAGGCTATGTGTTTGCGCGGTTGACAGGTGGGGGAGCAGAGACATAGTTCACCTTGATAATATAAAACGGAAGTAATTTTGTCATGCTTTTTGTCACACGTCATTTGATTGCTTGCCTTTTACAAAACCAGTGAAGTCTGATAAACTCCACAACCATTGTTGCTGATTTGGGGTATAAGAAGATTGAATGCTAGACGGCACAATAAGTTGAAGAGATGATTCTCTCATTGTGTTTGTCGTTGATTCTGAAATTGCGGGCTCTAGCGTCAACAGATTTTTTTGCTCAATTCGCTCTGCCTCAGGTAAGACTTGCGACCAACGGTCTTTACACGAAGATTTTGCCGCTAGCATAGTGAGAAACTTAGCATCAAAGTTGATGTCTAAATATTCGTCTTCCCCAGGAAAAAGATAATCAGGTTTTTTTCCTTTCTCAGTTTTTACTTGCGAAGAATATCTAATGCCTTGAGCATCAAAAACCGCAGACAGATGATTTTCCAGCGAATGCCCCATACGTGATTTGCGCCTATTCTGGACACTTAGCGAGAAATGAATAAAAGCGTCTACGTCCGCTTCACCGTTATTGAGACAGCCTTTTTTGATTCTCTCCGATACAATGCGTTTTTCCAAACGGCGAAACATAGCTTCTTCGTGCGAGAGCCAAGCCATAAGTGCCGCATCTGGATTTTCATTGGCATTGACCTCGGGTAGAGTTGTCCTAGCTAAGGCAGAGAAAATTTTGGTCTTAGGAAAACACATGCCAAAACGCTCAATTATTGTATCTAGTGTGTTTGCATTCGGGTCTTCATATTCCACACCTATTTCATCCAATAGATAACGTGCAACAAAATCCAAATCCCCAGCCGCATCATTTCCATATTCCCTAATCACAAATCTAAGCCTTTGTTGTTCAGGTATATCAAATAGCCAAAGCATTTGACTTTCCAAGGTGCTATGGGCAGGTACAATTATAAACAATAAATTGTTATTTGGTCGGAGGGCTAAAAATAATGTGTCGCCTGCATTCATCATTTCTGTAACACTATTTGTGGGGTAATATAATCTCCACTCGGCGGCACGTTCGGGATTGTTGGCGCGAGAATCGTAATAAGTTGCTTCTCCAAATTCTGTAATGCTTTCTTGCTCATTTCCAAGCCAAACAAAACTTGCGGAGAACTTATTACCCGTATTGCCCATAAACTTACGCATTGGCCTTGTGATGCCGATTTCATGTTGATGAGAACTATTGGGATTGGCGTCAACTTCAGATAAGGTTTTAACACCTATGCCGAGAAAATACGGAGATAAGTAGCCACGGTTCATCTGCTCACCCTTTACGTGTCGGCTTTTCTAAGGCTTCAAGAAGATATGGCATCATATGTTGAGCAACAGCATTGACGACAGGTACAACAACAGAATTGCCAAATTGGCGATAGGCCTGCGTGTCGGATACGGGGATTTGGAAAGGTTGATTATCACCACGTTTTTCAAAACCCATTAAGCGGGCACATTCGCGCGGCGTTAATCTACGTGGACGTTGCCCATCTTGCTTTACTAGAACTTCTGAGCCATCTTTATAATACCGTGCCGATAATGTGCGCGTAACATCGTTCGGGCCAAATACTGAAAACCCAAAACCATTTCCAGCTTTTGCGTGCTTGGCTTTATAGTTTTGTAGATACTTCCAAAGGTTAGGGGTTAAGGTATATTTTTCTGGAACTTTCGGTTCAAGAATACTGCCAAGCTTCGGCCCATCAGTATCAGGTAAAGCTAAATCATTGATGTCATGTTTAATAGCATGATCCTTAAAACCAACAATAAAAATACGTTGGCGCTTTTGTGGCACCCAATGCTCAGAACTGATTACGCGGTGTGTTACTTTATATTTCAAATCTTTTTCCAAGACATGCATAATGGTTTTAAATGTGCGACCCCCGTCATGGCTTTTTAGATTCTTCACATCTTCTAGTAAAAATGTTGCGGGTTTATGGTGTTCAAGAATTTTTGCAACATCATAGAATAATGTGCCTTGAGTATCGCAAAGAAAACCATGTGGGCGCCCAAGTGAATTTTTCTTTGATACGCCTGCTAAGGAAAAAGGTTGGCAGGGAAATCCTGCTAATAACAAATCGTGTTTAGGTACATTCTCCGGGTTATTTGAATACGGTCTAATGTCTCCCACAGATTTGTGTTCGGGCACATTTGAAAAGTTGGCAGCATAAGTTTCTCGTGCAAACCGATCCCATTCGGATGTAAAAATGCATTTTCCATTTAACTGGTCAAAAGGTCTGCGCAGGCCGCCAATACCAGCAAACAAATGAATAAAATCGAAATCATGATTGGTATCATACTCAGAAAGGGTTTGTCTGGCTTTGGCGTGGTCTCGTAATTTATCTGTAACTAGTTTTGGAGGCACTAATGTGCCATCTTTTTCATAGCGGCGGATAGTGCGCGTATGTTTCCCGGTAATCTCTGCTACTTCGGGCACAGACAGACCAGCTCTATGCCGAAGGGCTTCAAAATCCGTTATCTCATTCATGCTAGTTCCCAAGCTAGGTCTATTGTGGACATAATGTCCGATTTTATCCCCGCACACTAGTTGGAACATATATAGAACGCAAGACTTAGTTTCTATTATTGGGTAAATTTATTTACTGGGGATTTTTTCAAAAACCAAAAAAACTTATCCACGGTTCCTTAAACACCCTTATATTGACATTGTTCTTCTTTCAGGGACAGGCAAGCGATCGTTGGCTGGCTGGAGGGAAGACGGTGTTTCGTCGGTGTAGATGCTTTGGTAACGCAAAGAGGTCGGCTGGCTCCGGGCGAGGTCCTTGGTTCCCGACTAACCTACGGGCCCCCTATGTGAAAAGACATCGCCGTGTGGCTAACCCCTCACGAAATTTAATTAAGCGCTCTAATCTGGTACTTCCAGTGTCGGGCAAAACCACACGGACGTCCCGCTTTGGGGCTGTGTCTGAAGAACCACGCCAATCACGTCCGTACTTTTGGTGCGGCGGCAAAACTGCTGGAGATATGTATGAGCAGACCCGGACATGACGCAATCAGCATACTGGATGCCCGTACCGCTTCTTTGCGCCGGGCCGTGCTTCAGGCCGAGCGGGCTTTGGCGCGGGAAATTAAAAGGCGGGCAATTCTCTGTCAGTGCCAAGGCGGCTGTCTGGGTGGTGGGTACATCTATACCCAGGCGGATTTCGAGGAAATGCGCGGGATATTCGAGGCGGCAAGGACGGCGTGGCTGGCGGAGCATAAACTGAAAGCGGTGCATAAAATGAAGACCCCGCCTGCTTTGATTGCGGAGGCGGCAGATGTCTAATTTTCAACCTGTCAACAGGGCGCTACACATCAAAACCATAAGAAAGCTCGAAACGCAAATCTCCACCCTGAACAAAGCCCTTGCCGCCTTACCGCCCCGGTGTGCCTGCGAGACGCAATATACGCCCGAGGAAATATCGGCTTTGGCAAATGAACTTGCGGCACTTTGGCAACAAGAATTTCAGCAAGAGCTAAAAACAGGCATGCGCGCATCTATGGATTTTATGGACCCCTCAAAAAGCGAAGGCCCGTGAATGTGAGGCGCACATATAAAAACGGGCGCCCCATTGAGGCGCCCGTTGTAAAGCTTTATCATTTAAATCCGGCTTACTCAAATTTCGGCAAATCGGCTTTCATTTGGGCTTGGCCGCGCTCATTCATCAAGGCTTTGGCGCGCATGAAGGCTTGGAATTCAGCGGACTGGGTCAAGGCTTGCAAGTCTTGCAAATTGGCTGTGGCCTGCGCGGTGATATTGAACATTTGCTCCAGTTTTTCCATGTCGGTCAGCTCGCGGGGGAATTTGCGGATTTTGACTTTGGTGTCTGCGTCGATTTCGGCCAGTTCTTTGGCAATTTCCAACGCTTTCATAAAACCGCCGAGCTCGTCCACTAGGCCGTTTTCTTTGGCTTGCACGCCCGTCCACACCCGGCCTTTGGCGATTTCGCGCACTTGCTCGATTGTCATGCCCCGACCTTCGGCCACTTTGGTGGTGAAGTCATTATAAATGTCTTCCATGCTGCCGCGAAAGGCTTCGCGGTTAGCATCGCTCCACGGCTCAAAGGCGGAATAGGCGGCGGAAAATTCGCCGCCGATATTGACCGCTTCCACATTAAAGCCGACTTTGGCGGTGGCGTCTTTAATGTTAATCAAGCCGGCAAGCACGCCAATAGAACCTGTGACCGTGGTCGGCATGGCAACAATTTTATCGGCGGGTGCGGCCACATAATAACCGCCGGACGCCGCGTATTGGCCCATGGAGACGACAACCGGTTTGCCGGCCTCCTTGGCTTTGATAACTGCGTCCCAGATCTGGTCAGAGGCCGTGGCCGAACCGCCGGGACTGTCGACGCGCAAGATAATGGCTTTGACCTTGTCGTTTTTAGAGGCTTTGATCAGGGCGGCGGATATAGTGTCGCTGCCCATGGACAAATTGTTGGAAAACGGGTTGGAGCCGTCATCGGAACTACCAAGCACCACGGCCCCCTGTCCGCCGACAAAAGCGATTACCGGCCCGTCGTTAAAACCAACCCCGTAATCAGCGACGCTTTGGAAAGCGGCGTCTTTACCGGCTTTCTTCTTGGCATATTGCTTTGCATCTACATATTGACCGAGCTTGTCCACATAGCCAAGCTCTTTGGCTTGCTCGGCACTATGGGGTGCGTTTTGCAAGAACGACAAAAATGCGCTTTCAGACAAACCCCGGTCAGCGGCAATATTTTTGACATTGCTGTCCATCAAGGATTGGAGCAGGCCCGTCATGCTTTCCTTATGGGCCGGGGTCATGGTCTTTGGGGTATAGGTGTTGGCGGCGTTTTTGTATTCATGGAACTGGATAAATTGTGGTTTGGCGTCAAGTTTTTCAAACACACCGCCCAAAAACTGAACCTCGCCGCGCATGCCCGCCAAAGAGAAACTAGTCGTGCCTTGCAGCCATATTTCGTCCGCCGCCGCTACCGACATATAGGCGGGCAGGCTTGTACCCTCAAAACCCTGGGCATGGGCGATCACGAATTTACCGCTGGATTTGAAATCTTTGATAGCGGTGCGCAACTCTTCGGCTTTGGCCGGGGACATGCCCCAACCATTGGCGCGAATAAACAGGCCCTTGATTTTCTTGTCGTCTTTGGCGCGGTTAAGGGCGCGCACCGTGCTGACAACGGACAAGGGCGTGTCGCCGAACAAGGAAGCGCCGCCGCTATGGTCAAGCATGGATTTGCGCAAATCAAGTGTCAGGACAATGGCGTCGCCGCTGACTTCGTCTTTACTGGACGCGGCGCCAACAACAGCCCCCACCACCATCGCCATAAGTATGAACAGCAAAAACAAAGCAACAAAAAAGCCGATGACAGAGGCAAGCAAGGAGAGGAAAAAGTGACGCATAAAAACACCCATTATTGAAGTTTATAGAAACAGCTTGGCCCCTATGGCATATTTATTACGAGAGTGTAAAGTTTATTCTCGATAAACGATAAAGATTTTGCACAAAGGAGCGCGGAGAGCTATTTGTGCAAATTGTCGAAAAATCCGTTGCATTTCGGTAATTAAGGCGATAATAAGCGGCCCTTGTCTGGCTTGGCAGTAAATGCACAGGCTATACGCTTTTGGGGCGTAGCCAAGCGGTAAGGCATCGGGTTTTGATCCCGTGATCGTTGGTTCGAATCCAGCCGCCCCAACCATTTCATCTGCATGTGGTTCTTGTAAATGGTTTCTCGTATATTGCTGAAATGCACCTATAAACTGCATGCATTGAATGTGTATCGTTAGCCCGTTGTATATGGGGTGTTAAGCCCAAAGGTATTTATGACCAATTTGAGGGCGAATCCGATAAAACAGCTTCTGTCAAGGGGCTTATTTTGCAAAATATGCAAAAAAAAATGCAAATTGGTGCATCCTAGTGATTGATTCATGGGAAAGAGCCGTGTAAACGTTTTTGTAACAAATAACAAAATGGGTTGCCGTATAGTATTGGCAGTTGAAATATCGGGAGCAGTGTGTGGTGAGTATTCCTACAGGCAGTAAGGTTTTGGCAGGCGTTAAAGTATTGGCGACGGCTTGTAGTGTGTCGGTCGTGTTGGCGTCTGCGGCATATGCACAAACTGCAGCGCAAAACGAGGCGGAATATAGCGCACTCTTGCAAGCTATAGCGGCAGAAAAAGTCAGCTTGGCCCAGCAGGAATTGTTTGTAGCAAAGCAAGATGGGGGAATTGGTTCGTTAACGGCGCAATTGTCAAATCTGGATGAGCTCAAGGCTTCTGTAGAGCCGATGCTCGGCAAGATGACCACGGGGATCGCTGGGCAAGTAAATTCTGACTACCCTTTTGAGATGGAGCGGCGCGGGCCGCGGTTGGTGTCTTTGCAAAAAACCATGGCGGATCCCAATGCTTCCCTAGCTGATAAATACCGCAAAGTTTTGAACGTTTATAAGCTTGAGGTGAATTACGGTCAGGCTTTGGAAGCAAAAAAAGGTAATCATCCTACTGATCCGGTTATTCGCGTTGGCGATGACCGTTGGGCCAAAGAAGATGACGGGACAATAAAAATTGACAAGAAAACGGGCCTGCGGGAAGAAATTTACGACGGTTCGTATTTGCGCTATGGGCGTTTGGCATATGTGTATATGAATGCGGATAGCTCAAGTGCTTTGCGCTATGATTTGGAGCAGAGGGCCTGGGTCGAGTTGCCCAAAAAGCATATTGTGGATATTCGCCGTGCCGTGCGCATTGCCAAGGGGGAGGCTGCGCCGAAAGTGGTCAGGGTTCCTGTTTTTAATACGCCTTAAGGGGTTAATGTTTTGAGCCTTTTGGCTCGTTGGCGGTGATGGTGCCGCAAATAATCTCGCACTGCAGGTGGTCTGCGGGGTGGAAACTTACGAAACTGGATCGGAAGGAAGACATGTCGAAAATTTCAAAAATCAGGCCAAAAGTCATAAATGCCCTGCTGGTTGGAGCGTGTGTGTTGGCTATCGCCGCACCTGCGCAAGCACAGCTTGAGCAGGCTTTGGGGATTGCTAAAAACTCCACCGCCGCTAGTGCTGCTGCCCAACTAAGTGTGGAGCAAGCGGATGATGATGCAGATAGTATGGCACGGGATTACCGGGCTGTGTTGCAGCAAATTGATAATATGAAGCTGTTTGTTGATCAGCAGACCATTTATCTCGACGGTCAGGAGGGCGATATTGTGTCTTTGACCGAGCAGTTGGGGTCGGTCGAGGTTGTAAAGCGCGGCATGGTGCCAATGATGTTGCGTATGGCGGCCGAGGTAGAGGATTCTATCAAGGCGGACATGCCGTTTCGTTTGCAAGAGCGTAAGGACCGGGTTGAGCGCATGAAGGCGGTCTTGTCGGATCCGAGCGTGACGCCGACGGAGCAGTATCGTCAGGTGTTGGCGGCGTTCAAAAATGAAGTCGCTTACGGCGCTGCCATTGAGAGCTATGAGGGTGCCCACCCGACCAGGCCGGGTGTTAAGGTTGATTATCTGATGATTGGTCGTTTGGCTTTGGTTTATATGACCAAGGATGAGGCTGATTTGGGAAGTTACGACCTAGAATCAAAAACCTGGAAGTCAATAGATACCAAAGAAGCACTTGGCATACGCCAAGCTATTCGAATTGCTAATGAAGAGGCAGCGCCGAAAATCGTATTTGCGCCCATGCCTGGCGTGAAATAGAGAAAGAGGACAAGAGAAATGACGAAAATTTCTACAACAATGAAAAAACTCAGTGCTTTTCTCATAGGCTGTGTTTTGGTTGCCGGTGTGGCTCTGCCCGCTAGCGCACAAATTAAATCAATTGGCGAGTTATTGGATAAGGTTCGCCAGGATGCCCGCCAAACCCAGGCGGAAAATAACAAGCGTGTGGCGGAATTCAATAGCCGGCGCGATCAGCAGGCTTCGAAGCTGAGGGCCGCCAAGGCGGAACTTAACGCTCTTGAGGCCCAAGTGCGTAGAGTGGAGCGCCAATTTGACGCCAATGAGGGTAGAATTGCCCAGTTGGACGGAGAATTGAACGCGGCGCTTGGTGAGTTTAGAGAAGTGTTTGGTCTGGCGCGTCAAAGTGCGGGCGAATTTAAAGCGACCTTGGACAGCTCATTGGTTTCAGCGCAATATCCCAAGCGTACCGAGGTTCTTGGCAAGATCGCCAATTCCAAAGCCTTGCCAAGTTCGTCAGAGCTTGATGCTATTTGGAAGTCTATGCTCGGCGAGATTAAAGCCCAGCGTCAAGTTGCGACTTTTGAAGCAAATGTAGGCAATAGCGAAGATCCTAGCACCCCCATGCAGTTGACCCGCATTGGTGCCTTTAATGTATTTACCAATGACGGCGGCAACTTCCTGGAGTTTAAAAATTCCAAAGATGCGGATGTTCTGCCTTTGACATATTTGACAAAGCAGCCCGGCGGCGCCATCAATAAAGCCGCTCAGGATGTGTTAAACGCCCGTTCGGATGAACTCGTGTTTGGCCCGGTGGACCCGACACGCGGTAGTTTGCTCAAGGCTCTGGAACGTGTTCCAACTCTGGTTGAGCGGGTTGGTAATCCCTTCTTGTTTAACGGTGGTCACGGTGGTGGCATTGGCGTCATTATCGGTTGGGTGTTGATTATTGGTGCTGTCTTTGGGGTGTTTAACATCATCCGTTTGTTCTTGATATCGTCTGCGGTGCGGGCCCAGAAGAAGAAAGCACAACCGTCTAAATCCAACCCGCTTGGCCGTATTATGATGGCTTACGACGGGGTGAAGGACAAGGATGAGGAAATTATCGAGCTAAAATTGGACGAAGCAATTTTGCGCGAAAGCCCGAAGTTGGAAGTTGGGCTTAATCTGCTCAAGCTAGGTGCTGCGATTGCACCATTGCTTGGTCTTTTGGGTACAGTGACCGGTATGATCGAGACTTTCCAGGCCATGATGATCTACGGTGCTGGTGATCCGCAACTGATGGCTGGGGGTATTTCCATGGCCTTGGTTACGACCATGGTTGGTTTGATTGCCGCTATTCCTCTGCTGGTCTTGCACAGTTTCTGTGCCTCTCTGGCGCGCGGTGTGCAAGGTACTTTGGAGGAGCAATCCGCCGGTATCGTAGCGCGTCATATTGAGAATAGACGCGGCTAGCCTATTTGGGTTCGGCTGATGCCGGACCCATTCGTTGCCCGGATATGGATAGGATTTGTGTTCGGGTTTGAAACTTGTTGATAAGATAAGGTGTCGTTATGCCAGAATGGTTAAATCCAAAACTTGCATTTGAGAGCTTGCAGGATTTCATGGCCCAAGGGGGCTGGGGGTTAATCCCGATTATGATTCTTGCCTTCGTTTTGTGGGTTTTCATAATGGAGCGCATGTCATATTATATGTTCGCCCATGCAGCGCTTAAAACCAGATTGCGTTCAGAGTGGGATGCAAGGCCAGACAAACGCTCTTGGCGGTCACGGGCTATTCGCGATGAATTGGTTTCGCAAGTTAAGATCCAGACGTCAAAGGGCGTCGGTATTGTCCAGACTTTGGTTGCGATTGCACCGCTTTTGGGCTTGCTCGGGACTGTGACAGGTATGATTGTCGTGTTTGATGTTATGGCTTTGTCCGGGTCTTCAAGCGCCAGACTTATGGCCGGAGGGGGGTTTAAAGCGACAATCCCGACAATGGCCGGCATGGTGATTGCTCTGACCGGGTTGCCGTTTTCCAACTGGTTGCCACGGTTGAGCGCCCGCGAAACTGCTAAATTTGCCGACACGTTGAGCTACGGAGAGCAGACATGAGAAGACGAGCAAGCCGCGGCGGAGATGATGCCGATGTAGATATGACACCAATGCTCGACATTGTGTTTATCATGTTGATTTTCTTTATTGTTACAGCCACATTTTTGGATGAAAAAGGCATTGATTTAACCCAGCCGCCGCCGCCGCCGGATGTAGATGAACCCCTTAATCCCAAACCGGCTATTTCGGTATATGTGGACAGCAAGAACAGATGTTCTGTTGACGGTGTAGGTTCAGAATGTGACCGGGTGATTTTGACGGTTGAAAGCCTGTTGGCGGACAAGCCGGGGGCGAATATTATTCTTAAAGTCCACGAGGCCGCAGAAACCAGACATTTGGTCGGGCTGAAAGATAGTTTTGATGCCAAAGGTCAGGACACAAAAATCGAAATTATCAAAGGGTAAGGCTAAACCGGCGAAAATTGCAAGTGTAATACAATTACAAATTAGGGCTTGCAATCTAAATTAAATAGTGATAAGGTAACAAAATGGCAAGACGTAGTCGCGTAGCATTAGAGGCAGAAGAAACCGAGATGAACATGACACCCATGTTGGACGTGGTGTTTATTCTCCTGATCTTCTTTATCGTGACCTCCGTGTTTATTAAAACACCGGGGCATGAGCCAAATAAACCAGTGGCCTACACGGCGGAAGATTTGGCACCGGGTTTAATGGTGGCGATTAGTCGGGACAACGAGATTTGGATTGATAAAATGCCTTATAGTTTGAACGAAATCCGGCCGGTTATCATGGCCTTGCAGGCGGAAAATCCAAAAGCGCCCGGCATGATCCTCGGAGACGCAGAATCACAAGCAGGCTTGGTGATGGCCGTGCAAGAAATGATGTCGGATTTGGGTATTGATACACGCGTCGCGACCGAATAGGAGACGAAAATGACTGGAATGATACGTTGGATTTTAGGCACGGGTATAGCCGCATTTGTTACCTTTTTTCTGTTTATTGCAATGATGCTCCTGATTAAGGGTAAGTTTGAATTACAAGAGAAACCGGAAAAGCTCAGCTTTGAGGTCAATGCTAAAATCGAAGACCCAAAGGTGACGCGCAAGGATGTAAAAGTATCGAAAGTGCGCAGGGTTGAAACCCCGCCGCCGCCGCCAATGATTGAACGTCAACAGGCGGCGCAACCGACTGTGGCAATTGCATCGCTTGAGGGCGCTATTCCGGATTTCACAACACCGAGGCTAGATCGTCAGAATTTTAAAATCGCCGTATCTGACCGGGATGCCCAGCCTTTGGTGCGCATTCCGCCGATCTCACCGCCGCGTTTTTTGGCAGGTGACCGTAGCGGACACTGTTTTGTTCGGTTTGATGTGAGCGTAGAGGGGCAGCCCTATAATGTGGATACAACTTTTTGTACAATGAGTATTTTGAAACGCGCTACGATCAGGTCAGTGCAAAAATGGAAATATAATCCGAAAATCGTTGATGGCCGCGCTGTTTCGCGAAAAGGCGTAGAATCAAAAATTATTTACCGGTTAATGGACGAGCGTGGCAATTTACTACCGGAATGATTAAGTATCCTAAAGCGTAATCGCACATAATTATAATACCATGGAGGCAAATGTGACCAGTTCACCGACCCGCACATCGACGACAAAAACAACTCTACTGCTATCTGCGGCCCGTCGTGCCGCCAGTTGAATTGTACCTCTGGCAAGGGCCGTCGTCATCACAGGGGCGTTTTCTGTAATTGTGGTGGATGATGCCGATGCGCAACGGACAAAACGCAATAACAAACAGACCGAAAAACCAGTAGAAGGGCGTCAGTTCAGTTCTAAAGCCGGCGAGATCGTCCACGAAGCATTGGAGTTGGTGAACGAGGAACAGCACAGTGCCGCATTGGCAGTGATGGCGAAAGCTTTGGCTTTGCCGGATTTAAATCCTTATGAAAAAGCGACAATTTACCAGATGCAAGGCGGCTCTTATTACGCGATCGACCAATATCCTGCGGCTATTCAGGCCTTTGAAAATGCGATTGCGACTGGTGGTTTACTGCCCAAGGAAAGTTCAAGCTTGCGTGTTAGTATTGCCCAATTGTTGATCGGGGATGGTCAATATGTGCGCGGCGCACAAATGATGGAAGACTGGAACCGCAATGGCGGGCAATTAAAACCTGCCCATATTGAAATGCTGTGGCAAGCTTGGTCGCACGCCGAGCGCTATAACCGGGCCTTACCGTGGGCGGAGAGGTGGTTTAACACGGCTAACCCCAAGGAGCGCAAACATTTTGATCTTCTGAACTTCATGTACAACCATTTGCAAATGCCTGCCAAGTAGGCCGATATTGTTAAACAAATGATCAACCGTTGGCCTGAAGATAAAAACCTATGGGATGCTTGGGCGTCCATGCTTGCCAACGGCGGCAGAGAGCAAGAATCTTTCGAAGTCACCAAAATGCTTTATATTGGCGGTGCGCTCAAAAGCCAACAAGATCTTGAAAGGGTTGTTCAATATTTCAGTTTTTATGACATGCCTTATCAAGCGGCCAAAATCCTTGAGCGTGAAATGAATGCAAACCGTATCAAGCAAACGCCTGAGAAATTAGTACAGCTATCCGATTTGTTTAGGCAGGCACGTGAGTATAAACGGGCTATCCCGGCATTGGAAAGAGCCGCCAGTTCGTCAGGTAAAGCCAAACTTTATGCGGATTTGGGCGAAGCATTGTACAAGGAAAACCAGTGCGGCAAGGCTGAGGAAGCTTTCAAAAAAGCCATGAAACTTGGTTATGATCAAGGCAAGTCCTGGATGTTAATCGCATCTTGTCGCTATGATGATGCGGCGACGGAAACGCGTATTAAATGCCCGTTCACGGCTGAAAAAGAAAAAACTGCGCCGTGGTCAGTGAAGCGTGCTGCTGCTATTGCTGCATTTGACAATGTGCCTTCATCTTCAACAGAATCCCGCAATGCCAGAAAATGGCAAACATTTATTACTGCCGAAAAAGCGGCGGTCAAGAGGCGGTGCGTGTTTGAAGGCGAAGTCGAATGGCAAAATTGTCGTGATGATATTGCCCGTGCGTATAAAGCCGAATTTTTGAAAGGTGAATTTACCTTATCCGATAAAAAATGCGAAAAATTTAAAGGAAGATTTGATAAAGAGTTCCGCTCTAGCGCCACGGATGAAGAAGAAGACAAGTAGCTTTTCCAAGGCCAAGTTGTTTTCAGCTGGGCGAAGTCCCTGATTTTATAGGCCTGAAATAGCCCGCAAGTTGATCTTGCGGGCTATTTACATGGAGGGGACAAAAATTTTCATTATAACAATATTGCGAGAAGCTTGTATTGATGTGGTCTAGTCTCTAAATTGACTTTGTGACAGTACTTCCGTCTCTAATAAAATATCTCTTATATAAACATGTCCAGGAAAAAATATGTCTAGTAAAGATTTGCCCCCGATCGAAAATAAATCCGAAATGGTCAACTGGATTGCCGCCGGATGTAAACCAGAACCGGAGTGGCTGATTGGCACCGAGCATGAAAAAATTGGCTTTGATCTGTCCACATTAAAACCTCTGCCTTACGCCGGCGACACAGGTATCTTTGCCATGCTGGAGGGGTTGAAAAAATTTGGCTGGAAAGGCGTGGTGGAGAACGGTTATCTAATAGCCCTCAAGCGTGATGGTGCGTCCGTGTCCCTAGAACCCGGCGGGCAGTTCGAACTTTCCGGCGCACCTTTAAAAACCATTCACCAAACCTGCGGAGAAGTGAACCAGCATTTGCGCGAGGTCAAGCAGGTCGCCGACAAGATCGGGGCAGGATTTCTGTCACTTGGCTTTCGACCCGACACACGGTTGGAAGATGTTCCGATCATGCCAAAGGGGCGTTACAATATTATGCGTGCCTATATGCCGAAAGTTGGTACGCACGGTCTCGAAATGATGTTTCGCACCTGCACGGTTCAGGTTAATCTGGATTTCGCCAGTGAGCCCGACATGGTCAAGAAAATGCGGGTAAGCTTGGCATTGCAACCAATTGCCACGGCACTCTTTGCCAATTCTCCGTTCACGGACGGACGGCCTAACGGCTATAATTCTTACCGTTCGCGCATTTGGTTGGATACGGACGCGGACAGAACGGGCATGTTGCCATTCGCATTTGAGGCCGGTTTCGGGTTTGAGCAATATGTGGACTATGCTCTGGATGTGCCTATGTATTTTGTCCACAGAAGCAATAAAAATGGCGGAGAAGATTATCTAGATGCCTCAGGTAAAAGCTTTCGGGATTTTCTGGACGGCAAGCTAGACATATTACCGGGCGAAAAGCCAAGCATAGCGGATTTTGAAGATCATCTCTCGACCATATTCCCGGAGGTTCGCCTTAAGCAGTTGTTAGAAATGCGCGGTGCGGATACTGGTCCGTGGAACCAACTTTGTGCGTTGCCCGCATTTTGGGTCGGGCTTCTCTATGACCAAGCGGCACTGGATGCGGCTTGGGACTGGGTCAAGGACTGGAGCGAAGAAGAGCGCGACCAACTGCGCCGCGATGTGCCCAAATACGGGCTCGCCGCTAAATTCAGAACCGGCACAATACTAGACTTGGTGAAACGGGCTTTGGTGTTGTCCCGCGAGGGTTTAAAGACCCGCCAAAGACTAAACGCCCACGGTGAAAGCGAAACCGTATTTTTGGCGGAGCTTGATGATATGGCTAAAAGCGGTAAAAATAATGCCGACAAATTGCTAGAGCTTTACCAAGGCGAATGGGACGCTGACATCACCCGGGTCTATAAAGATTGTGTGTATTAGAAAAACTGGCCATAATATCACCGCAATTCCTGCATAGTGTTTTCGCAGTTAGGGTGAGGCATTATGCGAAAGAAAATTACCATAAGCTTGCTAACCGGCATTGCTTTGCTTTGGGTGTGGAACACCTCCTAGGTAAAGTGCCCCGGTACAGGCTGATATTTAATGTGGGATTTCTAGTTTGGCACGATATTTGCTACCTTACTCAATATAATCGAATGTGAACCAGCATGGGGCAGGTTCCGAGTGAGGAACAATAATATGCGTATTTTATTTTTAGGCGCGGCAGCTGTCGCTTTATCAGGGTGTTCTTGGCTGGGTATGGGTAATAATTATGGCCCGTATAGCTATAATACAGGGCCACATTCAACCAGTGCAGGCCATGTGTCCACAGCACCACCACATAAACCACTGAGCAAATGGGGAATTACCGGTGCAATTGGGACAGATTTCATCGTTGGCGGCAATGCTGTCACCGGCAATGACACACCTGGATTATTGAATGTTCATCAAGTTCCAATGCGTGAAGCTTATAAGGCAGGCTACCGGGGCGAGGCCGGTCTTACCTATGCGCTTAACGGCAAACAATCATTAACGATCAATGGTTTCTACCAAGAAGCGGAGGGCAAGTCCGGTGTGGTTTTTGCCAATAATCTTGGCGGAACATTCACAGGTCAATTTGGCGACTATAAGGCTTACGGTATAGACGCGGGATTACGCCATAACCTGGCCAAAGCCAGGATGCCGATTTTACGCTCTGTACAGCCGTATGTGGAAGGTCGGATTGGTATTGCCCGCACCAGTGATATACAGATGGATAATATCCAGTTTAATGGTGTGGGCGTTGTTCCTCCTACAATCCCCATGTATGAAGGGCGCTATATTCCAACTGCAAGCGCATTGGTGGGTTTTGAAAAGCCGATCAGCCGGCATATGTCTATTGGCCTTGAATCCGGTATTCGTTACATGGGCAAGGGCGATTCGGATGATACATTCGTTTCAGGCACCCCGCTGCAAGGCATGAACAATGGCAGTAGCCGTTGGTCAATTCCCTTGCAAATCCGTGGTCGCTACCGCTTCTAGGCTTCGATCAACTTAATGTCCCGCCGCTCCAGACGTAGGAGAGCGAGGATCGGCAGCACCGTAAAAATAGCCGCGCTTTTGCAGTATTGCATTGGTGCGGCCTAATGTTGTTCGTTTGTATTTGCCGTCCATATTTTTGCCAAAGATGAAGCCGCGCTCTTCCAATATCCGTACAGTATCAGCCGAGATACCCGGCTCGGTAATGACTATATCAGGCAGCCATTGATGGTGAATGCGCGGCGTTGTCACGGCCTCCATAACGTTCATATCAAAATCAATGATGTTGAGAATGTTTTGCAAAACCACAGTGATGATGGTGGAGCCACCGGGTGAGCCTGTCACAAAATAGGGTTTACCGTCTTTCTTGATAATAACGGGGGTCATGGAGGATAGCGGCCGTTTGCGCGGCTCGATCTTGTTGGCCTCACCGCCGATCAATCCAAAGCCGTTTGGTGTTCCCGGCTTGGACGAAAAATCGTCCATTTCATTGTTGAGCAAGAACCCGGCTCCATCAACGGAATAGCCGCTGCCAAAGCTAAAATTAAGGGTCGTGGTTACCGACACGCCATTGCCCCATTTATCCATAACCGAATAATGGGTGGTGGCCGGGCTTTCTTTTGGTAAATGGCGACCTGGCAGGATGTCTTGGGAGCGGCTGGCTTTGTTCTTGTCAATGTCGGCGCGTAATTTAGCGGCATATGCTTTATCGGTGAGGGCTTTTACGGGTACATCAAAGAAATCCGGATCACCAAGATATTTGGAGCGGTCCGCATAGGCACGGCGCATAGCCTCGATCAGCAAATGCAGATAATCGGCGCTGTTGTGTTCCAGTACGCGCAAATCATAGCCTTCAAGAATATTGAGCATTTGCACCACATGCACCCCGCCCGAGGACGGCGGCGGCATGGAATAGATTTCGTAACCGCGGTACGTGCCCTTGACGGCTTTGCGCTCGACCGCTTGGTAATTGTTCAAATCTGCGTGGGTGATGAGCCCGCCGCCCTTTTGCATTTCCGCCACCAACAAATCTGCGGTTTTGCCTTCGTAAAACCCGGCTCGGCCATATTTGGAAATCCGCTTAAGCGTCTTGGCCAAATCGCGCTGTTTTAGCCGATCGCCCGGCCTGTATAACTCACCTGCCGCTTTGTAAAAATACCCGTATGTGGAGGGGTCTTTGGACAAGAACTCCTTGCTAGAAGCAAATCCCTGGGCCAAGCCGTAGGAACCCGGTATGCCTTTGTTTGCGAGCCGTACAGCCGGCGCCATAACCTGTTTTCGGCTCATAGTGCCGTAGCTTTCCAAGGCGTCGAGCAAGCCCATGACGGAACCGGGGACACCGGCGGAGAGGTGGGAATATTGTGCCTTCTGGTTATCAACTTCGCCGTCTTCCCCTAAAAACATATCGCGGTTGGCTGCACTGGGGGCCATTTCGCGAAAATCAATGGCAATGACCTCTTGGCTTTCCGCCAGTGCCACCAGCATAAACCCGCCGCCGCCGAGATTGCCCGCCGCCGGGAACGTTACCGCCAGAGCAAAACCTGTGGCCACCGCCGCGTCCACTGCATTGCCGCCTTTGGCTAAAATATCTCGCCCAACCTCGGCGGCAATGGTTTCTTGGGCACTGACCATTCCGTTTTTCGCAACAATTGGGTGGGCCGGTGCGCGGTCATAACCGATAAAGGCCAAAGACCCCGTAGCATCTTGTCCGAGGCTAGCATAGGGAAACGCCGCGAAGCTCATGATAACAATAAATATCAATCTGGTCATAAAGGTCTGCATGGGATACTCCAAAAAACGATACGCTAATTTGTCATAATTTATGGGAACAATCTACACTTACCTGAAGGGCTATACCTAAAACCCTGTGTTTCAGCTTTTATGCTTAGAGGGTCACTGGTTGGGTAGCCGTAAATTTTCCCTAGCCGCAAGTTTCCTTTGGTTGTAATTTTTCTTGGCTTGGGGCTAAATCCCGCTTGCCAGCCTGTGTGCGTCTCGCTAGGTTCCGGTGGTCTTTAGGCTTGTTAAGTGTATGAATTATGAGACCAACAAATACCCGTAATCCTGACTATTTTCACACAGTGGTTGATTGTCAATGGGCCTGTCCGGCTCACACCCCCGTACCGGCCTATATCCGGTTAATCGCTCAGGGCCGCTATAGCGATGCCTATATGCTCAACCGCCGCTCCAATGTATTTCCGGGTATATTGGGCCGGGTTTGTGACAGGCCGTGCGAACCAGCCTGTCGGCGCGGGCGGCTTGAAGAAGAGCCCGTTGCTATTTGCCGCCTCAAGCGGGTCGCGGCGGATCACCGGGGCGATATTACAGACCAATTGCCCAAAAAGCCAAAAAAAACCAATGGCAAGCGTATCGCCCTGATCGGGGCCGGGCCAGCCTCATTTACGGTGGCTAATGATTTAGCACCCCTTGGTTACGAATGTACGATTTTTGAAAAACTAAGCGAGCCGGGCGGTTTGATGCGCTCAAATATCCCGGCCTTTCGTTTGCCAGAACCAGTGTTGTCCGAAGAGTTGGGATATATCTTGGACATGGGCGTCGAGTTGAAATTGGGCCATAAGGTAGAAAGCATGGACGCGCTTCTGGAAGAAGGTTGGGACGCGGTATTTGTCGGTACGGGTGCGCCGCGCGGTAAAGATTTGAACTTGCCCGGTCGTTGGGACACCAAGGATAAGGACGGTGCGGCGGGTGCAAATATTCATATTGGTATTGACTGGCTCGAATCGGTTGCATTTGAACACACCAAAAAGATTGGCGAAAATGTCCTGATTATCGGGGTTGGCAATACGGCTATGGATTGTTGCCGCACAAGTTTGCGGCTTGGTGCCAAACGTGTCAAGGTCATGGCCCGCAAACCAAGGGCATTTTTCAAAGCGTCCGTTTGGGAATTGGAAGACGCGGAAGAAGAAAATATCGAAATCATCGTCAACCATTCGCCCAAATCATTTGTTGTCAAAGACGGTAAATTGACGGGCATGGTGTTTGAGTTGACGGAATACGAAATCAACGAAAACGGTAAAATTATCAGCCAAAAAGTGACGGGCGAAACCACCATCCCGTGTGATGATGTTATACTAGCTATCGGGCAGGACAATGCATTTCCGTGGATCGAGGAAACATCCGGCATCAAACTTGATAAATGGCAAGTGCCGGAGGTTGACGAGGCCACATTTGAAAGCACGCGAAAAGGCGTGTTTTTTGGCGGTGATGCGGCCTTTGGCCCTAAAAATATAATCTGGGCTGTAGAGCATGGCCATCAGGCCGCTATTTCTATCCACAAGCATTGCCAGGGCAAAATGCTCGGCGGTCGACTGCCCAATGAAGTGGAGATGTTGCCAACAAAAATGGGCATGTTCGAGTGGCGTTATTCCAACTCCTATGATGATGCGGCGCGCCGTAAAATGACCCATGTGGAATTGACCAAACGTTTTGCCGATCTGGATGTTGAGGTTGAACTTGGGTTCACCGCAGACCAGATTGCCACTGAAGTTGAACGTTGCCTCAATTGTGATATTCAGACCGTGTTCGAAGCGAGCCTGTGTGAGGAGTGCGATGCGTGTATCGACATTTGCCCGGTGGAGTGCCTGAGTATGACCCCGGACGCCGAGGATGAAGCGGAGTTGCGGGCCAGTCTCAGCGCATCAGAAAATATTGAAGGTCAGGCTTTGTATGTTTCGGATGCCTTGCCTTTGACCGGACGGGTAATGATTAAAGACGAAGATGTTTGCCTGCATTGCGGTCTGTGCGCCGAGCGGTGTCCGACCGCCGCATGGGATATGAAAGAATCCCTGATCCAGATACACTATGCGGATGAGCAGGACGGTGGGCAAAAAAGAGAGCAAGGAACATGAGCAAGACACGCGTCAATGATTTCACTATAAAAGTCGGCAATGTCAACGGAACCGGTTCGGCCAGTGCCAATGCATTACTGATGAAAATTATTTTTCGTATGGGTGTGCCGGTGGTTGGGAAAAATATTTTCCCCTCCAACATCCAAGGCCTGCCAACCTGGTATGAGATCAGGGTCACTGAAAAAGGTTACCGGGGCCGCTCCGGTGATATTGACATTATGATTGCCATGAACCCGGACAGTTATAAACGGGATTTAGAGGAATTAAGCCCCGGCGGTATATTGCTCTATGACGAGACTTGGCCCCGACCGCATTTTCTGACCCGCAGCGATATAACGGTTATTGGTGTGCCATTGGCGCGCATGTGTAACAGTGCTTTCAAAGTAGCCCGGTCGCGTATCTTGATGAAAAATGTCGCTTATGTTGGCGCGGTCGCGGCCTTGCTCGGACTTGATCTGGACATTCTTCACACATTACTACGCGAGATATTTGCCGCCAAACCCAAGCTGATTGATCTCAATTTGCAAGCCGTGGCTCTGGGCTATGATTATGTTAAAGAGCATTATCCAAATGCCAGCACATTTAAAGTCGAAGCTAGAGACTTGACCAAAGACAAGGTGATGATCGACGGCAATACCGCCGCTGGGTTGGGCTGTGTATACGGCGGCGCAACTTTTGGGGCTTGGTATCCGATTACGCCCTCAACCTCCCTCATGGATGCATTTGTTAAATATTGCAAAGACTTGCGCATTCATCCCGAGACCGGCAAGCATAAATATTGTATCATCCAAGCCGAGGACGAATTGGCCGCTGCCGGTATGATTATCGGGGCGGCGTGGGACGGGGCGCGCTGTTTTACCCCGACTTCTGGGCCTGGCATATCATTGATGAGCGAGTTTATCGGCTTTGCCTATTACGCCGAAATACCCATGGTGCTGTTTAATATTCAGCGCACCGGGCCGTCAACCGGCATGCCGACCCGTACCCAACAATGTGATATTCAGCTTTGTGCTACGGCGTCTCACGGCGATACCATGCACATATTGTTGTTCCCGGCCGATCCCGGTGAATGTTTTGACATGGCGGTAAATGCTCTGGATTTGGCGGAACGCTTCCAGACCCCGGTGTTCGTACTTTCGGATATTGACATCGGCATGAATGATTGGATGGTCGACGAGCTACAATGGGACGATAGCTATATACCTGATCGGGGCAAGGTGTTGTCGTCTGAGGATCTTAAATCCGTAGATAAATTTCACCGCTACCTAGATGTGGACGGCGATCATATTCCTTACCGCACCATTCCGGGTACGGATCCCAAGGGGGCTTATTTCACACGTGGTTCGGGCCACAATAAATTTGGCGGCTATACCGAAGACGGCGCAGAATACAAAGAGGTGGTAGATCGGCTCAAGGCCAAATGGAAAGCGTCCGCCGATAAACTACCCGCCCCTATCGTCAGGCGGGCCAAGCAAGCGACAAAGTCGGGGATTATCTCTCTGGGGTCTTGCGACGGGGCAGTGATTGAAGCCCGTGACAGGCTGGGCGCTGACGGTGTGTATTTGAATTATATGCGGGTGCGCGGCTTTCCGTTTGCGCAAGAAGTGGAAGACTTTATTGCCGAACATGACCAAGTATTTGTTATTGAACAAAACCGCGATGCTCAACTACTCGGGCTATTGTTATCCGAGACCAATACGCCGCGTGAAAAATTGATCCCGCTCCTGCATTATTCGGGCGAACCGCTTGATTATAAATTCGTACGCGGCGCTCTTAGCGAAGCCCTTAACTTAAGGAAATCCGCATGACCTCCTTTGTCGAACCGTTCATCCGCCGTAAAAACGAGCCGACCAATGATCTCGGGCTCGTGCGGGCCGATTATGACGGGGCCATGTCAACACTGTGCGCTGGCTGTGGTCATGATAGTGTTACGGCCACCATGGCGCGGGCATTTTTCGAATTGTCCATAGAGCCGCACAAAGCGGTCAAGGTTTCGGGCATTGGGTGTTCGTCCAAAACCACAGCTTATTTCCTGCGCGAGAGCCACGGTATTAACACCGTGCATGGACGCATGCCGTCCGTGGCTACCGGGGCTATTGCCGCCAATCACGAGCTTGCCTATATTGGTGTGTCGGGGGACGGGGACAGCTTGTCTATTGGTCTGGGGCAATTTGTCCACGCCATGCGCCGCAATGTAAATATGCTCTATATGTTGGAAAACAATGGTGTTTACGGTCTGACCAAGGGGCAATTTTCCGCCGCCGCCGACATTGGTTCTACAGCCAAAAAAGGTGCAGTTAACGAATTGCCGCCCATTGATCCGGTGTCTTTGGCCTTGTCGGTCGGCGCGACATTTGTAGCGCGAGGTTTTTCCGGCGACCGCGATCAATTACTCCCCCTGATCAAGGCCGGGCTTAAACATAAAGGTTTTGGCCTGATTGATGTGATTTCGCCCTGCGTCAGGTTCAATGACCATAAAGGCTCCACCAAGTCATATGCACATGCTTATAAATATTACAATCCGGCCATCCACGCAGATTATGTGCCGCCGAGTACGCAGATTAAAGCCGCCTACGAAGCCGGCGAGGTCATGCCGGTTAAACTCCACGACGGCGGCGAGATCCGGTTGCGCAAACTAGAAAACGGCTATGACCCCCGCGACCGCGCCGCCGCCATTGGTAAATTATTTGAAAGCGGCCAAAGCAGCGAAATTATCACCGGGCTTCTGTATATCAACGAAGACCATAAAGACATGCACGACATGGCCCGCATGGAAGACAGGCCCCTAAACCAAATCCCGTACAGCGAACTAAATCCCGGCGCAGCAAAGCTGAAAGAGTTGCAAAAGGGCTTTCGCTAAAACGCCGCGCTCAATGACATTTTGAAATTGCGTCCAGGGAGGGGCGCAGTGTCTTTGAGAAATGAAGTGTGTTGGCGGGCGTCTTGATTAAAGACATTATTGAGGCTGCCGCGAATGGTTAGCCTGTTGTTGATCTTGTAACTGGTTTGTAGGTTGATCAGCGTATAACCGTTCGTGACCAGTTGGCCCGGCGCGGTATCATCTTGCTTGGCTGCATGGTCGATCTCGGCGCGAAATCGCCAACTATCATTTTGTAAAACGGCCCCAAGGGTTAGGCCGAACGGCGGCATGCGCGGCAGGGAAGTGCGCGGGGCGTTCCCGTCTGCGCCCAAATTGGCATCTACATATTCAACCGAACCTTCAAGGGATATATCAAAGCTCTTTAGTTTTGCCAGTTTTGCGCCAGCCTCCAATTCAAAACCTTTAAATAGGGCGTCGGATGCGGTAAACTTAAACTCCGGCAATCCGTCTTGCAGAGCGCCTGTTGCGCGGCCATAAATATAACCGTCATATTTAGTGGCGAAAATATTAAAACTGGCGAAGGAGCGTTCTTTCTTAAAGCGCAGGGACATTTCAACGCCGCCTGCGTCCTCAAGTCCTAAATTCAAATTACCAATTTCAAATTGATTGGTTGCTAAATGCGGGCCGTTGGAGAACAGCTCTTCGCTAGTCGGTGCGCGAGATGTTCTAAATATTGTGCCGCCCAAACGAATAGTATCTGTGAGGTGATAATCAGCCCCGGCTGATACACTAAAGCCGGTAAAACTACGAGATATATTGGCGGTGGGGTTCTCATACCGGTTGTGTTCATAACGCATACCGGCCTCTAGGTGCCAATCGCCAAGATTAAGCTCTTGAAATGTAAACACGCCCTTCTGTGTTGATCGGGTCTTCGGGACGAAGGCCTCGGCACCAATAGCGGCGAAATCACGCTGGCGTATTTGCGCGCCGTAGGCGGCCTGCCAATTGCCGCGCTCTGCTTGCAGTAATTCGCCGCGTAGTTCAAATCCCTGATTGGTAAATACGGTACCGGTCGCGCCGTCTGGCTCAATCTCGCGGTGTTCGTAATCCCCATAACCGCCATTGATGGTCAAAGTTTCGAGGGCACCGTCAAATTCTATACGCACTACGCCGTCCATACGGGTTTGCCCCAAGACGACGGTGACGCCGCCTTCCTCTTCCTCCTCTGCATCGTGGCCATGTCCGCCGGGGACACCGTACTTGCTGTCAAGATTGCGAATTGCAAGACCAATCAGCGCATTTTGGCCAATCCAGGACGCGCCTGCGGCAAAGGCACTGGACTTTACTGCGGAATTTTCAACTCTGTTTTGGTCTTGGGCGTGGGCCGCATCTGCCTCACCCTCTGCGCTGCGAAGCGCGGCACTTTCTGCAAAACCGGGAATGCTATAATCTTGTGTCTTGCGCGCGCTAGCGTCCACATGCCCGACCAAATTACCACTGCCAAGCTCGCCGAGCTTAAAGTCTACGCCTATGGCAGCCTCATAACCATCATCAACACTGGAGGTCCCAATGCGCACTACGCCTGTGACCAGTTTATCAGGGACGCCGCCTGGGATACGGCCGTCGATGACATTGATGACCCCGCCCGATGCAGAACTACCGTAGCGCAACAGGCCAGAGCCGCGAATAATTTCGATGCGTGTGGCCATAGCTGGTTCGACCGAACTGGCATGGTCGGGACTGGCCGAGGCAGCATCAATAGAGCCAATCCCGTTGTCGAGAATGCGAATGCGGTCGCCGCCCTGGCCGCGAATGAGCGGCCGTGATGCACCTGGGCCAAAGAATGTTGAGGAGATTCCCGGCGTTCTCTTTAAGGTCTCGCCCAGGGATCCGGACAAATTACTCGCGAGCTTTTCGCCGCTAATGACGGATACGCCGACCAGGCTTTCTCCGGCCGTTGCGGACAGAGGCGAGGCTGTGACGATGATTTCATCTAAAACTTTGTTTTGCGTGGATGGGGTATCCGTTTGGGCATTGGCCATAATTGGAAAAAATACCGAAACGGCTACAACGGATACAGCCGTTGTAGAGCGTAAAAATGTGTTTTGCATGTGGGAGCGTCCAGAATGTTTGCACCTGCGCCTACGCATATTTGAGATAGGCGGTGCGGTTTATGATAATTTGAAGATTAATAAATTATCGGCTGGGCGGGCCTCGCGCAGTCCCCGCAATACTGTGTACGGGCAGGCGGGGCTGTGGTGTAGGGTGTGCAAAAAGATGTGCGCGGGGCGGTATGTAAATAATGATTTTGTTTGGCGGCATGGCCAAATCGCCCTGGTCGTCATTTGCCAAAACAGAAAACACACAGATAGCACTATCGTGATTGTGGGGGGCAGAGCCGTAATTGGCCGCATGGGCAATACTACCCGCCCGCGCACATAGGAAAAACACGGCGACAATAAGCGCAAAAGCCCAGCTACGATGTTGTCGGATAAATCCCATAAAACGGATTATAGCAGCGGCGCGAAATTATGCAACGATATAACAAAACATAGCACGCAGAAAAACCCCTCCCGAAACGGGAGGGGGTATATACCTACCAAATTTTTACGCGCTCTTCCGGGGCCAGATATAGGGCGTCGCCAGGCTGGACGTCAAAAGCCGCATACCACCCATCAAAATTGCGCACGATACCGTTGGCTCGGTATTCGCCTGGGCTGTGGGGGCCGTTTTTGAGTTGGGTGCGCATGGCTTCGTCGCGAAACTTACGTTGCCAGATTTGCGCATAGGCTAGAAAGAAGCGCTGGTCGCCGGTAAAGCCGTCAATCACAGGCGCTTCTTTGCCGCCCAGTGATTTCTTATAAGCGGCATAGGCCATGGTGATACACGTCAAATCGCCAATGTTTTCACCAAGTGAAAGTTGGCCGTTAATATGCTCGCCGGGCAGGGGCTCGAACTGGTCATATTGGGCAATAAGGACTTCGGATCTGGCTTTGAACGCAGCTTGGTCGGCTTCGCTCCACCAATTACGTTGCTTGCCGTCGCCGTCGGATTTAGAGCCTTGGTCGTCAAAACCGTGGCCCATTTCGTGACCGATCACCGCGCCGATACCGCCGTAATTGACCGCCGCATCAGCATTTGGATCAAAGAACGGTGCTTGCAAAATCGCTGCCGGGAAGACGATTTCATTTCGGCCTGAATTATAATAGGCATTGACGGTTTGCGGTGTCATGCCCCAATCTTCTTTTCGTATCGGGCCGCCAAGTTTTGAAATCATGTCGTTCCACTGCCAGACATTTGCGGATTTTACTGTGCCAATCAGGTTGTTTTTATCCACGGACAAACTCGAATAGTCTTTCCACTTATTTGGATATCCGATTTTGGCGTTAAATTTGGCCAATTTGTCTTGGGCTTCGACCTTGGTGTCGGCGCCCATCCATTCCAAATTATCCAGACCGTCTTTAAAGGCGGCCCGCAGGTTTTCAATCAGATCATCCATTTGGGCCTTGGAGGTTGGCGGGAAATGCCGTTCAACATAAACTTGGCCAATGGCTTCACCAAGATTGCGGTTGATCAAGCTAACGCCGCGCTTCCAACGCTCACGCTGAACTTCAGTGCCGCGCAGGGCCGTGCCGTAAAATGCAAATCTGGCTGTATCTAGATTACTAGGCAGGTAGGACGTATTTCCGCCAATATAATGGATTGCCATATAATCTTTCAAAACGGTCAAGGGCGTTTCGCTAAAGATTTTGGCTGAACCTTGAAGAGCGTCGGTTTCGCGGATAACAAATTCTTTTTCGCCGCCAAGACCGGCTGCGCCCATCATTGCGGCCCAATCAAACCCCGGTGCAAAATCAATCAGCTCGTCCTTGGTCATCTTGTTATAGGTCAAATCCCGGTTGCGGCGCTTTGCCGGTGTCCAGTGTACATTCGCCAATTTGGTTTCAAATGCCATGACGGCTCTGGCCCGGGTTTCTGCATTGTCTGCATCCGCAGCTGCAAGCATTGTGGTCATATATGTGATATAATCGTCGCGCAGTCCGACAGATTTTTCGTCGTCGCCCAAATAATAACTCCGGTTGGGCATACCCAGCCCGGATTGGGTTAGATAAAAAAGATAGGCTTCCGGGTTTTTGGCGTCCGTCGTTACGAAACCACCAAATGGGGAGCGCACGCCCATAGCCGGATCACCCATCATGGCGGCTACGGCTTTGTGGTTGTCTAGGGCCACAATCTTGGCAAGATCTGCTTGTGCCGGGGCCATGCCTTTGGCTTCAATGGTGTCTATGTCCATGAATGCGGCGTATAGTTCGCCAATTTTTTGCTCAACCGATCCCGCTGCGCTGTCCATTTTCGAGAGGTCTTCGATAATGGTTTTTACCTGGTCTTGTGAACGGTCAGCCAGAATATTGAAGGCTCCATAGGTGGATTTGTCCGCAGGGATTTCCGTATTTTTGAGCCAGGTGCCGCTGACATAGTGAAAGAAATTATCACCGGGTTTGACGCTTTTGTCCATATTTTTAAGAGCGACACCAAATGTGCCAAGCTCGGCGGTTTGAACTTGCATCATCTCGGCTGGCGCAGTGGTTTTTTTGCTACACGCGCTTAGCCCAGTGGCAAGGCCGAGGGCCAAGAGGCTCGGAACGATGAGTTTGTGAACTGGGCGTTTGTTAAGGGGCATTTTGGTCTCCTATTGGTTTATTGGGGGTTTTGTTGAGTTTTAGCATGTGCGTCATCATCCAAGCCGTGTTCTGCCAAAGCAATAGCCATCTCGGGGTCATAACTGGATCCGAGCGGCGGTTGTTTTTGGCCGCTCCACAGGCGCTTAACACCGCGCTTTATATCAATGCCAATGCCGTAAAGCGCCGGCACCAACATCAAAGTCAGGAAGAAGTCGAACAAGACACCAAAGGCTAAAGCGACAATCATGGGCTTTAGAAATTCTGCTTGGGCTGAATTTTCGGCCAGCATGGGCAAAACGCCGACAAAGGTTGTCACCGAGGTGAGCAAAATCGGTCTGAACCGAGCCACACAGGCATCAATCATGGCTTGATAGGCACCAACGCCTTTGGCACTGAGCCTGTTGACATAATCGATCAAAACCAGATTGTCATTGACCGCCACTCCGGCGGCGGCAAAGAACCCGAACGCCGACATCATACCGAGCGGTACGCCCGTGACGATACAGCCAAATACCATGCCGACAAAGGCGAAGGGAATAGCCACCAAAATCAGGAATGGTTGAAAATAAGACCTAAAGCCAACCGCCAAAAGAAAATACATGGCCGCTAGCACAAACCAACCGGAGCGGATTATTTCTTGCAAAAACGTTCTTTCTTCATCATCAGCCCCGATCAAAAGCCTCTCCGCATTGGGATTGGCGTGTTCCCAGTTTGGGAGGAAGTTTTCCGTCATATCGGCCTGAATTTCTTGCCGGGCCTGGGGGCCGCCAATAATAACCGCGCCTACGGATATGATTTGTTTGCGGTCGCGGCGGTTAATACGACTTATGCCTGGTGCAAAATTGACTTCCGCCACGGAAAATAACGGAACTTCCGTACCGCCCTGGGTTCGGATGCGTAATTGCTGCAAGCTGTCAATCGAATCTCTGGCCGCTTTAGGGTAACGCAACACAACTCGTACATCTTCGCCGTTTCGTGGTGTACGTTGGACTTCACGGCCAAAAAAGGCTTCGCGGACTTGGCGGGTCAATGACGCCAAGGTAATCCCCAGACTTTCGGCGCCGGGCTTTAAGCTAAATTGCATCTCCTGGGACGAGCTTTCCAAACTGTCCCATGTCCGAATAACCCGACCATAACTTTCAAGTTGGGCCTTGAGCTCTTTCATGGCGCGGGACAAATCATCTTCATTATCTGATGCAATGGCGTAGCGCACCATTTGGCCGCCGCTACGTTGACCGCCTGCGGCACTGATTCTAACCCGGTATGCATCGGGGATATCGCCGAGATATTCTTCGAGCTTGTCGGCAATATTGGTGGATGAAATCTCGCCTCTGTCTTCTGCCCGCGCTAGGCCCAGAAAAGCCTGTAAATTATTGTTATTGATAAAACTGCCCGGAGCGGGCACAAGTGGGTAATCAACACCAAAATCTTCCCGGGTATTGTCATTGAGCGTAACAATCGCCCCGTCCAGCTGTTTTTGTACTTGGTTCAATCGTTCAAATGATGTCCCCTCGGGCAAGGTGATTTGTACCATCAACATATCACCGCCCATATCCGGGAACATTTGTATTTTGACAAGATTGGCCTGAATTGCGCTAAAGGATAAATACATCAACCCGACAAAGGTCGCTAATGTTGCATAACGAAATTTGATAATGAAGGCGACAAAAGGCCGAAAATATTGCCGGGAAAATGATACCAAGCTGTCGGCCATCATGGCTTGGAACCGTGAAAACCCATTCATTTGTTCGCGAGGAGGGAGCGGCTTTAAATGGCGTAAATGGGCCGGCAGTATAAAAAATGCCTCAACCAGTGAAAATGCCAAAGCCGCGATTACGACCAAAGAGATTTGTGTAGTGAAGTCCGAAATTGTGCCGGACAAAAACATCAAGGGCAGAAACACCATTATTGTGGTGATCACCGCGAATATCACCGGCTTGGACACCATATTGGCCCCGGCTATGCTGCCGCGTGTGCCACTAACTCCGTTTTCCACATGGAAATGCACACTTTCCCCGACCACAATAGCATCATCGACCACAATCCCGATCACTAGCAAAAATGCAAAGGTCGAAATCATATTAAGCGAAATTCCGATAAAAGGCGCGATGGCAAATGCGCCCAAAAACGAAACCAAAATACCAACAGTGACCCAAATAGCGACGGCGGGGCGCAGGAAAATAGTCAATATCAGCAAGACCAGCAACATGCCTAATAATGCATTCCACCCGATAAGTGACATGCGCGAATCAAAGCCAACTGAAGCGTCTGCCCACATGGACAAGGTCAGTTCCGGCGGTAGTGTCTCGTTTTTTTGTTTGATATAGGCGCGAAAGGCTTTGCCGGTTTTGGAGACATTGGGTTTTTCAGGTGAAACCACCCGAAAAAATATGGCTTCCTCACCTTTATAGTGGACGGCGATATTTGCATCAGCGAATCCGTCGATCACTACGGCTATGTCCTTCAGCAGTATTTTACCGCCGCCGGGGTTTTGCCGGATAATAATATTTTCAAAATCGGCCTGACTATTAGCTAGGGCGCGGGTACGCAATTGTAATTTAACGGCGCTGGTTTTAACTTCCCCGGCAGATTGGCTAATGGACGCGCCGGATATAGCCGTGGCTACTTGTTGAAAGGTGAGGCCAAATTGGCGTAATTTTTCTTCTGAAATCTCAATGGTGATGTCGTAGGGTAGTCTGGCCATCGCTTCGGTCAGCTCGCCGCCAAACAGCCCGGCCATTTCATCACGGACATCGTCCGCAATTGCCTGCAGCCGCAAGCGGTCCATATCGCCGTGCAGGGCCATAAACATATATTGAATTTGTACATTGGTTCGCCTGACGGTTAACCTAAATGCGTCGGGCGGCAGGTTGGTGATGCCGTTAACCCGGGTTGTAACCGTGTCAAGAATTTCGTCAAAATCAGCATTGGATTTGGTCGTAATGGTAACCCGTCCACTGCCTTCAGTCGCCTGGGCTTCAAGGTAATCAATGCCGTCAATATCATGGACGGCCTCTTCAACGCGCGTGATGATTT
>JAJRSJ010000077.1 GCA_024278855.1 Alphaproteobacteria bacterium | reverse complement strand
GTTTGGCGCTTGTCAGCATGCCGTCTATTACGGCGACAATTTGTCCGCCGGGCGCCAGTTGGTGTTGCAAAGCCGTAGGGATAACCCGCACATTGGCCGTGATCAATATGCGTTCAAACGGGGCTTGCCCGCGCCAGCCCACCCGCCCATCTGCGTGGCGCAACACCACACGGGCCGCCCGGTGTTGCAAGCGGGTTTGTGCATATTCCACCAAGGCCTTATAGCGTTCCACCCCGTAAACCCGCTTGCACACCTTAGCCAATATAGCGGAGGAATAACCGCTGCCCGCGCCTATTACCAATATTTTGTGCCCCGGTTTTACATCCAGTGTTTGGCACAAAATAGCTGTTGTCAAAGGCGATGGTAGAATTTGCCCACACGGGAGCGGCAAGGGGCGTTCATCATAGCTTTGGGGCACCAAATCATCAGGCACATAATCGGAGCGTTTGACCTGCTCCATGGCGCGCAGCACATTATTATCGGAAATGCCGCGCCCGCGTAACCGCACAATCATATCAAACAGGCCAGGCTCAATAAATGACATAATTAGCCCTCAAACAAAGCAGACAATTTGGCCACGGTTTCAAAATGGGTATGGTCAATATGGATCGGGGTAACGCTAATAAAACCGTCATAGACGGCGCGCAAATCCGTACCGGCTTCCGGATCCGACATGCCGCCCTTATAGGTTAACCAGTAATAATGCCCGCCGCGTGGATGGCTGCGTTTGTCAATATTGCTCATCTCGAAATCGCGCCGTCCCTGCCGCGAGATTTGAACCCCCGATACGGTATCGCCTTTGACATCCGGAAAGTTTACATTGAGAACAACATGTTTGGGCCAAGACCCCGCAAGCAATTTTTTCAACACGGACGGCCCGTGTTTTAAGGCGGTTTGCCAATTTGCCTTGCCGTTGTTATAGGTCTCAAACCCCCGCGCTTGTGAAAACGATATGGAGGGAACCCCCATTTGCATGCCTTGCAATGCACCCGCAACAGTGCCGGGAAAACCTATGTCCTCGGCAATGTTCTGGCCTCTGTTGACACCAGAGAGCAACAAATCCGGCGGATTATCTGCCATGATTTCGCGCATGGCAACGATAACACAATCGGTCGGGGTGCCAGATACACAATAGGTTTTATCCGCCAGTCTGCGTGCAAAGACCGGGTTGTGCAGACTGACCCCGCGAGATGCGGCAGATTGCTCTTGGGCCGGGGCGACAATCCAGACATCATCACTAATGGACAGGGCTATTTCCTTGAGAACACCGAGCCCCGCCGCATCAGCTCCGTCGTCATTGGTCAGGAGAATGCGCATTTAATTTATCACCTTGACCCCGCCCATATAAGGCAGAAGTGCGTCTGGTACCGTAATAGAGCCGTCGGCGTTTTGGTAGTTCTCCAACACTGCCACCAATGTGCGGCCAACCGCCAGACCGGAGCCGTTAAGCGTGTGGACGAAACGGTTGTCTTTCTCGGCATGTTTATAGCGGGCATTCATACGCCTTGCCTGAAAGTCTCCGCAATTGGAAATACTGGAGATTTCCCGGTAGGCGTTTTGGCTCGGGAGCCACACTTCCAAATCATAAGTCTTGCGCGCCCCAAAGCCCAAATCCCCCGTACACAATTCAATCACCTTGTAGGGCAGTTCCAACCGCTTCAAAATCTCCTCGGCGCAGCCGCGCATGCGTTCATGCTCGGCAACGCTGTCTTCAGGGCGAACAATAGACACCAGTTCAACTTTGTTGAACTGGTGCTGGCGGATCATGCCTTTGGTGTCGCGCCCGGCCGATCCTGCTTCGGAGCGAAAACACGGCGTATGGGCAGTCATGCGCATGGGCAGTTTGTCGGCGTCAATGATGCTCTCGCGCACAATGTTTGTGAGCGAAACTTCGGCGGTTGGGATCAGGTAATGGCCAGTGGTTGTCTTGAACTGATCATCTTCAAATTTAGGGAGCTGCGCCGTACCAAACAAAGCCTGCGGCCAAACCAGAAACGGCGGCACATGTTCCGTATAACCGTGTTCTTCTGTCTGAATATCTAGCATGAACGCCGCGAGCGCCCGGTCGAGACGGGCCAATTTACCGCTTAGCACGACAAATCTTGAGCCGCTCATTTTGGCGGCGGTCTCGAAATCCATCATTGCCCCATAAGAACTTTGAAGTGCTTCGCCGAGATCATCATGGGCTTTGGGCTTGAAGTCGAATGTGGGCAGTGTACCGTGCTTGCTTATGTCGACATTTTCGGCTTCATCCTCCCCGTCAGGCACATCGTTGAATGGCAGGTTGGGCAGGCTTGCGAGCAAATCGTTTAGCACGCTTTTTTCGGCCTCAATCTGCTCCCCCATCATGGCAATGACATTTTTAGCGCCCGCCACTTCGGTTTTTAGCGCTTCCGCAGCATTCTTATCGCCGTCTCGCATGGCCATACCAATTTGCTTGGAGGCTTTGTTGCGAGCCGCTTCGGCTTCTTGCTGGACTTGCAAGGCACGCCGCACCAATTTGTCTTTGTCCAAAATGCGCGCCGCCTGCGGTTCCAGTCCGCGTCTGGCCCAAGCTTTGTCATAAGCGTCGGGGTTTTGTCGTATGGCTTTAATATCGTGCATAATTATCTCTTTAGATGTTTACGCCGCTATACATAAGCCCGAGGCGTGCGGCAAGTCGCGTGTTTAATCATTGTCGGATTTCTGTTCTTGCGTTTTGATCAGATCTACCACATCCGCATCCTCTATTTTATCACGTTTAACATCAAATATACGGCGCAGGAAACCCGGCGTTAAGGCCGAGAGCGGGTTGACACTAATTTGGGTTTTCTGGAACGGGCCTTTGACGGCATAATTAAGGGCGAACATGCCCTCACCCTTTTTGCCAACCACAATGCCGCCCAGCAAAGGCACATCAGCCAAGATAGAATTGACGGTATAGGACGGCACCAACACACCGCTAAAATCCACGCTGTCACCGGTCAGAAAAATATCGCCTTCGCCCGTCAAGCCTAGAGCCGGGCCAGACGCGCGGCCATCACGGATTTTAAGCACGCCGTCATTTAGGGCAAATTTCATCTCCATCCGGTTAAACTTCAAGCCGGCCCCGCCCAATGTGTCCGCTAAACCTTGTAGGGAGGCGAGGGACAAGATTTGCGTGAAAACCGGGGCGCGCGCCAAGGTAAAATTGGTCAATTCTGTGCGCCCTGACAGCCCTCCTTTTTCGCCGCTAGGCGGCAAAAACCCGTCAATTTGCAACTGCCCGCCGGTGATGGCGTCCAGGCCCAATAATGTCAGCGCGGCCTTGCCTGCATCTGGGATTTTCACCTGCACACTGCGGCGCGGTGATTTATCACCGCTTTTGATTTGTGCAAAAAAATCACCGCTCTGCGCTGTGCCTTGTAAGAGGGCATGGCTGACACTGTCACCGGAATAATCGAACACTGCCGATGCATTGGTGAGTTGATAATTGTCTTGTAGGGATATTGTTTTCAGTTCTGCTCTTAGCTTGATAGGCGCAACCAAAGTGTTGGTTTGGGTTTGAAATGCGCTTTTAACCCATGTTTGTATATTGAGATAGTTACCAGACAAAGCCAAAGATAAAACCCCGTCTTGGGATGGCTTTGCTAGGATATTTGCATCAATAAAATCATCAATCTTTACAATGGGAAAATTCATAGCCTCTAGTTTAAAATTTTGGGCTATGGACGCCGAGCCTTCAATATGAAGCCCCTCAGATTTAAGCCGTATATTGCTCAGCTCGACACCGCCGTTTTGCGTCATAGCGAGGCGGGTGCTGAACAGGGCGTCTACGCCTTGTTGTTTGGCCCATAAGTTGCCAATATTAAGATCAGCATCTTTAAAGCTGGCAAATATATCCGCTTTCCGAACCTCCAAACCGTCGCCTTCGCCCTGAATCAAAATACCGATTTTACCACCAAAATGTCGCCGCATCCCGATACCAAATGCATCAAGATCGTCGCGACCTATGACGCCGGACAGGCTATATTTTGCTGGTGTATGCGCAGTTGATAACGGTTTTTGCCATTCAAGGGCGGTTTGCCACGGGCCAAGTTTAATAGGGCCGGACAAAGATATACCCTGTTTGTCGGCCGTAAGCTCTACATTTCCGTCATTAAGCGTAAATCCGCCTAAACCGACCGGTATATCAACCCCGGTAAAATCACCGCTCAGCTCATAAACAATCCGGCTTTGATCAAAATGTACGAGCAAAGGCCGGGTAATATGTATGTCAACATCACCTGCGCCGCCGAAATTTTCTGGTGTAATGCCGTAATTCTTTGCAAACTCAAACGGCGGAAAGTTCGTCACCCGTAGCATTTCCGACACATTGCCGCTGCCTTTTATATCAATGGTAAAATCACCGCCGTAAGGTAATAATTTTGGTATATTCACATGGCCGCTTTTAATAACTAGCCCGTCTACAATGCCAGATGTTAAGTAAAAATCCAAACTATTACCGCGCAATATGCTATAGCCCGAAGCTTGGCGCAACCAGGGCATTTTACGCATATACCGAGCCTCGCCGCCGCTAACCTCATAGCGGATATTCAGGTTATCATCGGCGATAAAACCGTTTCGCAGATCATTTGCATCTAAGGCGGCATGAATTTTAAAATTGGTGATGTCGCCAGATTGCAGGGAGTTTACAATCCAGTCCCTAGCCCCCAAAGCAAACCGTCGCGGCCAAAATCCAAGCAATTGTGTCTTGCTCATACTGCCGTCTATAGCACCGTCTGCCGTGATGTTGGTAATTTCGCCCTTTTGGTTACGGCGAACGCCTGCGGATAAATTCGTTTGAAAAGACCCAAAATCCAGACGTAATTTATCAAATATCAAATCTCGTGTCTGTGGCAAAAATCTACCTGTGACCCGACTGGTTTTGACCCTAAGCGGTCCGTCAAATTGCCGTCCGGGATTAAGGCGGGCAGCGCTAATATTGATGTTAAAATCAATAGGGCTAGTTAGTAAATCCGCAGCGTCTTCGCCTTGTATATTCAATTTACCATCGGCGATGATGTTGAGGGCTTCACTTTCGATTTCCAAAGCCTCAACATTGAGCTGTTTGGTTTGTGGGTTAAAGCCCGCCAAAATCAGGGCATAGGAAAAAGGTTTGAAACTGGTTCCGGTTTTAAGTTGTCCCGCACCAGCAACCAGATTGAAAGTTAAATCCTGCAACCCGTCATTGGCCGTAACTTTAATATTGGCATCCAGATCAACCGGCGCGTCCAAAAGCCCCATAAAGGCCAGGGGGCCGCGCTTGGGCGCGACATTCACCGGCACAAGGTTATTCATGACAAGATCAATTTCAAAGGCCCGCCTTTCTATATTTGTGTTCATGTCAAGGCGAAAGGGTGCAGCAGGTGCGCCCTCCATAACAATACCGCCATTGGCGCTCAGCACTATGCGCTCACCGTCTATAGACAGCTCGCCTTCAAGCTGGCTTAAGCGTAAATCAACGCCGTCAATATGGTCGACAATGTATAAATCGGCTTTAGATACGGTAATATTTTCTATTTGGGCCAACACATTTGGCCCCGATGTTTGTTTGCCCGATGTTTGTTTGCCCGATGTTTGTTTGTCAGACCGCCACAAAGCGCCAACTTTTTCTACGGTTTGCGGTGTGCCCATAGCCACTTGGAACCGCCCGTCTTTTTCGCGTATGACCGTGATTGCACCGCCAGTTATATCAAGGCGAACAATATCAGGGCTTGCAAATAAATTGCGCTTAACCTGAAACTGCCCACGAACATTTTCGATGGTTTGTAGTGCGCCGTCCTTGGCCCGGATACGAATGTTTTTGGCTCGGATTTCAATCCTCCGGGTTTTTTCTATCCAGCGGGCGGAATAGGTTTCTATATCCGTGGTTTTGCCGTCAAAGGCTTGGGAAAACCAATGTTCGTAATGGGGTTTGACAAATTGCAAATCCACAGATGGGCGGTTCATCAACACGCCAAGCGCCCCCAACCACAAGATCGCCAAGGATAAAACCACACTGCCCGTTTCCATGAGTAGGCGCACGACTAGCTTTCGGGCTTTAACCAAATTCAAGCGAGTTAGTGTCTTGATTTTTGTCTTGGCTCTCGTCTTGTTTTGTGATTTGTTTTCGCTCATAAATCGACCACCAAACAATCGGAGAGCATTATGACCAAGGCAGAATTACAAATCGCAGACACGGCACCGGACTTTACTTTGCCAACAAATGGCGGCGGAGAAATAACATTGTCGAGTTTACGCGGTAGCATGGTTGTCCTGTACTTCTATCCCAAAGATATGACGCCGGGTTGCACGACCGAAGCTATATCGTTTAGCGCTTTGAAAAAAGGCTTTGATGCACTTGGCATGAAAATAATTGGTATGTCTAAAGATTCTGTCACCCGTCACGATAAATTCATAGAGAAACACGCGCTTAATTTCACCTTGGCGTCTGACGTCGACGGTAAAACCATAGAGGCTTATGGTGTCTGGGTGTTGAAAAAACTATATGGCCGGGAATATATGGGTATAGAACGCACAACTCTATTGATCGGTGCGGACGGAAAAATCCTCAACATCTGGCGTAAAGTCAGGGTTAAAGACCATGCTGAAACCGTATTGGCATTTGCCAAATCAGTTGCATAGAGATGTCTGTACGGCAAATGGCTATGGAGGTTTTAAAAGCTTCGTCGGTCGGCGAAAAACTTAAGGCCGCGCATCAAATGGCCATCTATTGGCAAGGAGGGGCCGACAAAACCGTAAATGACAGCGAAACTGCCATACTCACTAATCCGGGTCGGCCAGAAAAGCCGGAACTTGTAGACCCCAGACAAGTCAAGCGTAGGCGGCTCGGCAGCCTTCAGGGCCGGTCCGCCTTGCTCCATGCCATCGCCCACATCGAATTTAATGCCGTAGATTTGGCCGCAGATATGGTGGCCCGCTTTGGCTCTGATGAGCGTATATCAAAGGACAAACGCCGCGATTTTATTACAGATTGGGTACAGGTTTGTGACGATGAGGCGCGGCATTTTACCATGATCGAAAACCGTTTGGTAGAATTGGGCAGTTTTTACGGCGCTTTGCCAGCCCACGGCGGCCTTTGGCAAGCAGCTCAGGCCACATCCCATGATCTGGCCGCCAGATTGGTGGTGGCTCCCATGGTTTTGGAGGCCCGCGGCCTAGATGTTACACCCGGGATGATCGAAAAGCTTAAATCCGTCAACGACCATGAAAGTGCCGCCATTTTAGAGGTGATCACCCGAGAAGAAATCGCCCATGTCGCTGCCGGAGCCCGTTGGTTTTTCCATATTTGCCAAAGAGAAGACCGAGATCCTGATATTTATTTTAAATCTTTGCTGAAAGCCCACTATAAAGGGGTGCTAAAGCCGCCATTTAACACCAAAGCCCGCCAAATGGCGGGTATGCCCGCTTCACTTTATCAATCTTAAGTCTGGATCAATCTTAAATCTGGATCAATCTTAAACTTGGTAAACATGGTCGGGACATTAAATTGTCATGGATTTTGGTATCAGGAATATTTTTTTCTTGAAAACTTGTTAAATCTTCTATCCTATAGTAAAGACCACCAGAAACTCGGGGATATATGCTAGACTTATCACGAAATAACATGCGCGAACGTATTTTAAAGACGTTCCCGGAACGCCAGTTCATTCACAGAACAGGCGGTCAGGTAAACTACTTTATTCTCTCCACCCGGACGCAAATTATTATGGCGGCGGCAGGGTCATTATTGGCTTTATGGTTTTTATTTACACTGATTACCGTGTTGTGGGGGCAAAGCCCGCTTCGTTCGGCTGCGAAAGAATTAAGGGTGCAAAAAGCCCAATATGAACGTTATCTCGTAGACCTTGAAGCTCAGGAGAAAGACGCACGCACCCTCTTGGTCGAGCAACAACAGCAATTTGAGCTTGCGGCGAAACATTTTGAAGACAAACACAGCACAATTATGACCATGCTGACCAAAGGCGGCATTGTTCCTGATCCGCAAGAACTTAACCTGGCAAAATATGCATCTAGCGAAATCTTGATGTCTCCAGTGATCCGTGATGTCCTGCCCAGGCAGGCGCGGGTTGCGTTTAGCCAGAAAATTAACATAACAACCGGAACCGTAATTGATGCCTCTTTAGTCAACCTTGAGTTGGACCAGAATAAAATTTTAGCCCAGGGCGAGTTTAAACTCCAAGACAAAATTGAAAATACCCGAGCCATATTGCGCTCAACTGGCTTACCACTCGCTGCCATTTTGAAAAACGGCGGTGGCGGCATGGGCGGGCCTTTAATCGAGATCAACACTACGGCACCCGCAAACGGTACCTCTGCCGTCTCCAATGTGTTTTTGCCCCGTCTTGACAGCATCAAGGCCAGGGTAACGGAAGCAGAAGCTTTGCAGGCCGCCTTGGCGTCCGTACCTTTGGCCCACCCCATTGATGCTGAGAATTATTTAACCTCGGCTTACGGAAAGCGTAAAGACCCCTTTACCAAACGTCCAACCATGCACAGCGGTATGGATATGGCCTCCTACCGCCTGGCGCCAATTGTGGCTACGGCGGACGCAAAGGTTAAATTTGTCGGATGGCGGTCTGGCTACGGACGTGTGATAGAACTTGATCACGGGCACGGCTTTATTACCCGTTACGCTCATTTGGCAAAAACCTATGTCAAGCGTAGCCAAACCGTAGAAAAAGGCGAAAAAATCGCGGGTATGGGATCCTCCGGACGTTCAACATCCACCCATTTGCATTATGAAGTCATCTTTGAAAACCGTAATTATAATCCCAAAAAATTCATGAAAGCCGGCCAATATGTTCAGTAAAAATCAGCCATCTCCCACAGCAACGCCTCCCAAACCGACCGAGGCGGGCAAAAAACCCGGTATGGCTTCACGCACAAAAGCCCCCTCTAGTACCCCGTCTATTCTTAGCCGTGACCTTGTTGTGACTGGCGAAATAAGTACGGACGGTGATGTGCAAATTGAAGGGCGGCTAGAGGGCAATATCAAAGCCACCACCTTGACGATCGGCGAGCAAGGGGCGGTCAATGGCAAAATCATAGCCGGAACCGTGCTTATTAGGGGCAAAGTCACGGGGAAAATCGATGCCAATACCATAGAAATGACCGAAACCGCCAATGTCATGGCCGATCTGGTGCAAGACCATTTGACCATTGCCAATGGTGCATTTTTCGATGGTAAATGTAGCCGTAAAACCAAACCGGCAGGCACGGTGCCGACACCTGCCAAGACCCAATAGGCTCTTCGTAGGCTCTCAGTAAACCTCATTAGTCCCTAAGTTAAAAATTGCTTGATATTGCGCGCGGCCTGGCGAATGCGTTGCTCATTTTCGACGACGGCCATGCGCACATAACCCTCGCCGTTGGCGCCGAACCCGATACCGGGCGATACGGCAACACTTGCGTCCACCATCAGGCGTTTGGAAAATTCTAACGATCCAAGCGCTTCGTAAGCGGGTGGTAATTTAGCCCAAACAAACATGGAGGCGTCCGGCGGCGTTATGTCCCAACCGGCCCGGCCAAAGCTTTCGACCAAAACATCGCGGCGGGTTTTATAGATATTGCGGGCATTTTCTACGCACTCTTGCGGCCCGTCTAGCGCTGCGCAAGCTGCCACTTGAATGGGGGTGAACGCCCCATAATCCAGATAAGATTTGACCCGTGCCAAAGCGGCGATGAGACGTTTTGAGCCGACGGCAAAGCCCATGCGCCATCCGGCCATGGAATATGTTTTGGACAGTGAAATGGTCTCCACGGCTATCTCCCGCGCCCCCTCTATCTGGAAAATAGAAGGCGGTGGTTCGGTGAAGTAAATCTCCGAATAGGCAAGGTCTGACAACACTAAAATATTATGCCGCTTGGCAATTTGGACGATCTCACGGTAAAAATCCAAACTAGCCACATGGCCTGTTGGGTTGGAGGGGAAGCACACCACTATGGCCAATGGCCGCTTTGCGGCAGTTTTTAGGGCTTTGGCCAATGCAGACTTAATGCCGGCAAGATACTCATCAGCCGTGATGGCGGGAATGGCCTGTATTTCTGCGCCCGCAATAATAAAGCCGTATGCATGCAGCGGATAGGACGGGTCCGGCGCGTAAATAATGTCGCCCGGCGCGGTGATAGCTTGGGCCAGATTGGCAAAACCCTCTTTGGAGCCAATAGTGGTAATAATTTCGCTCTCGGGATCAAGGCTCACATTAAAACGGCGTTGGTAATAGCGGGCACAGGCTTGGCGCAGGCCCAAAATACCTTTGGACACAGAATAGCCGGTGGTATTTGGTTTTTGGACCGTCTCAATCAATTTATCAATAATATGGGGCGGGGTGGGGAGGTCAGGATTACCAAAACCAAAATCAATAATGTCGGCCCCGCCTGCGCGCAATTTGGCTTTTAAGGTATTGACCTCCTGAAATACATAGGGCGGCAGTTTTTTAATTCGGTAAAATTCACCGGCTGGGTTGGGCGCGGGATATTTGCCTAGATCTTTTGGCGGTGTCATTACGGTCTCATCTATCTTCTGTGTCTTGCAGTTTATGTCCATTACTTCGTCCTAGAAAACTGCGTCCAAGAGCGACTTCGCACGAGTTGCTAGTCTTATGCATGGTGCGCTTGCGTTGCAAGTCTTAGTAAGCGCCGGGACAAGTCCATTCAGAGCTGCGTCAGTTACAGGTACTATTGCAGGCGGCGGCAAAGTGAGGCTGCCAAATAGGCAACATAAGAAATTGGCTATTGCAAAAGCAGAGTTCTCACGGCCAGGCGGAAATCGCAAAAAAAGGGAAATGTGCTTAGAGGGCGTACTGCTCAAGCACAACAGGTTCTGAAAGCGTAAACAATAGTAAGACATAAGCTATTCCTTACGGCTCCCCCCACCTCCCAAACAGTAACAAAATGCTATAATCCGGTCTATGTGTTTGCAGTTGAATATTTCTCAGTTGACACATGAGAGGGGATATAAATTTGTTTTTACAAAATCGGGAACTACCGATTCTGTTTTCTCTTTTTAACTTGGAATAACCGAACCTTACGAAACTTTAACGTAATCGAAATGCACCAGAATGCACTAAAAATCACTTACATTTGGTACCTAAGCAGTTTTAGCAAAATCTAAATTTTGGAAAATTCTCCGTAAATCATTGAGAATAAAGAGATAAATGGTGCCCCCACACGGACTCGAACCGCGGACCCCCTGATTACAAATCAGGTGCTCTACCAGCTGAGCTATAGGGGCAGATGCTTGCGTATTTACAGACACCTTAGGAAACGGGTGATAATGTGCCAATTCCTTAATTGCAAGTCCAGAATCGACAGTTTGGCAAGAATTTCGGTATTGTTACAATGGGTGCTGATGAGTTAGCCCGCTCACCTTGCTTGCGGATACCGATTTTCACCTGCTTAGTGTCTAGTAATTAACCCGCCGCCAGGACAGGTAATGCATGGGTGTGCAATGCATGGGTTGGCATTACAATTGGTTTGGCCAGTGCCTTGTCTATCCGTTCAAATAAAATTTTACGCGACACTGGTTTTGCGACCACTTCGTCAAAACCTGCGCCTTTGCTTGAAATGCTTTTGTGATATTTTTCATCCGCCGTTACGGCTATTATAGGAATACCCATATAGGGCGTATTTGATGTGCGAATGGCTTTGGTCGCATCAACGCCATTTAGGACTGGCATATGCACATCCATTAGAATGATATCTATGTTTTTGGTGTCTAGAATATTGATCGCCTCTTGGCCATTTTCTGCGAAAGTCAAATTCGGGAATATATCGCTTAGCAAATGCTCAAGTATCACCCGGTTGGTGTGAATATCGTCTACGATCAAAATATTTTCTCGCCGTTGCCGCGCTGTTCGCTTGGGCGCTTGAATTGGTGTGGCCAAGTTTTTATTATTGACGTCTTCATTTAGGTTGGTGTTTAGGGCCGTCGGCTTTATTGCGCACAGTAAAGGCAAGCTAATCCCGATTGAAGTACCCACATCTTTTTTGCTTTTAACAACCAATTGTCCGTTCATAGTTTCTATTATTTTTTGTGTGATGCACATCCCCAAGCCCGTGCCGCCAAATTTCTTTTCAATATTATCGTCCGCCTGGGCAAATGGTTTGAAAATTTTATCTTGTTGGGCCTCCGTCATACCGATGCCACTATCTTTGACAATAAACACCAGTTGGGTTTTGCCCATTTGGTCGATTTGTTTTTGCATACTTATTTCAATATGCCCGTCCTTCGTGAACTTCACGGAATTAGACAGTAGATTATTCAAACATTGCTTTATTCTATACTCGTCAATGCTGACAAATGCAGGCAGGCTTTGGCAAAATTTGTAAGAAATTGTGGTGCCGTTTTCAGAGGCTTTGTCGCCCCAAAGAAGACAAATGGATTTCATTAAAGCCTCGGGGGAAACGGGTGACGGTTTTAGCGTAATCCCGTCCGCCATTAACTTGCAATGATCGAGGGTTTCGGTGAGCGTATACATTAAAAGATCAGAAGACTCTTTGATAATTTTTATTTTTTCCATGGTCTTTTCATCATGGTTTTCGCGCAGCAACACATCCGACATACCGACAATCCCACCAATGGGCGTACGCAGTTCATGGCTCATATTTGCGATTTGATTGGCTCTAAACTGGGCGCTTTTATCTGCATCGGATTTTTGTTTTCTCAAACTGGCTTTTATGTTTTCTTGAATGCTGACATCTTGAACAATCCCCAATGCGTAAATGGGATTCCCGGCTTTGTCATAATGAACGTCAACATGTATCTTCAACACGGCACATTCGTTTTTTTGCAACCCGATAACTTCTTTTAGCTCTATATTGCGACTTTTGAGGGCGATCGCTTGCCGCATTATCTGTTTGGTTTTTCTATGGGCCTCACCTGTCATGAGCGCATATAGTCCGTCCTTTTGTATTATCTGGCGTTGTTGCGGCGCAAACCAGTCTAGGAGGTTTTCGCAAAAACAATATGTCCTTCGGGCAAAATCATATTTGTAAAACCCGGTTCGGTTGATTTGCATAGCTCTTTGAAAACTTTGCATCATCTGGCTAGCGGGCTCATTAAGTTCATAGCGGTAATAGGTATACCCATTACCCAAATCCAAGCTGTTGATAGTATATGCGGTCTTTGAAGATGCTCTGGATTTGGTGGCTTCTGTGTGGGTATTATTTGTTTTCAATAAATGGACGCACGGCTTCTCATTAGGTGAAACATGGTGCGGTAATTGTAAAATTGTGTCCATACATTGAGGCTCAATCACCCCTTGAGCTTTGGAGGCTTCCAAAACATCCTTTAAATACTCATTTTCCTTAAAAGGGTAGCCCGGCAATCCGAGAATGTCTAAAAAAGCCTTGCTGATAAAACGTAAGCGGGATTGCGCATCGAGCAGGTAGGCCGTGTCACCCATTTGGTCAGTTAAATCAAAGGCGGACAGTGTTTTGATGTTTTGTTGCATAAGAAATCCATTTGTTCATCCATGTGTTGCACCTTGTGGTTGATTTTTAATTAACACGACCCATTTAAATAGGCGGCCTACTGCCTTTGTTTACGAACAATTAATATTTGATTGGCTATACACACCTATAGGTTGTGTTGAGGTTCCTAGTCATTATCTCTCCAAAATCTATTTTGTGCGGTGAAAGCCATTCCAGGTACCAGTCGTCGCACACACACTTTAGAGCCTGTAGTTTCCTATACCCATAGATCCTTCTACAGGCTCTTTTTGTGTTGGTTGTTTGATAGTATTTAGGCCCTGAGCCTAGCCTGTGGGTGCAATATGGCTTCTTAGTATTGCTCTGCGTCTTGGTGTTACTTATTGGCCTGTAACAGGAAAATATCCAACTGCTCACTTGTATATATGTCTTCGGCGGTCAGGCGTTCGGCCTGAGCTTTTTTGTCAGCCGCTTGCTCCATCATCTGGTTTTTCGCCAGAATAGATTTGAAGTGGTTTTTCGCATTGACCATCTCGGCGTCTACACCCAAAATTTTGTGTTCCAGTGCGTCAATTTTGCACATTTGGTGTTGGTGCCATTTTTCAAAAATATCCACATCATCCCCATTTAAAACAGTGGGCTTTTTTTCTTGAATTTCAAATGTAATACTGGATATTTTCGACAAACACGCATCTTTTTTATGCCTCAACATAAGAATATCGGCTTGCGCTCTTTGGCGAAGTAAATCTAAAATGTGTAAAATATCGTCCATCTAAAAACCCCTATTTGCAATTTGGTCCGCATAATGAATAGCAGCCGCCACAGCCGCGTAATGCTCAGGTGCTATGGTTTCCCCAATTTTTGTTTGCGCAAAAAGCGCGCGGGCGGTTGGCGGATTTTCATAAATTGCCACGCCCGCCATTGTGGCCCGTTCACGAATACGAAACGCCAAATTATCAACACCTTTGGCAACGCATGTGGGCGCATTTCCGGCGGCACGATCCCATTTTAGCGCAACGGCATAATGCTCGGGGTTGACAATGACCACATTTGCATTTGTCACATCTTGCAACATGGTTGTCTTGGCAATTTCTTCCGCTTTTTGGCGGCGCCTTTGCTTTTGGTATGGGTCACCCTCGCTGTCTTTGCGTTCGTCCTTTGCCTCTTGATATGTCATGCGCATTTTCTTGCGGTGAGCCAGTATTTTCGCAGGCAAATCAATACTGGCAATGAGAGCCGCCCCGATCAAAACATATAAGAGAAGCTCCAAAGCTTTTTCAGCCAAAAGCCCAGTTAAAACAAAAGCAGATAATCCACTATAAACTGGCAGAATTTCAAATTGGGCTTTCAAATATAAACCGGCAATTACCGTTATTAAGGTGAGCTTTGCAAAGCTTTTCAAAAACTCCCCAAGACCTCCAGGGCCGTATTTTTTCTTGGCATTTCCAAGTGGTGACAGATTGGACAGCTTGGGTTTTATTTTGCTGGGCGAGAACACGACGGCCCGTTGTGCGACCAATGATACACCTATAAACAATGCTGGCAGGGCAAAAAATGCAAATAACACTTTTCCAAGTTGCGCAAATATATACCCGGCGAGCGGGCTTTGCTTGCCTTCGAGAAAGCTGGTAACGACCATACCCGGCCGTTCCAACATTGCGGCCAATAGTGTCAAAACGCCATTCGCCACCCCGCCGCCAAACAGAAGTATTGCCAAACACGCGCCTATATAAAACAAGGCCGTATTTACTTCGGTCGAGATCGGGATATCGCCCTTCTTTCGCGCTTTCTTTAATTTCTGCTCGCTAGCCTCAAGGGTTTTTTCTTGCCCGTCTCCTTGTTGTTCCGCCATCAGAACATATCCGCCATAAGTGCAGAATAACCGTTTAGCCACACCGTAAAAATACCTGAGATACAAAGCGCTAACAACACGATGCCTGCGCCAGTTACAAAGGGCATGCCAACAAATGAGACCATAAGCTGCGGCATGGCTTTGTTGACGAACCCAAGCATGAGATTATAGATAAAATTAAACACAAGCAATGGCAGTGCCAAGGTTACCGCAAGGGCAAAATAGGCCGCAGATTTCTGCGCAACCCAATAGGCCGTTTTGTCAAAATCAGGTGTGGTGGCAAGGGGAAAGATATCGTAACTTTGCACCATCAAGCTAACGGCCTTTATATGCATATCCAAACTCAGCAATAAAGTGACACCGCTGAGCATGAGTATGGTGCTGATGGTTGTATTGGGCTCAGTGGTCATGCCGCCGCCAAACACCTGGGTTAAAGAGAGGCATTGTGATATGATCGACCCTGCAATTTGCAAGACAAACACCATCATCCTTAAACCAAACCCCAAGGCAAACCCATAAAAGGCTTCAAAGCCAATAGCAGCGGCCATTGTACTTATGCTCCACCCGGTATTGGCATCAATGCCGACAAATGGTAATATTAACATGGTGATCAGCAAGGCCGTGACCAAACGTATTCGCACAGAAATTGCCGTCTCGCCAAGGCCCGGCAATAAAAATACGAAAATTGACATGCGGGTGAAAACGGCGATAGCCGGAAAGACGGCAGTATAGTTTCCCATGACCAGATCACTAATGATGTTTAGGAAATCCATGCTACATACCTATGCCACGGCAAGGATTATCGGTTTTTCTTCGCGCGGAATTTCCTCGTAGGATACAACCGGGTTATGAATACCTTTGGCCGACATAACGGTTTTGATAAAGCGCCGCCGCCGCGCACTGGTGGCAATGACCGCATATTGTCCAGCTTTTGCGCTTTTATCCACACTTGCACGAACGGCGGCAGCCAAACGGTTAAACTCGTCTGGCGGCGATGCAATATCGCTGCTACCGTCTTCTTGTTTGGTTTCGTGCTTAATAAAAACCTCTTCCCAGCCGGCATCAAGCTGCACCAAGGGCAGCCTGCCTTGTTCATCACGTAGCTTAGAGATAAATTGATAGGATAATCTTTGGCGCACACATTCCGCGATTTGCTCAACCGATTTCATTGCCGGTTTAACCTCGGCTATGGTTTCCAAAATCAGCGGAATATTGCGCATGGAAATGCGCTCGGATAACAACAAACGCAATACGCTTTGTAGCGTATCCATTGGCACTTTGTCGGGGATAAATTCATCAAGGATTTTTTTGTTGGAAATAGCCCGATCAGGATCCGAGACATCTTTAAATGCCTCCAGAGTTTCGCGTAATGAACGGCGGGATAACAGCTTGGTGAAATGCACTTGCACGGTTTCCAATAAATGTGTCGCCAACACCTCCTCGGGCTCAACAATAGCAAGGCCAAGCATGACCAGCTCATCGCGGCGAGATTTCTCGACCCAGCGAGCCGGCGCTTGGTAGACGGGTTCGCGAAAGCTAGTTCCAGGAATTTCCGGATGTTCATTGTCTTCCACCAAGACCATAACATGGCCCGGCTTAAGAATACTCTCGGCCACCTCGCATCCTTGTATGCGGATTTTATAGGTTTGAGGCTTAAGGCTCGCATTGTCGGTCAAGCGCACAGACGGTAATAAAAACCCGTATTCTGTGGCAATATATTTGCGGATTTTCTCAACGCGTTTGTCAAAGCCTGTCTCAGCATCCATGGCAATAGGCACAAGTTCTTTTGACAAGATCAGGTGGATTTCATCTATGTTAAATATATCACCAAGCGGCTTTTCTTTTTGGGTCTGGTCTTCAATCTTGACATTTTCTTCAGCCGATTTTTTTTCCATTTGGGTTTTGTTTACTTTATAGGCCCCGTAACCAAGACCTAACGCACCGATCATAAACGGCACAAATGGCAGGCCTGGGAAGAACGCAAATACAACCATGATCAACGCCACCGAAGCAAGAGCGGCAGGATGGGCCGAGAACTGTTGGAACAATGCCGTATCAACACTGCCTTCCGCCTTGCCCGTGGCCAACAACAGTGCCGCCGCTACGGAAATGATCACCGCAGGTATTTGCGACACAAGGCCGTCGCCAACCGTCAGCATGGAGTAGTTTTTTACGGCATCCCCAAAGCTGACCTTATGAACCCCGACCCCGATGGCAATGCCGGCAACAAGATTGAGCAAGGTTATCAACAGCCCGGCGATAGCATCTCCTTTCATAAATTTTGAAACCCCGTCAAGGGAGCCTAGAAATGCCGTCTCTTCTTGTTCGAGCTTGCGCATTTTGCTGGCCTGTTCGTGGGAAATAGCCCCTGCGGCCAAATCGGAATCAATGGCCAACTGCTTGCCGGGCATGGCGTCCAATGCAAACCGTGCGCCTACCTCTGCCATCCGGCCGGCCCCTTTGGTGATCACCATAAAATTGACGATGATCAAAACTGTGAAAACAATCAGCCCCAAAAACACATCCCCGCCCATAATGAATTCGGCGCAACCTTCAATAATCCCCCCGGCCGCATCTGTACCCGTATGGCCTTGCCCGATGATCAATTTGGTCGAGGATATATTTAAAGACAGACGCAAGAGAAGCGAAGCCAGTAGCACGGCGGGAAAGGACGAAAAATCCAATGGTTTTTCAATAAATAATGCAATCATGAAAATTAGTATTGCAAAGGCAAAGCTTGCCGTCAGACCAATATCCACAACCCAGCTCGGGACTGGTAAAACCATCATTATTAAAATCACCATCAACGCTAAAGCCAATCCAGCGGTGGGATTATACAAGTTTTTCAAGGACATTTTAGCCTGCATCAGTGCGCCGCAATCACAGGTAAGACTTGCGTCTCAAATAATGTCAACACAATGCGGGCCATAAAACCGGCGGATAGAAAAAACACCACCAACATGGCAGCCAGTTTTGGCACAAAGGTCAATGTTAATGCCTGAATGGAGGTTAAGGCTTGCAAAAGACCAATGGCCAGACCGGCAATAAGGGCAATTGACAAGAGCGGTGCAGCCATGAGGGCTGCGCCCCATAAAAATTCACGCAATATGGACAAAATGTCTGCTTCACTCATGGCGGTTTATACCGGCATGCGCAGAAGCTCCTGATAAGCCTCCACGACACGGTTCCTGACGGTGACTGCAGTTTCAAGGGCCAGTTCCGCATTGGCTATCGCCTGGACAACCGAATGGGCATCTGCTTGGCCTGTGGCGTGGGCCTGCATGGTGTTTTCTACATTTTTAAAGACATCGGCAAATTCGCCCACCCCCTTAGCCAAGCCTGTTGCTTGCCCATTATCCGCTTCAGTCTTTTGCGGACTCAATTCAGGGGATAATTCAGGAGAAAGAGCTTTTTGGGCGGCTTGATATTGGCGCAATGCGCCGGATGCTGAAATTTCCATTGTTATCTCCTGATAAGATCTAACAAGCCACTATACATTTTACGGGCTTGTTGAAAAGTTGTGAGGTTAGCTTCATAGGAGCGCGAGGCTTCGCGGGCGTCCGCTAATTCCATCATCATATCAACATTGGACATAAGCACATATCCTTGGTCATCAGACAATGGATGAGCCGGGTCATATAATCGCTCACCCTCGCTTTGGTCGAGCGTAACATTGCCAATAACCAGACGCTCGCTTGCCGTTCTTGCATCATATTCATTTTGGAAACTAATCAGTTTGCGGCGATAGCCATGTGTGTCCGCATTGGACAGGTTTTCGCTGACAATGCGCATGCGAAAAGATTGGGCATTCATGCCTTGGGAGGCCGACGCCATTGCGGAGCTAATCGAATCATTTGCCATAAAATTTCCTAACGGTTTTTCCCAATCGCCATTTTCATCATATCCATTGTTTTGCGGTATGCGAGCATGGCCAAATCATGTTTGCCGGCGGTGCTAGACGAATTTAACAATTGTTGTTCCAACGATACCGTATTGCTATTGGGGTCGGCGGGGCTGTTCATGTTTATCAGTTGTGATTGTTGTACAACTTCAGAAATATCCGCGCCAGAACTTGCAGCCATTTTGTAGATTTTGGCAAATGGCTCTACGTCTTTGGCTTTACATCCCGGCGTATCGGCATTGGCTATGTTTTTTGAAATTACCGCATGGCGGCGCGATGCATGGGCGGCCATTGCTGATGCCATTTTCAAAAGGGCCAGATCGCTTGTCATCCTTGAACTCCTGCCTTGAACTCTTGAGGTCTTAAAACCAGAGACCTTGAGGCTTGGCCGCTCTGCCAAATCCTATGGTTAACGAATATCTAACAATTACCCCGTAAGGTTGAACAAATTGTTAATACCTCATAAAAGTTATATGTCAGGAACCCTATGCAAACTTTACTGGAAACCAGTATTTCCCATCATCCGCCAACCCCGCCCGTCCAGATTTTTGGACGCATTGTAGAGATAACGGCGCAGAGTATAAAAATTGAAGGCCTGTCCAATTTGGCCGCGCTTGGCGATCAAGTTAAAATGCAAGAGGCGGCCGGCGGCACTGTAAAAGGCGAAATTATTACAATTGCGCGCCAGTTTGTGACCGTAACGGCTTATGGGCCGATTGGCGGGCTCGGCATTGGTGCCAAAGCCGTTCATCTTGGCCAACAACAGCCGCGACCTTGCCGTGACTGGGTTGGGAAAATTCTTGACCATTCTGCCCGGTGCCTGGACGGCAAAATGCCGCCTCAGGGTCAAAACCCTGTACGCTTGAAAGCTGCCCCGCCAAAAAACCGCAAAGCTATCGGCAACAGGCTAAACACCGGCCTTGCAGCCATTGATAGCTTTCTGCCCTTGTGCAGGGGCCAAAGGCTCGGATTATTTGCAGGCTCCGGAGTTGGCAAATCAACCCTCTTGGCCGATTTGGCCAAGGGTTGCGACGCCGATATTGTTATCCTGGCCCTGATCGGGGAGCGGGGGCGGGAGGTACGGGATTTTACCCAAGATACGCTCGGCCCCAAGGGCATGGAAAAATCCATTGTCTTTGTGGCAACCTCCGACGAGCCGCCGGCCCTTAAGCTCAGGGCCGCATGGTTGGCAATGGCCAGCGCCGAATATTTCAGAGATCAGGGCAAGCATGTTTTGTTGTTGTTTGACAGCTTGACCCGCTTCGCCGAAGCCCACCGCAGTGTGGCCTTAAGCGCTGGCGAAACCCCGTCTTTACGAGCTTTCCCACCGTCAACATTTGGCGAACTGGCCCAATTATGCGAGCGGGCCGGCCCCGGTACAGAGCACCCGGAAATTGAAGGCAAAGGTGATATTACGGCCGTTTTCAGCGTGTTGGTGGCTGGCTCGAATATGGAAGAACCTGTTGCCGATATGGTGCGCGGTATACTTGACGGGCATGTGGTTTTGGAGCGCACGATCGCCGAACGCGGGCGCTACCCGGCCATAGATATTCGCCGCAGCGTCTCGCGGGCCCTGCCCCAGTGCGCAACAGATTTGGAAAATGAGAACCTCTTGCACGGGCGGCGGCTGATAGGCACATATGAAGACGCCCGTACGTTAATCAGTGCGGGCCTGTATCAAGCGGGTAGTGACAAGGTGTTGGACGAGGCTGTAGAAAAATATGAAAACCTAGACGGATTTATCAGTTTGAAAAAACTGGAGACTGCCGAGGATGCATTTGCGAAATTGGCTGAAATACTGCACCGCGCAAACGATTAGACATTTGACAAAAGCAGGTTTGCTATCCCGGCACTGCCCAACCCGCCGCCCAGTATGGAAAGCGCCGTCATGCCCCTGGTGTTGACACCGGGGCCGTTGTTGATTTGTTCGCGTAATTGAAACCGCCTAATGGCATCGTCAATAATTTGCGGGTCGGAGAAAACATCAATAGTGCCGCTCCCAAATACCAGCTTGGCTTTATCAATCAAAATACCCACTTGTTGATCAATATCAATTTGGGAAAATGCGGGCGGGAGGTTAAGCGCACCTTCCAGTACGGCCCGTATTGGCTTTGAACCAATTGCCCTGAGCCACCCTGTGGTTTGGGTCAGGTCTTGATTAGCTAAATTAGCCATTTCGCGCTTGAAATTCATGGCAAGCCGCATGGAATTGTCAACCTCGCCAACCGCCGTCTCGAAACTTACCGTTAGAAATTTATCAACAATTTCGTCGACCCGGCCTGAGGTGGGGAAAAACCCGCCATCGCCAAATGAAAACATTTCGGTAAATGAAATATAGGCCGGATTGCCCAAGCGGTTGGCAAAGCTCTGCGGATCAAAAACACCCTGATCTAGAATATTTCGCACAAATGCTCGCTTGCCCAACTCTTCTCCCAGACCAAATGCACCAAGCGCCACCGATAGCAAGCGCCGGTCAGATACCAGGTCTTGGGAGGTTTCGACATTACTTATGTTTTCTCGAAAATAACTGATCTCGCGTTGAATGTCTGCGGAACTGTTAAACAGGTCTTGCTGGCGCACTTGCGTACGCTCTAAAAACGCCCAGCCAGCCAAACCGGAAAGGGGGATGACCGGAGTTATGGCCATCAGCCAGTTTTCTGTAAATGGGGCTTTGGTGGTTGATTATGTGTATGGGCGAGCATTTTTTGTTCGATGGGAAGTACGCGCTTTAAGGTTACAAGCACCGAATAAAACCGCCCACGCCTAGCGTCTCTGACCGCTTTGGTGATTTGCTCTTCCAGACTTGTGTTTGTAAAAACCTTGCCAATATCCGACAAGCACGCCAGTAAATCAATGCCGCCCTTTGCTTGGGATGTATCGCCGGACAATATAAGTTGCGCCAGATAATAGGCACGGCGCACCGGTGTGTTAACCTCATCGGGATGTAGGCAATCACTTAGCCGCAGCACATTTACGCTATTGTCCGGAAGTCGGATTTGGCCGCGCTTTGACCCGTTTTGAACCAAAGCACCGTTTACAAGAAACTTCTCATCTGCTTTTAAACTTAAAACCAGTCCGGACATTACGCGGCCTCCGTTTTATACGGCTTGGCTAGAAATGATCTTTTCCCGGCTATAACATTATTGTTGATTTCGATTAGGATTTGGTGTCCGGCTTCGCCGCGTAGAACTTTGTGTGTGTGGTCGCGGGTAAATTCCGCCAAATAGACAAGGCTAGATTTAAGCGCATCATCCAATTCGTTATCTGGGTTGGTAACATCAAGAAAAACAATGTTCCAAAGCCTGGCATTGTCGGCTACCGCTTCGTTAAGGGCGCTGATGCCGCCTGGTTCGGATACATCCGCACCCGCGAGCCGCCCCGTAATCTCTGTAAATATTTTAAGCTCAAGCTCTATATCGCTGCCCATGCTTTTTTGCGTATGAGTATAACCTCTTTTGGCCATTTTAGATGCATACATTTTACCAATTTCCTTCCTGGATTTCTTGGAACGGGTCGGGGCGAATATTCGCCCCGACCCAACTTATCATGACCCTAATTATCTTGAGCCAATTTATCTTAACCAAAGGCCTATCTGAACAAAGACAGAATAGACTGTGGGGCCTGGTTAGCGATTGAAAGCGCCTGAACGCCCAATTGCTGTTGAACCTGCAAAGATTGCAAGCGGGCAGAGGCCTCTTCGAGGTCTGCGTCCACAAGCGCGCTAATACCGGTCTTCATGGAATCCATCAGGGAGTTGACGAATTCACCTTGAATTTCAATACGCTTTTGTGATGAACCAAAACTGGAAGCCGCATCAATAGCAACCTGCAACATTGCGTCTATTCCAGACAAAGCACTAGCCGCACCCGAAGCTGTGGATACATCAAACCCGGCAACATCGGACAAGCCACCGCCAGCAGTACCGCCAGTGAAGCTCCCGCCGGTCAGTGTGACACCACTAGCGTTGGCATTATTGACAGTCAAAACCGTATCTGTAGCCGTAGGATCAGCCACATTGGTGATATCAACGGTAATGCCAGTAATGTTTTCCGCATCGATTAAAGATTTTAGATTTGAGGCTACATCGTTCAACGTATCGTCTGCTCGTGATACATATTCAATCGTATTGGTTCCGCCAATTACAACTGAGAAACTGGTACCAGTTGAAATAGCGCCCGCCGTGATCGTAACGGTTTGAGAGCCTGCAGCCGCGATAGTGCCGCCGCTAACGGCAACGTCGCCAGCACCAGTGGTGATCGCAGTTGTTCCCATTGTAGCTGCACTGGTCTCAAGACTAGAGCGCCCGACATTGATATTGCTTGCAGTTACGCTGCCGTCTGCGGCCCGGTCAAGGGAGGCTAGCACATTGATAGAACCACCGCCCTGTAACAGGTTTTGGCCGTTAAATTGCGCGGCACCTACAATTGAGTTAACCTGATCACGCAGGGCGCTGACATCGGTCTGGATTTTGGAACGGTCTACATTATCTTCCTGCGCAGATACGATCAGAGTTTTCATTTCCGTAAGAAGCTCCGTTACTTGCTCGGAAGCAGCGCGGGCTACACCGACCGTTGCAGAACCAAGGTTCAAAGTGTCGGAAATTTGATCAAAACTGGCCACATCGGCTGACATGACGGTTGAGATTGCGAAGACGGCCGCATTATCTTTGGCATTGGCCACTTTTTTACCAGTTGCAATTTCGCTTTGCACTTGGCCTAAATTCTTGTTAATTCCGCGAAGAGTTTCAAGAGCGACCATGGCACTGGTGTTTGTTAAAATACTTGACATACTAGACATAGGTTTTTTCCATTATTATCCTTTGGCAAAAAGCCGCAGGTGATTGAATAAAAGCCTTACCCACCATTGGGAAAAGCAAAGGCCGAACATTTATTTAGATCAGCCTTTAAATCATCCTGATAAAATCTGCTTGTGCAGAACAACCCTCTTAAGTTGTATATGTCCTTATTACATGTAATGGATAACATTCAGTTAACGCGCTCTATAAAGTCTTCTCGCTGGCCGCAGCTTCTTCTTCAAAGGACAACGCTTTGCCACGGCGACCATAAGCCCCGACTTGTGCTTCTTTGTTCTCAAGCACTAATATGCGCTCTTGTACGGACTTAACACCATTGGCAATACCGCGTAGCAAAAGCCCGTTTTCTATGCTTAAATTTTTCAAGCGCGCCAAGCGCGGCGCGAGATGGGATTTGTAGTGCTGCGCACCGCTTCCAACCTCTATGGTTTTCAAAACTGAAGTAAGTGATTTTATTTTCTCTGCTTTCAGGAGCGCAGATTGATGGATGCTTTTAAATTTTCCTGCGCGTAGCATCTTTATTTCTGCCTTAATAATTAACATAAGATCAGTAATTTCCCGGTTACAATCGGCCAAGCTCACCATTGTTATCCTCCTTTAAATTCATGTATGCCGCGATTTTGTCGGCAATGCCAAAGCCGCCATTATTGGTAATGTCTTTGGCAAGTTCCTCGAGATAAAATTGTGTAAAGCTTTCTACAGATTTGCCGCCGCCTGTGGTCAGCGCCTTTCCCAAGCCGCTAAATTGTAACATTTGGGCAATAAATGCGGTTTCGAACTCACGAGCCGTTTTTTGTATAACGTCCTGGTCGTCTGTGGTTGGCGGGCGGGGTAAGTCAGTTTTCGCAAGGCTTGGGCCGCCGGGAATGTGTTCAGCTTTTAACATGGTTTATATATTATTTATTACACGTTAATGTTGAGTTAATCATATCCCACTATTTTATATAAATGAGCTATTCCCTAACCCAAGACCCACTTCCAAAATCCCGTACAGGCACCTCGCCCCTGCACCCGGTGGAGCCTGCACCCAAAGAAGGCTTTGCCCAGGAAAACCCGCTGCGGGCGCCCGGCAAACCAAGCTTTCCCCAACAAATCGGCGATATCAAAACCGGTACAAATCAGGGCAAGAAAAATCAGGGCGTTGACCACGAGTTTGTCGCAGCGTTATTAAATCTGCAAAACCCGTTAAACGCTGAAGCTCAAAACCACGGATCTGATTGGCCTATTGAGCCTGAAAAGCAGAATAGTCTCACTATAAAGAACGCCCAAGTTGAAATGACGGATACGCCGTTGCGTCTGACCAATTCAACAAAACCGGATACGCAAATCAATACGCCTGAAATAGTTGAGCCTGAAATAATTGAAATTGGCATGCTCGAAGCCACACAATTTCTAAACACCCCCGTAATACCCTCGGGCAACACAACCGACAATAAAATAGTTGTGCCAACACCAGGTCAAAACTCTGAACACTTACAAACAAACAGCAACCAGAAAGCCGGGCTAGCTCGTATTGCAAGTGCTGAAATAATGTCGGCTCAGTCTAACCAAAATATGATATGGCAAGCGCCCCCCCAAGAAACGCAACCAGCCACTCCTCATCCCGCCTCCCAACCAACGCCTCAACTCACAGCAAATGACACCAAGATGTCTGCGCCAATTCTTATGCCTCAAATACCGGACGCAAGCAAAATGTCGGCTCCAACACAAACACCAAATATCAATCCCAATCCAACTGCCACACCCACGCCGATGGATGCCTTCTTTGAAGGAAATCAGGCGGCTCGCCATGTGCCAAAATCCGAAATATTAAAAGCGGCAGAATATCCGGGGCGCGAATTTACTTTGCCGGACCCGCGAATTTTAAAAACTTCTGGCGCAATAGAACTAACATCCATGCAAACTGCGCCGCTTGCGCCGGCACAAAATTTTTCCGGCGGGCAAATGAACACTGTATTGACCTCCCCGCAAAATCAATCAATGCCTATCCTGACGCAAATCGGACAAGCACTTGGCGCTCAGGTCATGCAGCAAATCCCGGCTGCAACTGACAAGCCGGGCAGTGTTTTAAACCCGGTTTTGGTACAGCTATCTCCGGCGGAACTTGGGCGGGTGCAAATTCAGTTTAGATTTGATAGTAATGAAAGAATTACCGCGAATATTATCGCAGAAAGCGCGGAAACCGGCGTGCTGCTAAAGCAAAAATCAGATATGTTGTTCAGCCTTTTAAAGCAAAGCGGTTTTAACAATATTGATCTTAGTTTAGAAGCAAAGAACGAAAGTAATTTTTCGAACTTTGGTTCGAATGGCGCCAAAAACCAAAATGCACAGAGCCAACACGTAAAACTAGACAATAGCGCAGAACACCAAGCTCATAAAGAGCCACAAGAAACACCACAAAACCCACACCCAACATCAACCAAACCGTCTTTGACCAATGGTCAGATAGACATCTCATTATAGGAGAAGCAAATGGATATCGCCCAAACCATGAATTTGTTGCAAAGCCAAAGTCAAAACTCGGCTGGAAAATCTGTGCAGGACAAGTTCGCACCTAATAGTCCGGCAAACAAAGATAGCAACGATACGGCGGACACACAGCAACCACCTAGGGAAGAGTTTTCAACTTTTTTAACATTGTTAACGGCACAAATTAAAAACCAGGATCCGCTCGCTCCTTTGGACTCAACCCAATTTGTCGAACAATTAGCAACATTTACAAATTTGGAATTACAAGCTAAGGGCAATCAATCATTGGAGAGGATTGCGGCTCTATTGGCGAGCCAAATTGAACTGTTGACGCCCACTGAAAATGCAAATGCTGAAAATGCCAAGAATGGGCAAAGAGCCAGTTTAGATATGAACGGATAAGACGGAACGTAAAACTAACAGGCTTATTGATCTTGCCGCATTAAATCCAAAATCAGTACATTTTTCACGCCTTTTTTCAAAACCTCTTGGCTAGCAGCCAGCAAAGAAGCGCGCAATTTATCATAGGTCGCCGAACTGGTTAAATCATCAGAAAATGCGCCTTGATGGGACAAAGCAAGTAGCTCGCGCATAATGGCATCACGCAGTTTAGGCTCCAGTGTATATGCACTTTGCGGCGCGCTTTTATCAAGTTCCAAATTTATATTCAAGATGACCAATGAATGAATTTTACCCTTGTCCATGATGGGAACGACAAATTGGCGCTTAAACTTCATATAGGTTATGGCGCTTGAAGAAGAACCTTCTTTGTCTTTCCCGTCTTTTCCTTTATCTTTATTTTTTTTGTCTTTTTTTTGTTTCTTATCTTTTTTCTTGTCTTTCTTTTTGTCGACCTCTTTGTCGGATTTTTTCTTGTCATATGCCGCGCTATTGGCTTTTGTAGATGTTGTAGCATTAGCTTCATATACAGTTTTGTTACGCAAATAATCACCGCCTACCCCGCCAAGTACAACGGCAATAATTAGAGAGACGGGGGAAAGAATTTTCTTAATCATCAATCTATCCTAAAACGGTAATATTTTACGAATCAGCTTATTGCCGGATTTTTCTTCGGTAGAGCGCGTGATTTGTCCACGACCTCCGTAAAAGATTTTTGCCTCTGCAATTTTATCATAGGTGATCGTGTTAAGGCGCGATATATCTGCAATGCGGATTATGCCGCTGACTTGCAGATAACGAAGCTCGTTATTGACCATGATTTCCTGGCGACCGATCAGGCTGAGATAGCCGTTTGGCATCACAGCATCAACACGTGCGGCCAAGCGCAATGTCAATTTTTCCTGGCGAGTAATATTACCCTTGCCGGACAAATTACTGGCACTGCTCATATCTACGGCCGGCTTTAAACTCGCGCCGGCTGGAAGCACTTTTGCAAGCAGTTCCGGCAAGCCAAAAAATGAAGACACTTGCAAATTCTTCTGGGTTGCATAATCGGTCGTCACCGTATTTTGAAATCTGGCTTCATCGTCAATATTTATTTCTACGGTTAAAATATCACCGAGTCGGCTAGCGCGCCTGTCGCCGAAAAGGGATTTGGGAGAGGAACTCCAAAGCGAGGTCATCTGCGAAGCACCGCGCTCTGAGTGTTGAGCATTTACCTGTCTGTTACTACCGGCCGCATCATTGGTAATGGAAGCCGGGGCTTGCTGCCAGCTTTTCGGCAAAGCCTTTGGCGGTTTCAGATCATTTGACGATGCGCAGCCCGAAAGGGAGAGCAAGCAAAAACCCAGTACAATACCATTTCTCATCCTTTGACCTCCACCAAACCGCTTGCCAAAATAATAGCGGTGATTTTTTTACGAGAGCTTGTATTCATAACGCTAATAGTCTCCCCCTTGGCGCCCGCTTGCAAAGCGCGGCCCTTGGCGGATAACTGCATTGCGCCAAATGTGTAAATCATGCTGACTTGCGCATTTCGTTTTACCAATATCGGAGCGCTTACAAAGCGGGCTTCAATTGTATGCCCGGCGTACACCGTCCGCGTCAATTGTTTGCCAATATAGACGCTACGGACAGACGCCAAGTCCTCCCCTGCGTTCAGGCTGATCGAAACATCATTATGAGTTAAAATCGTTCCGCGCTTTAGAACCGAATTGGCCGTTATGTCTGCGGCCAGAGCTGTGTTCGCAATAAAACCCGAAAGGAAAAACCAGACAATAAATCCTAAAATTTTCATTTATCTCATCCTTGTGGTTGTTGAATACATCTCGTCCGCCGCCGTTATGATTTTTGAATTTAGTTCATACCCGCGCTGGGCTTCGATCAATTCGGATATTTCCTTAACAACATCGACGCTGGAATCTTCGAGATAACGTTGGCGCATAAACCCGATACCTTCGCTCCCGGCCACGCCGGAAATTGGCGTACCAGACGCATCGGTTTGACGAAACAAATTGCCGCCCAGAGCTTCAAGCCCTTTTTCGTTGGCAAATGTTGTCAGCGTAATAATACCAATTTGTTGCCCGGCAGTGGCGTTATCAAAAAATGCCGACACTTCACCGTCGCGGCTTATTTCAATACGGCGTGCATCATTTGGGATTGTGATATTATCGGCCAATGCAAACCCGTCCAAGGTCACCATCAGGCCTTCGCTAGAACGGTTGAACTTGCCGTCTCGCGTATAGGCACTGTCACCACTTGGCAGGCTAATTTCAAAATATCCCCGCCCCTCAATGCCCAAATCCAGATCACCGCCGGTGGGACTAAGCGCACCTTGGGAGATTTGCAAGGAAACTGTTGAAGGTCTCACCCCCATACCTATTTGGATGCCAGCGGGGACAATTTCGCCAGTTTGCGACGACAAAGCGCCAGGCGAGAGCCGTTGTTGATAAACCAGATCGGCGAATTCTGCCACTCTTGGCGCATAGGCCGTTGTGCTCATATTGGCAATATTATTGGCGATGACATTGACACGGGTTTGTTGTGCCGCCATGCCTGTCGCGGCTATTTTTAATGAAATCATTTTAAGTCCTCCTTTATCTTGCTCTTGCAATTTTCACGGCCATTTTGAAATATCCAGTTATGGCGACTGGCTAATTGTCCTTATAATTTTGCTGATCCTGTCATTATCAATATCCAACAGTTGTTGCCCGGCCTCATAGGCACGTTGCACTTCGATCATCCTGGCGATTTCTAGGATTGGCTCAACGTTGGAGCCTTCCAAAAAACCTTGTAAAATTCTTGGGGTTTCGATTGGTTCAAAGCCTTGCCCGTCGCGCACTTGCCACAAATTACCGCCTGACCGCAGCAAAGCTTCTGGCGGTGCCATAACAACACCAATTTTCCCGAGCGGATTACCGTCAGCGCTCATACTTCCGTCGCCCGCAACGGCAAAGAGGCCGACGTCTGGCGGAATTTGTATAGGCGCACCGGCCTCGTCCAAAACATTATTGCCGTCACTGGTGATCAACATACCATCACCGTTTGTCATAAACCGGCCAGCTCTCGCCAAGCGTTCGCCGTCTGGCGTATCAATGAGAAAAAATCCGTCCCCATCAATGGCAAAATCATAATTTCCGCCAGTTTTCGTCAATGAACCATTGGTGAAATCAACGAAATGCGCACCGGCACCACCCATAGATACGTTCTGTTCAAGACTAGCCGCGATTTCACCACCGGCAGGTTGTGCGCCGATTTGTCTGACATATTCGCTAAAAATGACGCCTTCACGGCGATATCCCGTTGTGCTGATGTTGGCGATATTGTTGGCAATGACGCTCATTTCTCTCAGCAAGCCGGATTGTCTATTCAGGTTGATATAGGAAGAATTATCCATTCTCAGCTCCTATATTTCCAAAATCGTCCAACTTGAGGTATGATTTAAACAGACCGATCTCAGTGTTTAAATGCGATTGCAAAGCCGCTAGGTCTTGAATTTCGTAAGGCCTGCCTGACCTCAGCAATAAAGGCGATACCATGCTAAGTGTCGCTGCGAGCCGGGGCTTCACTGGGGCTAGCTGGTTTTTTGTGGCGGGCTGCTCTCGGCTTATATCCCTATAGCCATTTGCCGCCAAAGACCAATATCCGTTTTGCCAAGCATAATTTATATACGCATTTTGCAGAGCTTCATTGTTAGGCGATGTTCTTAGAACCGCACGGGCTTTTGCCGGATTTTTTGTCCTAAAAGCCTTTTTAATTTGTTTAGCTTTAAATTTGGGTTGCGCAAATACTGTTTTGGGGAAAAGTGCAGTAATGTCCTGGCCTGCGTGGTTGGTTTCAAAACTGGCGGCCAAAAGTTCCAAGGTTTGGGCATCCAGGCTTTTCCATTGGCCTTGCGGCATTATTTCCTTTGCCAGTTCTGGTAAACCCAATTTAGCACTGGCATGTATACCCGCCTGCTGCAATGAAACCAAGTTTTCAAGAGTGGCAAACAACCTGCCCTCACTGAGTATTATTTCGAGCGCCGAAATTTGGCTGCGCTCATCAGCGCCCAACAGATCGGATGTCACATGGGCGCTAATGGTATTTTTTGTCTCTACAAAGTATGTACTGTCTGGCGCAACACTTGTTTTGGCAAGACCTATGGCAGCTAGGTAATTCTGGTTTTGGGCCAGAATATCTATCTGTTGCGCCTGCGCTTGCTTGCCAATGGCGTGCGCCGAATATATCTGCGCACTCGCATCCAGATCCTGAATATAACCTGGATAATAAGTCTCTTCTACAGTCTTCCTTAAGGGTGAATGCAATGCTAAAGCCTGTAAGGCAAAGGCCTGATAATAGCCTTCAGACTTGGCGAAAATTTTTATTTTTTTTATACCGCCGGATTTTATTTTGGCATCCTCACTATTGATAGCAAGTAAGGCTGCAAAGAATTGTAAATCAACGCTGCGTGTGACCCGGTTTTCTGCCTCAAGGTCACCATCCTCATTTACCAAAGCTTGGTAAAGTGCATTTGCCGTTTTCAGATCACCATTTTGCGCAGCCTTTATGCCCAATGTTTGCACTAGTTTTTTGCGCAAAGCATCCGGGATTTGGTTTGTCTGCACTATATATTCTTGGATTTGAGTGTCGCTCAGGGCGGTATATTTTTCTGTAATTAAGTACAGCCAAATTTGCGCTTGCGGGTTACATTTGACTTTGGCCTGCATGGCGACAACATCATCTTTACTGGCCGTGCCTATTAGAGCTCTGGCCATTATTCCGGCCGTTAGTTTATCTTGTTGTTTGAGTAAATCAGCTATGTTCAGGGCTTCTTGGCCAAAACCGAGGCCGAGATAGGCCGAGGTCAAGGTCTTCGCTTTGCCAACATCAATACGCTCTGGGGCTATTTGGTCGAGACCTATGCGCTCTGGGTTTATTGGATCTTCAACCCTTGTATCTGGGCTCATAAACAGGCCCGCTTTTAATATCTGTAATTTACTATAATCGCCAATTTTGGATTTATCCGGAAACAACAACATATCTTCCAGTTTGCAGGTTTTGGGCGGGGCGATAACTTGTACGGGTTTTTGGATAAGCGCCTGCGCCGGCTTTTTTGGTGTATTCAAATTTACTAATTCTTGGCGGGCCGCTGCTTTGATCAATGCATTTAACCGGGCTTCGGTCTGTTGCAAGCTGTCTTTATAAGCCGTTGGCTTAGTCCCGACATCATTGGCGGATGCTAATATTGGCGTAATGGCCAAACCAAACCCTGCGGCAATACTTAAGAGCGGTCTGGTTATCCTTAGGGGCATCACGCGGCCTTTTTAAGCGCCTTCAGGGCTTCCTCGATATCATTAAAGCTTGGCCGTTGATCTTTTGGCGCGCTTCTGCGGGCAACTTCAACACAAATATGTGTCGGATTCTTATGCAGGCTGGAGACGATCACTTCACGCACCAGAGTGTAGAAATAATGCTCTTGTTCGCGCAAGGCTTTAATTTTCGTCGCAAATGGCCCGACTAGCGCATAGGCGAGAAACACGCCTAGAAATGTTCCCACCAAAGCACTACCAATCATGTGACCCAACACTTCCGGCGGCTTGTCAATAGAGGCCATGGTTTTAATAATACCAAGCACGGCGGCGACAATACCAAGGGCAGGCAGCGCGTCTGCCATAGTCTGTAAGGCGTGGGCGCCATGTAGTTTTTCTGCTTTGATAGAATCGAGCTGCTTATCCAGCAATTCTTCAACCTGGTAGACATCATCAAAGTTCATAATCATGGAGCGAATGGTGTCACAAATCAACTCGACTACGCCTTTGTCCTTTAGAATTTTTGGGTATTTCTGAAACAAATCAGACTCTTCCGGGTTTTCAATATGGGTTTCGATTTCCACGGGGCTTTCGCGTAAAACCCGTACCAGCTCATGCATGAGGCATAAGAGATCATTGTAATCTGATTTTTTCCACTTCGCCCCTTTAAACACCGCACCAATGTCGCCAAGCGTGTGCTTTACGCCTGCCATATCATTACCGACCAAAAATGCACCAATGGCAGCTCCGCCAATAATCATCATTTCATAGGGCGCCGAATAGGCAATAACCTCCATATTGCCGCCTGCGAGCAAAAAGCCTCCAAAAACCATGAAAATGGTTACGACGATACCGAGAATTGTGTTCATACACACTCATAACGTGTGTTGGTTGCCAAAGTATTAACACATAGCCCCTTCCTGCTCATTGCAGGTTTTATGTATAGCTTATTTATTATGTGCAATATTTCCCAAATCACTGATAAATGCAGGATTGATATCTTCATTTAACTTCACGGCCTTATTAGCCTTAAAGACACCAAGCGTTGCAGCCGCCAGAACAATTTGCCCGCCCGGCGCTCTTGTTTTGATCTTGAGCCGTTCATGGGAGGCCCCCGGCAAGGCGATGACTTGACCAGATTCAAGCCGCGTACAAGACGCCACCGATAATGTAAGGTCTTCAATGACAATCTCAAGGGAGCGTTTGGCCCCGAGCACAATGTCGTGCATATGGCAAGACCAAGGGTCGGTCAGATCAACACCGGGCTGGATCTCGTTTTTGGGTACCATAGCTATAAGTCTTTCTGCTATAGGTCGGGCTACATATAGTGACAGATATAACGCGGCGTCTGTTTTATTGTCCGCCTTGCCCTTCTTAATTGTTTTTTTCGGGTTTTTATTGTCTTGCAACCAGATAGGAAAGTGTAATTTCACCCACTGGTCTCGCCGCGAAAGCTTAATATCCTGCAAACTCGCCATATTAACCGCGCGGGATATAATGTCAGCCTCAATGACGCCATCACTTAAAACTCTCAATCCACCTAACACAATTTCTGCCAGAGGCTGTATAAGTAAGCTGTCAAACAAGCTAAATACAGACTGGCCTTCATAGGTGTCGCCAAGCTTTGTCTTTATTATGCACTTTGCCATCGGGCCTGATATTTCAACCAACATTTGGCACTCATCTTCTTGGCCTTTGTTGTTCCCTGTGACCTTACCAGGGATCTTACCAGTGTCATTATCAGCGGCATGCCCTGTAGAGCCTGCAGCAAAAACCAAACCGGAAATGGCCGTTTCCATCTCGTCAAAAGAGGTAGAGCTTATGTCAATTTGTACTTGGCTTGCCGGCTTTTGGACAAGTTCCAAGCTTAAATCATCTTCCAAATACGAGATAAACCGCTCATATACACCCGTGAATTGCAAAGCCAAGCCAATATAGGAGACTGGAAGTCCACGCCCCGCCTGCAATTTCTTTGTCATTATGTTCATATATACGTCCTCATCATAAATGAAATAACGGTTTGTAAACCATATAATTTATGTAGATGTTTAGCATTTTGCCATAATTACTCAACCTTAAGTAAAGATAAACAAAATGGCTTAGGTGGAAAAAATGAAGACTGAGGAACAGGAGTGCCAACGCCCCATTATCATCCGCAGAAAAAAGATTTACGCAGCAGAAGGCCATCATGGTGGTGCTTGGAAAGTTGCTTATGCGGATTTTGTTACGGCTATGATGGCATTTTTCTTGCTGATGTGGTTGTTAAACGCGACAACGGAAGAACAGCGCAAGGGAATTTCAGATTATTTCAACCCCTCCATTCCCTTGGCGGCGGTTTCCGGTGGTGGCTCTGATGCTCTTAGCGGTGATAGTATATTTTCCGAAGATACATTGGCCAAAAACGGAACTGGTGCGCAGGCCGAGCGCTCTTTCCCCAAAGACACTGTCCCGGATGAAGGCGAAAAAACTGACCAGGCGGAATTTGACGATATAGCCCAGCTCGCAAATACATTTGGCGAAGAAAACCGCCATATATCTGAACATTTACAGGTAAAAATGAGCCCGGAAGGATTGGTGATCGAGCTAATTGACAGCGATGGCGAGCCTTTGTTTTCTATTGGCCAGTCCAAACCTTCACCTCTGATGCTTGAACTGATTGCTATCATTTCAAAGGTTTTTAAAAATGTCGGCAACAATATAAAAATTGTCGGCCACACAGACTCAAGAGCCTTTGTTGGCAGCGAGAACGGCGCAGAGCATTACTCAAATTGGGAATTATCTACTGACCGCGCCAATATGGCACGGCGCTTGTTGATAAAAAACAAATTTAAGCCTGAACAAATTGTCGAGGTTTCCGGCAAGGCAGATACAGACCGTGTAGTGGCTGACGGCATGGCAGCGCAAAACAGAAGAATATCAATTATCATTTTAAAGTAATGTAAAATTGCGCCAATGGTACAAAAAAAAATGATGCCAAAACGAGTTATAGGTTTGTTAACTTTAAATAACTACCCTTTCTAGTTGTAAAGATTAACTAGTTTAGGATAAACGTATGACAATCTCTTCTGCTTTGAACGCAAGTGTAATGGGGCTCAGTGTAAATGCTACCCGCCTTGCCACTATTTCTGACAATATTGCAAATTCTGCTACCAATGGCTACAAGAGGGCCGATGTGGACTTTTCTTCCATGGTTATCAATCAACGCCGCAGTGTTTACGCCGCCGGTGGCGTGAGCGCAACAACATTCAGAGATATCGCCGGGCAAGGTGCTCTGATTGCCACAGGAAACTCGACAGATATTTCTATTGGCGGGCGCGGGCTTATTCCTGTTACCGACCAGTTCGGGGTCAACGAAACGGGCGCCCAGCGCGCCTTGCAATTTGTGTCCACCGGTTCATTTTCTGCGGACGAAAACGGGTTTTTAAGTACGCTGAGCGGGCTCAATCTTTTGGGGTGGGCCGCAGACACAAATGGCGTCATCAACAATGTCAGCCGAGATAGCGGCGTTGGACTAGTACCTGTAAATATAAGTGTCAGCCAGTTTTCAGCCTCACCGACCAATTTAATCAATTTGGGCGTCAATTTACCAGCGGAGTCTACTTTGCCGGGCGCAAGCGGTGATCCTTTCACCCTGCCTGTGGAATATTACGACAATCTTGGCCGGGCCCAAAATTTGACATTTACCTTTACACCGACAGTTGATGCTGCCGGTGCGACAAATAGCTGGACGGTTAATGTGTTTGACGGGGCGGGAGATGCTAATGTTTCCATCGCAGATTTCACCCTAGCCTTTAATGACAGTAGCACCAACGGCGGCTCCATAGCTAGCCTCACCCCGGGTGCCGGAATGAGCTATGATGCAACAACAGGTCAGGTCAGCTTTAATGTGGTCAAGGGGCCAATAAATGCGTTTATAGGAAAAATCGGCGATAATGCTGGCATCACTCAGCTCTCCGCGCCGTTTTCCCCCTACAATGTCAGTAAAGACGGTGCGCCTATTGGTGATTTACAGTCGGTTGAAATTGACGCCCAAGGTTTTTTGGAAGCCGTGTATGATACGGGTTTTCGCCGTGTCCTCTATCAAATCCCTGTGGCAGATGTACCTAATTTAAACGGGTTGGAAGCGCTAAACAATCAAGCCTATTCGATTTCACAACACTCCGGAGATGTTTATTTCTGGGACGCAGGCTCTGGCCCGGTTGGTAATATTGTTGGCTATTCCCTCATGGAATCAACAACGGACATCGCAACCGAGCTTACCAATTTGATTGAAACCCAACGGGCCTATTCCTCCAATGCAAAAATTGTGCAAACCGTAGATGAAATGCTTCAAGAAACCACAAATCTGAAACGGTAATTCTTAGCTCTTCACCTTTGGCAATGACGAGGTAGTTACCCATTATGACCCTTACTTCTGCCCTAGCTGCCGCAAATTCAGGCCTGGCCACAACATCGAAACGTGCTGATATTGCCGCTGGTAATATTGCCAATGCGTCTACCCCCGGCTATGTGCGCCGTTCTTTGCTTGTGGGCGAAATAATCCTGAACGGCCAAGGTCAAGGCGCTCGTGTATTGGGGGTTGAGCGGGCACAAGACACGGGTTTGACACGAGAACGCAGACAAGCCGGTGCATCCTCCGCTCGTGCGGATATCATTGCTAGCAGTTATACGGAACTGAACCGGGAGCTTGGTGCGCCCGGCGACAATACCGGCCTGTTTGCAGCTTATCAAACCGCCGAAACGGCCCTACGCGAACTCAGCGTAACGCCAGAATCTCCTGCTTTGCAAAATGCGGGCGTCAACGCCCTTAACGGCTTGGCAATGCAATTTAACGAACAGTCCTCCCTTGCCCAGACCCAACGGGTGAGCGCGGATAATGCCATTGCGCGTTCGGTGCGCAGTGTAAATGCAGCACTTGAGCGCATCCAAAGCATAAATGGACAAATTGCCGGCCTGGGCGGGCAATCTGGTGAAATTGCAGCCCTTGAAGATGAACGCGGGCGGATCCTTGACACAATTTCCGGCATTATACCCATTAAAATTATCGAAAAGGATTTCGGGCAAATTGACATTACCACCGCACAAGGTGCCTTTTTATTGGCAGGTAATGTCTTCGAGCTTGCGTTTTCACCTGCCGGCGTTATTCCGCCTGCAAGCCGGTTTGGAGACGCGTCTAACATATTGTCCGGACTGTTTGTGGGTGAGCAAAACCTAACACCGAGTACGGGTGGGCCATTTGCGCTCAACGCCGGCTCGCTTTCAGGGTTTTTCGCCGTCCGCGACACGATTGCGCCTGAATTCCTTGACAAGCTAGATAGTCTTGCTGGCGATCTTGTGTCCAGGTTTTCCAATAATGCTATAGACCCGACCAATCCGGACGGCGCACCGGGCCTGTTTACGGATAACGGCCTGGCGTTAGACCCAAATAATTTGTCAGGGCTAGCGGGACGGTTACGTCTTAATGCCGCTATAGACCCAAGCCAAGGCGGGTCTGCGGCGCGCCTGCGCGACGGGCTTGGGGCGACAACTATCGGTCCGGTTGGCAATGCGGACATCTTAAACAGGGTGTTGGATGCATTTACCAATGCAAATAACGCCCCGGCAAGTTCCGGTCTAAATGGTAGTTTCTCCTCTAGCGAGCTTGCTGCCGGGTTTTCTTCTCTTATTGGCGAAGCCCGGCTCAACGCAGACGCAATCGCAACGACATCACTGGCCCGCGCCAGTGCTTTGGCCGATGCAGAGCTGTCTTTAGGCGGCGTTGACACGGACGCCGAAATGCAGTCCCTGCTCTTGATTGAGCAGGCCTATGCGGCAAATGCAAGGGTCATCCAGACGATCAGCGATATGCTTGATATTTTGATGCAAATATAGAGAACCATATGTTATTATCCGCCGTCCCAGACCTCTTGAGTTATCAGCGCCAAACACGCTTGACCGCTGATTTGAAAGCGCGACTTGAAATCAGCTCTCGCGAAGCCGTTACTGGCAAGCGCGAAGATATTGCCGGGGTTGTTGGCGGCGATGTTGGCAGCATACATCTTATGCAAAAGGCCTTGGACGACATTAAACAAGATGGCCGCATCAATGCACTAAGCGGGGCCAGGTTGGATTTAATGTCGTCTAGTCTCAGTGCTATTCGCGGTGTGGTCGGCACACTAGACACACAAGCCTTAAGTGCCAATACTGCGCCAGACCGGGTTGGGATCGGGACGATTGCGCGCCAAGCCGAAGCCAATTTACGCTCTGCTATGTCCTTGATTAGCACCAGTCAGGGCAATAGAAAATTGTTTTCCGGTGATGCAACAGACCAGATCCCTCTGGCAAACCCCAACCTGCTCTTGGATGATGTGCGCAATATTATGCAAACTGGCCCAAATCCTGATAGTATGGCGGCGGCGTTGGATTTTTATTTCGACGACCCGGCGGGCGGCTTTGCGACAAATATATACCAAGGCGGTAACGGTAGCGCGCCGCCAAGCTTTCTCGCAGACGGCTCCAAAATAGAATTTGGTATCAAAGCCGATGATCAGGCCTTGCGCGACACCCTGCGCGGGCTTGCCGTGCTAGCTAGCGCACAAAGTACGGGTTATGATTTAACGAGCAATGAATTTAGCGCCGTACTGGTTGACGGTACGGCGGCCATTTCAAAGGGCAAGGTCGGTATTATCAAGCTAGAGGCTGAGCTTGGCATATATTCAGGCTTGCTTGAAAATGCCAGCCTTAGGCAATCTGCCGAAAAACTGACCCTCGGACAAGCGCTTGGGCAGATCACTGGCCGCGACCAATTTGAAGCGGCGGCTGAGCTTAAACAATTAGAAACCCAGCTTCAAGCCTCCTATTTGATCACGGCCCGTTTGGCCAATTTAAATTTAACCAATTTCATCAGGTGAACCATGAAATTTATTGTAGTTTTTGTTTGTATTGTTTTGTGGTGTTTTTCGCCCACCCCTCGGGCTAGCGCACAAGTTAAAATCAAGGACATTGTTGATATCGAAGGCGTGCGCGGCAATGACCTTGTTGGATATGGTCTGGTTATCGGTCTGGACGGGAGCGGCGATACAATTCGCAAATCACCCTATACCGAAGAAGCACTTTCAAATCTGCTTGAGCGGCTCGGGGTCAATATTCAAGGCAGTGATTTTCGCCCCAATAATGTTGCCGCCGTACTGGTGACCGCTAGCCTGCCGGCCTTTGCCCGCAAAGGTTCGCGCATTGATGTTAACGTATCTTCTATTGGGGATGCAAAAAACCTGTCCGGCGGGACGCTTATTATGACACCGCTTAATGCGGCTGACGGAAATGTTTATGCGGTTGCCCAAGGCAGTGTGCTGATCAGCGGGTTTAAGGCCGAAGGAGACGCGGCCTCCATCACCGAAGGCGTACCGACATCGGGAACCATTCCAAATGGGGCGCGGGTTGAGCAGGAAATCAAATTTGATTTAAATGCCATGCGCTCAGTTCTCCTCGCCTTGCGCGCCCCGGATTTTACAACGGCTATGCGCATTGAAACAATTATCAATAAAGAATCCGGCCATAACATTGCCGAAATGCTGGACGCAGGAACGGTCGAGCTTACTCTGGCTAGCGGCAGCAAATCCACCGCCCACCAATTGGCCACTATAGAAAATTATCAACTCAACCCCGCACAAAAAGCCAGGGTAGTGATAGACCAACGCTCTGGGACGATTGTGTTGGGCACCAATGTAAAAATTTCTTCCGTCGCAATTGCCAAAGGAAACCTCTCCATTACAATAGCCGAAACCCCCGTAACCAGTCAGCCCAACCCGTTTGCCCAAGGACAATCAATCACCATGCCGCGCACATCTCTACAGATTAACGACGGAAAACCGGGCAATATTGCAATGATAAACAGCAATATAACCTTACCGGATCTTGTGGCGGGTTTGAATGCACTAGGCGTATCGCCGCGTGAAATGATCGATATTTTAAAGACAATGAAAACCGCAGGTGCGCTGCATGCTGAACTTGTGCTGCAATAAAATTTGTGCAGACAAATTTTTCTAGCGGTGTTATAGATCAGGTTAGGTATCAGGTTCGACAATATCGATATATGAAATCATCCCTGACTTTTCTTGCCGGGAAATAAAACTCATCAAGCTGATAATTGCACTGTCCGCTTGTTTTTCAGACAGGCTGCCAAGGTCTTCGACTTGTTCTTTATATTGTTCAGCCATGCGCTGGGAAATATTGGCATACAAAAACTTGGTTGTTCCGGGGTCGGTAGCTTGGCCCGCTTTCAGGGCGCTTAAAAGCTCCTTTGCGTCCATATCGCGAAAGATCAACGGGATCGCCGTTTTCGGTAACCGCGTAGGCAGATCTTCGAAAGTCAGCAAGCCTTTGCGGATTTTATCAGCGGTGTCCGGATTGTTTTTACTTATGATATTCATCAAACGGTCTCGTTTTGCTTTGGGGAGAACCCCCATAATATCAGCCATAAAGCTAGCCGTTTTCGAACCGTCATCACTTTGCTTTTTCGTAAAAAACTCAAGCTTTAATAGCTCCGACACGGCTTTTTCAATATCTTCTCCGTACTCGACACCATTTGACATATGACTGGCAGCGGCCTCTGCCATTTTATCTGGAAGCTCGGCCAAAACCTCTCCCGCCTTTACACTGTCCAGTTTGGACAATACATAGCTGGTAAGTTCAGGGCGTTGTGCGCCGAGAAACCCGGCCAAACGCAAGCCGTCTTCTTGCTTGAGCCTTTGCCAAATATTTGTATCTTTTGTACCGCTTTCATCAGGACTGTCGCCAAAAATCCGCATAGCCCGGTCTGTGGTCAAAAGCGCCTCCGCAAGTTCGCGGGCTTGTTTTTCGCCCCCTTGCAAGCCATTTTCATTTTCAGACAAGCAGGTCATAAATTCGGCAATGGTCGCAAGCAAGACCGGTCTGGCGATAAATTTTATGGTTTGCATAGCTGCTACAAAACTGCGCAAATGTCTGTCTTCGAGGGCTTCGACAATTTCTCTGGCATATTCCGGGCCAAGCAAAGCAATGATAATGGCCCCTTTTTGGCTCTTGGAATACGCATTCGCCGCAGTGGTCACCTCAAGAGCATCAGGAACCAGAGAATTAGGAACCAGGGAAGTAGGAATATGCGTGTCAATCTGTTGTGGGGCCATAGCCATTACCCATACCCCGCAATCAATGCTTCAGTGATTTTCATCCACCCATCGGCAACCACAAAGAAGGCGAGTTTGAAAGGCAAGGATACCACCGCAGGCGGCACCATCATCATGCCCATAGCCATAAGAACCGACGCCACAATTAGATCAATGATTAAAAAGGGCAAAAAAATCACAAAACCGATCTGAAACCCGCGCTTTATTTCCGACAACATAAAAGCCGTCACAAGCAGGTTAACCTCGGGTTCTTCTGTATTATAATCCCGGTCAGGCATGGTTGCGGCTAAACGCTCCACCGCGTCCTCGGCAACCCGGTTTTTCATAAATGCGCGAAACGGCAATAAGGTACGCTCTGTTGCTTGTATTTCAGTTATCTCCCCGTCCATATAAGGCGAAATACCCTCTTGCCACGACTGAGTAAAAACTGGTTGCATAATGAAAAATGTCAAAAACATTGCCAAGCCCATAATCATCATATTGGGCGGGGATTGTTGCAGGCCTATAGCTTGGCGCAAGAAAGAAAAGACAATAACAATAAACGGCAAACAAGTGATCATCATGGCGATACCCGGCGCGAGACTAAGCACGGTGACGATCAAAAACAGCTGAATAATCCGGCGGTCAAAGCCCGCACCCTCTATGCGTGCCTGGTCGAATAGTGAGGCGCCGTCAATATCCGGCACTTGGTCCGGAACCTGACCAAATGCGCTGACACTCAAAAATAAAATTGAAGCCAGCCACAAACAGGCTAGAAATATTCGCGCACCCTTGCCAAACATCATGATGTTACACCCATTACAAAACATCTAGGGAAACATTGACAATCTCGGTCAGTTTAACACCAATTTCTCCCGTTTCCGGATTGGTTTCAATCAGTTCACCGCGTGCGATGATCCGGTTATCAACCACCAGATCAACCGGGTCTTCCATTTTGCAATCAAGGGATATCAATGTATCTTGCTTCATTTGCAACAACTCCCCAATCGTCGGGCGGGCCGTGCCTATGACCACTTGTACATTGACGTCCAGAGCGTAAATTGAACGCTTATATTGATTGCTATCGTCTTGGCTGCGCTGCTCATATATGGGCGGGTCTTGTGGGCCGTCTTTATCAACAGGCTTGTTTGATTTTTTAGGTTTTGTCATTTTCATCTCCGAAATTATGCTTGGCAAGCAAGGTCAGGCACGCCCGTACCGCCCCGTCAATATCGATCTCTCCACCCCCATTTTTCCAAATCGCACGGACTTTGTTATCTGTGATGGTTTTGTCGACTTCTAGTGTATATCCTGCACCTGTGGACTGCGGCTCATTAGGTTGCGGGCTAGCTATGTCTTTTTGTTCACCCAAGACGGCGACCAAATCTTTTTTCAACGCCGGGGAAGCTTGTAATAAAACCCGCCCGCACATGGCCGGTTCGGCGGTTTTGACCAAAAATTCTTTGATTTCTACCAAGATATTTTCTTTGGCCAAAGCGGGCAAAACGGCGCTAAGCATGGCCGAAATAACCCGGCCGTGGCCAGTTTCAATCAACCGGCCAATCGTTCGTAATTCTTGGAGCATGTGTGCAAGATCGTCTTTGTGGTCTTGCGCTTGTGTTTCGGCGTGCAGGCGACCTTCCGCTAGACCGTCCTCGTAGGTTTTGGGCGGTTGTTCGCTTTGTGCGCTTTGTGCATCCCAACCATTGGCTAACTGCCCGTTCGACTGTTCAAAGGTATGGAAATTGGATAATGAGCCTATTGGCGCACCACCCGCATTGTCAAAACGGCTGACGTTTTCTGTTATTTTCGGAATTGCGTTCATGATATGTGCGTGGTGCTTATGCTGTCAGCCTCTAGCCAGGAAGATAACAATGTTATGGCGCCGTCCGGGTTATCTTTCGCCGCAGATTTCAGAATTTCTGCCGGGTCCTCAACTGTGTTGATAAGCCTGCCCTGCCCGTTTTGCGGGGCGGGTAACCCGGTATGGGCATTTGACTGCGTGCCAATTCCTGATATTTCCATCTGGCCCAATAAGGCTTGTTCCGGGTTTTGGCCCGCTGTCGTACTGAGCAACGGCTTAACCACAAACATACCCAAAGCCAAAATAACAAGCCCCAAAAACCCGGCTTGAACCATACTCCATAAATACCGCTCTACAAACTGGGACATTGCGCTTGGTAGTTCCGTCGCCCCTTCAATATCCGGGGTTTCAAACGCAAAGCTTTTTAGTGTCAAAACATCACCCCTGTCCCCGTCTATCCCGGATGCTGCCAAGGATAATTCGCGCAAAGCATTTAATTCCTCTTGACCTCTGGGTATGAATTGCACCTGGCCGTCGTCGCCGCTTTTTCGAATATCGTTGATGAGTATGGCCACGCTCATACGTTTGATCGCGCCGGGTAAAGTTTTTGAATTGCGAATAAGCTCCGAAACTTCATATTGAATTGTTTCTGTGGTTTCGCCACGGTTGGCATTTCTTGAACCTGTTGCATTGTCTCCATCAGGCAGATTGCTAGCGGCCCCAACTGCTGCCGTTGTGCCGGTACTGGTATCTGTGATCTCACGGGTTGTTTGGGATTTGACGACACTGGCTGCTGGGTCAAATGTGCGTTGGGTTGTGGTTTCAGATTTTCTGTCAATGTCCAGTGTGACACTGACGCGCACATTACCGTTGCCAACGCGCGCTTCTAATAAAGACAACAGGTTTTTTTTGATGCCGGCTGCACGCTCTAGCCCGCCCAGACCACCCTCAGCCCGCCCGGCAAGCATATCGCCGTCGCTACCGGGGCCTGCCACTATGCCGAGTTTTGCATCTATGACCACAACATCGGACGGGCTCAAACCTGCAACCGACAAGGCGGTTAAATATTGAACCGCCTTGGCCGTTTGCATATTTATTCCGGCGCTAGACCGAAGTGTCACCGATGCGGACTGCGCCGCAGCCGCACCGGAAAACCGCGAGCGTTTTGCCGCCCCCAAATGCACGCGGGCCAAATCCACAGACGGCAAAGCCAATATTGTACGCGCCAACTCGCCTTCCTTGGCCCGCCAATATGCGGTATCAAACATATCAGATGTCATGGCAAAACTGTTAACGTCGTCAAACAACTCATAGCCGGCCATGCTTTGGCGCGGCAGGCCTTCTTTAGCCAGTTCAAGGCGCAAAGAATCCCGTTTGTCAGCCTGGGCATAAATCGCCGAACCCCGAACTTCATAGGCGACATTTTTCGCCGCAAGCTCGGCTATAACCTCGCCCGCCACCTTGCCGTCCAAACCAGAATACAACAAATCCATTTGCGGTTTTAGGGTTTGTTTGATCAACAAACTCATGGCCGCAATTGTCGCTACAACTGCGAGAGTGGCGATGATTTGTTTTCTTACATTTAAAGACAGGCAAACCTGTAACGCATTCATGTGCGAATCCTTCACACTGGCATTGAGCCGTTTAATTATTTATTCTTCCCGTTTAGATAGAAGTTAATTCTTAACAGAACGTTTACCATACCGTGCTTTATAGATATTTTACCCGTGGTGATTGCAATGAAAAAACACAAAAATACTGCCGAAAAAGATAAGGGCGAAGCCCAAACCGGTGCCGGCGCGAAAGACAAGAAAAAGTCTAGTGTTTTCGGCAAATTAATTTTGCCGGTCGTCTTGGCCATGACTTCATTTTCTACCGTATATGTTTTACCCAGAGCCGAAACACCAACAAATGTTCCGAGCGCACTGGCAAAACCTCAAACCGACGGGGAAGCTGACACCCAAGCCGAGCCTGTCGTGACGGTTTTTATAGATTTGGAGCCTTTTACGGTCTCCCTCCAGGGCCGCTCACGAATTTTACGTCTCAACATTACACTGGAATCTCCTCAAAACAGCGCGGAATTTATTGACCCCAAAGACCCAAGGCTCCGCGATGCCTTTATGGGCTATCTCAGTGCGCTCGGCATGGCCCAGATAGAAGATGCGGCGTTTTTGGTTCGGCTACGAGCTCAATTGACGCGGCGCGCCAATTTTGTGCTTGGGCAAGGCAATGTTAAAAATATTCTCATTACAGATTTTATGGTTCGATAATTATGTATACTTATATCCCCGATATTCTTTTATTACTGGTCTCCGCTATTACTTGCTTATATTGTCTGGTATTAAGCCGCCGCTTAAAAAAACTGCAAAGCCTTGAAGGCGGGCTTGGCGGCTCCATTGTAGAGTTGACACAAGCGCTTGCAAGCACCAGTGAAGCGGCCAAGCAAGCCCGGCTTTCTACCGAAGAAAACATTTCGGTTCTGCGCACACTCCTCCACGAAGCGCAAGAGACAACCCCGCAAATTGAAGCCCGGATCGAGAGCTTGCGCTATGCCCGAATTTCCGCAAAAGCGGCTCAAGCCGAGCTTGATGATGTTTTAACGTCACAACTGAAGCCTGAATTGCAAAATGCCAGAAATGCATCTGAATCCTTACTGGAAATCGTACGCGAAGTTGCAGACTTTAAGCGCAGCACTAAAAATAACAACACCCGCAAAATAAAACAACCAAGCCTAACAAAAGAAACAAGTCTAACAAAGGATAAGGCCGCATGAAAATTCGAATACTACCACTGTTAGGCCTTCTATTTGCACTCGCGATTGTTAGCCGAGCCTTTGCTCTTTCTAGTGCAGAAGCCAAGATAGATGCAGAAAGCTCTGCAAGCACAGAAGTGGCAAGCCTGCCAAACCCTATTACCGACCCTGCGCCGGAACCCGGTACGGACAAGCCACAATGTCTAAGCGGCGAAATGCTGCTTGCGGTTAATAAAAAAATGGCGGCGCTGAAGCTCCGCGAACAAGACATGCAGGAAAAGGAAAGTGCCTTTGGCGCCATTCGCCTTCGCCTTGATAAACAATTATTGGCAATAGAAGCGGCCAAAAGCAGCCTTGATGCAGATATTTTAGTGCGCACAACGGTGGCCAAGGAAGACTTGGCGCATTTGACCCAAATGTATAAAAGCATGAAACCAAAACAGGCCGCGAAAATTTTCAACGAGATGGATGTCAATTTTGCCGCAGGCTTCTTACGCGAGATGAAAGGTGCTCACGCCGGGTTGATTTTGTCCAATATGAACACAAGAAAGGCCTACCAGATTAGCCTCGCACTGGCGAGCCGAGGGGCCAAATACCGGACAACCGACCAAACCTTGCCTTGACACAAGCCCCTGCGCCGCAAATGCTACGCCAAACCCCCGACAAAACATAACCTGTGCAATGGAAATTTCCAGCTAGCTATTACATGGCTTCAGCGTTAAAACATGGCTATGAAAAAAATTATCATCGGCATTAGCGGCGCGAGCGGGGCAGTATATGGCGTGCATATGCTCAAAATGTTGGGCGGCATGGAAAATGTGCAAACCCATCTCATCGTCTCGCCCGCCGGGTGGATGAACATTCGCCACGAACTGGGCATGGACAAGCGGGCCGTGCGGGCTTTGGCTGACCATGTCCATAAAGACGGGGATATTGGCGCGTGTATTGCGAGCGGCTCTTTTCGTGTTGACGGCATGGTCATTGCCCCGTGTTCAGTGAAAACCATGGCCTCTATAGCGAACGGCATATGCGGCACATTGATCGCCCGCGCCGCTGATGTGTGTTTGAAAGAGCGCAGGCGGCTAGTCTTGATGGTACGCGAAACGCCTTTGCATCTGGGGCATATTCGCAACATGGCTTTGGTCACGGAAATTGGTGCTATTGTCGCCCCGCCCGTGCCTGCATTTTATGCCAAACCAAAGTCCATCGAAGACATGGTTGACCAAACGGTCGCAAATATACTGGACGGGTTTGGGCTTGATATACAAGAGCATCTTTTGAGGTGGCCAGGATTAAAGCAAGATGGTTTGCAACAAAATGGATTAAAGCAAAACGGACTTAAGGATAAGGGATAAAATGGCCGGATTATATTTTGAAGAATTTGAGGTCGGGCATGTGTTTAAACATGAGCTGCGCCGCACGATAACCGAGAGCGACAATATGCTGTTCTCCAACATGACCTTAAACCCGCAACCCCTCCACATAGATCACGAATTTGCAAAAAACACCGAATTTGGCAAACCCTTGGTCAATAGCATTTTTACCCTTGGGTTGACGATAGGTATATCGGTCAGCGATACCACGCTCGGCACCACGGTGGGTAATCTCGGCATGAGCGACACCAAATTCCCCCACCCCGTATTTCACGGCGACACCATTCATGTGACCACCGAAGTGGCCGCAAAACGCGCCAGTAAATCCCGGCCCGGTCAAGGCATTGTGACGTTCGTCCACCGTGCCTATAATCAGGATAATGCACTGGTGGTTATTTGCCACCGCGCCGCACTGATGCGCGGATCTGATCGCGTATCCGGCAAACCTGAATAAATGCTGTGCGCGATTAAGACTTGCACTTGTTTGTCTCCACCTTAGAGAGGGCATATGAGAACATCACCAAACACAAATGATTTAGACCGCAGTGCCGGGGCCAATTTATCGCAAAACATGCAGCGCGACAAAGCCCACCGCAAGAAATCCCGAAGCCTTAAACCCCTGCGGAAAATTTGGCCATTTATTACCCGGTACCCGCTCTTGCTATCCCTGTTTGTGTTCTTTCTGTTCGCAGCGTCAATTACAGGTCTGCTGCTGACCTATGCCTTTAAATTCATGATAGATTGCGGCTTTAACAACGCCGGCAGCAATGCTAAAATCTGTGCGCAAATACCCATTACCGATATAGGCAATGGGAGTGGGGGCAGTGCCGGTGTGTATTTTTTGATCTTCATTGGCATTACCCTTTTAAGCGCAATATTTGGCGCAGCAAGATTCTACACTATTAGCGTTTTGGGCCAGCATGTTGTCACCGATTTGCGTACGACTTTATACAACCATATTACGCGGCTAAGCCCGGCGTTTTTTGAGCGCATACGAACGGGCGAAGTTGTTTCCAGACTAACCACTGACAGTATGTTGATCGAAACGGTGGTTGGCTCAAGCATGAGCATCGCGCTGCGTTCCTTGGTGGGGGGTATTGGCGCACTGGTTATTATGTTGCTCGTAAGCTGGAAATTAACACTTATGGTGCTCGGCGTTGGCCCGCTGATTGTCATACCCGTGATTTTGTTTGGCCGGCGCATCCAAAGGCTTTCCCGCGAAGGGCAAGACAATCTAGCCACCGCCTCCTCACGTGCGGTGGAAGCGTTGTCCTCCATACAAACCGTACAGGCATTTACCCAAGAAGACACGGAGCGGGCGCGATTTTCCGAAGCCGCGCAAAATACTTTTAAGTCTAATAAAAGCAGGCTAGGTGTGCGCTCCATTATGAATTTTGTCACCTTTGGCATTGGTCAAACCGGCATAATTGCCGTCTTGTGGTACGGGGCCAGTGCTGCGGCGGCAGGGGAAATGAGCTATGGTGATATTGGCCAATTTTCTCTCCTCGCCCTTATGCTGATGATGAATTTTGGATTCGTCATTACCACCTGGGCCGACTTGCTGCGCGCCGCCGGAGCTAGTGAGCGAATCATAGAATTATTGGGTGAAGTCCCGTCGATTACCGCGCCCGAAAACCCCGTTCCAATGAACAAAGCTGACGGGCGGATTGATGTGGAAAATATGACATTTTCCTACCCGACCCGCCAAGACGAAAAGGCTTTGAACGCTATAAATATGTCGGTTATGCCCGGCGAAACCGTGGCATTGGTTGGCCCGTCCGGGGCTGGCAAAACCACTATGTTTCAACTGCTGCTCAGGTTTTATGACCCCCAGTCCGGCCAGATAAAAATTGACGGTATCCCCATTACAGATTTAGCCCCCAAAACCCTGCGCCAACAATTTGCATTCGTCCAACAAGCCACGCCGTTATTCTCCGGTTCGGCCATGGACAATATTCGCTACGGCCGGGTGGGTGCCAGCGACGAAGAGGTTATGACCGCCGCCAAATCCGCTTTCGCTCATGATTTTATCATGAAACTCCCGGACGGCTACCAAACCGATTTGGGCGAGAAAGCTATGACCTTGTCAGGTGGGCAACAACAACGCATCGCCATCGCCCGCGCCATATTGCGCGACGCGCCCGTCTTGCTCCTCGACGAAGCCACCTCGGCCCTTGACGCCGAAAGCGAACGGGCCGTGCAAAATGCTTTCGCGGCTTTGTCCAAAGACAGAACCACATTGGTCATCGCCCACCGCCTGGCCACCGTAAAAAAAGCGGACAGAATAATCGTCCTGGAAGACGGACAAATAGTAGACCAAGGCACACATAATGAGCTGATAAAACGAGACGGTCTTTACGCAAGACTAGCCGAGTTGCAGTTCAACCCGGAAGGCTAAACCAACGCAAATGTTCGGGGGTTGTGTCTAGAACACAGCATCCGGGTTTGGCGCAGATTTCTGGCTTGACGCTTGCATATTGGTCGGCAAACTGGATTAGTGTTTGCAAGCTGTCTGGCGCAGACTTCCCAGAGATAGCTTGGTCGGGGGCGGTTAAATTACTGAGGGATATTGTGCCGGATTTTGTATGGCTCCATACGCCCGTAGTGCTGTCAAAGCCGTAATAGGGCAGCATTTTTTTACCGTTATCGGCGATCCATTCCACGGCGGACAATAGCATCTCCGCGTCCTCACCCGAATAAAGATAGTTAAACCCAACCCGCACCCAGCCCGGCTTCAAAATCTCCACCCCCGTGGCGATAACCGCTTCGTATTCTTCGGATGTTTTTAGATCTATGTCCAACAACCTATGGCCATATGGCCCGGCGCAGGAACAGCCACCTCTCGATTGTATGCCAAACAAATCGTTTAAGAGTGCGACGACGAAATTAAAATGAAGATATTTATCTTCGCCGCTACGAATGAGGAACGAAAATATCGGCAAACGCTTAGCCGTATTGGAGCCAAGTATCTGGATGTTTTTGTGCTTGCCCCAACGGGCAAGAGCCGTTTTGGCAAATTTATGCTCGTGGTCTGATATTTTTTGCACCCCGACTTTCTCGCGTAAATCAAACACTAGCCCGGCGCGAATAGCCCCGACAATGTCCGGCGTTCCTCCTTCTTCGCGGTGTTCAATGTCGGACAGATAAGCTTGGGCGCAGGGGCTGACATAAGAAACCGTGCCACCTCCCGGGATGACCGGCGTTTTGTTTTGCACCCATTTTTCCTTGACGACCAGCAAGCCTGGCGTGCCAGGGCCACCGATAAATTTATGCACGGAAATGAAAATCGCGTCAAGCCCCACGCCGTCTTTCGGGTTCATATCAATAGGTTCGTAGGGTGCGGAGGCAGCAAAATCAAAACAGGCCATAGCGCCGTGGGCGTGCAAGATTTTTGCCACGGGCTGAACATCGGTAATGATGCCGGTGACATTACTGGCGGCAGAAAAACTACCAATTTTCAGGGGCCGGTTTTTGTATTTTTTAAGCTGCACTTCCAGATCGTCCAGATCCAGTAAACCATCGTCAGTTTCTTCAATGGTGATAACATCGGCTATGGTTTCGCGCCACTGCACATCATTTGAATGGTGTTCATAAGGGCCAATGAATATGACTGGACGGTTTTTGGCTGCAATGTCGGTTTTGATGCCGTAACGCGACATGCCGTGGGGTAGTTTCAGGCGTAAAATCCCGATTAATTTGTCAATAGCCCCCGTACATCCCGCGCCGCAAAATACGACGGCATCGTCCTCGCCCGCGTTTAATGACCTCGCGATAATGTGCCGCGCCTGTTCCCGGTAAGCCGTACTTTGGCGTCCGGTGGTCGAGCTTTCCGTATGCGTGTTGGCATAAAGCGGCAAGACATGATCCCGGATGGTGTCTTCAATCGGTCCGTAAGACCGACCACTGGCCACATAATCCGCATACATCAATTGGCGCGGCCCAAATGGCCCGGCAATCACGGTGTCATTGCCAATAATATTGCCCCGAACAGCCGAGAATCCGCCCGCGGGTTTTGTCTTATTTTTACGGGCTTTAAAGCCGAACATATTTGCCTCCAGCATAATCAAGACCTATAGTCTTGCTTATGACACGTACACTAACACCAATACCGCTCACAAGCACCAATTTTGCGCCGTACGGTGATGTGGTCGAAGCACGGGGCGCGGCCAAGTCCATAAATTACGGACAGACCGAACGTTACCACAATTTGGCCGCTATAGATGTTGCAAAAAACAATGGCCAGACTTTGGTCAACATCTTTCGCAGCACGCCATTAGCGACTCCCATAAAAATAGAGATCATGGAGCGCCATCCGCTTTCTTCGCAAATGTTTATGCCGCTTTCGGACAACCCTTATCTGGTAGTGGTTGCCCCCAAAGGTGATTTTGATGAAAGCAAGGTGCAAGCGTTTTTGGCCAACTCAAATCAGGGCGTGAATTACCATGCAGGCACTTGGCATCACTATAGCCTAGCGCTTGGCGAGGTTAGCGATTTTCTGGTCATAGACAGAGGCGGTGATGGGGATAATTGTGATGAGGTTAGGTTGGAAGAGCCTCCGCTTATTACGTTTCGCGTTTAACTATATTCTCTAATCCGCTATCTTCCCAAACAACCTTAATCTCGACAACCCTCCGTCCGGATATATATTGAGGCGAATATGGGTGATTGGGCCTAGAGCTTTTATTTCAGTCTCGTATTCATGTTCGCAGTCTGCGGCTAATTTTTGCTCACCCAGCAAGTCCGGCCAATCTTTGGATTGCTTTATAATCTCCTCGTCCGGTAGCCCGCTTAAATTTGCCGCTTGTACCGAAACCCGGTCCGGGAAATTGCCTTTGAAATATGCCGTGTCTATGACAACCCGTTCAATCATGCCCTTACGGGCCAATGCCAGAATTGCAAAATCATGGGCCTTCGTCCAATAATCAGGATCTGTGGCCCGCTCAAGACGGCGACAAGTTTCCCAACCATCCCCCATATTGATACCCCCCCCCGGCGCAATTAAATTTTCCGGCACACCGAAATGGGTATCATTGGCATAAATGGCCCGGCCCCCATATTCCAAAGCCGCCAAATCAATGGTTTTGCTTTTATCAAATTTGTGCCAATCCATATGCACTTGGCCGTACACCCGCAGCCGCGCCACGCCGCCGTCCGGGTAAATATGCAAGCGGACATGTGTCCATATTTCGGTGTTGTTGGTGACAAAATAATGCTGGCTATTGCCCTGCAAGGCAGTTTTTCCGACCAGTTCATGCCATTCATTATCGTCCGGAATTTCTGTGCTTGAATTGGCAACTTCGATAGACGCAAAGGGCGGGAAATGTCCGGTGAAATGGGATGTGTCCACTTCAAACCCGCTAATGATACCGCTACGGCCAAGCTTAATCACGGCAAAGTCGTGGCCTTGGCTACGCTTGCGGCGGCTCTCCCAACCGTCCATCCACTTGCCGTGGTCGTCATATTTCCCGTCAATAAACACAGGTGATTGCAGCTCGATCAAACGGGCTTTGTCGGCGAAAAAATCGTCGGTTGCATAGACAACCACGGCCCCGAGACGGACCCTTGCCAAATTTGTCAAATTGGTGAAATCAGGTTTTGTCATTTTCAAACCATTCTTCAATACGAAACGCCGCTATTTTATGGATTTGTTCCAGTGCGGTCTGGCGCTCTTGGGTTTCGGTGTTTTTCAGGCGTTTTTTAAAGGTTTTCAATATATCTTTGCGGCTCAAACCTTTGACCGCAACAATGAACGGAAACCCGAATTTGGCCTGATAGGCCGTATTGTATTTTTGAAATTTTGCAAGCTCACGCGGGCTACATTGATCAAGCCCCGCTCCGGCCTGTTCTTTGGTGGAACTTGCCGTTAGCTCGCCCGACAAGGCCAATTTCCCAACCAAGTCTGGATGGGCTTTGATCAGGGCATCTTTCTCCTCAACGCTTGCAGCCTGCACAATTTTGCGCATGGCGGGTATCACACAGCACGGCGAGTTCAAATCCGGGGCAAAAGCACGCTCCGCTGCCCAAGGGGAATGCTCATATGCACCGCCGAACGCGATCATGAACTCATCCTTTGTCATAAGGAAACTCTTTACGCCAATGGTCAGCAATATCAATGCGGCGTGCTACCCAAACCTTGTCATGGGATTTTATATAGCACAAAAATTGCGCCAACGCCGCCGTGCGGGCCGGGCGTCCGGTAATGCGGCAATGCAGGCCAATGGACAGCATTTTCGGTGCGGTCTCGCCTTCGGCGTACAAAACATCAAAGGCGTCTTTTAGATAAGTATAAAACTGTTGGCCGGTATTAAATCCTTGGGCGGTGCAAAAGCGCATATCATTGGTGTCGAGCGTATAGGGGACAATAAGGTGCGGGCCTGTGGTCTGCTTTGACCAGAAAGGTAAATCATCAGAATAATCATCCGCGTCATATGAGAAACCATATTCGCTCACAAGATTGCGGGTGTTAGGGCTAGTGCGGCCCGTGTACCAACCTTTGGGGGCGGCTCCGGTGAGGGATTTGAATATCTCTATACTTTCCTCGATATGGGCCCGTTCGGTGTCCCTATCCACATGCTGATAGTCAATCCATTTCAGCCCGTGGCACGCAATCTCATGACCGCGTTTCAAAAATTCGTCTACCATATGGGGTGAGCGCTTTAGAGCTTGGGCGACGGCAAATATGGTTAGCGGTAAATCTTCACGCTCAAACAGACGCAATAACCGCCAGACCCCAGCCCGCGAGCCGTATTCATACAGACTTTCCATGCTCATATGCCGCGCATCTGCTACGGGGGCCGCGCCAATGATTTCGGACAAGAAGCTTTCCGACCCGCTATCGCCGTGCAAAACACAGTTTTCGCCGCCTTCTTCGAAATTGAGGACGAACTGCACGGCAATCCGAGCCCCGCCCGGCCATTTCGGGTGGGGGGGATTGGAGCCATAGCCGGAAAGGTCACGTTGATAAGACATAAAATTATAATGTGAGACAGGGGCCGAACTGTCCACAATTTTATTGAAGTTTCCGTAACACAAGCGCATATTCACATGAAGCAATGGGAGGACAAGCATGACAAAATTAACAACACATGTGCTGGACACAATGAGCGGACTTCCGGCGGCAGGACTGAAAATAGATTTGTATGCGCTAAAGGACGGCAAAGCCCGGTATATTTCAAGCCATATAACCAATGATGATGGCCGGGTGGATGCGCCGCTTTTGGAAAGCCCTGCTTTCAAACCCGGCACCTACCGACTAGATTTTCATGCCGGTGATTATCTGAAAGCCACCTCGGACTTCCTCGACATTATCCCGATCCGGTTCATCATTTCGGATCCGGCCCGCCATTACCATGTGCCGCTGTTATTATCCGCTTACGGCTATTCCACTTACCGAGGTAGTTAATGCGCGACTATATCCAATTTGTACTGGACGGCGAAATTGTCACCGAAAGTCGTCTCGACCCGACCATGACCGTGTTGCAATATTTGCGCGAGCGGCGCATGAAAACCGGCACCAAAGAAGGTTGCGCGGAGGGTGATTGCGGTGCTTGTACGGTGGTGCTGGACGAGCTTGTTGACGGCAAAATTCGTAGCCGCGCTGTCAATACCTGCATCTTGTTTATCGGCACGCTGGACGGCAAGGAATTGCGCACCGTAGAGGGTATCGGCACACCAGACACGCCCAACAAAATACAGGAACTGGTGGCGGACAAACACGCCTCCCAGTGCGGGTTTTGTACACCCGGGATTGTCATGTCGCTTGTCGCATTGCAGACAGACGATCTGCCCCGTACTCGTGACAATATAGACGAGGCTTTGGCGGGGAATCTGTGCAGATGTACAGGTTACGGCCCCATCATTGACGCGGCAATGGCTATGGGTGGTGAGGCCGGAATACCGGACAATGCGCAGGCGCTTAAAGCCTTGCAACACGGCGAACTGGTCAAGTTAAGTGCCAATATTTACGGCACGGACAAGCGGTTCTTCATACCCAAAACGGTGATCCAACTGGCGAAACTGTTAGGCGAATATCCAAAGACTACATTACTGGCAGGCGGTACTGATATCGGGCTATGGGTCACCAAGTAGCACAAAACCCTAGAGGCGGTTATCTATCTTGGCAATATCGCCGCGCTTAATGAAATCGCTGATATTTCCGATAACCTGATCATTGGCGCGGGCGTAAAATACGCCGACGCAATTTCTGAACTGGGCATTTTTTACCCCGATATGGATACGGTTATGCGCCGGATTGGCGGCGCGCAAATCCGAAATATTGGCACGCTCGGCGGCAATATCGCCAACGGCTCACCCATAGGCGATATGCCGCCTTTGTTAATTGCGGCGGGAGCCAGTCTTGTTTTGCAAAAGGGCGTGGCGGAGCGGGTCATTCCTTTGGAAGATTATTTCGTTGACTACGGCAGGCAGGATTTACGCCCCGGAGAATTTATTCACTCTATCATTGTGCCAAAAATTGGCCCGGATCAGCATTACTTTGCCTATAAAATTTCCAAACGCCCCCAGAGCGATATTTCCGCCCTGTGTATGGCTATGAGCTTTGACCTCAAGGACGGGGTTTGCGCCAATGTGCGCATAGCTTACGGCGGCATGGCGGCTACGCCCAAGCGGGCCGCAAATGCCGAAGCCGCTTTGGAAAACCAACCATGGTCTGAACAAAATGCGCGCAAGGCGATGCTTGCACTTGGCAAGGACTTCACCCCCATTAGCGACATGCGGGCCAGCAAAAGCTACCGTTTGCAAGTCGCACAAAACCTGATTTTGAAAGCGTGGTTGGAAAGCAAGGCCGAAGAACCGATCCACGTGCTAGAGGCAGATATATGAGTGTACATAAATCCGTCCCCCATGACAGCGCTCTCAAACAAGCTTGCGGCACGGCGCAATATCTGGACGACATTCCCGAACCCAAAGCTTTGCTGCACATGTATATCGCCATGAGCAGCGAAGCACACGCGCAAATAAAATCCATGGATTTGTCGGCTGTAAAAAATGCACGAGGTGTGGCTTGCGTTCTCACCGCCAAAGACATTCCAGGCCATAACGACATCAGCCCGTTTGGCGGCGACGACCCTTTGTTTGCGGATGGTTTGGTCGAATATGTGGGTCAACCAATATTCGCCGTGGTGGCCACGACCCGCGAACTGGCTACACGTGCCGCCAAGCTAGCCAAAATAGACTATGCCCCTTTGCCAGCCATTATCACAATCGGGCAGGCGAGAGATGCGGAACTGGTGATTGAACCCGCAAAGACAATGGCAAAGGGCGATGCGCCCAAAGCTATAAAATCTGCGCCCCACCGCATAGAGGGCAAGCTGGTCATTGGCGGGCAGGATCATTTCTATCTTGAGGGTATGATCGCCATGTCACTCCCCATGGACGACGGGGATGTGCATGTCTATTCCTCGACCCAAAATCCGACGGAAATTCAGCATGTGGTCGCCCATGTTTTGGGCCGCACCCAAAAAGACGTGACCGTGGAAGTCCGCAGGATGGGCGGGGCATTTGGCGGCAAGGAAACCCAACCCGCTATTATGGCGGCGGCGTCCGCTTTGGCGGTGGTAAAAACCGGGCAAGCGGTAAAGTGCCGCCTCGACCGCGACGACGATATGAAAATGACCGGCAAACGCCATGATTTTATCTATTGTTATGAATGCGGTTATGACGAGACCGGGCGCATTATGGGGCTTAAGGTAGTTCTGGAATCGCGCTGTGGCCGTTCGAAAGATTTGTCAGGGCCAATCAATGACCGGGCCATGTTTCATACCGATAATGCTTACGATTTGCCCACCGCCCATATTACCTCACACCGCTATAAAACCCACACCGTATCCAACACCGCCTTTCGCGGGTTTGGCGGGCCGCAGGGAATGCTCGGGATTGAGAAAGTTATCGAAGACATTGCGTTTTCTCTAAACAAAGACCCGCTAGATGTGCGCCTGCTCAATGCTTACGGAGAAGGGCAAACCAACAACACGCCTTACGGCCAAACCGTCGAAGACGCGGTGATCAAGGAAATACTGGAGGCGTTGGCGCAGACCAGCGATTACCGTAAACGCCGCGCAGAAATTCGCAGTTTTAACAAGACCAGTAAAATCCTGAGAAAAGGCATTGCCATTACACCCGTCAAATTCGGCATCAGTTTTACCAAAACCCATCTCAACCAAGCTGGTGCGCTCATTCATGTTTACGCAGACGGTTCCGTGCATCTAAACCACGGCGGTACGGAAATGGGTCAGGGTCTGTTTATCAAGGTAGCGCAAGTGGTGGCCGAAGAGTTTAAAATCCCGCTGGCGCAAATTAAAATCAGCGCAACCCGCACCGATAAAGTCCCCAACACATCCGCCACCGCCGCATCAAGCGGCACGGATTTAAACGGCATGGCGGCCTTAAATGCGGCCCGCAAAATTAAACTGAGATTGATTGCCCATGCCGCCAAAAAATGGGGCTGTGCGGAAACCGAAATCCAGTTTGAAGGCGGTCATATATATGGGACAGGCCAATCCATTTCCTTCGCTGATTTGACCCTATCCGCCTATGAAGCCCGCATCCAGCTGTCCGCCACCGGGTTTTATAAAACGCCCAAAATCCGCTACAATCCTGCGACCTTGATGGGCAATCCGTTTTATTATTTCGCCTACGGCGCCGCAGTATCCGAAGTCATTATTGATACCCTGACCGGGGAGAATAAAACCACCCGCGTTGACATTTTGCACGATTGCGGCAAGTCCTTAAACCCGGCGATTGATCTGGGCCAAATTGAAGGTGGGTTTATTCAAGGCATGGGTTGGCTGACCTGTGAAGAACTGGTGTACGGGACGGACGGTCACCTGAAAACCCACGCGCCGTCCACCTATAAAATTCCGACCATTGGTGATCGGCCAAAGATTATGAACATTGCCATATGGGACAAAGGCCGTAACCGCGAGGCGACGATTTACCGTTCCAAAGCCGTTGGTGAACCACCGTTCATGCTGGCCAATTCCGTACACTGCGCGTTGGCGGACGCCGTATGCGCCGCGCGCGATTACAAGTCCCGCGCAGCTTTAAACACCCCCGCCACGCCCGAAGAAATCCTGCGGGCCGTTATGTCGATCAGCAATGTTTAACTGGCAAAGTGCGGCTGAAACCCTGCTAGACAAGGGCAAAATATTTTGCCTAGTACGTATAGAAAAAACCGAAGGATCAACCCCGCGAGATGTCGGTACGGTCATGTTGGTCACACGCAAACGCGAATACGGTACTATAGGCGGCGGCAATTTGGAGAACGCGGCCATCATTGCGGCGCGGAAATGCCTGGAGAGCAAAGTCAAAGACGGCCAAACACTGGATTATATCCTTGGCCCGGACGTGGAGCAATGCTGCGGCGGGCGGGTTCAGTTGGTTTTGCAAAATATTGAAAGCCTATCGGACTTGCCGCAAACACAAAGCCCGGCCTATAGCCCGCTTTATCTATTTGGCGCCGGACATGTCGGAACTGCGCTGATGCACACACTGGCCCCCTTACCATTTGAGGTGAGATGCTACGATACACGTGCGGAAAAGACTACGGATAATGTAAGAACATTTTCTGAGCCAGCGCCCATCATTGCGGATGCCCCCAAAGATGCTTTGTTCTTGATCATGACCCATGACCATACGTTGGATTATCAATTGGTTTGCGCAGTGCTAGAGCGCGGAAATTTTGCCTATCTCGGTTTGATCGGCTCCAAGACTAAACGGGCGCGGGTTATGTCTCGGCTTAAGAAAGACGGCTTCTCCGCCGTACAAATCTCCCGCTTGACTTGCCCAATTGGTGTTGAGGGCATACAAGGCAAAGAACCCGAAATTATTGCGGCCTCTGTGGCTGCGCAATTGTTACAAATTATAGGACAATAAATGGCCATTGATTATACCACCTGGATTTCCCTGATATTGCGTTGGCTGCATGTAATCACTGGCATTGCCTGGATCGGGGCCAGCTTTTATTTTGTCTGGCTTGATAATAATCTGGAGCGGCCCGAAAAGGTCAAGAAGGGCGAAGCAGACGGCGAGCTTTGGTCGGTACACGGCGGCGGGTTTTACCACAACAAAAAATACATGTCCGCACCGGGCAATATGCCCAGCCATTTGCACTGGTTCAAATATGAAGCCTATTTTACCTGGATTAGCGGGTTTTTGCTTATGGCCGTGATTTATTATTACGGGGCTAATTTATATTTGATCGACAAAAGCAAAATGGCTCTGGAGAGCTGGCAAGCCATTAGCGCCAGTCTGGCTATGCTGGCGGGGGGATGGGTCATATATGATCTGATGTGCAAATCACCCTTGCGCAAACACCCAAAATTGTTTGCGGTTTTGTTGTTCGCCTTGTTCACACTTGCGGCCATAATTGCAGGCAAGACATTCTCCGACCGGGCCGCTTATATGCAGATCGGGGCCATGATTGGAACCATCATGGCGGGCAATGTGTTTTTTAATATTATCCCGAACCAAAAAATAGTCGTCGCTGATTTGATCGCGGGCCGTCCGGTCAATCCGGAATTTGGCAAAGCGGCCAAACTTCGAAGCATGCACAATAATTATATGACACTGCCCGTCTTGTTCATCATGACCTCGGCGCATTATCCCATGACATACGGTTCCGGTATTGGTTGGCTCAGTCTGGCATTGATTTCCCTAGCCGGTATAGCCGTGCGCCATTATTTCAATTTGCGACATACGAACAAACCCAAAGCCCCATTTGTTATTGCTGCCGTGGTTTTCATGATTGCCGCCGTCACATTTCCGCTCGCCTTAAAAAAAACCGCGCCGCAAAATGTCGGTGAAGCGAGCTTCCAAGCGGCCCGCCAAATCATCAACAAACACTGCACCGCCTGTCACGCCCCGAACCCGACCCACGAAAGTTTCGACGAACCACAAGCAGGGTTTCGGCTCGACACAGACGAACTTATTCGTCAAAATAAAGCCCTTATCCTTGAACGCACTGTCACCAGCAAAGATATGCCGCTCGGCAACGAAACCGGTATGACGGACGCGGAGCGGGAATTGTTGCGGGTCTGGATCGAGAGGGATTAACCTTCCATCAAAAATGGGGTTTTGTCATAAGCTATGTAGAGCGGATGGGCCGGGTGACCGGATGCGTTGATTTTTAGAGCATTTATGCGGCCATTTGCTTGCTTGAAAATATCCAGAACGGCTTGGCCGCGCGCCATATGGGAGCCGTGTTCACCCCAGCCGCCGACCACAACGAGCTCTTGACTGCGCCGGGCCAGTTTTCTTATCCACGCATCATTGTCTGGCCCAACCGGGTCTTTTTGGGTGCGCATGTTTTTGGGGTCGGTGGCCCGGTAGGCGAAAATATTCAGTACCACAGAGCCGCCGTAACCCCACATCCTGGCCCGGCGTTCGCAGCGCTCTACCGTGGGATCATTTTTAACTTCATCCGCCGTGCTTGGGTTGAGCATCAACCAATAGAGCGGCTCTTTATCCTCGTCCCATATTTGCGACAGGCTGTAGCGGTATTTGCGGCAATCCGAAAACACCGCCTCACGTTTTTCACTTAATAAATCAACCACCTTAGCTCCCATGTAAAGCAAAGCCGCGAAATGTAGTTACATAATTTTGCTTTAAAGCCAATTTTTGCAGGAATCAACCCAATGGCAAGCCCAAAAAACCAAAATCAGGAAATAGCGCCAAATTAGGTATTTTGGCCGTGTTTAACACTTAGCCCAACCTTTTTGTAATAAATGGCCTATTGTTCACCTGACATTGCCTTAGAATACACCTTGGCTGGATTGTTGCTCTGTGCTATGGTTGTGCATGGGAATAAAAAACTTTGAGCATGTATTGTTGACTAGCGTGGTTATACTAGGCGGCTGTACGACAACTCTGGAGCACCGCACACCGGTTGACATTGCGTCCAACTCTGTACAAATAAACTATCCTGATATGGGGGTCAGCGAAATTCTCGCCCCACCGGTAAAAACATTCAGAGAGCTAAGATCCAAAGTTGCGGGTATGGCGCAATTGCGCACGGCCGGGCCATTTACCGATAAGGAAGGTACGGTTCACAATGGTGGCGCCTATCTAGATGTTCTTATCAGCTACACCAGTGCTACGCCTGATCCTTTGGAAACCAGACAATATAGTCAGGCCAGATGGCCAGATGGCGAGATTGCCCAATTGGCCGATTTTGGTGCCTCGGTTCTGGATTGTCGGGCCGATACACGAAATGTACGCCGCTTTCCTTTCGGCAACGGGTATTACGGGGCAGGATATTATAACTACGGTTATGGCAATTTTGACAGGGGGCCCCATAACCGGCGGGGTCGTTATGATCGCCGGAGGCATCATGACCAAAACGACCATACCGACTATAATGATAATCATGCTGACCACGATAGAGCCCGCGACCATGCAGACGGCAATAATACCACAAGCACAACCGAACATCCCCCTGTACGACCACCAAAACGTCGGCGGACAAGAAATGAGCCTGCGCCTCAACCTGATGGCCCCGGTACCGAGCCGGAGATTGGCCCGTATTTTAACCCAGGTTCGCACCCATATGCTAGCTCTGGCCGCCCGCAAAGCACTAGACAGCCACACAGCTCCACACGCGGTGCATCAAGCTCGCCTCGCGCATCATCCCGCGCACCGTCGGACAAGCGAACACCTACACAAGCTTCGCAATATAGAACCAACCATCCTAAACAAAACACTACAAACACCAACTCACACAACACTACAAACACCAACTCACACAGATCCAATACTGGAAACACCTCCAACAGCGGGAATAATTCAAGCAATCAACACAAATCTAGCACCCGTCTCCGGTCTGGTCGCCATTTGAATTATTATCCAACTGACCCGTATTATAATCCGGGCTATGTAGATACTGTGGTGCGGCGTTATTGCGCCCGGCAGGAAAATTTGCGGGTATTTGTCCCGCGAAAACGTCTGGACGCTGCTAAAACCAACGGGATTAGCCTGTTGATCCGCTCACGCGGCGGCCGCGAAGAAGTGTTAAATCTGCCGCCAAATTACATCACCGGGTTTATGTTGGCCGCATGGACACCAGAAGGTCGCAATATGACCATACCTGGTTATCCATTACCACGACCAGAGCCAAATTCAGAGCCGCAGCAAGAAACACTGGCTCCGATGCCCAACCCAAAAAGCCCTGTTTCTAAAAGCCCTAGCCCTAAAAAACCAATCATTTATGGGGAAAATTAGGATCTGTATATTTTTCCGAACTTATTGCCCTAATTTGTATGAGTGAAACTTCTCTTTAAGGGAGATGTGATATATGCCGTTCTGTCGGGGATGTTCCCGGCTGAATTAGGGGTGCAAGATGGCGCTATCGCCGCAAATAAAGCTCAAACAAGGCACGGGTCTGGCCATGACGCCGCAATTGCAGCAGGCGATCAAGCTTTTGACCTTGTCAAATATTGAACTGTCGGCATTTGTCGAAGAGCAATTGGAGAGCAATCCTCTATTGGAGCGCGGTACGGGTACAGAGAACCGCCGCACCGAGGACGTCGCCGTTAAAGCCGAGCCTGATACTAGTTTGGCTGAACTTGATTTAAATGCCCCCTCACAAGCTGCATCGGACGCTTTGGATGCATCGGAGCGACAGTTAAACGCAGATGCGACCATAACCGAGATAGCACCCAGTTCTGCGGCCGTTGGCGGGGATGTTGACTGGAGCAAATCTGGTTCGGGAGGGTCTTTTTCTCCAAATACAGATTATGACCCGGCCGCCAATACAGCCCATGAAATCAGCCTAAACGAACACCTCTTGGGGCAGTTGGCCATGGCCATACATGATGAGCGTGAGCGCATGATCGGTGCCTATCTGATCGATCAGGTAGATGAAAACGGCTATCTTCGCGCTGATTTGGCGGAGCTTGCTGATCGTTTGGGGGTAGAGCCAACGCGCATAAGCGCGGTGTTAGCGATTTTGCAGACGTTTGAGCCCACGGGCGTTATGGCCCGCGATTTAAGCGAGTGCTTGGCTTTACAGCTCAAAGAACGCAGCGAGCTTGATGGGTAAATGCAGATATTGCTAGATAATCTGGATATGTTGGCCAACCATGATTTGGCCGGGCTTTCTAAAATTTGCGGGTTAAACCAAGACGAATTAGGTGTCTATACGGCCCGTTTGCGGGCCTTGGCCCCGAAACCAGGACTGGCCTTTGGCGTTGATACTGCCGGGGCCGTTGAGCCGGATGTATTTATCCATGAACGGCCTGATGGCGGTTGGGCGGTTGAGCTTAATTCTGATACATTGCCGCGTGTCTTGGTCAATTCACGTTATTACACGGAAGTTTTAGGTGGGACAAAGGACGAAAACGTAAAAACCTATATGTCTGAATGCGCACAAAACGCGTCTTGGCTAGTCAAAAGCCTTGATCAGCGCGCCCGGACAATTTTGAAGGTTTCTAGCGAGATCGTCAAACAACAAGACGGTTTTTTTGCCTACGGCATTGACCATTTACGGCCGCTGAATTTAAAAACCATTGCCGAAGCCATAGACATGCATGAAAGCACGGTTAGCCGCGTCACCTCCAACAAGTATATGGCCACCACACGCGGTACTTTTGAGCTTAAATATTTTTTCACCGCCGCGATTGCTTCTACGGACGGCGGCGAGGCCTATTCGGCAGAAGCTGTTCGCCATAAAGTTAAAATCCTCATTGAAGAAGAACGCGAACCAAAAAACGTGCTGTCGGACGATAAGCTTGTAGGTTTATTACAAGATCAAGGTATAGATATTGCACGCAGAACAGTAGCAAAATACCGTGAAAGCTTAAATATTCCCTCCTCGGTTCAACGTCGCCGCATCTTGAAAAATTCTAAATAATCCCCATTTTTCACCTGACCTTGGTCACAAATAATGTTAGACTGAGATACACTCAAACAGGAGAAATTTCCCATGCAAATTAAAATTGTATCTAAAGGTATTGACGTTTCCGCCGCTTTATCGGAGCGAATCAACGGACGGCTTGAAGATATGATGGATAAATATATCCACCGTTCTGGCGAAGCCTATGTTTCGATCTCCAAAGAGGGTTCGGGATTTAATGCGGGAATGTCCGTACATTTACCCTCCGGCGCTTCAATGGCCGCCAAAGGCGGCGCGCACGATGCTTATGTGGCGGCAGATGAGGCATTGGAACATTTGGAAAAACGGCTTCGGCGCTATAAACGGCGTCTGACGGATCACCAGGCCGAACAAAAAGCAGAAGCGTTGGCGTTATATGTTTTACAAAGCCCGGTTGGGGCCGAGGATGATGAAGATGACCATGACAATGCCCCGCCTGCTGAACCCTTGGTTATTGCCGAGCAAAAAACCGAAATCCGTACAATGACGGTGAGTATGGCATCTTTGGAGTTAGGATTAACCGATTCTGGAGCCGTTGTTTTTAACAATGCTGCCCACGGCGGCCTGAATGTGGTGTTTAAACGCGCAGACGGCAATGTAGGGTGGATTGACCCGCAAAGACAGCTAGGCTAAGAGCCCCCTGAATTTATACACTGGAGTGTTTTTAGTGTTGAAACAATGTGTAACCTATCGGCCTGCCGGGCTCTAAAACTGTGAGAGAACATGAATACTGAAGATTTGTTTGCAACGGACTGTTTGATAACGGACTTGCATGCCGTTAGTAAAAAACAGTTGTTTCAGGAGATGGCTGATATTGCTATTAAATGCGGTGCCGTAGGCGCTGAAGCTGTTAAAAGCCGGGATATTGTCTGTGCCGTATCAGAGCGCGAGCGCCTCGGCAGCACAGGTGTGGGTTATGGTGTGGCCATTCCCCATGCCAGACTTGAAGGTTTAAGTTCTGTGCGCGCCGTGTTTGCCCGGCTCGAGACGCCTTTGGAGTACGAATCTATTGATGAGCAACCTGTGGATCTCGTTGTTCTGCTCTTGGCACCTGCCAATGCCAGTGGTGATCATTTAAAAGCACTGGCACAAGTGTCGCGTTTGTTACGCCGTGAAGAAATCCGCGATAAATTACGCACCGCACCCAATAAAGAAGCCTTGCATGTCTTGCTCACGGAAGACCGTAAAGCTAGCGCGGCGTAATTAACGGTCATGGGGACAATAAAAACCGCTGCCCCCATTTCTACCGCCAAACGGGCTAGAAAAAAACGTATTGGTGTCATCGATATTGGCTCCAACTCCGTCCGTTTTGTCGTCTATGCCTTAAATGGGGCTGCATTTGCGTCTATTTATGATGAAAAAGTATTGGCCGGCCTGGGTCGCGATTTGCGCCGCACTGGAAAATTAAACCCTGAAGGGCGGGTTCAGGCATTGGCAGCTCTGAAAAGGTTTATGGCTTTGGCGCAAGCCCAAAAACTGGACGGTGTACGCATTGCCGCCACCGCCGCTCTACGCGATGCAGATGACGCCCTAGCGTTTATCACATTGGTCAAAAAACAAACCGGGCTAGAGATTGACCCCTTAAGCGGAGAAGCGGAAGCGTCAATGTCAGCTTACGGCGTTATTGCGGGCGAGCCTCGGGCCAAAGGTTTGGCGGCAGATTTGGGAGGGGCCAGTCTGGAGCTAATTGAGTTGGTAAACGGGCAGGCCTTAGGCGGAATTTCGCACCAATTGGGGCCATTTGCCATGTATGATGGCCAGTTCGACCCACACATATTACGCCCACAAATCGCGCACAAACTGGCCGACACGCTCGGCCAAAATTTCGCCCATTTAGACACTTTGTATTTGATTGGAGGCGCGTGGCGTAATCTTGCTATCATCCACCAAAAGCGCAATGAATACCCTTTGCGTATGGCCCATAATTATCGGTTAGACGCCCAAACCGCAAAACTTATGGCGGATTGGGCGTGTTCTCAGCACGGGGCGCAGACCTTGTTGAACTGGCCAAATATCTCGCAAAGACGCGCCGATACCTTGCCTTACGGCGGGTTGTTGCTCAGTGTCCTCTTGGAAAAACTCCCCGTCAAACACGTCGTCATTGCGCCGGGCGGTCTGCGAGACGGGTTGGTATATACCGCCTTAGATGTAGAAACGAAAAAGCGTAATGCCTTGTTTGATGCGTGTTCTAGCCTGTATCGGCGCGGCACCAAGCAAGGCCAAATGAGCCGCGCCTTGTATAGGTTTATCAATGACATTCACACGCAGCTTCCCCGGAGCTTCAGCCTAGATAACGAAAACCGGCTTCGTAAGGCAGCTAGCTTGCTAATCGGCACCGGGGCCGGACTTCATCCCGATCACCGCGCCCAAATTGTCTATGAAATCGCACTCTACGGCCCACTACCTGGGTTAACCCACAAAGAACGCGCCTATTTGGCGCTCATCTTATTTCGCTCATTTAGAAGTCGTAAAAAACCACCAAACAATTCTGCCATCCAATATTCGTTAAGCGGCGAAGAGCAAATGAACGCAAAAATTTACGGCGAAGCCTTGCGGGCTGCAATCGTGCTGAGTGGCCGCAGTTCAGCCGTTTTAGAAAAGTGTTCCTTGAAATTTTCCTCGGGTTTAGAGGCCAGTGCTTTGATATTACAAGTCCAAGACGGCTATGAACATCTGATTATTGAGCGTATAGATAAGCACTTTAGGGCATTGGCAACAATGCTTCACGTGGTATTGAAGATAAAAACCAGAGATAGTTGCTGAAATTTAACAAAATAAAACTTGTCACGCACATAGGGTTTGTATAGTTATTGTTTATCGATATAGAAATGAGGTCATGATGTTTCACCAAAGCGTAATTAAATCCCTGTCTGTTTTAACTGTATTGTTAGCAACGGCAGCAATGCCGGTTTACGCGGCTTCCGCCTCACCGCCGGTTGGACTTGTTATGCCGTCTGTGCAAAAGAATGACGATTATGTACAAATAAGTGCGACAGCACCCACACCGGCTCAAATTGCCGTGACGACGACCTATCAAAAGTTCGCGCCCAAACCGCAAACCAACTTTGCCACCATTGACTATGAAGTCTGGGATTTGGCTTTGGAAAATATTGTACTGAGGCTAGGCAACTCGATCCGAGTTCGCGCACGGAAACCAGATCCGGTGGTTGGTACACGTATCGTTAAGGGCCACAAAACCGCTTATAGGCTCGAAGGAAGCCGGGTCACATTTTCTTATCTGAATGATGAATACCGAGAAGGCCTGACCGCATACCGTAAAGATCTGGAGCAATTGGCAAATGATGTTGATATTTCCCGGCTAAGCCGAAATGAGCAATTAGCATTTTGGTTCAACTTACACAATGCGACCCTGATTGAGCAAGTCGCCATAAACTACCCGGTACGGCGACCGGAAAAACTGCTTGTGGGCGCTGCAAAACAGCCACTAAATGAGGCAAAATTATTGAATATTCGCGGCGTCTCCTCGAGCCTTAGGGATATTCGCGAAAATATTGTCTTCCCAAACTGGTCTGACCCTGATGTTATATACGGCTTTTTCAGGGGAAATATTGGTGGGCCCGCTTTGCAAAATTATGCGTTTACAGGATATAATGTAAATTTCATTCTAGATGTGCAAGCCAATGAATTTATTAATTCTTTACGGGGGGTCAATGCAACGCAAAGGGCCACAAGAGTTTCGACTTTATACGAAGAAGCCCGGCCCTATTATTTCACTAACTGGCCAGTTGACTTAAAAGCTCATCTCAAAAAATTCGCAAATCCCGATGTGTTGGAAATAATACAAAGAGACAAGCCTGTGGAATTTGATCGTTATGACCCAATTGTTGCTGATTTGTTGGGTGGCGATACACCCTCTTTGGCAAGTTTAACCCTGTTGGTTAACAGTCAAACGGCAAAATCATCAGTTTCTCCAGAAGTTGCACGTCTTCTGCGTGAGCTGGACAGTAAGACCACCATCATGCGCAAACGCGGCATGTTGTCCAATAAAGGCACGGTTACCATCGAAGATATAGAAACCATAGATGTGGACATACCAGATATTGAAGAATAAGCTAGGTTCCGAGCCTAAGTGTTAGCCAGAAAATTTTGTAAATGCGGCTTCTAGCCGATTGATTTAATCGGCGACAGTATTGCCGTGTTGAGCATTAATTGAGCCGTATAGTGACCGGTCAAGGCGGACAATTCTCTCATACAGTTTTTCTGAACGGGCCAGTAAATCCAACAATAAAGACGGCAGGCTAGAGGCATATTGACGCAATGGCTTGGTATGTTCCGGGCTTTCGCCTGTTTCCGGTACAAGCCTGTATTTCTCGGCCCGCGCCTCAGCACCGCTCATTTCGCCTTCCTTGAGCGCACGCTGCACCAATAGCCAAGATGCGACCTGCATCAAGCGGGTGGTCAGGCGCATGCTTTGAGAGGCATAAACTAGAGCATCATTGCGTCCAAGTTTTTTGCTGTCTTGCCGCCCAGGGCCGTCAAGATAAGCAGCCGTTTCTTCCACCAAATCCATGCCTTCGCGAAAGGTTTTGGCAAATAGCTCTGAAGCGGTAAATTCTTTCAACCGCGCCTCTGCCTGTGGGCCCAATGTATCTATCACTTTATTATCCTTGCCAATTTCCATTTTTATGCGCCCTGTCGTATCATTCATTGCTTACTCCATTTAGCAAAATGCGCCCACCTCATTTAGCGTGCTTGCGCTAAATAGGTGCATATATGTTCCATATTGGACTGTTGGCTTTCCATGTGCAAAGCTCGCGCCAAATTCTAGCTTTTGCGGAAAAAAGTTTCCGCCGTGGTTAATTCTGTGTTTTTCTGAGCGATAGCCCGGTTTACACGTATTGTCTCAGCTGCCAATATTTCCAATCTTTCCGTAAGCTGGGTAACGGATACGCCGTATAAATCCTCGCCAACCCTGAAATCCAGTCCCGCGCGCCTTAAATCTATCTCGTCCATAAGCAAATCTCTTGTTTTGTGCTGTCCTGGTTTTGCGCTGTCTTGGTCGCACTGTCATGATTTTGCGCTTTATAGGGCAATTTCAATCAAGTGCCAATAAATACTGTATGCCCCTTGCCAAAACGAACACAAAGGCGTAGATGGGGTTAATTGGAAGCTAAGGCTTCACGGTCTTAGGGCCACCACCCCGCCGAGCGGGGTTTTTTATTGGTTGACACTTTATTGGTTGGCACACAGGAGAATATTATGAGCAAGATTTTAATGCCAAAAGCAACAGCCGTTTGGTTAATTGACAATACGGTGATGACATTTGAACAAATTTCCGAATTTTGCGGCCTACATATTTTGGAGGTTAAAGGCATAGCTGATGGTGATGTTGCTGCGGGTATTCGCGGCGCAGATCCCATTTCAAACGGGCAAGTTACCCGCGACGAAATTGAGAAGGCCGAAAAAGATGCAGGCTATACAATGTCGGCCATAAGCTTTGACCATTCTCCTATTCCAAATTCCAAGACGAAAAAACGCCGTGGCCCGCGCTATACACCTTTGTCGCGCCGCCAAGACAGGCCCGACGCCATTGCCTGGATTGTCCGTAACCATCCGGAAGTATCCGATCCGCGAATTTCCAAACTTATTGGCACCACCAAACCGACGATCAAATCTATCCGTGATCGCACCCACTGGAAAACCAACACCATCAACCCAACCGATCCTGTATCTCTCGGTTTGTGTTCTCAAATGGACTTGGATGATGTGGTTAGAATTGCCGCCGAAAAGAAAGCCAAGCTAGACGCCAAAAATGCTGTTGTCACCGATGAAGGTGAAGCTTTAAAACCGGTTGTAGACGCCAAAGCGAGCCCACCAGAAGAAAAGCCGAAAACCCAACACACGCTGGAAAGTTTGTTCAAACCTTCTGCGCCCAACGGCTAAGCGTTCATATACAGGGTGATTTTTCTCATAATCCCCTAATCCAAAACCTCCAACCTGTTGGGGTCATTAAGCCAGATGATCGGGCCGCCGTAAAATTCAAGATAGCCGCGCACGCGAACACGGGCACCTGTCAGTGTAAGCGGATCATAGTCGGCATGTTTGAAGCTACGCCGGGATTTTTTGGAAATGGCAATGGTAAAATCGGTTCTATAGTCTGCGCCGAAGTTTAGATAAATCGTCCCCCTTACATCTGCAGTTTTGACAATAATTCCTTCTACGATTTGAACGCTGTCTACAAATTGTGCCAAAGGATCAGGAGCAGGCTTGCGAATATCGTAATACCCGTCGGTTTTTGCTGTGTCCCAAATGCCGATTGCATTGTTGCGCGCTTCAAGCTCAGACGTATAAAGCGCTTTGCTATCTTGATCATAACCAACCCAAGTATAAACCCGCGCCATTCCGGCACCCACCATGGTTTGTTGCAACCAGATATCAGGCTTGCCATCCTTGTCCAAAACAAAAACCTGAGCGACGGCCCGATCAAATCGGTCGCGGATTGAGCCACCGTAAAAAAGCGTGACCCGCTTGCCGTGGGCCATTGCTTGCAATGTCGCTTGCGCTTGCTCTGCCAACGGCCAGGCCGGCGTGGTTTTGCCGCTCCTCATATTATAGCGGGCCGGCTTTGGCGCCTGAATACCTGCCAATACAACTCGCAAACCGCTATCCAAAACCAGGCTGTCACCATCAATCACCCGCGCCACAGTTCCGGTTTCACCAGCGCTAAGAGAGCGTGTGTGCAGGCCGCCAATACGGGCTGTTTTTTTGGCAGCCGCCGAAAAGGCAGCGACTATAACAACCAGAGCCACAATCATTATTGCGACGATAAGCTTAAAACGTTTCACCCGTTCACCAACACTGTTTAGCACAAGTTAGCACGATATCCCGCTAAAGGCAAACCGTGGACACGTAAGGCTAAAAACTAATGGGCGGTGATTTTATTTAGCCCTAAACATCATCATATAATCGCGCAAAGGTGTCTTTTCAAAGCATCCGTACCACATTTCTCTGGCTTTGTCACCATCTAACGTCAACGGTCATGCCCATAACAAGCTAAGATTGAGTTGGAGCAGCTCCACTGGGTTGCCGCTATGATACAACATATTTTCTATAATTTGAGATATGGTTGGAGGACATTACGGTAATTTATAACTCAAAGGCGTAAAATGCAGGCAAGACAGTGGAAAAGACACTGGAAGTGTGAAACTTATCTGTTATATACAGGCTGAAATTTGGGTGTATGGGAGTTCCTGCGCCAATTGGAGAATATATATGCCGTTGTTACTCGCTAAAACAACATTACTGGCCAAAATAACAGTAGGCACGGCCCTTGCGCTCGCCTTGACCTCTTGCCAAACTATGACCAATCTTTCTAATAAACTACCGGGGGCAAAGCCCGCCACCGTAGGTCAGGACGGCAACACCTATAAAAGCCGTACCCGTACAAAACGCGCCGCGCCGCGTATGGGTGTGAACGAGTTTTTATGGCGGGCCTCTCTGGAGACCCTGAATTTCATGCCTTTGTCGGAAATTGACCCGTTTGGCGGCGTCATCATCACCGACTGGTATGCGTCCCCGCAGGCTCCGAATGAACGCTTTAAGGCCAATGTCTATATTCTCGACACTAATTTGCGCGCCGACGCTCTCAAGGTTTCGATCTTCAAGCAGGTACGGAGCGATCTTGGTTGGAGCGATGCGTCGGTGGACGCCGATACAGCCCGCACCATAGAAAACTCAATCCTAACCCGCGCCCGGCAGCTCTATATCGCGACCGTTGACGAATAGGGCACAGGCTAAAGGTTTAGGCTATGAGCCGATATAATGCAGCGGAAGTCGAGCCTAGGTGGCAGGCCGTATGGGAGCGAGCCAAAGCCTTTGAGGCTGATGATAATTCTGCCAAGCCCAAATATTATGCGCTAGAAATGTTTCCCTATCCGAGCGGGCGTATTCATATGGGCCATGTGCGCAACTATGCCATGGGCGACGTGATTGCGCGTTATAAACGCAGCTGTGGTTTTGAAGTCCTGCATCCCATGGGTTGGGACGCGTTCGGAATGCCGGCGGAAAATGCGGCCATGGCGAGCGGAGGCCACCCCAAAGACTGGACTTACACTAAGATTGACGCCATGCGAGAACCCCTTAAAAGGCTCGGTTTTGCGCTCGACTGGAGCCGGGAATTTGCCACTTGCGATGTGGAGTATTACAAACAGCAACAAGCGATTTTCCTGAAATTTTTGCAAAACGATTTAGTTTACCGCAAAACCGCCAAGGTCAATTGGGATCCAGTCGATATGACGGTTCTGGCCAATGAGCAAGTTATTGACGGCAAAGGTTGGCGCAGTGGCGCAGAAGTGGAAACCCGCGAGCTAAACCAGTGGTTTTTCAAAATCACCAATTACGCAGATGATTTATATTACGGCCTCGACGGCTTGAAAAACTGGCCCGAAAAAGTCCGCACCATGCAGAAGAACTGGATTGGGCGGAGTGAAGGTGCGCAGTTTAGGTTTGAGTGGAATCATAAAAACGAAGCAAGATTTCATGACACCGCGACAAATACTAAGGGAGGTTTCTCAACACCGGAGGAAATAGTCGCGCTAGGTTTTGCTCAGCAAGAAAGCCCCAGCGGGATCGAAGTGTTTACAACAAGACCCGACACTTTGTTGGGCGCTAGTTTTATAGCCCTTTCAGTAGACCACCCTGTGATAAAGAAAATTTCAAAATACAATAACGAATTGTTGGATCTTAGAAGAGCTTGCGAGGTTATGGGCACCACTGCAGAAGCAGTGGAAAAAGCTGAAAAGCTCGGCGTTGATACGGGCTTACGGGTTAAGCATCCATTTGATGATAGCAAAACCCTGCCCGTCTATGCCGCCAATTTTGTGCTCATGGGCTACGGCACCGGTGCCGTATTTGGTTGTCCGGCCCATGACCAACGGGATTTGGATTTTGCTCGTAAATACGACCTGCCTGTGCCTGCCGTAGTTTTGCCGGACGGCGAAAATCCGGACACATATGAAATAGATGATGAGGCCTATGTAGGGGCGGGTACCTTATTCAATTCAGACTTCCTTGACGGCATGGGTGTGGAGGACGGTATTACCGCCGCGATCGCCGAGTTGGAAAAACTCGGCCTAGGCACAAAGCAAGTCACATACAGACTTCGAGGCTGGGGCGTGTCGCGGCAACGCTATTGGGGCTGCCCAATCCCGGTTATTCACTGCGGGAATTGTGGTGCTGTGCCTGTACCGGTCACTGACCTGCCCGTAGAGCTACCCGAAGATGTCAGCTTTGATATTCCCGGAAACCCGCTCGATCGCCACGCCACATGGAAACATGTGGACTGCCCAAAATGCAAAAAACCCGCCGTGCGCGAGACCGATACGCTAGATACATTCGTTGACAGTTCCTGGTATTTTGCCCGTTTTGCGGGCGGGAGTACAGATGATCGCCCATTCGATAAAACTGCCGCCAGCGCATGGCTTCCGGTTGACCAATATATTGGCGGGGTCGAACATGCCATATTGCATTTGCTCTATGCCCGTTTCTTCGCCCGCGCCTTGCGCGATTGTGGGCTTTTGGATTTACCAAGCGGTGAGCCGTTTAAAGGCCTATTCACCCAAGGCATGGTCAATCATGCGGTTTATACGGACATAGAAGGTAACTATGTCCTTCCTGCAGACGTGCATATTGACCGTCCAAAAGAAAATTGGAAATCATACAACAATTTTATTACTTCAATTTTGAAAACAAACCCAAAATTCAAGGCCGCTTACGAAAAGCAAATTGAAAAGACTGATGGAGCTATTATTCACTGGGAAAGGACGACTGAAGATGGTTGGCAGCCTATACCTGTACTACGCGGCCCGGTAGAAAAAATGTCCAAATCCAAGAAAAATGTTATCGACCCCCACGATATTATCGAGGGTTACGGCGCCGATGTAGCGCGCTGGTTTATGCTATCCGACAGCCCGCCCGAACGGGATGTGGAGTGGACGGACGCGGGAGCCGTCGGTGCTTGGCGGTTTGCCAATAAAGTATGGGATACGGTTTCTTTGTCGCCCCAAGGCGGCTTGAAAAACAGTAGCTCGATTGCCAATATATCTGGAGCCGCCCTGGACTTACGCCGCGCCGCCCATAAAGCATTGGTAAAAATAACGGGCGGTATTGATAATTTTCGCTTCAACACATCGGTTGCGCAAATTTATGAACTGGTCAATGCGCTTAAAAAACACGCTGATAATGACGCCGCCAAAACCGAAGCTATGAGCATTCTCGTGCGCGTCATCGCCCCGTTCATGCCCCACCTGGCCGAAGAATGCTGGGCCCACTTGGGCGGGAACGGTTTGGTGTGCAATGCACCTTGGCCGACACCCGATCCGGCCATGTGGGTGGAAGACGAGATTACCATGCCCATACAAGTTAACGGCAAACGCCGCGCCGAAATCTCTGTGGCCAAAACCGCCAACAAAGACGAAGTTGAAAAACTGGCTTTGGCGCATGCACGCATCACCGAGTTTTTGTCTGATAAAACCGTTAGAAAAATCATCGTTGTTCCGGGGCGAATAATCAATATAGTGGCGAATTAAGTGAAGATGGCGTTCCGAGCGAAGCGAGGCAAGGGCAAGCGCCCGTTGGCGCCCATGCGCCGCACCCGCGTAGGCGTGCGCTCTTGCGCACTGCCGTGAACAATATAAAAAGGAGACGGCTATGAAATCACTACGCACCGCAATAATATTGGCAACCACACTTATTCTTACCGCGTGTGGTTTCAAACCCATGCACGCCCCTGAGGCTTTTGGCGGCTTTGGCGGCAGTGCTATTGCTTTGAAAAACATCCGGGTTGAAATGCAAGCTAATGGCAAAGTTGATTTCCTGCTAGCCCAAGCCTTGCGCACGCGCATGGGGGACAACGGCAATGCCGCCTATATTTTAAAAATCAAACCGGAATTGAGCCGCAGCAATCTCGGCATTGGCGCTGATGATGTGGCGTCGCGCTATGATTTAGTTCTGCAAAGCGGTTTTGAACTGATAGAGGCTAAAACCGGCGACGTGGTATACCGTGGCGACGTGCAGACAGTGTCTACATTTGGTGCGCCGCGTGATCCTTACGGCACGGTAACGGCGCAAAACAACGCCGAAGAGCAAGCAGCCGACGAAGCTTCCGACCGGATCATTGCCCGACTGGCCGGATATCAAGCCAGTGCGGAACCCCAAACCAAAAACAAATGAAACTCGCAGGAGCTCGTGCCAGATCCTGGCTAAATGCGCCGCCGGCGAATTGCCCTGGCGTATTACTGTTTGGTCCAGACGCTGGCCTGTGCGCAGAACGAGCGGAGGCAGTCGCCAAAAAATTCTCGCCAAACCCGGACGATCCGTTTTCCACAACCGTATTGTCCGCCGACGACTTAACCGGAGACCCGGCCAGATTAGCCGACGAAATGGTCGCCCAAAGCTTGCTCGGTGATGCGCGGCTCATCCGCCTGCGCTTGTCCCACGAGAGAGGCGCGGCCTCTATTGCCAAAACCATCAAAGCCCTGGACGCCCGCCCCCAGACCTGCGCCGCAAAATTGATTGTCGAAGCAGGCGATATGACGCCGCGCTCGGCAATACGCAAAGCTTTTGAAGGGGCAAAGCATTTCGCGGCTATTGCGTGCTACGCAGATAGCCAAGCCGATATAGCAAATATGGTGCACCAAACATTGGGCGATTTAAGCATTTCTATCGCGCCAGATGCCCTGGACGCATTTGTGCCTTTGCTAGAGGGCGACCGCCGCATGGCTCGCTCCGAGATCGAAAAATTGGCCCTGTATAAAGGTTACGGCCAAGAAGAAGGTGCCAAGGTCACGCTAGCCGACATAAAAGTCTTGGCCGCAGGGGCTGGAGCCGCCGGGCTTGATGATATTGTGTTCGACGCCATGGCCGGAAATGCTATAACTATGGACGCGTCCTTGCAGAGGGCTTTGGCCGGCAAAACCAACCCCCATTCCGTGTTGGCCGCTTTGCAAAGGCATAGTGTGCGCCTTCACCAGGCAAGCGCACTTATGGCGGCGGGCAACAGCATGGATGAAGCCATGCGAAACCTGCGGCCGCCGGTTTTTGTCATGCGCAAAACCGCTTTTGGTACGGCCCTGCGCATCTGGCCAGAAGCGGCATTAGCCCGCGCCGTAGCCCAAAGCCTGGAGTGCGAAAAAAACATGAAAACCACAGGTGCGCCCGCCGAAGCATTGTTGGGACGTTTGCTCATCGCCCTGTCGAGCTATGCGGCAAGACGCAGGCGTTAATCACATTGCCCTTATGACTTAAACGCGCCCACCATCAACATAACTTACCCATCTGCAAATGCCACCATGGTCAATAACTCATAGCGGGCGCAAATTTCGTCTTTTTGGTTGGTAATTTCCACGTCCCAACCGACTTCGCCGTAATCTTCGGTGCGGCGTTTTTTTCGCCTGACTGTTAACCTGACTTTGATGTCATCGCCTGAATAAACCGGAGTCATAAAGGCCAAATTGTTAAGTCCGGTATTGGCGAGTACTGGGCCGGGGTCGGGGGAGACAAACAGGCCCGCCGCCCATGATAACAGCAAATAGCCGTGAGCGACCCGGTCTTCAAAAAACGGATTGGCTTTGGCGGCGTGCGCGTTCATATGGGCATAAAATGTGTCGCCTGTGGAATTGGCGAACAGTTCGATATCTTTAATGGTAACTTTGCGGGATTTAGTTTGGAGCTGATCGCCGATATTAAGGTCTTTATAAATCCGCCGAAACGGGTGGGTTTTAACCTTGCGGGACTTGGCACCCGGTATCCATTCGCCCGTAATATGAGCAATGACCGCCGGACTTCCTTGGATTGCCGTGCGCTGCATATAATGCATGACGCCGCGCACCCCGCCCATTTCCTCGCCGCCGCCGGCCCGGCCCGGCCCGCCGTGAACAAGATGTGGCAAGGGCGAGCCGTGGCCCGTACTTTCCCCGGCGCTTTCACGGTCGCCGATCAGCATACGCCCGTGATAGGCGGATGAGCCGACCACCAGATCCCGGGTAAAACCGTTATCATAGCTGAACACGGAGGCCACCAAAGAGCCACCGCCTTTGTTGAGCAGCGCAATAGCTTCGCCGGTATCTCGGTAAGCCATCAAAGTACTGACTGGGCCAAAGGCTTCAACTTGGTGCACATCGGTTTTTTTCAAAGGGTCGTCACAGCGCATGACGATAGGCTCCATAAAAGCCCCATCATCATTGGCAAACCGCTCTGCATTCCCAATGACCACCGGGTTTTCGGAGCGCAATATATTTAGTTTTTCCAACACATCTGCCCGTTGGCTTTGGCCGGCCAAAGCGCCCATGCGAGTGGCTTTATCGCGGGGGTTCCCAATTGTGATTTTGGATAGCCGTTTGCCAAGCGCCGCAACGGTCTCGTCCATAAATGTTTGTGGCACCATGGCCCGGCGAATGGCCGTACATTTTTGCCCGGCCTTGACCGAAATTTCATTGGCAACCTCTTTGATAAACAGATCAAATTCCGGTGTTCCGGGTGCAGCGTCTAAGCCTAGCACGCAGCCATTGAGGCTATCCTGTTCAGCGATAAACCGGGTTGAGTTTTCTATGATATTGAGTTTAACCCTAAGCATTTGCGCCGTACTGGCAGAACCTGTAAACGAAATAACATCCTGACAGGTTACATGGTCGAGCAAATCTCCCGTACGGCCACAAATAAGCTGCACAGCGCCCTTTGGTAATATGTCGGATTCTATCATCATCCGAACCATGGCTTCAGTCAAATAAGACCCGTCACTGGCCGGTTTTATGATCACGGGAACACCCGCGATAAATGCGGGGCCAAATTTTTCCAACGCGCACCAGACGGGGAAATTATATGCATTGATGTGAATAGCCGCGCCTTGCAGTGGTAATGCGATATGTTGGCCCATAAATGTACCGCCGCGCGATAAGACCTCAAGCCCGCCGTCCACATAAACTTGTCCGTCCGGCATATTGCGCCGGGTTATGCCCGAAACTGCGAACAAAGTGCCAAACCCGCCCTCAATATCAATCCAACTATCAGTGCGGGTCGCCCCGGTGGAATAGGATAATTCATAAAGCTCCTCCTTGCGGCCCATCAAATATTGGGCCAGGGCTTTCAGCATATAGGCGCGGTCATGAAAACCGTATTTACGCAAATTTGGCCCGCCGACCGTGCGAGCATAATCGAGCATGGCCTCGAAGTTAAGCCCGGCGGATGAGGTTGTGGCGATGGTTTTTCCGGTCACGGAATCCCGTAAATCCCGCAGTCCCGACGTGCCTGCCTGCCATTTTCCTAAGGCATAGTTCTCTAATAACATTTATATCTCCACCACTGGTTTGTTTAAATTTGCACATAGCCCGCGAAACAGGGCTACCAATTTTCCGTCTGCGTTTTCCACCCGCACATCATAAACCCCGCTGCGCCGCCCGCGTGTAACCTCAACCGCTGTTGCGCTTAAGACATCACCCAACAAAGCCGGGCGGGTACAATTTATGGTGCAGGTTTGTGCGACATTGACAATATTATGGGAATTACATGCACAGGCGAATGCCGTATCAGCGAGGCTAAACACAATGCCGCCGTGGACGATATTGTGACCATTGACCATTTCTTTGCCTATGGACATGGTGAGTGTTGCACCGCCGGGGCTTACGCTTTGTAATTTCATACCCAGGCGGCGAGATGCTTCGTCGCCTGACAGCATTTTCGTTACGGCTAAGTGTGCGAGTTCTGCCTTATTCACGGTGCGCCTTTTATAATTGATTGATCGGTCAAATATTGCCATAACCCCTCAAACACATAATGTAAAGAAGTGGAACCAAGCTATGGGACAATCACCGAACCAGCCAACGATCTTGTATGAAAAGTGCGGCGGCGTAGCCATCGTCACCTTGAACCGTCCCGACAAGCTCAACGCATTTACCGACGAGATGCACAAAGCTTTGGTATTGACCTTGAACATAATTGATAAGGACGACAGTTTGCGCTGTTTACTTTTGACTGGATCTGGGCGCGGATTTTGCGCCGGTCAGGATTTAGGCGACCGTAATACGCGCCCCAAGAACGGAAAAAGCGTCGAGAAAACCGACCTGGGCGAAACGGTCGGCAAATATTATAACCCGTTGATTAAACGGTTACACAAATCGAAAATCCCGACCGTTTGCGCCGTAAACGGGGTGGCAGCGGGCGCGGGGGCAAATATTGCTCTGGCTTGTGATATTGTTATTGCGGCCGAGCGTGCAAAGTTTGTCGAAGTATTTGCCAATATCGGTCTATTGCCCGATAGCGGCGGTACGTATCATCTGCCGCGCCATATTGGTTTGGCGCGGGCTTTGGGGTTGTCATTGTTGGCGACACCTTTAAAAGCTGAAAAGGCCAAGGACTGGGGCCTGATCTGGGAGGTATGCGCGGGCGATGTCTTGATGGACGAGGCCATGAAGTTGGCACAAAATCTGGCGACTAAACCACCCGTAGGACTAGCACTTAACCGGGCCGCATTGCGGGCATCTCTGGGAAATAGCCTAAACCAACAATTGGAACTTGAGCGGCTCTCCATGCAAAAATGCGGTTTCACGGACGATTACGCCGAAGCGGTCAGCGCATTTATGGAAAAGCGTACACCAAAATTTACGGGACAATAAAACAGGATATATTTATGAGCGAAGCTTTTATTTGTGATGCTATTCGTACCCCTATCGGGCGGTATGGCGGCGGATTGGCCAGTGTGCGGGCGGATGATCTGGCGGCACTTCCTTTGCGTGCATTGATGGCCAGAAATCCAGATGTGAACTGGGCTAAAATTGATGATGTATTTATGGGTTGCGCCAATCAGGCCGGCGAGGATAACCGCAATATTGCCCGCATGGCAACATTGCTGGCGGGCTTGCCCATAGAGGTTCCAGGTGTGACATTAAACCGGTTATGCGGCTCTGGTCTGGACGCGATTGTCCAAGCCGCACGGTTGATTAAATCCGGTGAGGGCGAGTTGGCGATAGCGGCGGGGGTGGAGAGCATGTCGCGGGCTCCGTTCGTGATGGCCAAGGCGGGCAGCGCCTATTCGCGCAATGCTGAGCTTTACGACACCACTATGGGGTGGCGCTTTGTCAATAAGCTTATGGCCAAACAATACGGCACGGAGTCTATGCCGGAAACTGCTGAAAATTTGGCGGAAACATTTAACATATCGCGGACTGACCAAGATGCATTTGCCTATAACTCACAAGCCAAAGCCAAGGCCGCGCAGGCGGCAGGTAGGCTCGGCGAAGAAATTATCCCCGTGGAAATTACGGGTCGTAAAGGTGCAATTACCATCGTTGAGCATGATGAACATTTGCGTTTGTCACCGCCAGATGTGTTGGCAAAACTCCGCGCACCTTTTCGGGACGGCGGCAGCGTTACAGCCGGAAATGCATCGGGCATAAATGACGGTGCGGCGGCCATGTTGGTAGCATCAATGGACGCAGCAAAACGGTATAAGCTAACGCCGCGCGCCCGAATTGTCGGTGCTGCGGTTGCAGGTGTGGAACCACGTATTATGGGGATAGGGCCTGTGCCTGCCGTTCGCAAAGTGTTGGCGCTTACCGGGCTGTCTCTTGAACAAATGGATGTGATCGAACTTAACGAAGCTTTCGCAGCGCAAGCTCTTGCCGTAATGGGCGAACTTGGTTTGGCTAGCGATGATGCGCGGATTAATCCGGGCGGCGGCGCAATTGCTCTGGGCCACCCGCTCGGCATGAGCGGTGTGCGCATTGCACAGGCTGGCTTGCACCAATTGGAGCGTACTGGAGGACGGTACGGCCTGATCTCTATGTGTATTGGTGTTGGCCAAGGCATCGCAACTATTATCGAGCGAGTTTGATATGCCCAGACTACAAGCGCCAGATTACCATGACAAACGTGAGCGGATCAAAGCCGCCGCCGCCGCTCTGTTCGCCAACAAAGGTTATCACGGCACGTCTATTGTTGATATTGCCGGCGCTTGTCATACGGTAAAATCACGTTTGTATTATTATTTCCCGTCCAAAAACCAATTGCTCTACGAAATTATCAAAGACCACGCTTTGTTTTTACAAGCTGAAATCCTGCCCATTATCGGCAATAAAGAGGTGGTTGCGCGGCAACGATTGGAAAACTATGCCCGCACATTGCTCGGCATAAATGTAAAATACCGCGATCAGCATACGCTTATACTTGGGGAGCTTGATGCCCTATCGCCCGCGCAAAACACAGAGGTCAGTCTGTTAATTCGCCGCACAATTGAAAGCCTGTATCCTAGCTTGTTAGAAATAAACCCGGCCTTACAGAAACAGATGTACTTTCCGACAGCCATGATGTTTGTTGGCATGATCAATTGGACACATACATGGTATAGTGCCAAGGGCGGCCTATCGGTGGAAAATTATGCCAAGCAGTTATGTGCGACATTCCTGGACGGGTTTTCGGCCTGAGGTTTTGTCTGGTCAGATGGGTAAGATGTGCTAGAGGAGCCCCGTGAGTATCAAAGCCAAAATCAACTTACCCGGACTTGACCGGGCCGAAATCGCTGAGGCATTGGCAAATTTCGGTATTGCGCCTAAACAAGTGCGGATGCGGGCCGGACAGATTTTTCGCTGGATTTACAATTACGGGGCAACGGATTGGGACGTGATGACCAATATCGCCAAGGGTTTGCGGGCGGAACTTGCGGCCGCGTTTTCCCTTGAGCGGCCCGAAATTGTCGAACGCCAAATCAGTGTTGACGGCACACGCAAATATCTGATCCGTATGGCACCGGGCATTGAGGTGGAAAGCGTATTTATCCCCGCCGTGTCCAAAACCGGGGCATTGTGCGTGTCTTCACAAGTTGGTTGTACGCTAACCTGTACATTTTGCCATACGGGCCGCCAGCGCTTGGTGCGCAACTTGACCGCCGCCGAAATAGCGCTGCAAGTCATGGTCGCCAAGGACGATTTGGACGAATGGCCCAGCAGTGAAGCGGGGCGCAAGCTGACCAATATCGTATTTATGGGCATGGGCGAGCCGCTCTATAACACCGATAATGTGGCGAGGGCGCTAGATATAATATGCGATCCTGAAGGTCTTAGCTTTGGTCGCCGCCGCATCACCCTGTCCACATCCGGTGTTGTGCCGCAGATTGTGCCCGCCGGGGAGCGCACCAGAGCCATGTTGGCCATATCCTTACACGCGGCCAATGACGAGTTGCGCTCACAAATCATGGCTATTAACAAAAAATACCCGCTCGCCGAATTGATGGCGGCGTGTCGGGCTTATCCGGGTCTGTCCAATTCCCGGCGCATCACCTTTGAATATGTTATGCTCAAGGGCATCAATGACAGCCCAAAACATGCCGTCCAATTAATCAATCTGCTGAGGGGTATTCCGGCCAAGGTCAATCTCATACCGTTCAACCCCTGGCCGGGCAGCAATTATGAATGTTCAAGCTGGGAAACTATTGAACGCTTCGCCGATAAAATAAACGCCGCTGGCTATGCTTCACCCATCCGCACGCCCAGAGGCCGCGATATTCTCGCCGCTTGTGGCCAGCTTAAAAGCGAAAGCGAAAAAATGCGGGCGAGCGAGCGGCGAAAAATGGCGCGACAAAACACACCGACATAATAATTTTCCTTGAAATATTTGTCTGCGCCCTGCACAAGAGCGTGGGGCCAAGAACAAAAACAAGAGGTAATATATGCATCCGTCACTTGAAAGCTTGGCTAGTGGTTTTCCTAATTTAATTTATTACCTAGCAGTGGTCACCGCCATCTATGTCGTTGGCCTGACGATTTATGTGAAGCTCACACCCCACAAGGAACTTGCCCTTGTTCGCGAAGGCAATATTGCGGCAGCTATTTCGTTTAGCGCTTTAATTGTCGGACTGGCTTTGCCGCTTGCCGCTTGCCTTGTAAACAAAATGGGGCTTGTTGATGTATTGGTTTGGGGCAGTGTCAGCGTCTTGTTACAATTGTTTTTATTCCGGCTTGCGGATATAATATTGACGGGGATACCCCAACGCATCGAGGAAGGTGAGGTGGCAGCTGCAACCGTTTTGGCGGCGTTCAAAATTGCCGGCTCCATCATTCTCGCCTTTGCCATTGCAGGCTAGAGTGGGCATGGGTTTTGTTGGTAAAATTCCTGACTGGCTGATTTATCTGGTTTTGTTGATCATTATCATGGCGGGCGTCATGAGCCGGTCTTCGCAAACCAACACCTCGCCGCCGCCAGAACTTGGCCCGGCTCTGCCCAATACCCACCCTACAGACAAAACGGTATTGGTTGAAATTGATGCACCAACATCCGGTATTGGCACAGCTTTCGCAGTTGATAATAACGGCACTTGGATGACGGCCCGCCATGTGGTGGACGGGTGTGATCAGGTTGGATTGGCGCTGAACCGTGGGCAATATGTAAAGATGGGCAAAATTATTGTGGCATCTGATGTGGACATTGCCCTGTTGAGCAGCCGTTGGAAGCGCAAACCTTTAGCTCGTGATTTTGAGAGCGTGCGCCAACTTGGCGAACACGGCTTCTTCATCGGTTTTCCCCAAGGCAAGCCAGGTGAAGCGGTAGGAAAATTATTAGGCCGCCATAAGATGGTGATCCGGGGTCGTTACCGCACTTCGGAGCCCATATTGGCGTGGGCGGAAATCGGCCGCACGCAGGGTTTAAAAGGATCTTTGGGCGGGCTGTCCGGTGGTCCGGTGTTTGATAAAGACGGCGAACTTGTCGGCTTGGTTACGGCCGAAAGCCCGCGCCGGGGCCGGGTCTATACGGTCGCGCCGCGCTCATTGGCTGCAGCCTTAAGTCCGTTGTCAACAAAGCCGGGCCGCCAAGCCATTACGCTAGGCGATTACGGACGCCGCGCCGACAGCCTGCGCCGCGCGCGCCGCGTCGCCAAGGTTGTGTGTTTGGTGGACTAAGGAAAGTATCAATCTTTCAATATCCGCACTTCTCTTTGAGGTAATGGCATCTCGATACCGTGTTTTTTCAAGGTGCGCCAGACGATGAAATTTAGATCAGAGGTGAATTTGTTTTCGCCGTCGTCTATGCCGTCGCACCAGAACTCTATGGCAAATTTTATGCCGAAATCGCCAAATTCGCGCAGTTCAAGGTCTGGCTGTTCAGGTTCTTGCAAGATGCTTGGATGCTTCGAGACGGCGGGGATCAGGATGGCTTCTAGCTTGTCAATATCGGTATCATAGGCGACGCTAAAATACACTTCATAGCGTTGGCGCGGGTCTTTATGGGTCCAGTTTTCATAAGCGTCTTCAATAAATTTGACATTAGGCACCATAATGTCCTTGCCGTCAGTGGTCTCAATAGTGGCCGAGCGCATGTTGAGCGCCTCCACATAACCCTCGTACCCGTCAGGCAGCACAACATAGTCGCCAACTTTCAAGGTACGGTCGAGCAATAAAATCATGCCGGAGATAAAGTTGGCGGCGATTTGTTGCAAGCCAAAGCCTAGGCCCAAACCGATTGCCCCGCCTAGCACAACCAACGCCCCCAGATCAATGCCGGCAATATTCATCAACAAGACAAACAAGACGCCAAACAAAATCATTTCAAATATTTTCGAGAACACTTCACGAGTTCCCGCATCAATACTTTCTTGCTTTTGAATGACCTCTTTGCCTTTGGAGTTGGAGATGCGGCCAATCCAAAACAGGATGGAGCCAAAGATCAAAATATTGGCCACCGTCCAGGCCGGTATGGAAATATTTCCAAGCTCCAATTTGGCGTCATCTTGCAAAAAAACCTGAAATTCGTCAAACCAGCCAAACACCTTGAGAACGGCGACAGGGATTGCAATCCAGATCACCGCTTTTTGCACCAGCGGGTGTTTGATAAACCGTTTGATAGCGGTGTAGAGCAAGAACACAACCGCCAATCCCTGAGCGATTTTTACCAACCAGTTTTGGCCTAGAAATGTGATGTTTTGTAAAACTGGCGACACACCTGCATACAAGACAATGAGTACGGCCGGAAAAATCAAGTCGCGCAATTGCCAGGCGATTTTCTTGAGCCGCAACAATTTGCCTTCCTTTGGCTGGGTGCGGAAAAACCCAATCCGTTTAATCAGGTTTTTGGTAATGAGGCGGGCCAGATAATAGCCTAATATCACCATGGTAACCATGACCAAAAATGCCGGGCTGGTCAGCCAGTCAACAATTTGCCCAAACACTTTGGCGGCCATGTCTTTGACGCTGTCCAACAGGCCGGAAGCTGAAAACCCGCCAGAATCTGGAGTTGTCTCCGGAGCTGTATCTGAAATTGCATCTGGCGCGGCAGTTATGCCCGGAGTTGGCTCTACGGCTGCGTCTACTGCACCGCTGTCCGGCGTTGGCGGAGATTGTGCGTCTGTATCTGTACCGCCGGGTGTTTCAGCTTGGCTTTCTGGCGCCTTCTCAGGTGCGGTTTTTGGTGTTTGTTCGACTTGCGCAGTATCTTCAATTTGCTGTTGTGCCATAATGTCCCCCATGCTGGATAAAATAGTTAACCTCGAGACTAGCTTTTGTAAACACTTATGCGCTATGACGCCGTTTTAAATAAAAGAGTGTTTTGGCAACACTAAAATTCAAACAACAAGCAAGGAGCTAGCCCAGTGAGTAATCGGAAAATCAATAAAGTCGTACTCGCCTATTCAGGGGGGCTTGATACATCGATTATCCTTAAATGGCTACAAGAGGAAAAAGGCTGCGAAGTTGTCACCTTTACCGCAGATTTAGGCCAAGGCGAAGAGCTAGAACCGGTGCGGCGAAAAGCCGAGGCGGCGGGGGTTAAGGAAATTTTTATTGACGACCTGCGCGAGGAATTTGTCCGTGATTTCGTGTTCCCGATGTTTCGCGCCAATGCCCTGTATGAGGGGCTGTATTTACTCGGCACCTCCATTGCAAGGCCGCTGATCTCCAAACGCCAGATCGAAATCGCCAACATGGTCGGCGCTGATGCCGTTTGTCATGGAGCCACCGGCAAGGGCAATGATCAGGTGCGGTTTGAACTGGCCTATTATGCGCTCAATCCGGATATAAAAATCATAGCACCGTGGCGGGAATGGGATCTAAACTCCCGCACCAAACTGATTGAATACGCCGAGAAGCACGGCATTGAAATCGCCACCGACAAGCGCGGTGAAGCGCCGTTTTCTGTGGACGCCAATCTGCTGCACACATCGTCTGAAGGCAAGGCTCTGGAAGACCCCGGCGTTGAAGCCCCGGAATTTGTTTACCAACGCACCGTCTCGCCCCAGGCCGCGCCTGATAAAGCCACATATATCGAGGTTGGGTTTGAACGCGGTGATGCGGTTAGTGTTGACGGGGTGGCTATGTCTCCGGCTACGTTGTTGACTAAATTAAACGAACTTGGCGGCACTAATGGTATTGGTCGGCTTGATCTTTTGGAGAACCGCTTTGTGGGTATGAAATCGCGGGGTATATACGAGACACCCGGCGGTACGGTTTTGCTCATGGCCCACCGGGGCATAGAACAAATCACCATGGACAAGGGTGCTGCGCACCTAAAAGACGAGCTGATGCCCAAATACGCCGAGCTGATTTATAACGGCTATTGGTACTCACCCGAACGCGAGATGCTACAGGCCGCCATTGATAAATCTCAAGAATTGGTCACGGGAACGGTACGGCTAAAGCTCTATAAAGGAAATTGCGACATAGTTGGCCGCACCTCGCCCTATTCGCTCTATTCCCAAGAACATGTCACTTTTGAAGAAGATGATGTTTATGATCAAGCCGACGCAGGTGGATTTATCAAAATCAATGCGCTTCGGTTAAGATTGTTGCGCGCCCGGGACAAAAACGCGCGCAAGAACATTTGAGCCAAGAAAATATAACCGATAACCCATCACACTTGCGACAAATTATCAAAAAACCCAAAAATCGCATTTGAGGGCTTGATAAGAAGATTTACTTGCCCTAGATAATGGCGGTCTCTTTTAGAGATCACAAAGGCCGTCTGCTTCGCGCCCCGTTGCAGGCGGTTTTCTTATGGCGCAAACACTTTATTAGCGCTTACCAAATCAGTGTTTACCAACCTGCTTGTGGTGTTGCGCCCCTCAACACCAACAAGGCCAATGCCTCACGCCCCATGTTGATTTTATTTTTATCAGATAAAAAAACATAGTCTTGACAGTTTAGGCCAATAAAATATACAATTTAGGCCAAACGAGCCTATATGAAGCTTGAAATACGAAAACGCAATTTTCGAGGGCGCCAATAAATATGGCAACAACATCAGCAACTTATCTGTTTTCATTTATAAACACATGTGTTTCGCTTGGCGCTTCTCATGATGATTTATGGGCGCTCCTTTCGGGTGGGGCGAAGCCGAAAGAGTTAAACAATACAGATCAAAACCATGGGCGATATCCTGCCGAGCTTATACTCACGGTTCTGGCCAAAGCGGAAGCCTTAAGTGGCAGGCCCGAAATAGGCTTGTTGTGCGGCGAGCAGATCCGCCCGACAGCATTGATGGATGTAGGTCATGCCCTCTTGTGCTGCGCCACCTTGCGCCAAGCCATATTGACCAATATTCGCTATCAACCTCTGACCCAACAATTGGGCCGCACCTCTTTGATTGTTAACGGCGAGCAAGCTTGGTTGAAATGGCAACCCAAGAGTGAAAACCCTGAATATGGGCGGCGGATCACAGACGCCGTTATGGCGGGTTATGCCGGATTTGGCCGTTGGCTATCTTGGGTGCATGATAAAAAAATCAACGCCGTGCATTTTAGGCACGCCAAACCGTCATATGCGGACCTTTATGCAAGGATATTTGATTGTCCGGTTCTGTTTGGTCAAAAAGACAATGCCTTGCTGATAGATTTAGAGACCATAGAGGCGCTTTTGCCCCAAGCCAATGCAGGCGTGTTGGCAGAAATATGCGCCCGCCTGGATATAAAACTGGCCAAACTGGAACACACGGGCTCGTTTAGTGAGTTGGTCACAAAAATACTGCGTATGGGCGTTTTGCAAAAAGGACGCGAGGACGGCCCATTTGATTTAACCCAAACGGCCCGCAATATCGGTGTAAGCCCCCGTAGTTTACGCAGGGCGCTTGCCGAAGAGGGCACTAGCTTTCGCGCTTTATTGCAGCAGATCCGCCGAAATTTGTGCGAAAACCTCCTAGCCGAGAATATGCCATTGGGGCAAATCGCTGAAAGTTTGGGCTATAGCCAGCAAAGCGCCTTTAACCGGGCATTTAAGGCTTGGTATGGAGCAACCCCCAAAGCACATGTAAAGGCCCATAAAACCGCCGCGCTTATATTTGACCAATTGGCGCCTTAAGTTTGCTTACGATTATATATTGGCTTCATTTGTACTTAGGGCTATAAGGGTTGGTTATAGGGGCTAGCTATAAAGGCTCAAAAAGGACACCATTATGCGAACATTTATGACCTCTACCGCGCTCGCCGCCTTATTGTTGGCCTGCGCCCCCAAACCACAAACAGATATAAATACGCCCACTCCAGATCAGGTTGTGCGACCAAGCACTGAAGGCGCCACCAAAGCGCTGAGCGAACTGCAAATGCGTTATCATAAAATCGCCGAGATCGACCTGACCGGCACAGACACCCGTTTTCTTAATGATGAGCAGCGCCAAGTCGTCAATCTGCTCATTGAGGCGGCGGGCTATATGGACGAAATCTATTTACGCCAGGTCGAGCCGCGTAACCCGCAAATCCGCGCCGCGATTGCAGCCTCAAACAGGCCTGAAAAAGACTTGTTGATAAACATGTTTGACCGCCATTTTGGCCCTTGGGATTCTTTGGATGACGACCACCCGTTTTGGGGCGACAAGCCAAAGCCGCTCGGCGCCGGGTTTTATCCGGCGGACATGACCAAGCAGGAATTTGAGGCCTGGATAGCGGCAAATCCTGAGGACGAAGCGGCGTTCCGTTCCTGGTACACAATCGTTTCGCGCAAAGACGGTGGTCTGGTCGCAGAGCCTTATTCAAAAGTTTATGCACAGTGGCTGATCCCGGCGGCGGCAAAATTGAACGAAGCGGCCAATCTGACCAGTAATTCGTCTTTGAGAAAATTTCTGTCCCTGCGGGCAAAAGCCTTTCTTGATGACGACTATTTAGCCAGTGAAATGGCTTGGATGGATTTGAAAGACACACCCATAGAAGTGGTTATCGGCCCTTATGAGGTTTACACCGACAAGCTCTATAATGTCAAAACCGCCTTTGAAGCCTTTATCACCGTCAAAAACCCCGAGGAAAGTGCGGCTTTATCCAAGTATAAAAAATGGCTGGTGGATATGGAGAAAAACCTGCCAGTAGAGGAGGGATACAAAAACTTTAAATGCGGGGTTGAAAGTCCCATTGTTGCAAGTTACCAAATTCGCGGCGGCGGTGATAATGTTCCGGGTGTGCAAACAATAGCTTTTAACTTGCCAAATGACGAACGGGTCCGCGAGGCTAAGGGCGCCAAAAAAGTGATACTAACCAATGTGCTGGGCGCTAAATTTGATCTGATCCTGGCACCAATGGCCGAACAAATTTTAGTGAAAGAGCAATCGGGGCTTTTGATTAAAAAATATATGTCATACGGGACATTATTCCATGAATTATCCCACTCCCTGGGGCCGGGCACGATTGAGGTGGACGGCAAGAAAACCACCGTCAGCGCTGCATTACAGGAGCTTTCTACAACCCTAGAGGAGGGGAAAGCTGATGTTATGGGGGCGTATAATATCGCTTATATGATGCAGCGCGGTGAATTGCCAAAGTCCGAAAAACAGGCATTCCTGGCCACGTATTTCACCGGACTGTTTCGCTCCATGCGCTTTGGCACGGATAGCGCCCACGGCGGTGGCGCCTCTTATCAATACAGTTATTTCAAACAGGCAGGCGCATTTAGCTGGGACGCGGCTGAAAACCGTTACCGTTTGGATTTTGTCAAATTGGAGCAAGCAATTTCTGACCTAACCGGAGAGATCGTTGTGTTGCAAGGCAATGGCCATTATGCAGATGCCAAAATATTTTTGGATACATACAAAAAACTGGACGATAATGCCAAACAGGTCTTGGCTTCAACAGGCCATATCCCCACAGATATAGCGCCAATTTATCCGGACAAGATTTAGGGGCAAAGCTTAGGGCTTGTTCCGGCGGTTCCATTTGTACCAGATAATGAATATCTTTGGACCTTCGACTAGGTAACGCTTCCACATGCGCCCCGGTTCACTGGCCAAGCGGTGCAGCCATTCTAGGCGGGTTTTTTGCATCCATTTCGGCGCACGCTTGACCTTGCCGGCTAGAAAATCCAAAGACGCCCCGACACACAGACCTAAACCTTTTGCGTCGCCGCGTTTCAAGGCCACCTTTGCCACCATTTCTTGTTGGGGGGAGCCAACACAGATGAATGTGTAATTGGCCGGGTTGTCAGCGATAAACTGTGCCGCTTGGTCAACGGCCTCGGTATTGTGCCTTAGACCCATGGGCGGTTGATGATGGGCCATCCGGGTCAGGCCGTAGCGGGCAATGATTTTTTCGATAACCTCAACATCTCCGCCGATGACATTCACTTTATCGTTTGGTTTGATGACATTATCAAATAATTGCGCCGTCAGATCAGACCCCGGAATAGCGGGCAATGTCAGGCCTGAAAATTTGGCCAACAGCTCCAATATACGCGAATCGCACACACATAGCCATGCGGGCTCGTATAATGGTTTAAACACGTCTGGTTCTTGGTTTAGGCGTACAATATGGTCCACATTGGGGGTGACAATATAACGAAAACTATCCTCGGCGCTGACGGATTTACACATTTCCAGCATTTCAACCGGGCTTAGCGCATCAAATAACCCGCCGCAAAATTCCCGCTTTGGCGGTTTGGGTAAGGCAGGCTGTGCGGCTTTACCGTCTTGTTCGCGGTTAGATGTTTTATGTTGTGTCAGCACGACCACCCCTATCAATGAGAGGCCTTGCTAGCAGAATAGATTGAAGAATAGGTTTACGTTTTAATCCCGCAAAAGCTCATTCACACCGGTCTTGGCGCGGGTTTTTTCGTCGACGGTTTTAACAATAACTGCGCAAGCTAGGCTAGGGCCACCGTTTTTATCGGGCAAGGTTCCAGGCACGACCACACTATAGGGCGGAATTTCGCCGTACATAATCTTTCCGCTATGACGCTCAACGATTTTTGTTGATTGGGAAATAAACACACCCATGGCCAGAACCGAGCCTTCGCGCACGATCATGCCCTCAACCACTTCGGAGCGCGCACCAATGAAACAATTATCTTCTATGATGGTCGGATTGGCCTGTAGGGGTTCCAACACACCGCCAATGCCTGCGCCTGCGGAAATATGACAATGTTCACCGACCTGGGCGCAAGAGCCAATGGAGGCCCATGTATCTACCATGGTACCCGCGCCGACCCGCGCACCAATATTAACAAAACTTGGCATGAGGACAACGTCCGGCCCAATATAAGCGCCGCGCCTGACAATAGCACCGGGTACGGCCCGGAGCTCGGCCTTGACAAAATCACTGTCTGTCCAACCCTCAAATTTAGGTGCAACTTTATCCCACCACATTGCGCCGCCGTGGCCGCCGCTGACCGCCCGCATAGGGTTCAAACGAAACCCGAGCAACACTGCTTTTTTGAGCCATTGGTTTACCTGCCACTTACCGTCTACAGGTTCGGCAACCCGAAATTGGCCACCATCAAGCCCCGCCAAGGCCGCATCAACGGCACTGCGAATATCGCCACCAGTCTCTGGTGACAATGTATTGCGGTCATCCCATGCCCGGTTGATGATGGTTTCAAGCTCGTGTGTCATTAGAGGTGCCTTTCTTGGGTTGATACAGGCGATTAGTAGATTGACCGCCCAAAAAGCTCAACAAATCGTTGGTCTGGTGGTTGATATATTTTTCGGCCTCATGGTTGTGTGGCCCAACCAGTAATGTGGTCATGCCCATAGCCCTGGGGACTTGTAAATTGATCGCCGTGTCTTCTGCCATTAAAGCCCGTTTTGGGTCAATATTGAACTGTGCAGTAAATTTTTCGTAAGCGGAGCGTTGTGGCTTCGGCGTGTAATCCATATCTTCAATGGCAAATACACCGTCAAACAAACCGTAAATCCCCAAATGCTCACCAATGTTTTTGGCGTGTCCGCGAGACCCGTTGGTAAAAATATATTTCTTGCCGGGCAGGGCGTCCAGGCCCGCAGATAGCTTTGGGTCTGGTTTGAGAAAATCCAGATCAACATCATGAACATAATCCAGGAAGTCCGCCGGATCCATGCCGTGGACGGCCATGAGCCCCGACAAGGATGTACCGTATTGTGCCAAATATTGCTTTTGCAAAATCC
>JAJRSJ010000007.1 GCA_024278855.1 Alphaproteobacteria bacterium | reverse complement strand
CCATGTCTATACCTCGCCCCATTTGGTCAGTTTTTGCGAACGCATTGTGCTAGCTGGCCAGATGATTAGTGAAGATATTTTGCTGGATATTTTGCAGCAAGTACAAACCGCCAATGCGGGCCAAGCCTTGTCGTTTTTTGACGCCACAACTGCAGCGGCATTTCTGGCCTTTGCACAAACACCGGCGGATTTGCTCATATTGGAAGTTGGCCTTGGTGGCCGTTTTGATGCCACCAATGTTATAGACCCCCCCGCCGCAATTGCTATTACCCCCATAGATTACGACCACGCCGAATTTTTGGGCCGGGATTTGGCCGGGATCGCTAGAGAAAAAGCCGGCGTGTTCAAAGCCTATAGCCCGGCATTTTCCGCCCAGCAATATCCTGTCGTCCAGGCGGTTTTGGATGCGCAAGCGGCTAAATCCCGCACCAAGCTCCGCGCCATGGGCGAGCATTTCAACGCCTATATCCAACAAGGCCGTCTGGTTTATGAAGACGACAATACATTGCTCGATTTGCCTCTGCCAATTTTGCGCGGTTCCCACCAAACCGCGAATGCCGGGCTAGCCACCGCTTTGGCCCGAAGTTTGCTGATCGACGAAGCCGCCATTGCCAAAGGCTTGCAGACCGCAAATTGGCCCGCCCGGTTGCAAGCTTTAACCTCCGGAGCTTTGGCGGACATTGCCAACAAACAAGACGCGCAACTTTGGCTCGACGGGGGCCACAACCCCCATGCCGCCCGCGCTTTGGCCACGGCATTGGCCGAACTGGACGCATCCGACCCGCGCCCGCTCACATTAATCATGGGTATATTGGCCAATAAAGACGCGCCGGGTTTCTTAAATGCTTTTGAAGGTCTGGCCCATAGCCTCATTGCCGTGCCCATCACAGACCATGCCAGCTTGTCGCCCGAAAGTCTGATGGACATTGCAAAAGGGCGCGGCATTAAAGCATATGCGGCGGATAATTTGACGGCGGCACTAAATTTGGCAATCAGGAAAAACGGCCAAGACCCAAAGCGCATCCTGATTTGCGGCTCTCTCTATCTAGCAGGTGAAGCATTGGCGCTTTAACGCTTTAATACGAATCGCTTCCTTTTATTACACAGCTTCCTTTTATTACACAGCTTCCTTTTATTACACAGCTTCCTTTTATTACACAGCTTCCATGGGGGCTTTTTTTGTTGTTGTGTAGAGCGCTATGGCGCCGGACATCAAATTGGCGGCGGCAATGCCGGCGTAGGCACCGGTCAGGCCGTAGAAATGCACACCAACCCAAATCAGCGGCACATACATAAACACGCTACGCAAAATGGTGAATGTCAGGCCGTAGCTGGGACGACCAAGGGCATTAAGCCCGGCGGCGGCAACAAACACCACCCCGTATCCGGCGTAGGTAACGGGCACGATCCAAAAATACGGCGTCGCAAGGGCAATGACCTCCAGGTCTTTGGTGAATATTTGCGGAATGACCGTGGCCAACAGCCCCATAACCAAGCCAATAAATGCACCCCAGATAAAACAAATTTTAAAGCTAAACATAAAGGTTTCGCGCACGCGGATCGTCAGTCCGGCGCCGCCGTTTTGCCCTGTGACTGCGCCAATACAAGCGGACAATGCATACAAAACGGTCAAGGCCAATAATTCAGCCCGGCTAGTGAGGGTAAAGGCTGCAACCTCGGTTGTGCCAAGATTACGCGCCACAATGGCGATGGCTACAAGCCCGGTAATGGGTACGATTGTATTGGTGCCTATAGCAGGCAGACCTACGCGCAAAATAGCCGCCCATGAAGTTTTGATGCGGGTAAATGTCAAACCTACAAATGTAACGGCCCGGCGGTGGAAAAACACCACATAAAGGCCAAAGCCTGCCGCAAACCCGTTGGCAATCAAGGTCGCGAGCGATGCGCCTTGTACGCCGAGGCGCGGAAACGGGCCAAGACCAAATATGAGAAATGGGTCGATGATGATATTGAGAACCGCGCCGCTAATCATGATCGTGCTGGGCAATAAAGCCTCGCCGCCCGCCCGTAAGATATTGTTGCTCATCATGGCTAATCCCATGACAATCAGGGCCGGCAGGCCAAATTTCAGATACTCCAAAGCCAATGGTTTGGTGTCCGCATTAGCGCCGAGCAGATCAAGTACGGGCGACATAACAACAAACCCGAACAGGCAAATCACGACCATAATTAAAAAGGTTAGTATGAGCGCACTGGCGCCGTGGACCGCCGACAGGTTTCGGTCTTTGCGGCCTATGGCTCTGGAAATAGCCGACAACGTCCCTGCGCCTAGGCCGATATTGACGCTATTGCCGAAGAAAATAATCAAGGCACAAAACCCGACCGCCGCCAATGCATTGGTTGAGTAATGTCCCAGATAAATCGTGTCCACCACACTTGCAGACATCAGGGCTAATATAGCCAACCAGAACGGGCCGAGCATTCTAAGGATATGCCTTGAAGTCGGGCCCTTTGTTAAATCAATGGACGTTTTAGCCACCTAGTCTCCAACCGTGTTTGGCGCAATGGACATATAGGCGGCCAAGACGGCCATGCGGGTGATTTCAGATGCGGGCGCCCCCAAAGCACAGATTTGCACGGGTTTATCAAGACCAGTCAAAAAAGGCCCAAGTACGGTGCTGTCCCCGACAGATTTAAGCAATTTTGTCGAGATACTGGCAGAGTGAATAGCGGGCATGACCAACACATTGGCGGCCCCGCCAAGGCGGGAAAACGGATAGGTTAAAGTGTGGTTCGGATTTAAAGCCACATCGGCGGCAATATCGCCCTCATAGTCGAAATCCACACCCCGCCCATCCAGTATTTTTACGGCGTCGCGGACTTTTTGCATCCGCTCCCCGGCCGGATTGCCAAATGTCGAATATGAGATCAAAGCAACGCGGGGTATGAAGCCAAATGAGCGGGCAAAATGGGCCGTACATTCGGCAATATCGGCCAGTTCTTGCGCATCTGGAAATTCGGTAATACTGGTATCAGAAATAAACAAGGTCTGGGATTTATTGACCACAATGGAAACCCCCATTGTGCGGCGCTCTTTGGTGTAATTCATGACCAGACGTATATCGCGCAAGGCTTTGTCATAGGCCCGCGTCACCCCGGTCACCATGCCGTCTGCCAACCCGTGACTGAGCAAAAGCGCCGAAAAAACATTGCGGTCATTATTGACCAAACGCTGGACATCACGGCGCAGAAACCCTTTGCGGCGAAGCCGTTTGTAAAGATGCTCGGCAAATTCGGCGTTGCGGTCAAACAGGCGCGCATTGAGAATTTCCAAACCGTCATCATCTTCCATGCCGAGCAATTTCATATTGCCGCGAATGGGTTTCTCGCGGCCAATGAGAATAGCCTTGCCCATGCCGCGCTGCACAAATCCCTGAGCCGCACGAATGACCGCAGGCTCCTCGCCCTCGGCAAATACAATTGTGCGCGGATTATCGGCGACACTAGCGCTAATACCTTGCAGCAGGGACGCCGTGGGGTCTTGCCTTTGGGCGAGGGCTTTGGAATATGCCTCCATGTCTTCAATGGGCTTTCGCGCCACCCCCGTGTCCATAGCGGCTTGGGCAACGGCAGGCGGGATTTTCGAAATAAGGCGCGGGTCGAACGGGGCCGGAATAATATAATCCGGGCCGTATGTTGGCCGATTTCCGTGATAGGCGGCGGCCACTTCTTCTGGCACATCTTCGCGGGCCAGTTCCGCCAAAGCCTTTGCACAGGCCAGTTTCATTTCCTCGTTAACATTGCGGGCCCGGACATCCAGTGCGCCCCTGAAAATATAAGGAACACCAAGTACATTATTGACCTGATTGGGATAATCACTGCGCCCCGTCGCGATAATTGCATCATCCCGAACGGATCTAATGTCCTCGGGCGTGATCTCCGGAATGGGGTTGGCCATGACAAATATAATCGGGTTTGGTGCCATATCGGCGACCATTTCCTTGGTCATGGCCCCGGGCGCGGACAGGCCCAAAAATACATCTGCGCCTTTGATAGCTTCTTCTCTTGTCCGTATCTTCGTGTTGATGGCGTGGGGGGCTTTCCACTGGTCAATATTGTCGCGGCCTTGGTAAAGCACTCCGTCCGAATCCAGTGCTATGGCGTTTTCGTCTTTCACGCCGAGGCTTTTAATCAATGACAAAACCGAAATACCTGCCGCCCCCGCTCCGGACAATACAACCTTGATGTCTTCAAACTTTCGGCCCGTAAGCTGGCAGGCATTGATCAGACCAGCCGTCGCAATAATTGCCGTGCCGTGTTGGTCGTCGTGGAACACAGGAATATCCAGTTTATCGCGCAAAGTCTGCTCGATAATATAACATTCCGGCGAGCCTATGTCTTCGAGATTGATACCGCCAAATGTATTGCCGAACCGCTTGACGCATTCAATAAAAGCCTGAGGCTCTTCCTCCTCGACCTCTATGTCAAAACTGTCAATATCGGCAAATCTTTTAAATAAAACCGATTTGCCCTCCATGACCGGCTTGGAGGCCATAGCGCCGAGATTACCCATGCCCAAAATTGCCGTTCCGTTCGAAATAACCGCAACCATATTACCCTTGGAGGTGTAATCATAAACCGTTTCCGGGTCATCTGCGATGGCTTGCACGGGAATGGCAACACCGGGCGAATAAGCCAATGACAAATCCCGTTGGGTGGCCATTGGTTTGGTTGGCTGCATGGCCAACTTGCCCGGCGTTGGTTTAGCATGAAAATCCAATGCCTGTTGGTCAGTGATAAATTTGCTTGATGCGTCTTGTGACATGCTCGCCCTCGCTTTATGGGGTTTAAACATGGTTCCTACCCTCATTTATATCCTTTGAACAGTGGCGAAACGGGCTAAATAGGTGAGTAATTTTCACGAGGCCTGATGAAAATTTGTGCAAAGCATGCATAACTTGCACATTAATTCAGCAAATTTAGTATAATCACGCGCAAACACGCTTTCAAATCGGTTTTATCTAGGCAACAAATATATTTGGCTTAATTTACGCGCGAAGTATGTGAGAGAATCATGAAAAAAATTGAAGCTATTATCAAGCCGTTCAAACTCGACGAAGTCAAAGAAGCCCTGCAAGAACTGGGCATTGCAGGCATGACCGTGCTAGAGGCCAAGGGCTTTGGTCGTCAAAAAGGCCACACAGAGCTATACCGGGGGGCTGAATATGTGGTTGATTTCCTCCCGAAGATAAAAATCGAACTGGTCGTGCCTGAAAGTTTGCTCGAAGGAGCGCTAGAAGCCATCCAGTCTGCCGCCAAAACCGGAAAAATTGGCGACGGTAAAATTTTCGTCTCCAATGTTGAACAAGCCGTGCGCATCCGCACGGGGGAAACAGGCGATACGGCGCTATAAACTTTAACTTATGAATTTAAACTACTAATTTTACACATTAACTTGAGAAAAGGGTTGTTATGTCTGAGAAAATATTGAAGAAAATTAAAGATGAAAAAATCGGTTTTGTTGATTTTCGATTTACCGATGTAAAAGGCAAAATGCAACATGTCACCTTTGATGCTACCATGGTCGACGAGGATTTATTTGAAGACGGCACCATGTTTGACGGGTCGTCGATCTCCGGTTGGAAATCCATTAACGAAAGCGACATGGTGTTGATGCCGGATCCAGATACGGCCGATCTTGATCCGTTTTACCAGCAAGACACCCTGACCATGTTTTGCGATATTTTAGAGCCGGACACGGCCGAGCCCTATAACCGCGACCCGCGCGGTACGGCTAAACAAGCGGAAACCTATATTAAAACTGCCGGCATTGGCGACACGGTTTATTTCGGCCCCGAAGCCGAGTTCTTTGTGTTCGACGATGTAAGATGGAATACCGATCAACAAAATACCGGTTTCCAACTGGATTCGGTCGAAGGTCCCTATAATTCCGGCACACAATACGCAGGCGGCAATATGGGACACCGCCCAGGGCCAAAGGGCGGATATTTTCCGGTTCCCCCCATTGACCATGAACAAGATATGCGCTCCGAAATGCTATCGGTTATGACCGAGCTTGGCCTACAGCCCGAAAAACACCACCACGAGGTTGCACCGTCCCAACACGAGCTTGGCATGAAATACGCCACGCTATTGACCATGGGCGACCGGATGCAGCTTTATAAATATATCGTCCACAATGTCGCCCATGCTTACGGCAAGACCGCGACATTTATGCCCAAGCCAATCCACAATGATAATGGCACCGGCATGCATGTTCACCAATCCATTTGGAAAGACGGCAAGCCATTGTTTGCTGGCGATGAATATGCGGGCCTGTCCCAATCATGTTTGTACTATATTGGCGGCATTATTAAACATGCCAAGGCCATCAACGCCTTTGCCAACTCAACGACAAATTCCTACAAACGTCTGGTGCCGGGTTATGAAGCCCCGGTCATGTTGGCCTATTCGGCCCGCAACCGCTCGGCGTCCGTGCGTATTCCGTGGTGTGCATCGCCTGCGGGCAAGCGTCTCGAAGTCCGCTTCCCTGACCCGGCGGGCAATCCGTATTTGACCTATACGGCGCTACTGATGGCAGGACTTGACGGCATCAAAAACAAAATCCACCCCGGCGACCCTATGGACAAAGACTTGTACGATTTACCGCCCCAAGAGGCCGCCAATATTCCGCAAGTCTGTGGGTCATTGCGTGAAGCTTTGGAAAATCTGGACGCAGACCGAGGCTTCCTCAAAGCGGGTAATGTATTCGACGACGACCAGATCGATGCTTATATTGAGCTGAAAATGGAAGAAGTCCACCGCCTAGCCATGCACCCCCATCCGGTCGAATTTGATATGTATTATAAGTGTTAGACCGCAAAGCGGTTTAACACGCAGTGCTAGTGTGCGGTACAAGTGCTAGCCCGCAGGGGCAGTGCAAATGTTAAGCTGCATTGCTGCTTTACCTCTCACCCATTCACAAGATTGAAAAACTCTGCCCGTTGCGCTGGTTTGTGGAATTGACCGTCCAGGGCGGAGGAAATCATTTTGTGGGGGGTTTTTATGCCGCGCATGGTCATGCATAGATGCTCACCCTTGGCCAAGACCGCAACATCATCAGTTTTAAGAATACCCCTCACCTCTTCCAAAATGTCCGAAACCAGTTGTTCTTGCAGGGTCAATTTGTGGGCGTGTTTGTGGGCAATACGGGCGAATTTTGACAGGCCCAGGACTTTCTTGTCGGCGATATAAGCGATGGAAATATCACACCAAAACGGCAACATATGATGCTCACACATTGCCCAGACCCGAAGACCGGTGACGCAAACCATTTGGTTATGCTTGACCGCGCTAAATGTCGTATCAAGCTTGCCCGCATCATATTCAATAAATTCGCGCCAGAAATTGGCAATGCGGCGCGGGGTATCTTTCAGCCCCTCACGGTCAGGGTCCTCGCCGAGGGCCGTCAACAGTTCGCGCACCAAGGATTTGACTTTGGCATGGTCGATTTTTTTAGGCATGCCCGACCCTATTTCAAAGCGGCACGTAAGGCCGCCATTCGTTTTTTATTAACACCGGCGTCTGAATGCCCGACCCTTGAGGCTGAACGAATTTGGACATTTTCGCCGTCTTGCCTAGCTTCAACATCATCGACAAATTTAAATATATTTGAACGAAATTCAGCCGAAAAATAATCCTTTTGTGACCTGGTAATGACCCCGCCAATCGCCTCAACCGCCTTTTGCACCTCCAAGAGCGAGACACCTGCGAGTGGGTCAGTTTTGTGCTTTGCATCCGTGCCGTCTTCGCTAGACACACAATTTGGCTTTGATGAACAGGCCGCCAAACGTCCGTCCACCAATCCTGGCGCGGTGCCTTTTTGTGATTTTTTGCCTAGTAATAAAAATGCAATCATAACAATAACCACCAATCCAATAATAATATAAGCTATGCGTTTCATAAGCCGTCTCCCTTTTTGGTAATCTACCCCTACGCCAGTAAAACCTGAAAGTAAAGCCCCTAGAAGAAACTGCCAATAGAAAAATAAAGCGACGTATTGCCTTTGTCGTTGTAACCAATACCAACAAACACTGGCCCCAGGGGCGATTTCATACCGGCAAATAAGCTACTGGCATAGATCGCTTGATCGAGGCTAATGGCGTCAAATGACTGATAAACATTACCGGCCTCGAGGGAGCCGCCCACATAGAGCGGTAAATCGAACAATGTCGCTTGCCGATTGAGGCGGTAATAATAGCTCGCCAATGCCACAACCGCATATTGTCCGGACAGCTCGTCCCGGCTGAACCCGGACAGCGCCAAAAATCCACCCAAATTTGATGTCCCGATCAAATTGGCGTCCCGTCCAGTCGCGCCAGAGAACCGCGTACCTAACCCTAATGTGTGCCGCCCTACAGTGAACGGTTTATATACATTTAGTGTTGATTGATTAAACTGTGTATCACCGCCCAAAAATGTATCATGCACCTGATATTCCGCCGTTATAAACCCGCCGCTAGTCGGGAACGACAAACTATCCAACGTGTCCACGGTTGCGCGGGCCAAGAGAAAACTGTCGTCCAACGTGAGCGCAGCAAGCCCAAGCGTATCGTCCGTAAAACTGAGTTTGATTTTCGACCTGGAAAGCCCGCCGCGAAGTTCACCCCAACGGCCAAATAACATGCCGCCTTGTATAGAGCCGCCAACCCCCAAAACTTTCAAATCACCGCGTCGCCTATCCAGATCATCAAAAAAATCAATTTTTTGCCGCTGTAAAGACAAGGACGGCTCAATGAAGAACCGTTGTTTAACGCCCACGGGCTGATAAAACTCGGTAACGCCTTCAAGTGTATCGCCAATATTCAACTCGGTTCGCCATTCGCCGCCCCATTTATTGACCAATGGTTTAGTGTATGACACCCCAGAATAAATGAAGAGGTGTTTTCCAGATTGGAATCTAGCTGTACGCCAAATTTAAAATACCCGTCCGCGCTTTCTTTCACCTTAGCATTAATGTGTAGCACGGTTTTGTCTTTTGTCTGGTCTACTTCATATGTGATGCGGTCGTAAACACCATTGCCGTACAGCCGGTCTATATCCTTGTTAAGCCAGTCCGGGTCAAAGATATCACCCGGCCGAATTGAAATACCCGTGCGCAGGAAATCGTCTGACAGCTTCGAGTTTTGATGCACTTGTATCTCGTCAATAACCGGCCGCTTTTGCGGCACTGCTAGCCTGGCCATCAAATGGGCTTGCCAGTCTTCGTTGTTTAACTTCAACGCGCCTAGTTTTGGCAATATGGCTTGCACCGACGTCCTGCCCATTTCGGCTAAGGTGCTAGCCTGGTCGAAACTGGCAGCACTAAAGCCCTCCAGTTTCGGCTCGATTAAAATATCCCCTTGTTTTAGAGACTTGATTTGGGCTTCTGTGTTTTCCCTGGTCAGGATGATCTGTGTTTGGCGCAAGACTTCAATAAAATTACCAATCTCGGAGACGGGCTTGGGATCCGTACCAACATTGACCACAATGACAATATCCGCACCAAGTGCGCGGGCCAAATCAACCGGGACATTGTTAACCAACCCTCCATCAATCAGATAGACCCCTTCGCGTTCAACTGGCGGAATCAAACCTGGTATGGCCATGGACGCGAACACGGCCGAAGCCAAATCCCCGTCTTTCATAACAGCAGCCTTGCCTGTGCTGAGATCCGTAGCCACGAGCCTGAACGGTATGGGTAAGTCTTCAAACTTACCAACGGAACGGGTTTCGGACAACAGGCTGGAGAGTTCCAAAAACAGGTTTTGGCCCTGAATTATCCCTTGCGGCAATACAAGCTTCCCGTTTTTAAACGTGACTTTATAATCGGTTAGAAACCCAAACTCGTCGGTTTTACGGCGAAATGTCGAGCGGCCACGGGAAGTTTTGTCATTAAACAATTCATGCCAATCAAGCTCATTGGTGATATTAAGCAGCTCGTCCGCGCTATAGCCAGATGCATAAAGCGCCCCGACAATCGCCCCCATAGATGTGCCTGCAATAACATCTACCGGTATTTGGTGGTCTTCAAGTGCTTTGATCACCCCCACATGGGCCAGACCTTTAGCGCCGCCGCCGCCAAGCACTAGGCCTATCTTGGGGCGGTCCTTTGGCGGGAATGTTTGTGCAAAAGCAGTTACACTCATGAATAATGAGATAAGCAATAATATTGATAACATGATGCGGCACATAACGAATCCATAGTCAAGTTTGCGCCAGTGTAGAATTTGTAAGTTAACGCAGTGTTGCAATTTAGTATTGTTACAAGCGGGCAAATATGACAAGAGGCGCACCATGACCCTAAAAGAGCCAAAAATGTTGAAATCAGAATTGTTGATGCCTGCCGGCAATCTCGACAAATTGAAAACTGCGGTGCTGTACGGTGCGGACGCTATATATCTAGGCACGCCAGATATGTCCTTGCGGACAAAATCCGAGTTTTCATTAGAGCAAATCCGTGAGGGCATCGAGTTTGCCCACGCGCGCGGCAAGCGGATTTATCTGACGCTCAACCTATTTTCCCACAACAAAGACGTGCCCAAACTGGAAGAATATGTGGCAACTATCAAAGATCTAAAGCCAGACGGGGTGATTATTGCCGACCCCGGCGTGTTTCAATATGTGAAAACCCATGCGCCAGATGTGCCTTTGCATGTCTCGACCCAAGCCAATGTTTGTTCATGGATGTCGGTGAAATTTTGGGAGGATATGGGGGCGGATTTATGCGTGCTGGCCCGCGAAGTTTCGTTCGCCGAGCTTACCGAAATCCGCTAGAAATGCCCAAATATCAAGTTGGAAGCCTTCGTCCACGGGGCCATGTGCATGACATATTCCGGGCGCTGTTTGCTGTCTAATTTCATGTCCGAGCGCGGCGCCAATCAAGGCAATTGCGCCAATTCGTGCCGTTGGGGCTATAAGATGCATTTGCGCCTCAAAGACGGTACGGTGGAAGAATTAGAAATCACCGAAGACAATAAAGACATGTTCGAGTTTTTACTCGAAGAAGGCCACAGACCCGGTGATTTCATGCCCATAGAAGAGAGTAATGACGCAGCTTATATCTTAAATTCCAAAGACTTGTGCCTGATGCCTAAACTAGATGAGTATTTGGCGCTTGGGGTAGATAGCCTCAAAGTCGAAGGGCGCGGCAAGTCCGTTTATTATGTAGCCGTAGTTGCCCGCGCCTACCGCGCCGCCATGGATGATTGGGCCAGCGACCCGGAGAAATTCAATCCCAAGCCCTATATGAATGAGCTGATGAATGTCTCTAACCGCGGCTTCACCCTCGCCTTTCACGATGGGCGCTTGACCAATTATGGCCATAATTACGAACAAACCCAGACATTGGGCGCATGGGAATTTGCTGGCTCGATCATAGACGTCGATGACACCGCGTTTTATCTAAATGTGAAAAACCGCCTGCAAGCCGGGGATGTCATGGAATTTCTAACGCCGGACGGAAAAGAAACTGTTCTATTACGTCTGTACGAATTTGAAAATGTCGCTAGCAAAGATGGACAGATTAATAAAGACTATCCCGGCAATATTACGGACGTGGTTCACGCGGGCATTAAACCCATCATCCGTATTCCGTTCACGCTATTTGACAAAGAAAACTTGGAGAACCTCAAAGCCCGCATCCCGGTCGGCACCGTCGTGCGCAAAGAAACGCTACTGACCGAAGCCCAATGGAACCGGGTCAAGCTGGACAAAGTCGCCCAACGCCTCGAAGTCTCGGGCCGCACCGACGATCCCGAAAACCCGCTCTATGTGCGCCGCCGAGACGCCCTTAAAAAATCCGTAGCCGAGGCCAACAAAACCCGAAAACCCAAGGTCAATCCAAAGCTAGGCCTCGACGGCTGCTGCGGGCGCGGTTGCAATGGCTGCCTAATGTTCTGGAACGACCCGGCCTACGCAAAGGCACGGGATTTAATGGCGGGCAAAAAACAAGGGCAGTTGTTGGATAGGGATATGCGGGAAGATGTAATAAGCGCGGCGGAGTAATAAGCGCGGCGGAGTAATAAATTTCCTCTCCTTGGGGAGAGGCCGCGTTCGCCCTTGCGAACTGCGGGTGAGGGGAAGTAATGCAAAATGTTGCAGTAAATACTAAGTTTGATGGAGCACTAAACATATGTCCCCTCACCTAAATCCTCTCCCCAAGGAGAGGACTTTACCCAAACTCCATAATCACCGCATCAACCGCGAGATTATCTCCGGCCTTCGCATTTACCTTCGACACCACCGCCTTCTTCTCGGCCCGTAGAGTGTTTTCCATTTTCATGGCTTCTACGACTGCGAGCGCCTGCCCGTCCTGCACCTCGTCGCCCTCCTTTACCAATACCGAGACAATAACGCCAGGCATCGGGCATAGGAGCAGGTTTGAAGTATCCGGTAGAATTTTTTCGGGCATGAGTTTGGCCAGTTCGGCGTGGGCGTGGATGCGGACATTGACCTCCACCGTACTACCCCGGTAATAGACCATATAGCCTTGGGGGATGGGTTTAGCGGCAAAAGTGAAATCTTTATTGTCCACTATGGCCTTGACCAGTGGTTGCCCCGGTGTCCAGCCCGAAGATATTTCTAGCTCGACCGCCGCCTTGTCAGAACCGTCTTCGCTACTGGTGACGAGATAAAGCCCGTTGGTTTTCTCGGTGCTTATATCATAAGTCCGCTCACCAACATCGACAATAACATGGGTCGGTACGCTGCGGGCATGGCCGGGCAAAATCCCGGACGCGGTGGCAGCGCGGGCGGCCAGAAACTGCGCCATTAGGGTGCAACACGATGCAATAGCGCGGGCATGACCGGGATTGAGCGGGTGACCCACGAAGCCGTCCGGGAATTCTTCGGCAATATAATTTGTGGTCAAATCGCCGCGCATGAACCGGTCATGCTCCATAACGGCGCTTAGGAACGGGATATTATGCCCGACGCCTACAATCTCAAAATTATCAAGTGCCTGCTTCATGGCCTCGGTGGCCATGCCCCGATCCTCGCCCCATGTGCATAATTTGGCGATCATCGGGTCGTAATACATGGAGATTTCACCGCCCTCATAGACGCCCGTATCATTGCGCACGATAGCACTTTCTTCGTTATTGTCGTCAGTTTTACCCTCGACTGGCGGACGGTAGCGGGACAGCCGACCAATACTGGGCAAGAAATTACGGTACGGGTCTTCGGCGTAGATGCGGCTTTCAATGGCCCAGCCAGTTAGCTTGATGTCTTTTTGCTTTAATTTAAGTTTCTCGCCGCTGGCCACGCGGATCATATGCTCGACCAGATCAACCCCGGTAATAAGTTCCGTCACCGGATGCTCGACCTGCAATCGGGTGTTCATCTCCAGAAAGTAAAAGTTTTTGTCCTTATCGACAATAAATTCCACCGTCCCGGCGCTGTCATAATCAACAATGGCCGCTAGGGCGATAGCTTCGGCCCCCATAGCTTCGCGAGTAGCCGCATCCAAAAACGGCGACGGGGCTTCTTCAATGACTTTCTGGTTGCGGCGCTGGATCGAGCATTCCCGTTCGTTCAAGTGGATGATATTGCCGTGCTTGTCACCCAACACCTGAATTTCAATATGGCGCGGGCCTTCAATAAATTTTTCAATGAATATCCGGTCGTCGCCGAACGCAGACTTGGCCTCGTTCTTGGAGGAGGCGAAACCCTCCCGCGCTTCTTCGTCCGTGTAAGCAACCCGCATCCCCTTACCGCCGCCGCCCGCCGACGCCTTAATCATCACCGGATAACCAACCTTGTTGGCTATTTTCACGGCCTCGTCCGCATCCTCAATCAACCCCATATGCCCCGGCACACAAGAAACCCCGGCTTTTATAGCCAATTTCTTAGACGCAATCTTATCCCCCATAGCCTCAATCGCCACAACATTAGGCCCAATAAACACAACCCCCGCAGCTTCAAGAGCCAAGGCAAACGCTTTATTCTCCGAAAGAAACCCATACCCAGGATGCACAGCATCCGCCCCAGTGTCCGCGATGGCAGCAAGTATCTTGTCCATAACAAGATAGCTCTCGGACGCCGCAGAAGCCCCAATATAAACCGCTTCATCCGCCATAGATACATGCAGCGCATTTTTATCCGCATCAGAATACACGGCAACAGTAGATATGCCCATGAGCTTGGCGGTCTTAATAACCCGGCAGGCAATCTCGCCCCGGTTAGCTATGAGGATTTTTTTATCATTATTCTTCTTTCCTCGGCCAATAGTATTTTGCTCTATCAATTGGATAAACATTTTCGTTTATTTGTTGTTCAGCTTTAAATCCAACAATGTCCTCCCAATTATCTGTGATCCCTTTCCCTGCTGCCCATGCTGAAAGTAAAGCATCGTATTCATGGTCATTTCTTAATTCATTGCATACTATCTCTAACTGTCTCATATGCTCATTTAATTCTCCCAAAACATTTTCAACATTCTGTTTACGGGGGTATTCTCGGTCGTTTAATTCATACCATAATAATTTTGGGTGGGTCTCTGTAATTGTCACATCAGGCCATGTTTTTCTAATATAAGTTGCCAATGTTATCCCCTGTACAGTCATCGCACTATAAAGAGAATTGCAAGCCGCAATACTCTTTTTAATCTCCTTATCTGGGTATAAGCGCTTCAAATACTCATCGGCTCCACGCCAACCAGATTGCGTGGTCTGCCAATGCATCAATGTATCAATCCCTATTGCTTGTGGCTTGCAGCTACGAGAGGTTACCTCCCCTATCCACTTCATAGCCTCATCAACGGAAGAAACTGTTTTTACACTGGCTGTAAAGTCTTCAAAATTCAGAATCGCGCAACCAAAGTTACCTATTCCACCTGGGTCAAAACCTAATGTAATCATGTTAGCAACCTGTAGATATTAAACAATATTAAAACACCCCGCTCATGCCCGCGCAAGCGGGTATCCAGTTTGTTCAAACAAGAGGCGAAGAGGAGCGTGCGACGACCGGGAAATAATAATGTGCGTAGTTTTGCTACGCTCTTTATACGCTGGTTCCCCGATCGGGGTCGGGGATGAGCGGATGGTAAGTCAAACTCCCTTTCCTCTCCCCCAAAAATAAAGATGGGAGAGGCCGCGTTCGCTCTTGCGCCCTGCACCCCAGGGGCACTTCCAAGAGGGCGCGGGTGAGGGGAAATCATGTTTGCGCTTGCGGTGAGCACTGTGTTTAGTATTCTATTTATCATTATATCCCCTCACCCTCGCTTCGCTCGACCTCTCCCCGAGGAGAGGTAATGAAAACAAGTTTTCATTTGTAAAGATGAGCACCTTATTTATCACATTTTCTCTCCGCCCTTGCATCACCTACCAGATAACTTAATTCTTCGAAAACACGGTCTATGCCCTCATACAAATCTTCGTTCCAGTACCTGACGACACGGTAGCCGTAATTTTCCAGCACTCGCGTTCGTTCCTCGTCATATGCTTCGCTCTGCTCGTGTTGGTCACCGTCCAGTTCTATGATGAGTTTTTCCTGTTCACAAACAAAATCGGCAATGTATTTACCGATGGGGACTTGGCGGCGGAATTTCAGGTTTAGGAACAGGCGGTTGCGAACTTCGTGCCAGAAGATGTCTTCGGCGCGGGTCTGGTTTTTGCGCAAGGCTCGGACGTGTTTGATACTCATTGTATAAATACCTCTCCTTGGGGAGAGGACGCGTTCGCTCTTGCGAACTGCGGGTGAGGGGAAATAATGCACGGTGTCGCAGTAAAAACAAGGTTTGATGAACGACTAAACATATATCCCCTCACCTAAATCCTCTCCCCGAGGAGAGGACTTTACATCCGTCTCTACCACATCATCAATCACAACGGTAAATTCCCGTGCTTTTTCCAAGGGTTTTTCAAATCCTTGTCTTTTAGCATGGCGAACGCCCTACATACCCGTTTGCGCGTCGAATGCGGCATGATTACGTCGTCTATATAGCCCTTCTCCGCCGCCTTGAACGGGTTGGCGAAGTTTTTCTCGTAGTCTTCTACATGTTTGGCGATTTTTTTGGCGTCCTTCAGGTCTTTGCGGTAGAGGATTTCTACTGCGCCTTTTGCGCCCATGACCGCGATTTGTGCGGACGGCCATGCGTAGTTCAGATCACCGCGCAGATGCTTGGGGGCCATGACATCGTAGGCGCCGCCGTAGGCTTTTCTCGTGATGACCGTGACCTTTGGCACCGTGGCTTCGCCGTAAGCATAGAGTAGTTTTGCGCCGTGCTTGATGATGCCGCCGTGCTCTTGCGCCGTGCCGGGCAGAAAGCCGGGTACGTCCACCAGGGTCAGGATCGGGATAGAAAACGCATCGCAAAACCGCACAAACCTTGCTGCTTTACGCGAGCTGTCACTGTCCAGACATCCGGCCAGCACCATAGGCTGATTGGCGACCACACCGACCGTGCTACCGTCCATACGGATAAACCCGGTCAGGATGTTTTTGGCGAAATCCTTCTGGATTTCGTAAAAATCACCCTCGTCGGCGACTTTGGTTATGACTTCGTGCATATCATAAGGCAGGTTCGGGTTGTCCGGCACCAGAGTGTCTAGGCTTTTTTCCAAACGATCAGATTTGTCGAACACATTACGCACGGGTGGTTTTTCGCGGTTGTTGAGGGGCAGGAAATCAAACAGGCGGCGGATTTCGGCCAATGCTTCCATGTCATTATCGAATGCGCCGTCTGCCACGGATGATTTGGTCGTGTGAGTTTTCGCGCCGCCGAGTTCTTCGGCGGTAACGATTTCGTTGGTCACGGTTTTAACCACATCTGGCCCGGTGACAAACATATAGCTGGTATCGCGCACCATAAAGATGAAATCTGTCAAGGCCGGAGAATACACCGCCCCGCCGGCGCACGGCCCCATAATGACACTGATTTGCGGAATAACGCCGGACGCCAAAATGTTGTTTTGAAACACATCCGCATAACCGCCGAGGGACACCACGCCTTCCTGAATACGCGCCCCGCCGCTATCATTCAGGCCGATAACAGGCGCGCCGTGCTTGATAGCCATTTCCTGGACTTTGCAAATTTTCTTGGCATTGGTCTCGGATAGCGAGCCGCCGAACACAGTGAAGTCCTGGGCGAATACAAATGTCTTGCGGCCATTTATAGTCCCCCACCCCGTGACCACACCGTCACCGGGAAAACCTTTGTCTTCCATGCCAAAGTCCGTGCAGCGGTGGGCCACGAACATATCGAATTCCTCGAAACTGTCTTCGTCCAGTAACAAGCTGATCCGTTCCCGCGCGGTTAATTTGCCCTTGGCGTGTTGAACGGCGATGCGCTTTTTCCCGCCGCCGAGCCGTGCTTGTGCGCGGCGCTCTTCCAACTGTTGCAATATATCTTTCAAGACAAACCCCTTCAAGCCTCTTGGCACAACCTCTTGGCCCTACCCATAATTACCGCAATACTAACGAAACAAAATGAAAACTAAACCATTATTTCGCTCAACATATATTCCGTTTTTACTATGCAAATTTGAATGGGGGCTAGCCGGAAAAATGGACACTTTTTCAGTTTTAAATACTTGCGATTGAAAAATTTAGGCATAGATTACCCCTTATGAAAATTAAACGTTCTTATTTAATCGCCCTTGGTCTGCTTTTGCTCATTGCACTTTGGTTTGTAATTGGCGGCCGTAAGAAAGCCAACTCCAACCCTGCGCCAAACTCGGTAAACACTGAGCAAGCCGTACCCACGGTCGAGATCAAACGTATCCACGCAGAGCGCCATGAAAGCTATATGGAATTATATGGCCGCACCGAACCAGACAGAGAAGTGTCCGTGAAAGCCGAGACCGCCGGCCTGGTAGTCAGTACCCCGGTACGTGAAGGCACATTTATCGAACGCGGCACATTAATATGCGCCCAAGACGTGGATGCGCGCCGGGCCGTGCTTGACCAAGCCAATGCGCAATTGCGTTCACGGGAATTGGAATTTGAGGCGGCGGAACGCTTGGTCGAAAAAGGCTTTCGGTCTTCTACTCAGGCTGCGGGCGCACTGGCCCTGCTGGACGGGGCAAAAGCCCAGGTTAAACAGGCCGAAATCGAACTTGGCAATGTGAAAATGCGCGCCCCTTTTAGCGGTATATTCGAACAACAAATCGCCGAAATCGGTGATTATCTGGCCCCCGGTCAACCATGCGGGCTGTTGGTTGATCTTGACCCAATGGTGATAACTGGCGAGGTGACAGAAACGCAAATTAGCCTGCTCGGCGTCGGCAAAAAGGCGACGATTAAATTGGCTACCGGGGAAACCGTCTCCGGAGAAATCCGCTTTATTGAAACCCGGGCAAACCCGGCTACCCGCACATTTCGCATAGAAATTGCCACACCCAACAAGGACGGCAAGCTTAAGGCCGGCGTGACTGCAACCATCAAATTGTCGGCCGGACAAACCAATGCCCACCTGATCCCCGCTAGCGTCCTAACCCTGGACGACGGCGGCGATATGGGTGTTCGTTATTTGGATTTTGGCAAAAAAGTTCGTTTTACCACAGTCACAACCATTGACGAAACCCCGGACGGTATCTGGGTAACGGGCCTACCCGACCCGGTAGACTTAATCATACGCGGGCAGGATTATGTTTCTGAAGGTGTTGAAGTCAAAACCCAATTTGACAATGAAAACAAAGATTTCATAAACGGGACTGATTGATGACCGGAATTGTTGATTTTGCCATTCGCCAATGGCGCATGACACTGGCAATCTTGTTTTTCTCTATTGTGGGCGGGGTTTTTTCCATGCTGACAATTCCTCTGGACGCGGAACCGGATGTGGCCATCCCGTTTGTGACCGTGCAGGTGGTGTTGCCGGGGGTTTCGCCGGAGGACAGTGAAAGATTACTGGTCAAGCCGTTGGAGACAGAGCTTAAATCACTGGACGGTGTCAAGCAGATGGACGGCATTGGCCTCAACTCAACCGGCATGGTTGTATTGGAGTTCAACCCCAATTTTGACCAAGATTCTGCTCTGGATGATGTGATCGAAGCCGTCAATAAAGCCAGAGGCGAATTACCTGATGAAGCCAAAGAACCCGTAGTCGAAGAGATTAACACGCAAACCATGCCGATTATTGTGGTCAATTTGTTCGGCGATGCCCCTGACCGGAAATTACAAAAACTGGCGAAAGATTTACAATCGGCCCTAGAGGCCAATTCCAAAATACTCGAAGCCGTTATTCAAGGCGAGCGCGAAGCACTGTTGGAAGCCGTCATAGACCCGGCACTTATGGAAAGTTACGGCCTTACCTTTAACGAACTGGCGGCGGCTATTGCGCAAAACAACACATTGGTAACCACAGGGGCGCTTGAAACCAATAGCGGAAAATTTGCAGTCAAACTGCCCGGACTTATCGAAAAAGCTTCTGATTTGGCCGATATTGTTATTCGTACATCTGGGGATGGTTCCATTGTTCGCATTCGCGACATTGCCGAAGTGCGCCGCAATTTCAAAGACCGCGAAAGCTATGCTTTGTTTCAAGGCAGACCGTCCGTTTCACTGGAAATTTCTAAACGTAATGGTGAAAACATCATAGATACCATAGAAACCGTTCAGGAAATTGTTGACAATATATCAAAGACCTGGCCCGAAACTGTTAGTGTAGAGCTTTCCCAAGACCAAACCATACAGATTATGGATATGATTAAATCCCTGGTCTCCAGTATTATCAATGCGGTGGTTTTAGTGATCATTGTCTGTATTGCAGCTCTGGGCCTGCGCTCGGCGCTTATGGTCGGGTTTGCTATTCCTGCCAGTTTTTTGATGACCTTGCTGTTGTTTAAAATTCAAGGGGCCAGTGTCAATATGATGGTGATGTTTGGCATGATCCTGTCGGTGGGGATTTTGGTGGACAGCGCCATTGTTATTATTGAATATGCTGACCGTAAACTGGCCGAAGGGTTGGACCGTAGAGACGCCTATGCTTTGGCGGGTAAACGCATGTTTTGGCCGATTATTTCCAGTACGGCGACCACATTGGCCGCCTTTTTACCTTTGCTGTTTTGGAACACTATACCGGGGCAATTCATGTCCTATTTCCCCAAAACACTGATCTATATTTTAGGGGCTTCCATGTTGATGGCCTTGGTGTTTTTACCAACATTGGGCGCGCTTTTCGGGCCAAAGAAACGCACAGGCGCCCGCAAAAGTTTAAAGGCTTTATCAGGTGCGGAGGGTGATCCATTGTCTATTGAAGGCTTTACGGGCAGCTATGCCCGCACCATTGACCGCCTGGCCCGCCATCCGCTTAAAGTTTTTCTGGTGATTTTTGCTCTGGTCGTGTCCATATTTTTTGCCTTTAGCGCAACCGGTGAAGGCAGGCGGATTGAGTTCTTCACGGCAGACGGCGGCCAAGAGATTTATGTCTATGCCCGCGCCCGTGGCAATACGGCAACCATTGATGAATTTGCTATCGCCAAGGCAATGGAAGCCCGCCTGCAAGGCATTGACGGCGTCCGCTCAATGTTCACAATTGCCGGTGCCGGTGCAGCGAGCACTGGGTTTAACGGGCCAAATTCAGTACCAATAGACACGGTGTCGCGGACTTTTTTAGAGCTTAAGCCTTTTGCGGAGCGGCGCAGCACCCAAGAGATTGAGCAAGATGTCCGTGCGGCAGTAAAAAACATGCCTGGACTAGTGGTTGAAATAGAAATTCTATCCGAAGGCCCGCCGACCGGCAAAGATGTCAGCATTGAACTCACCTCGGATAATCTTGACCACCTCAATGCAGCGGCCCAAAGCCTTACGCACTATATGGAAAACCACAAAGCCCTGATCGAAATTGAAAACACCATGCCCCTGCCCGGCATTGAATGGCAGTTGGATATTGACCGCGAAGAAGCCGGGCGGCTAGGCTTGGATGTCAGTACAATCGGTGCGGCGGTGCAATTTGTCACCGAAGGTTCATTGGTCGGTTTCTTCCGCCCCATTGACAGTGATGAGGAAGTGGATATCCGCATCCGTTTTCCCAAAACCTCAAGGGATTTATCCGAGCTGGACAATTTGCGCATCCAGACCAGCCAAGGTGCATTGCCCTTGTCATCAGTTGTCACCCGCACCGCAAAACCGCGCCAAGACAGTATCAACCGGCGCAACCAATTACGTGTTTACGAGGTCAAGGGCAATACGGCCAAGGGCTTTACCACCAACCAAACCGTTTCGGAAACCAAAGAATGGATAGAGAACGAAGCCAATTTTGACGGCGATGTTGCCTATAGATTCCTTGGCCAAGACGAGGAAAATAAAGCCGCCCAAGAGTTTTTTACACTGGCCGGTATTGCCACCTTGTTTATGATGGGGGTAATTTTACTGTGGCAATTCAATAGTTTCTGGCATGTGATTTTAACGCTTTCGGCGGTCGTGTTTTCGGTTGCAGGTGTTGTTCTCGGATTGATATTCTACCCCTATGTCAGTATTTTGCTAGGCGGTACGGGGGTGCTGGCTTTGGCCGGCATTGTGGTCAATAATAATATTGTGCTGATTGACACCTTCCAATATCTCAAACGTGAGGGCTATAGCACCCATGAGGCCGTGGTGCGCACATCGGCCCAACGTTTGCGGCCAGTTCTGCTGACTACCATCACCACGATTGTCGGGCTAATGCCTATGGTGCTAGCCGTGCAGGCGGATTTATTTACCGGGGAGTTTTCCACCAAAGGCACGGCCACATCAGCCATATGGGCCCCGATTTCCTATGTGTTGGTTTGCGGGCTGGCGTTTTCTACTATATTGACTTTAATTCTGACCCCCGTGCTTTTGGCTGGCCCAGGCATATGGTGGTCAAATGTGAAAAAAATTATGGCGCGGTATTCCCACAACAAACCCACATACGATACACAAGATGAAGATTGGGAAGCAGAAGACAAACCGGCGCTTGTCTGATGTTATGGCTGCAAGGCTTCGGGGGCATATATAACTGAATATTGATAGCCGCCGCCAAATAACAACCGGCCAATTTGTATCCGGTCATCCAAGTGCTGCACCAATATTTTCGGACTGGCTTCTGCCTCAAACATGGGCTGCATTCGGGCAAATGGCAAAGTCAGGCGAACCGCAGGTTTATCGTCAATGACCAGTTCTGCACTTATTTCGTAGGCACCAAGTGGCATGATATTCCCAAAAATCAAACTCCACCGCCCGACACTATCAACATGACTTTCACCGACCAGGTTATCACTGGCAAAAATCCTGACCTTGCCGGGCCTGTTGGCGCTGCCCGAAAAAATGACCCCGCCGGAATTATCATAATCTATGACTTCAAGGGCAAACCCGTTTTCTTGTGGCAAGGCGCCGTATGGCGTTTGCAACACACGGGAATTTGCGCCCGGTGCCGTCAGTAACAATAAAGCGCTGCCAATGATTTCATCGTCTGTTTCAGGAGTGGTATCAGGGGCAAATGTACTTTCTTTTTGGTTTAAACCGCCAAGAGGATCGGGAATGATTAGCAATGACTGGTCAGATCTGATTTGGTGTCCGTCCGGTGTCATCATCAATATATCCAACGAACTTGGCCCACTATTAAAATCATAACTGAAATTAAGCTGCCAATTGCCATTGGCATCAACCCTGGTCCGCGCCAGTTCTATTGTGCGTGTCAGCAGACTAATTCCGGCACCGGAAACACCCGTGCCCATGAGAGAAAATTGTGAACCAGATTGAGTAACCGACAATATACCTGCCGGTGAATGGTCGAATTGACCCAAAACAGATGGGGGCAGTGCTGAATTGGCGTTGGGTGTTTCGGCTATATCGTCAGGGTTAATGCCTGAAATATTTACATCTGAAGAATTTGCATCTGATTTGGGTGTTTGCAATACCGATAAAATGAGCCACAACAAAAAAGCTAGCGCCAAGCCTGTCAAAATCATATAAAGTGTTTTGTTTTTAAACATTGATTACCTATTGCCCCCCAATCATGTTACCGATTAAACAAACTACGCCCCATATTGCAAGTTGACAACCGTCAAATGAGAGTTTTTCACAGTTATGGTTTACAATAAAAAGAGGTCGAATTGAATAAAACAACACCCCCCTATTCAAAAAGCGTTTGCGTATTTTGCGGTGCGTCACAATTCGTCGCCCCAAAATATTTCGAACTTTCAGTGGCTACCGGTACGGCAATTGCCGAGCAAGGCTACCGTATGGTCTACGGCGGCGGCGGTGTCGGGTTAATGGGCAGTGCTGCTTTGGCCGCTCACGGCGCAGGTGGGGCTGTACTTGGCATTATCCCGGAATTTCTGACAGAAATTGAAGAGGTTCTGGACATGATCGAACACCGGATAGTGCCAGACATGCGGACCCGCAAGCAATTAATGTATGAAGAATCCGATGCCTTTATTGTTTTGCCCGGCGGGGTGGGTACTTTGGAAGAAGCCATAGAAATTCTGTCCTGGATGCGCTTGCATCTCCACACCAAGCCTATGGTGTTTGTGGATACGGACGGGTATTGGGCGCCGCTCATGCAACTGCTCCACCATACCATTAAAACCAATTTCAGCCCGGCCTGGGTCGAACAGCATTTGTTATACGAAAAATCTCCAAAAGCGGCACTGGCCCTAATCCAGTCCCAATGGAAAAATCCGCCCGCCAAAGGCGAAATTCAAATCAGCCGTAAACTGGAGCAATTTTAACCGGGTTTTATCATATTTATTTACGGGTCGCCACAAACACCCCGCCCCATTTTTTTGGCGGCGGGTTGGTTTTATATATGTTGATGCGCTCGGACATAACATCATAATAACCTGCAAAATCCAATGGTTCGGCCAACGTGCGTAATTTCGCGATATATTTTTGCGCTACGGCCCATTTTTGGGCGCGGTAGGCGTCCAGAAACTTTGCGTGTAACGGCATTAAAGTTTTGTATGCATCTGTGGCCGTCATCTCCGCGTCGCCTGCCAATATAAAAATACGTTCAGGGGTTTGTCGGCCAATGACCTGAATGAGATCAGCCTCGACAACAGCAAAGCTTTCAAGTTTCCCCGCCGTAGAGTTTCCAATTAGAACCGACACTTTATATTGCTTGGTCAGGCCTTCGATGCGGGACGCTAAATTCGCCGCGTCCCCGATCATGGAATAGGAAAAGCGTTGCTCCGAGCCAAGGTTCCCTACACAGCATATGCCGGTATTCAGGCCAATACCAACACGGACTTCACCTGGCCATTTAACCTCAGTCTGCACGGCATATTTTTTATTAAGCGCGCTTAATCTACGCATCATTTCAAGCACGGCCCGCGCTGCATTTCTTTCATGGTTCCCATCATCAAGGGGCGCATTCCAAAACGCCACAATGGCATCGCCCATATATTTATCAATCGTCGCACCATTATCTTGCAAAATTGTAGTCATGGGGCTTAGGAAAATATTGAGAAATGTAGTAATTTCTTCCGCCTCCAAGCCCTCGGATATTTTGGAAAAACTGCGAATGTCCAAAAACAAAACCGTCAATTCCCGCTCCACCCCGCCCAATTTAAGCAAGCTGGGGTCTTCCGAGACTTTCTTGACCATTGTCGGCGACAAATACATGGAAAACGCACTACGAATTTGCGAACGTTCAGATTCGGTAATATAAAATGACGTCAGGGTTATCAGTAAATACGACACTAAAATCGCCAAGAGCGGATATATGGGATTGATCAATATTTGCTCAACTTTAAAACTGTACCAAGAGCCGTAAGCGATCAAAACCGCGAAACACACTGCGATCACAGCCCCTTTGGCCGCCCCTAATCTTGGTAAAGCCAAGGCCAATATAACGCCGGTGAAAACAAGGACTAATAATTCAATCATCCCGACCCAATAGGGCCTTTGCAAAAACTGCCCCTCAATGATTTGCTCGACGACTTGCGCATGCACTAGCACACCAGGCTCCCCAGCCCGTATTGGTGTAGCGACAATATCTTTTAGCCCTTCCGCCCCCGTGCCAATAAAAACAATATGACCCAGGATTTTATCCGACCATGTGTTTTGCGGGATTTCGTCTGACAAAATTTTCCAAGCGGGGATAAACCGTTCCGGATGGGGTTTGGAAAAATAGACGGTAAATTCTCCGTCCTTATTGGTGGGGATTTCAAAATTGCCGACACGCATTTTTACCATTTCCGGGTTTTTGGTGTCCCGCGCCGCCATGCCGTCCGTTCCGTCTGATGAAGACAAAATATAGGTGCTTGCGCCGCTCGCGACCCTGAGCGCTTCGACCGATAATGCCGGATACATCCGGTCCCCAATCCCAGACAGCAGCGGTGCCGCCCGTACAATGCCGTCGCCTTCGGGTTTAAAGCTGACAAAGCCCTCGCCAGCGAGTTGTTCTTCCAATACCCCAAGCGGTGTTATCGCGCCAGCATATTGGCTAATAATGAGAGACGGTTTAGTGCCTTTCCAGGCAAATCCGTGTCTAAAAGCGGGACGCTTGTCCGTTTCTTTTTGAACAAGAAAAAACCCGGCAATGACGGGAATTCGCGCAAATGATTCCGCGAACATTTCATCATGGTCTTTAAGGGTCTCCATATTTGCGAAATCATCCAAAGCCCCATTAGCCAAAGGGTTGGCGCGCAGAACATTTACAATATTTTTAGGTGAAGTCCTGTCTGGTTCTGAAAAAATTATATCATAGGCAATGACCCCCGCCCCCGCATTAGCCAAACGGTCATTTAGCTTGGCCATTGTTGATCTTGGCCAAGGCCATTGGCCAACACGGGCAATACTTTCATCATCAATGTCAATTATTCTAACGGGCGTATTGGCGGCGTATTCCCTGGGCTTCCACTTTTGGTAAGAATCAAATACCAAATTGCCCAATTGTTCAATACTGGCTGGCTTGGACACATAGGCAAGATAAAACCCAAGTGTGACTAGCAGTCCCAAAACTGTCGGAATCATTATTTTGCGGCGTTTGGTTAAAAACCGCAGCCATACAAGCCAACGAAGAAGCCAACGAAACTGCATAAATTGTCCCAGTATTGTTTTATGCAATCTAGAACCCATTGTTTATTAAGTCAAAACCTCAATATCTCCCCTACAAATAAGCCATTGATAGAATGATGGATTGAGGCTAGTTTAAGGAATAATACAAAATCCGTTGCTGTTCAGGCGATATATTTTTGTGTAGAAATGGGGCTATTTTATGGATCGAAAAACCAGTTTTTTAACAATATCCACCTCGATTGCTCTGGGTGCTTTTTTGGTGATACCCGAGGCGGCTTTAGGCGCCGAATATAATGGCCCCAAGATCAGTTTCGAACAAATCTATGCCAACCCTGACAACCATGACCTTAATCTCAACTATGCCCGCCAACAAATAGCTGCGGGTGATCTACTTTCGGCCACCGCCGCTTTGGAGCGCATGTTATTTGCATCTCCCAATTGGGATTCGGCGCGCCTTTTGTATGCGCTTGTCTTGTTTCGGCTTGATGACCGCCAAGCGGCCCTTCGCGAGTTAAATTTGTTGGAAAACCGACCACTTACACCCAAGCAGCGGGCAATGGTTCAATCTTACAGAGACAATATTGTTGGTAACACGGACAGCAATACTACGGCCAGCGGTGTTTCTAGTGGCTTATCGGCTCGTGTCGCCGTGGGTGTCAGGTTTGATAACAATGCCGGCAATGCGTTATCAGACCCCTTGTTGACATTCGCAGATCGTGACGACCAATCCGCATTTGCGCAAGCGGCCATAAAATATTCAAGTCCTATAGGGGATAGCGGCCTTAAATTCAGCGCGGGCGTTGAAGGGCAAATGCGGCGGCACGCGTCTTTCTCACGGGCTGATTATGACGGGTTTGGCGGGTTTGGCGGATTATCCGGTGATTTTGGCAACGGGTTTGCCTGGGCCGCAGATGGCCAGGTATCACAAATTAATATCAGCGGCGAAAAATATTTGCGCGAATATGGCGGCAGGCTCACCCTTAGAAAAGCTATTGGTGAAACGGCGGGTATTTGGCTGCGCGGTAGCTGGCATGACCAAGACTATGATAATCTAAGCTTTACCACGATTGAGACCCTACGAAGTGGTGATAAAATGACTGTCAGTACAGGGGTGATCAAAAGAATAAACCGCAATTCGTTTCTAAGCGCGTCCGTGGGATATGAAGACAAAAACGCATCTAATGCTATTTTTGCCTATGACGGTTTTCGCGTGTCGGGACGGTTTAAAAGTGAATTTAACAACGGCTTTTACTTTAATGGGCGTGCCACCTACCGTAGTCTTAAATATGACGGGCCAAGCTTTAATAATCCGACCCCGACCCGGCGCGAAGATGACCAAATGTTTGGCCGTCTGGGACTAGGCGCTTCTTTTAATGCTATTGGCGCTTTGATAAATATGACCGACAACCCCGGATTGGACAATGTCTATTTCGAAACCGGGCTTAATTACACCAACCGGAATTCCAATAATTCAGTGTTGGATTATGAAAATCTTGGGGCGGAAATGAAACTGGTATTTGATTTTTAACTTAGATTTAAACTCAGGCTAAACGTGGATATATTATGATGAAAATGAGCACATTTGTAACCGGCACAGCTCTCATATGGCTGGTATTATTGGCACCAAACGTTTTTGCCGCCGAGGGCGAAATTGGCATAAATTCCGCCGTAAAAGGTGATGTCACCATACGTTCAGGCACACAGGCCGCCAAGCAAGCTCTGGTAAAAGCTCCTATCTTTTTGGGCGATGAAGTTAATTCGTCCCGCCTCAGCAGCTTGCAAGTTTTGCTTAAAGATCAAACCGTGTTTACGGTCGGGCCTGATTGCGCCTTGACCATAGATAAATTTGTCTATGACCCAAGCAGCAACAATAATGGCTTATCTGCCTCGGTGCGCAAAGGCATGTTCCGGTTTATGTCGGGCAATATTTCCAAATCCAACCCGCAAACTGTTTCAATAGACCCCCCCGTGGCAAGCATGGGCGTGCGCGGCACAATCGTCGAAGGTTTGGTCGGTGTTGAAGCGGTTGAATATGCCAGACAGGCCGGACTGATCCCTCAAGGCACCAATATTGATCTGGCAGGCGCAAGCTTGTTTGTCCTGCGCGGCCCGGGCAGACGAAGTAAGGCCCGTAATACAAAAGGGGAAATCAGTGTTACTTCAGGCGGCGTAACAGTTAACACCAAGCGTAGCGGCTTCGCAATTTTCGTACCCAGTGCCAATAGCGCGCCGATCGGGCCATTTCTCTTGGACGGCAATATTCTTAACCTCTTTAATGAAAAACTGCGCACAACCCCTACAAGCAATGTTTCATTTAGACCTTTTGAGCAAGATTTGTTTTCACCTGCTGATCCGGTCGGGCCTTGGGATTCCGGTCTTGTAGATGATCCGGTTATAACTGATGATCCCGGTACGATTTTTGACTGGCCTATAGAGGATGATTTTGTCAATGATGATTGCGCACCAATATCCTCAGCCGCTGCTCCATATTGCCCGCAGGAATAGCCCCATAATTTAGGCCGCAAGCGCGTCCAATTTATCCATTAAATAATCCGTATCGACCCGAGAAAATGTAATCGGCAAAGTCAAAACGCGCTCTAGCATAGCGGCTTGAAATGCCGGTTTGTTGCGCAAGTTGCCTGCGGCTTCCAAATCCCTATAAATGGCAATCCCGGCCCTTAAAATAGCCGCGTCCCTGTCCTCAAGACCGGCTTGTGTACATAAGGCCTTTAAGCCAAATGGGCCGCTATCATGGATCATCAAGGCCGCTTTGCCCAGACTAACTCCAGATTTTTGCGCCAAAGCCTGTTCGCAAAACCGCATTTGCCCACAACAGGCCGCCCGCACAATAAGAGAATTGGTCAGCCTGTCCTCGGCGTCGAGACGCACGATAAGTGATTTCAAATCCCGGCTCACCCAGCTTTGGGCGATAAAATCCACACTGGCCCGCTCGCGGGTTTGTCGGGCCAAATCCACGGCGCTTTCCAATGGAATTTCGTGGTTTTCGTAAAGCCGCCGCGCCGCCTCTGCGCTGACCAGAGTTAATAATTTTTCAATAATCAACGGTGGCAAATCACGCCGTGCAATAAAACTTTCCTTGATCAGATCATCGTCGCGGTAGATGTCCAACATTTTTACGCCAAGCTTCGCGCCTATTTGCGCCCCGTCATTGGCCGCCACAGACGCCACCACGCGGCTATCCCCATAACGAATGATTGCTTTGACCAAATCGCCGCCCAAATGGCTTCGTTTGCTGACGGCCATCAGTTTTGCCGCCGCCTTGGATTTTAATATCTCGATTAAATCGCCGTCGTCAAGTACCGGCGAATGCGCCAAGATTGGTACCGCAATCGTATCCACATCGCGGATGAGCTTTTGGGCTATTTCTTTGGGTAATTAGGCGAGTTTTTCAACGTAACGGCCAAAGCCCGCCGCACCATTGCTGCCGTATCGCGGGCAATAAACCACAGGATTTGTTTGACGGTTTCGCGCTCTTGCTCCGAAAGCTCTAGCGCTCTGACTTGGCGACAAACTTTTTGCGCTAGCCCGGCGCGCACATCCCTGTCAGGATGTGAAACCAGACGTTTTACGTCTGTCGAGCTGATTTTTAACTGCGCAACCATATAAGTCTCCAACCATATTTCTAGCCAGTTATGGTAAACGCCAAGTTTAGGAGCATGGTGAACCAAAGGTTAATCCGCAAGGTTTTTTTTGCTAAGGGATTATACTTTTAGCGTGGGATTATTAACTGCCCTCACCTTCGTTCTCAGCTTTATCTTCGCCAATGGCTGCAGCCAGACTGGCGGCCATAAACCCGTCTAGGTCTCCGTCCAAAACACCGTTGACATCTGAGGTTTCCACGCCGGTTCTTAGGTCTTTGATCATCTGGTAAGGCTGTAGAACATAGGAGCGGATTTGGCGTCCCCAGCCGATTTCCGATTTATTGGCAGCCTGGGCCTGGGCTTCAGCTTCGCGCTTTTGCATCTCACGCTCGTACAAACGCGCCCGTAACATATCCCAGGCACGCGCCCGGTTCTTATGTTGGGAACGGTCACTTTGGCACTGCACGACTATACCGCTAGGCTCGTGGGTAATGCGCACCGCACTGTCGGTTTTGTTGATGTGCTGACCACCCGCACCTGATGCCCGGTAGGTATCCACCCGGCACTCGCTCTCGTCAATTTCTATATCGATTGTATCGTCAATTTCAGGATATACCCAAGCACTGGCAAAACTGGTATGGCGCCGCGCCGAACTATCAAATGGGGAGATCCGCACTAGCCTGTGTACGCCGCTTTCGGTTTTGAGCCAGCCAAATGCATTATGGCCTTTGACCAGAATTGTCGCGGATTTAAGCCCCGCTTCATCGCCGGCCTGTTCTTCCAATATTTCGACCTTCATGCCGCGCTTATTAGCCCAGCGCACATACATGCGCAACAGCATTTGAGCCCAGTCCTGAGCCTCGGTACCGCCTGCCCCGGGATGAATTTCTACAAAAGCATTATTGGCGTCAACCTCCCCGGACAAGAGCGCTTCTATCTCGGCTTTTCCGGCTTGTTTTTCTAATGAAACCAATGTGTCCGAGGCTTCTTCCAATATATCAACATCGTTTTCAGCTTCGGCCATTTCAATAAGCTCCAGCGTATCAGCCAGTTCACTTTCCAAATTGGATATTTGCTCAAACGCCGTTTCCAAGCGCCCGCGCTCACGCATCATGGCTTGGGCTTTGGCGGCGCCATTCCAAAAATCAGGGCTCTCAATCAGGGCATTTATTTCGGCAAGGCGCCGTTCAGATTCTTCAGGGTCAAAGACGCCTCCTCAGCAGTGCAATAGACTGCTTGATTTGCGCGCTTAACTGATCGTGTTCTGCCGCCATTTCTTAGACCTTTAAATTTTCGTGTTGAAGGCTTCTAGTACAAGCCGTCGTCCAGGTCTACCTCATCTTCAGCATCTTCAGCATCTTCTGGCTTGGGCTCGGGTTTTGGGGGCCGCGACCGAGCTTCCGCATCCGGCGAAATTGGTAAATTTGCATCATTTTGCGTTTGGGCATCTTGCGCACCTTGAGCGGGTTGCTCTATTGGTTCACCCGCCCGGCTCTCTTGCCCGCCTTGATTGCCAAAGCCAAAATCAAAACCGTCATAGCTGCCGCTGCCGCCGACACTAATCTTGTTGCGGTTACCGCCGATGCGTGGTTCCGTACCGGGCTTAAAGGCCTCAAAAATAAAATTAGGCGCACCAATATAGGACGGCTCACCGCTACCCTGATCCACCGGAGCCAGCAACACACCGTCGGGGATCCGAAATGCCAGTTTTGGCTTGTCTTTGAGCGCGTCCGCCATGAAAAACCTAAAGATCGGGCCAGCCGCCTGAGAGCCTGTCTCCGTGCCTAGCGAGCGCGGCGTATCATAGCCCACATAAACCCCCACCACCAAATCCGGTGAAAAACCCATAAACCAGGCATCTTTGTAATCATTGGTTGTTCCGGTTTTGCCCGCAATCGGCCGCCCTAACCGTAGCATTTGCCGACCCGTACCGCGCTTGACCACCCCTTCCAACATGGAAGTCATTTGGTAAGCGGTCACAGGGCTAACCACCACATCGCGCTCATCGGGGAGTTCTGACGGCATCATGCCCTCAGCCCATTCATCCATACCACATTCAGGACAGGCCCTGTTGTCATGGGAATAGACGGTCTTGCCCGTACTGTCTTGCACCCGGTCAAGCATTGTTGGCGTCACTTTCTTGCCGCCGTTAACAATGGCGGCATAGGCCGAAGCCATGCGCAGCAAAGTCGTCTCCCCGGCCCCCAAAGCCCAGGCCAGTTCGTGTTTGGTCTCATCATAAATGCCAAAACTGCGGCCATATCGGTTAATGGCGGCCATGCCAATATCGCTAGCGAGGCGCACCGTCATGGCGTTACGGGATTTTTCAATCCCGAGCCTAAGTGTTGATAGCCCGTACCATTGCCCAGCGTTGAAATTTGCCGGCTTATAAAACACCGGGCCGCATTCGATTTTTTCACCGTCTTCCCCCAACTGGCCGCGTGATAATACTTCTTGTGGCACAGCATCCGGGGTTTCTGGCTGTATGTCTGGCTCAGGGTCTTGCGGCCCGAAAACCAACCTGCTTTGCCCCTCTCGCAACTGCTCCATACAGCTTTCATCGCGGTCATTATGTTCGATGACAAAAGGCGCGTCCAATATCTGGCTCGACGGGGTAAGCCCGCTATCCAGTGCCGCCATATAGACAAAGGGCTTGAAGGACGATCCGGGCTGACGATAGGCTTGGGTAGCGCGGTTAAACTGGCTTTGAGAAAAACTATAGCCACCCACAAGGGCCAAAACCCGGCCAGTGTGCGGATCCATAGCAATAATCCCGCCATTGGCGATTGGTATCTGGCGGAGATTATAGCTATTATCAGCTTCGGTATCTGGTTTACGCTCCACCAAAATAACATCATTTTTAGCGAAGACTTCCGTGACAGATTTGGGGGCCGGCCCTAGCTTAAAATCGGCGGCGACTTGCTTGGCCCAATCTATATCCTTGATGTGGATAGAGCCGTTTTCGCCGTCCGCAAAACCGATTTCCGCAATTTCGCCCTCGGCTTTTAGCACCACGGCTACCTGCCAGGGGGAAATATCTTTCGGCGGGGTAAATTCGTTCAAAAAATCGCGCCAATCCTGACCCGTCTCCACACGGGCTATGGGCCCGCGAAACCCGTGGCGGCGATCATACATTTCCAGCCCGCGCCGCAGCGCCTTGCGGGCCATGAGTTGCATTTTGGTATCCAGGGTGGTCCGGATAGAAAGCCCGCCTTCATTGAGCTGCGCCTCGCCGTACATCGTATTGATTTGCTTGCGAACCTCAGCCACGAAATATTCCGCAGCCAGATATTCATCACCGCGCAAGCGTTCTGATACGCTCAAGTCTTCAAGTTTTGCCGCAGCGTTTTGTTCAGGCGTAATATAACCGTCCGCCGCCATTCGGTTTAAAACATAATTGCGCCGATTGATGGCCCGGTCTTGGTTTTTGTCCAATTGATAATTGCTTGGCCCTTTAACCAAGCCCGCCAAATAGGCCATCTCCCCAAGGCTAAGCTTGTCCAAAGGCTTGTTAAAATAATTCAGCGACGCGCCAGCAATACCGTAAGCTCTGCGGCCAAAATACACGTCATTTAAGTAAAGCTCGAGGATTTCGTCCTTGCTAATGGCTTTCTCAATACGCTTGGCAATGAAAATATCACGAATTTTCCGGGCGACATTGCGCTCATCGCCGACCAAGAAATGTTTGGCGACTTGCTGGGTCAAGGTTGAACCACCCTCAAGACGCCTGCCTTTAAGTTTATGGCCGATATTGGCCCGCATGGCCCGTACAAACCCTCTGGGGTCAAAGCCGTCATGGGTATAAAAACGCTGATCTTCCGAAGCGATCAATGCATGTTGTATTTGTATGGGAATGGCATTTATGGGCACAAAAACCCGTTTTTCAATACCGTATTCAGCGATAAGTTTACCGTCCCCGGCATGTACCCGCGACATCACGGCAGGCGCATATTGTTGTACGGCCTCCAATGTCGGCAAATCCCGAACGGCGCGAACAATAAATACGCCTGTAAAAATCAAGCTAAACACCCCAAGCACCGAGCCGCCAGCAAATACATATTTGGTGATTTTCCAATATAGAGGCCACCTAGACGGCTTGGCCTGATCTGCCTGATCGGCGTGTTCAACTATTTTAGGGTCTTTACTGCTCATATTGGTCTTTAAAGTTTAAACTTGGGCATAAATAAGGCCTAGTTTGATTAAGTTTGGCACGGAGGCAGACGACGAATCCCGTCCAGTATAAGCCTCAAACCCCGATTTGTAACCGTATTTGTGTATAAAATTTACGGCTTAAAATATTTATCAATGGCCCGAGCTACACTTTTCATCAATTTTTTACGGTGTGCGGCGGTGTTAAGCAGTTTTTCATCCTGGGCATTGGACAGGAAACCCATTTCCAACAAAACGGCCGGCACATCTGGTGCCAGGAGCACATAAAACCCGGCCCGACGATGGGTATTGTTCAAAAGTTTTGAGCTTCGCTTTAATTCCGGGATCAGGATATTAGAAAAACGCTCTGATTTTGTTAAAGTTTTTCTTTGAGCCAAGTCAACCAATATATTGCCAACCGGGTCCGATGTAGTGGCGAGGTCAACGTCTAAAACCCAATTTTGCGCCCGCACGACCTTATGGGTTCTGGCTTCTGCCCGGTTGGAAAGCGTATAAACCGAGGCGCCGCGTGCGCTGGACGTTTTAAGGGAGTCTGCATGCAAGGAGATAAACAAATCCGCCCCCGCCTTACGGGCGATTAAAACCCGTTTATCATGGTCAACATATATGTCGCTAGCACGGGTCAACACCACCTTGTATTTACCACTGGCTTGTAATTGTCTGCGCAATTCTATGGCCGCTTTTAAGGTAATATGCTCTTCCATAACCCGTGCGCGCCCGACGGCGCCAGGGTCTTTGCCGCCGTGGCCAGGATCGATGACAATAACCGGTTTTTTGGGTGTTGGTTTTTTGGTAGCTAGACGTTTAGCCAAGTGTTGACGCCGGGAGGCTTTCAACCTCGGCACAGGGATACCGTCATGTATTTGCACCCGCAAACTCGGTTTTAACCTTGGTACAGGCACAACAGGAACAGGCACGGTATGCACTTTATGGTTTGGGGTGTTTTTAGTCTTCCCCCCGGCTTGATAGCCAACAAGCACTTCAAACACGCCGTCAACATATGAGTGTGACACATAACTGGCACTTTGCTTCAGATCAGCCACAAACCGCAAACCTTGCTGACCGCGCCGAGCAAAGCGAAGTTTGGTGATCCCCCCCTCTCCGGTAAAATACGACTTGCCATTGGCTATATTATCTAGAGCCATGTCCTGTAAACCTCGGCTTAATTTCGCATTTTTAAAATCAATGACAATGCGGGGCTTGTCGCCGGCCATGAAAAATACATTTGGCGGTTTTTCCAACCTTACCTGCAAGCGAAGCCGTGTATGCTCTGATTCGTCTACATAGAGACCGTTTTTATAGGCTGAAATGACGGATATCTCTGCCCCGTAAGCCTGTTGGCCTAAAAACACCTGCCCCATGAATAAAATATATAGCATAGGCAAACCATAAAAACCCGGCAATTTTGCCCATAGGTTTATGCGAAATGCCAATAAATTTATCATCATACCCCCTATTGCCTATAGATATTTGATGAAAGGTTACGATTTGAAAAAATCGGCGCTTAGGCTCTGCACTTAAGCTCAAGATATAAGCTTTTACACATTAAACACATTTCCTCTTGGCAATTTTGGAGTTTATGTGCCACATACAGACTATGAGTTTAGGCGCGTAACGCCAAACTCAGTAAATAACGCTCCGTTTACGGAGCTTTAACTTGGAAATTTATGCAAAACCCACACACATTCGGCACTAAAAACCCCGCAGGCAAACCTGCGGTGGTCGTATTGGTACGGGTTTATGCACTCTTACACGTACTTAACGTACAAATTTTAACACAAATTAAGCGGCTCACACTCAACATATTTTACCTTGATACACGGCTGGCGCCGATCCCGATACAAACAGATCGCGCCCCAAATCCGTCTAATCATCCGAGATTGAGCCGCTTCGGAGAATATTATGTCACGAACAATGTTAATCGACGCCTCCCACCCCGAAGAAACCCGGGTGGCAGTGGTCGACGGAACCCGCCTCGAAGATCTTGATTTTGAAAGCGCCGCCAAACGGCAAATTCGCGGAAATGTCTATCTAGCCCGCGTTACACGGGTAGAACCATCCTTGCAGGCTGCTTTTGTCGAATATGGCGGCAATCGCCACGGCTTTTTGGCGTTTTCGGAAATCCATCCTGATTATTACCAAATCCCCCATGAAGACCGCGCAGTCTTGCTGGCTGCAGAACAAGCTGAAAGTTTGCAGGACGAGGAAGATGAAGAAGAAAATTTAGAAAAGAAGCAAAAACCGTCCGCAAAGAAGGGGGGTAGAAACAAATCTGCCGGTAAAGCCGATGATGATGATCAAAAAAATGCTGAAGAGGAAGATAAAGACGAAGATGAGGCTACCGATAACGATGATGATGATGACAAAGACGGTGCCAGTGATGATACAGATGATGATGACGGCGGGGAAGAAGATGTTGTTGACGCCGTAGACGCAGAGCTTGAAGCCGAGCAAGCAAAAATGCACGGTGCGCGCCGCAAACGCATGGCCAGACGCCGCTATAAAATCCAGGAAGTGGTCAAACGCGGCCAAATTTTGTTGATACAAGCGGTCAAAGAAGAACGCGGCAATAAAGGCGCGGCCTTGACGACTTATTTATCCCTTGCTGGTCGCTATTGCGTGCTTATGCCAAACACCCCGCGCGGCGGCGGCATTTCGCGCAAAATCGCCAATGGTTCAGACCGCAAGCGCTTGAAATCGGTTATGAGCGAATTATCAGTCCCCCAAGGCATGGGCCTAATTGTCCGCACGGCCGGGGCCAAACGCACCAAGACCGAGATCAAGCGGGATTATGTATATTTATCCAAATTGTGGGACACTATTCGCAAAACCACGCTGACGAGCGTTGCCCCTGCCCTGATCCACGAGGAAGCCAATTTGGTTAAACGCTCCATTCGCGACCTGTACGGCAAGGACATAGAAAAAGTCTATGTGCAAGGTGATGATGCTTATCGTTTGGCAAAAGATTTTATGAAGTTGCTCATGCCAAGTCATGCGAAAAATGTGCAACCCTATAAGGACGATATCCCCTTGTTTTTGCGCTATCAGGTCGAGAGCCAAATTGAAAACTGCCTTGAACCCGTGGCGCAATTGCGTTCCGGCGGGTATCTGGTCATTCACCCGACCGAAGCTCTGGTGTCCGTTGATGTCAATTCCGGTCGTTCGACCAAAGAGCGCAATGTGGAGCGCACGGCCCTTAAAACCAATTTGGAAGCGGCCGACGAAGTGGCCCGTCAAATGCGCTTGCGTGATTTGGCCGGGCTTGTGGTCATCGACTTTATTGATATGGACCAAAACCGCAATAACCGTGCCGTCGAACAGAGAATGCGCTCAGCCCTTGCGGATGATCGGGCGCGCGTACAAATGAGCAAAATTTCCCAGTTCGGCCTGATGGAATTGTCCAGACAGCGGCGCAGACGTAGCCTGCTTGAAGGCTCCTCGGCTTCCTGTGAACATTGTAATGGTGTCGGGCGCAAACGCTCGATTGATTCCAGTGCCCTTAAAGCCCTTCGCGCCATCGAAGAAGAAGGTATTCGCGGGGCAAGCAAACGGATCCGAATTAAAGTCACCCCGGATGTGGCCCAGTATCTTTTCAATGAAAAGCGCGATCTGCTCAACGAAATTGAAGCCCAAAACGACATGTTTGCTGAAATTGTTGCAGACCCAAGTTTAATCCGGCCAGACTTTGAGATTGAACGGCTTGGCAAAAAAGCGGATGCAGGTGCGGACCCGCTTGAGAAAATCGCCAAGGAAAATCGTAAATCCAACAACGCCAGACGCTCAAAGCCCCGCAATAAAGGGCAAAACCAACCAAATGACGGCGAACAAGACCAAGCAGCCCATTCTGAAACTGATGATAACAACAAGCCGTCAAAAAGCAAAAGACGGCGTGGCAGGCGCGGCGGACGCAGGCGGCGCGGCAACCAGAACCGCGACGGCAATGTATCTAACCAGACACCGGAAAATTCGGATCAAAAAACTGAGGGCAAAGCCAAGCATGGCCACGCCGAGAAACCCGCTGGCGGAGACGTGAAGAAAGCATCTGTTGGTGAAAAACCCACACAGAAACCTGCTCGCGCAAAATCAACAGGCAAAAAACCTGAAAGTGCGAAACCAGAACCGCAAAACCCCGGCGAGAAAAAACCGGTGCGCAAACGTAAACCTGCAGCCAAAAAGGCGGATAAGCTTGGTGATGACAAACCGGAGGCCAAGAAAACCTCGCGCCGCAAAAAGCCTGAAACTGAGAAAAAAACAACTGTGAAAACGACCAAACCGGTAAAAGCAACAAAGGCGGACATAGTGACTAAGGACGACCCCAAACCCAAAGCAAAGGCCAAAGCAAAACCTAAGCCAGTTAAGGACAGCAAAAAGTCAAAAAGCAAAGACACGAAAGACGCCAAAGCCTCTAAAGACCCCAAAACCTCTAAAGACCCCAAAACCTCTAAAGACAATGGGCCTAAAAAAACCGGCTGGTGGCAAAAACGCAACCCATTTGGATAGGGGTGCGGAGTTCATTTGCTTCCAGTTACAGCGTTTTCATGTGTTTCGGCATGTGTAAATTATAAATGTCCTGAATATTTACGTCTGGGTAACGCTCGCCTTTGTATATTTAGGATGAAACGATTCGAATTGGGCGTAATTCATGACTGAACTGGTAAAAACGGTATTGATCCTAACGGATGCCACAACAGCAATTGATGACCTTAAGGGTGCATTTGAAAGGCGCGGGTTTTTGCCTGTGTGCTTCGATAATAATGATTTTGATCATAGCAAGCTCACGGCTAACGCCCCCGTAGCTATTGTTGTAATGACCAATGGTTTTTCCGACCAAACTCAGGAATTTTTGGCAAATATCAAAGCCATGTATGGGGGTTTGAGCATTCCGGTATTGGCATTGATGAAATCCACCCCGGTTTTGCACAATGAAGCCTTTGATTCCGTGTTGATAGAACCATACCACCCGGCCCAAATTGTCTTGCGCACTATTGGTTTAACCCGGTTGGCGAGCATGGAACAGGAAATAAAATTACGCCTGCAAACCCTGGAGCAAGATTTCGGGATTAGCCACCAACGGCCACAGACCCAAAAGCACGATCCGTTTAACATTTTGTTTGTCGGTAAGGCTTCCCCTGAATTTATGATCGTCATCAATGCCTTGCAGCGCAAGAACGTCAGGGTTGTTGCTGCCTTTACCTCATTTACCGCCTTTGATTATTTATACGAACAAACCTTTGATGCCGTGGTTATGAACGGTTTAAACTCAATAGACTCGGCTCTCTCCGTCACGCAAACCATGCGCAAGAACGCAAAATTATACCATGTCCCCGCGCTTTTATTGGCGAAAAACATCGCCCCCAGAGACCTGAAATCCGTTTACGAAGCGGGCATGAATGATGTCTTGGAGGCCAGCGCCACCTTGGTTGATATTAGTGCGCGGGTACTGGAACAAGCAAATTTCCACCGCATGCACACAACGCTAAAAGACGAATTTAGCGTGCTCGGCGGAGATTTATGTACGGATACTTCTACACAATTGTTCAACGAATCTTTCTTTAATGCCCACTTGTCCCGGGTTGTAAAGTTCTACCACGATCAAAACATGCCGGTCAGCTTGTGCCTTATCCGTATTTCTCCGGCCGATAATTTCGATCCCGAAATAGCCATAGGGGCGTCTTACGGACAGATCGGCGTTATGATAAAAAACCTAGTGCGCTTGCAAGACATTACGGCGCGTATAAAAACCAATGTATTTGCCATAGCTTTCCCGGGCCAAACCGCCGCCCAGCTTGAACCGGTTTCTGAACGACTAGACACAATCTTGAAATGCGCAACATTAAGCGCACCTGATACCGGCGAAGCACTCAATATAAAGTTGGAGCTGACCATGACCACGCTAGAAACAAATGCGGTAACGACTAGCGCAGCCTAATTTAAATTTTTTCTTATATTTTTCTAAGCTGTAGGGAAGAATTAGCCTTTCACCAAGCTCTTTAATGTTTGCTCGACACTATTAAGACGCATGGCCGGATCGGTCAATTTGGCAGGTACGAGTATTGTCTGGTCTGGGCGCAAACGCCAATTGGGATGGGTTTGCATAGCGCCCAGAATTGCTGCCGGGTCTTTAATGTCTTGGTGGCGGAATGTAAATACCGCGCCCTTGGGGCCAGCATCAATCTTGGCGACCATGGCCGCACGGGCCAACCGCTTAATGGACATAACCTGCAAGAGATAATCCACTTCACGGGGCAAAGGCCCAAACCGGTCTATCAGCTCGGCCGCAAATGCATTGCTCGCAGTCCCGTCTTGTAATTCCGACAATCGGCGGTACAGCGACATGCGGACATGTAAATCCTCCACATAGCTTTCGGGGATTAAAATCGGGACGCCAATATTGACCTGGGGTGACCATGAGCGGCTCGTCACACTGTCGTCTTCGCGCAGTTCCGCCACGGCTTCTTCGAGCATGTGTTGGTAAAGTTCTACGCCTAAGTCCTTGATATGGCCTGATTGTTCCTCGCCCAGAGGGTTGCCGCCGCCGCGCATATCCAAATCATGACTGGCCAAGGAGAACCCTGCGCCGAGCGTGTCCAGGGACTGCAATATCTTGAGGCGCTGCAATGCGCCCTTGGTCATCACCCGTTGCTCCGGTGTGGTCATATAGGCATAGGCACGGACTTTCGAGCGGCCAACCCGTCCGCGCATCTGGTAGAGCTGCGCCAACCCAAATCTATCAGCCCGGTAAATAATCATGGTATTGGCAGACGGAATATCGATGCCGCTCTCAATGATGGAGGTGGATAAGAGCACATCATATTTACGGTCGTAAAAGGCCGTCATCACATCTTCAAGGGCCGCAGGCTTCATCTGGCCGTGGGCCATGACATAGCTAACTTCCGGTACATGTTCGCGCAAAAACTCCTCGCATCTGCGCAAATCCGCAATGCGCGGCACCACGAAAAAGCTCTGCCCGCCCCGGTAACGTTCGCGCAATAATGCCTCGCGCAAAATAACCGTATCCCAAGGCGTGATATAGGTGCGCACGGCCAGACGGTCGACGGGCGGGGTGGCGATTAAGGATAAATCCCGTATGCCCGACACGGCCATTTGCAAGGTGCGCGGTATGGGTGTGGCGGTCAAAGTCAATACATGCACATTGGCCCGCATGGCTTTGAGGCGTTCTTTGTGACCAACTCCGAAACGTTGTTCCTCATCAACTATCAGCAAACCAAGGTCGGAGAATTTCACCGATTTTGCCAACAAAGCGTGGGTGCCGATAATGATGTCACATTGTCCGCTCGCCAGTTCCGCCCGGGCCGCTTTGGCGTCTTTGGCAGACACGAGCCGTGACAATTGCCTGATTTTTATGGGCAAGCCTTTAAACCGCTGGGTAAATGTCGCAAAATGCTGGCGGCACAAGATTGTGGTCGGCGTGACCACGGCGACCTGTTGCCCGTTCATCGCCGCAAGATAGGCGGCACGTAAGGCAATTTCGGTCTTGCCAAAGCCCACATCACCGCACACCAACCTGTCCATAGGACGGCCACTTGTGAGATCGTCAACCACGTCCTCAATGGCCCCCATCTGGTCTTCGGTCTCCACATAGGGAAAGCGGGCGCAAAACTCGGCGAATTCTCCGTCCACCACCTGAACCGGCTCGCAGGTTTTAAGGGCGCGGGCGGCGGCAATTTTTATCAGCCGCTCGGCCATGTCCTTCAGGCGTTGCTTGGCTTTGGCCTTGCGTGATTGCCACGCGGCCCCGCCGAGCCGGTCAAGCACCGGATGGTCCCCCCCTGCCCCGTAGCGCGACAACAGTTCAATATTTTCCACCGGAAGGTAAAGCGTACTGCCGCCGGCATATTCAAGCTTGAGACAATCATGGGGGGCGTCCGCAACGGGCAAGGTTTCAAGTCCCAAATAGCGCCCAAGCCCGTGGTCAATATGAATGACCAAATCACCCTCGGACAAGGCGGACACCTCGGCGATAAAATTCTTGCCTTTGTTACGACGTCCCCGGCGCACCAAACGGTCGCCCAGTATATCCTGTTCGCTTAAAACGCTTATATCGCCGTAGGTAAATCCGTTCTCGACCGGCAGGACAATGCGTTTAATACTGCCTGCGGCCAAGTTTGACATCTCTGCGGCCGTGCTGACCGAACCTATAACCAGGTCATGGTCTGCGAACACCCCGCCCATGCGCTCGCTAGACCCGTCCGTCCATGACGCTAGCAAGACTTTTTGGCCAGAGCGGGATAGCTGGCGCATATAATCTGCCGCAATTCCGAAAACATTGACGCCTTCGCTTTGGCGTTCCTTGGAGAAATTACGGGCCGCTACAGCCGCCATATTCATAGTGTTTTTTGATAACGCTAGTGAAAAAGGTGAATGATTTCTTGCGGTTAAAGAATTTACCTTATCTTCAAAATCCGTATTCTCTACATATAACCGCTCGGGCGGCAAGGCCCTATAGGCGGATGTCTCCTCAATATGACCTTTTTTCCCAACATGTTCTTGCCGGGCCTGATAATAGTCGGCGATCAATTTACCGCGCTCATTACGCGCCTCTATACACTGGGCATCAAACGCCCACAAAGACGTATCCGGCACATAATCAAACACTGTTTCGAGCTTGTCCGTGAACAAAGGTAGCCAATGTTCCAAACCCTGATAGCGAATGCCTTGGCTTACGGCGGCATAGACCGGATCATTGCTGAGTCCGCCGCCAAATGCGGCAATGTAAGATGTGCGAAACTTGGCAATGCTCTCGGGGTTAAGGAATACCTCGCTCACGGGCGCTAGACCGAGCCTGTCATGACGATTGGTTGAACGCTGACTATCCACATCAAATGAGCGCAGGCTTTCCAGCTCATCACCAAAAAAATCCAGACGCACGGGCTCGTCAAATCCGGGCGGAAACACATCAACCAACGAGCCTCTAATGGCATAATCGCCCGGCTCGATCACCATAGAGGCGCGGGTATAGCCGTTCATGGTGAAATATTGCTCCAATGTCTCGCGCTTAACCTGCGCGCCCTTGACCAAACGCAAACCAGCCTTGCCCATAAGGGTGCGCGGCGGTACTTTTTGGCACAGAGCATTGATGGTGGTCACAAGGATTGTGGGTTTAGCCTCGTCCAGATGACACAAATGATGCAAGCACCCTGCCCGCCTTGATGCGATTGTGCGGCTCGGCGAAATCCGGTCATAGGGCAAGCAGTCCCAGGCCGGGAAATACAGCACCTCTATATCCATATTGTTCTTCTGGTCGTTCTTTTGGGCAAAAAACTCTACGGCGGCGCGAAACGCCCCGGCGCGGGCTTCGTCGCGGGCCACGAATACACAAAACCCGCCGCGCCCCGTCTTCCAGCGCAAATGGGCCGCTTTGGCAAAAACATAAGCATCAGCCCCCTCGGTTAATTCCCCGACCTGCCAAACCCCTTTGGCATCCGCATATGTCTGGATTGCTTGCATTTATTTCACTATATCAGGCATAAAATTACATAGCTTGGTGAACAAGGGGGTATCAAATTCTTTTGGCAGCGCCTGGGTGCCTGTAATCCAATCGTAAATATCATGGTCTTTTTGTTCGAGCAGGGTTTCAAATTGGACAAATTCTTCTTGGTTCAACGCGCGGGCATGGGTCTTTGCGAAACCGCCGAGGATTAAATCCACCTCTTTGAAGCCCCGATAACCAGAGCGGTGTATCAGTTTTTTTATGCGTTTCTCATTTTGAAATTTTGGTAATGTGCTCATACGAATCTCCAAGATGGCTTCTATAGTCCATGATTTCCTTGCAGTCATGGGAAACTAGGCGCAAAATGCAAAAATGAGACCTGATATACTTTTCCCGTTATTCGCTGATATCAGCACCATTTCTGGTATTGGCCCGCGCTCCGCTGAATTGCTCGAAAAATCCATGGGGCGGCGCATTCGTGATGTGGTGTTAACCCCGCCGAGCGGCTTGGTGGAACGCATAAAATTACCTGCTATCACCAGTGCCGTTGACGGCGATCTGGTTGTTCTCACGGTAATTGTCGATAAACACAGCCCCGGTGCCACCAGACGGCTTCCCTACCGGGTTTTCGTCTCTGATGACAGCGGCGAGCTTGAATTGACATTTTTTCATGCCCGCCCGGATTATTTACTGCGGATATTACCGCCCGGCGGTATTGTGGTAATCTCGGGTAAAATAGAGCATTTCCGGGGCCAAGCCCAAATGACCCACCCGGATTATATGGTGCCGCTCAAAGACGCAGGAGGTATACCGGAATTTGAAACCCTGTATCCGCTCACCGCAGGCCTGTCACAAAAAATGGCCCGCAAGGCCGTGGCGGGTGCCTTGGAAAACTGCCCGGATTTACCGGAATGGCAAGACAAAGCCATGTTGGCTAAATATGATTGGCCCAGTTGGCGCACGGCCTTGCAAGCCCTGCACGCGCCCACCAGCAAAGTCGAGGCCGGTGAGGACACCTTGCACCGCCGCCGGCTCGCTTATGATGAATTACTAGCCCGCCAACTTGCCTTGGCTTTGTCGCGGGAACATTCGAGACGGCAAAGCGGACGCAGTTTCAAAGCGTCCGGTGAATATGTCAAAGAGGTTTTGGACGGCGCACCGTTCAAGCCTACGGGGGCGCAATCCCGGACATTTGCAGAAATTCAGGCAGACCTCAGCGCCGATACCCGTATGGCACGCTTGCTCCAAGGTGATGTGGGGGCGGGAAAAGCCTTTGTCGCAGCACTGGCCGCCGCTCATATTTGCGAGGCGGGCGCGCAAGTGGCGATTATGGCGCCGACCGAAATTCTGGCCCGCCAACATAAAGCCTCATTAGACGCATTTCTGGCCCCGGCCAATCTGGTGGTCGAAGCCTTGACCGGGCGCGATAAAGGCAAGCAAAGACAAGCCATATTAAGCGGGCTGGTGGACGGGCATATTGATGTCTTGTGCGGAACCCATGCTTTGTTCCAGGAACATGTGGAGCTTAACAATCTCGGCCTCGCCATAATCGACGAACAACACCGTTTCGGCGTGCGCGATAGATTACGCCTAAGCCAAAAGGGCGTGAGCCCGGATATTTTGGTGATGACCGCCACCCCGATCCCGCGCACCCTGGCCCTGACTTCTTATGGGGATATGGATATTTCAAGGTTGGACGAAAAACCGGCAGGCCGCCTACCCATAGACACCCGCATTGTTCCCGTAGATAAAATGCAAGCGGTCATTGACGGCTTGGAGCGGGTTTTGGAAAAGGGCGAGCAAGTTTATTGGGTCTGCCCCTTGGTTGAGGAGTCCGACCTGATTGATTTGGCCTCGGTGGAAGAGCGTTTTTCGTACCTGTCGGCCCGGTTCGGCGACCGGGTTGGCCTGTTGCACGGGCGCATGAAAGCCAAAGAAAAAGAGGCAATATCAACAGGTTTCAAACGCGGGCAATATGATATTTTGGTGGCAACCACCGTCATTGAAGTCGGGGTGGATGCGCCCGGGGCTACGGTCATGGTCATTGAACATGCCGAACGGTTCGGTCTGGCGCAACTGCATCAACTGCGGGGCCGGGTCGGGCGAAATGACAAACAATCATCCTGTATTTTGCTCTACAAAGGCCCGCTTGGGGTCAGCAGCAAAGCCCGGCTGAACATCATGCGCGAAACCGAAGACGGATTTTTAATCGCCGAGCAAGATTGGACATTGCGCGGTAGCGGTGATCTTTTAGGGGCGCGCCAAAGCGGGCTACCGGCCTATAAGCTCGCCAATCTTGACAAGCACAAAAACCTGTTGGAAACCGCTGTGACCGACGCAAGACTGCTGGCAAGCACTGACCGCAATTTGCAAACTGGGCGCGGTCAGGCGGCCCGAATATTGCTATATCTGTTTGAGCAAGACCTGGGAATCAAGCTGATGAAGTCCGGTTAAAGTTTCAAACGCCAAAAGAGCCTAAAGAGACGGCGTCGGGTCTTCCAGTTTTTGCAAATCTTTATCAGAAGCAACCATGCCGCCTGAAATAATCATTTTTGCCCCTTCTTCGGGGGTCATATCAAGAATTTTCAAGTCTTTACGTTTGACAAACAGCAAAAACCCCGAGGTCGGATTGGGTGTCGTCGGTACAAATACACATACATAATCATCCTGGAGGTGTTGGGACGGCGCACCTTTAAGATCCGATGTGATAAACCCGACCGCCCACAAACCTTTGCGCGGGTATTCCAACAAGCACACCTCCTTGAAGGCCTGATCTTTTTGCTGGGCCATAGTCACAACAATTTGCTTGAGCGTTTTGTAAATATTGCGCACCAAGGGAACCCGCGACACTAGGTTTTCCCCAAACCGCAACAGACGACTGCCCAAAAAATTGGTGGCCAAAGCTCCTAAAAGCCAAAGGGCGACAATGGAAATCATAATACCAAGGCCAGGAATTGCAAACACCCACCCAGGCACAAATTCTGCCGGAATGAGGGGCTTGACCTTGGTATCGACTATATTGACGAACCAGGCAATCAACCAAACCGTCAATCCAATCGGCAGAGCGACTATGATGCCAGTGAAAAAACTATTGCGCAGGGAGGTAAAGAACCTGTGTTTTTTTGGCCCGGTCTCTAAAGGCTGGTGTACAGGTGGCGGTTTTGTCATTTTGTTGGCTTTCCTATTGTTGCTAGGTGTTGTACGCTTATCAATCTGTTACAGTAAATAGAATTATTGTATTCTGGAGATAAATTTTGCCCAAACAAGCTTTACCAAGTCAAACTTTTCCAAACCTTTTTTTTTCAAAATTGGGCCTTGAACATATACGCATATTTTTTGGCATTTGTATTGGCTTACTTGCAGTTATAATTGTCATGGCGTTTTGGTATTACCGGGATGATGTATTTCAGTCCTTAAACGACCCCGGCCAACCGTTTCAAACTTATGTCCCCCCGCCCGCGCCAGATTATAGCCAAAGCAATGCATGGTTACACCACCCCGTACCAGACATTGATCCTATAAACATACCCGGCGGCGACATTTTCGTCGTCATACCTACATTTTATCTTGGCGGCGTGCACTGGAATGCACCGGTCAATTCTGAAAAGCTACAACGTAGACTTACACGCATTGCTCTCCCCAATTATATTCTGCCTTACAGAAATTCTGGCCGTGTCTATGCGCCGGTTTATCGCCAAGCGGCGCTGTATACATTTATGACCAACCGCGACGATTCTATGGATGCACAGATTTTTGCTTACGGCGATGTGCGGCGCGCTTTTCAAGTATTCATAGCCGAAAACCCGCCCGATCGGCCAATCGTTCTGGTCGGCTACGGCCAAGGCGGGTTGCATGTTCAAAGATTATTACAGGAGTTTTTTGGTGGTGAACGTGCCCAAAAACTCGCCGCCGCCTATATTATAGATCATCCTTTGACCCTGGACAGTTTTGAGCGCAAGTTTCCCAAGCTTAAGCCTTGCCTTGGCAAACAGGATATCAATTGCGTTATTGCTTTTGGGGCTTTTGAACCATCAGAGAAAAAACGGGCGCGGATGTTTGTCCAAAAAACCATGGTATGGGACGATGCTGGCCGCCTCGATTCAGTGCGTGGGCGGCCACTTCTATGTATAAACCCACTGTTATGGACGGACGGTACGGATTACGCCCCGGCGCGTTTGCATCTCGGGGGGGTGGCGGCGGAAGGTCTGGGCGAAGATGTAGCCCCCGCACCTATGCCCCAACAAACTGGGGCGCAATGCCAAGGCGGTATATTATTGCTGGACAAACCAAAACAGAAAAGCTTTCGCAGGCCCAACCGCTTTGGCGGTAAATACAGAACTCTCCCGTTCAATCTTTTTTATGAAGATTTACGTGTTGACGCCCGGCGGCGGGTGCAAAATTTGTTGGATGCAAATATACTGCCCAGACGCGCACCGCTTTTGGAAACAGGTACAGTTGAAGTTGAGGACAGCCCGGTTAAGTTACCCGCTAAACAATAAGCACCCTAAAAGCAGTTTTCACGTAATTGACTTACGGTTTTCGCCCTTGCAAAGTCGTGCGTCTCGCGCCATATAGACGCAAATTTTCACCGTTGTATTTACAATTGAAACAGGAGCCGTTCGTGGCACGTCAGTTTATTTATCATATGCAGGGTTTAACCAAAAAATTTGGCAATAAAACCATTCTCGACAATATCCATTTGTCATTTTACCCGGACGCCAAAATCGGTGTCGTGGGCATTAACGGCTCGGGTAAATCAACCTTGCTGAAAATCATGGCCGGAGTGGACGACGAGGTATCGGGCGAGCATTGGGCCTCCGAGGGTGCCAAAATCGGTTATCTGGCCCAAGAACCACGTCTCGACGAAAGCAAAGACGTTTGGGGCAATGTGATTATGGGCTGTGAGGACAAGCAGATTTTCGACGCTTATAATGCCGTCGCCATGAAAATGGCCGAAGATTATACCGACGAACTCATGGAGGAAATGACCGAGCTTCAAGAGAAAGTCGATAACCGCGATGCCTGGGATATAGACAGCAAAATCGACATGGCCATGCAAGCCCTTGGTTGCCCGCCCAAAGACTGGTCCGTGGATAATCTTTCGGGCGGGGAAGCGCGCCGCGTGGCTATTTGTCAGCTTTTGTTGTCCAACCCGGATATGCTGCTCATGGACGAGCCGACCAACCATTTGGACGCAGAGACCGTGGCCTGGCTTGAGAATTATCTCAAGAACTATAAAGGCGCGATTATCCTCATTACCCATGACCGATATTTCCTCGACAATATCACTTCATGGACTTTGGAGTTAGACCGTGGGCGCGGTCTTCCGCACGAAGGCAATTATTCCTCATGGGCTGGCGCCAAACACAAACGTATGAAGCAAGAAGGCCGCGAGGGCGATGCCAAGGAACGGGCCTTAAGGCGCGAGCTGGACTGGATCCGCTCCAACCCGAAAGCTCGCCAAGCCAAATCCAAAGCCCGTATTTCGGCCTATGAAAAACTGCGCGACGCCGCCGAAAACGAAAAAGTGACGACGGCAGAAATTCGTATTCCGCTCGGTCCAAGGCTCGGCAATGTTGTGGTTGAGGCCGATAAAATCGCCAAAGGTTTCGGGGACAAGCTCCTGATCAAAGATTTGTCATTCCGCCTGCCGCCGGGCGGTATTGTCGGGGTCATCGGCCCCAATGGTGCCGGTAAAACCACATTGTTCAAGATGATTACGGGTGCAGAACAACCGGACGAAGGTACGTTCAAGGTCGGCGAAACCGTGGTGCTTGGCTATGTTGACCAAAGCCGCGACGCCCTTGATGCGACTAAAAATGTCTGGGAAGAAATCACCGGCGGTGTTGATGTGCTTGATCTGGGCCAGCGCGAAATGAACTCTAGAGCCTATGTGGGTGCATTTAATTTCAAAGGCACCGATCAGCAAAAAAATGTTGGCAAGCTGTCGGGCGGGGAACGCAACCGCGTGCATTTAGCCAAAATGCTGACCAAACCGTCCAATCTGCTCTTGCTTGATGAGCCGACCAATGATCTGGATATGGAAACCCTGTCAGCCCTCGAAGATGCTCTGGAACATTTCGCAGGCTGCGCCGTCATCATTTCCCATGACAGATTTTTCCTCGACCGTATCTGTACCCATATTTTGGCCTTTGAAGGCAATAGCCATGTGGAATGGTTCGAAGGCGGGTTTTCAGACTACATAGAAGACAAAAAACGCCGCCTAGGCGATGATGCAGATATTCCGCGAAAACTAAAATTTATGAAATTTGAGAGATAATTATGACCCATTATATTGAATACATCCCCATCATCACAACGATTTTCTCCTTGTATTTTTTCCGGGAAATTTTTGCTCATTACCGACGCACCCGTACCACATATCTTATGTGGTGGACGATTGGGGTTGCGACCTTTGGCTTTGGCACATTGACGGAAAGCATCAATGTATTGTTTGGTTGGAGCGAGTTTAATACCAAGGCCTGGTATATTGTCGGCGCGCTTTTGGGCGGCTTTCCTCTAGCCCAAGGCTCGGTCTATTTGTTGATGAACCGCAAATTTGCCCACGCTACTACCATCTTGATTGTATCGATTATTATCGCGGCAGGGATTTGCGTCATGCTGTCGCCCATTGTAATACCGGACGGGTTTACGGGCAAGCTCACGGGCAAAGTATTGGGCTGGCAATGGGTGCGGATGTTCTCCATACCGATCAATATCTACGCCATGATATTCCTGGTTGGCGGCGCGATATACTCCGCCGTGCGCTATTATGCTAAGTCGGATCATCAGGCCAGGTTCAAAGGTAATATCTTCATTGCTATCGGCGGATTACTGCCCGGCATCGGCGGTACATTCACCCGTATGGGCCATGTCAATGTGCTTTATGTCACCGAACTGGTCGGGCTGGCCCTGATCTATGTCGGCTATAAAATCATCAAGACGGAAAACTGGAAAAACAAGGCTTGATTTGACAAACCCATCCATAGTTTTATTGGCAACACTTTTACTGGCAGTACTTTTTGCCGTCGTTTTTCTTGTCCTACGCCGGCGTCCGTTTTTTGGCGCTAGACCATTTATTAAAGCCGCAATGGCAGTTTTGTTGGCTGTGTATTGCTTGCAAGCAGAACCGCCGCTATTGCTCATGGCGGCGGGTTTTGGTTTGTCGGCACTGGGAGATTATTTTTTGGATCTGCACCCCTTAGATCTGCAACCCAAGAGCATTTCCAAAAGTGCGCACGGCGATAAATTTTTCCTACCCGGCCTGATCGCATTTTTTGCTGCCCATGTAGCTTTTGCCGCCTATCTATTTGGGCATATGGTGCCGCTGTCCATGTTCACCCCGGTAGAGTGGGGTATATCCGCCGTGATGATTGCTTTGACCATAGGATTTTATCTTTGGCTAAAATCCGGATTGCCCGGCGACATGAAAATCCCGGTGGCCGCCTATTCAGCTGTCATCACCATCATGGGTATCACCGCCCTGACCACCACCCTGCCCTCACTGCTCGTGCCTATCGGCGCAATATTGTTTATAGCGTCGGACGTAGTGCTGGCTGTCGAGCGTTTCAAATTCAAATTCCCGTTGGATAAACAGATCAATTGGACGCTCTACGCCAGCGGCCAGATATTGTTGGCTATCGGGGTTGTTGGTTCATTGGTTTAAAGCGTCACCAATTCTTCCGCTAATGTCGGATGCACTGCACATGTGGCGTCGAAATCTGCTTTTGTTAGTCCGGCTTTCACCGCTATGGCGGCGGCCTGGATGATTTCGCCTGCGTAGTCACCAACTATGTGCAGGCCGACGACCCGCTGTTTTTTGCCTGCCGTTATCATCTTCATAAAGCATCTGTGCTGAGAGCCGGACAGGATGTTTTTCATGGGACGGAAATCTGTAGTGAAAATTTGAACGCCCCTGTGTTTTGCCCGCGCATCCGCCTCCGACAACCCAACTGAGCCAACCGGCGGTTGGGTGAACACGGCGCTGGCAATATCCGTGCGGTCATAGGCTTGTTTGTTATTTTTAAACACCGTCTCTACAAAAGCCATGCCTTCGCGGATTGCCACCGGGGTCAAATTAACCCGGTCGGTAACATCGCCAACGGCATAGATATGGGCTTTATTGGTCTTGGAATAATCATCTACAATAATGGCGCCATTGTCGGCTAGCTTGACCCCGGCGTTTTCCAAACCAAGTCCGAATGTGTTGGGGACGCGCCCCGTTGCCATCATCACCAAATCCGTGGCAATCTGCGTGCCGTCTTCAAAACTTACTTTAAGACCACCACCTATTTTCTTGATAGATGTGGGACTTTGGCCGTACCGAACATCTATACCGTTCAGTACCTGCCCCTTATCAACGGCCAAGCGTATATCTTCATCAAAGCCGCGAAGTAATTTATCCCCCCGGTAGACTTGCGTTGTTTTGGCCCCTAGCCCGGCAAAAATTCCGGCAAATTCACAAGCAATATACCCGCCGCCAATCACCATAATGCGTTTGGGTAGATCGTCCATAGTGAAAGCTTCATTGGAGGTAATAGCATGGGAAATACCCGCAATATTTGGTGACCAGGGCTGACCGCCTGTGGCAACCAGTATATGCTTGGCGGAAATTTCCCGCCCGGAGGATGTCAGGCGTAAACGATGGGGCCCGGTAAATTCGGCCCGTTCTTTAAACAATTCAGCCCCGTTTTTTGCCAAAACATTTTCATATATTTTCGACAAGCGCGAAACCTCGTTTTGGATTTCGTCGCGAAGTACGGCCCAGTTAAAACTGGCGCTTTTGACAGTCCAACCATAACCGGATGCTTCCTTGATTGCCTTGCCGAACTCCGCGCCGTAGACCAGATATTTCTTGGGTACACAGCCGCGAATGACACATGTACCGCCGGGCCGGTGTTCTTCGGCCACACCCACTTTTTTACCAAGTGCCGCCGCCAACCGCGCCGCTCTTACCCCGCCAGACCCAGCCCCGATAACAAACAAATCATAATCATATTTACTCACGGACAATCTCCATTACTTTGGCATGGTCTCGCTCCCCGATGATGATGGTATCGGCCAAATTGATAAAAAGACCATGTTCCATAACGCCGGGAATAGAGTTAAGCAGGCCGGACAGTAAAATCGGATCCGGGATTTTTTTGCAAGAACAATCAATTATGTAATTGCCGCCGTCCGTCAACATTGGTCTTTTACCGCGCTTGATTGGTCGCAATACGGTTTCAACATTCTTGATATCAGCCTGAGCCAGAGCATCGTAAATACGCTCGACCGTCAAGCCCATAGCGAACGGTTCAACCTCGACTGGCAACGGGAATTTACCGAGGGTTTTCACCATTTTAGCAGCGTCAACAATGACGACCATATGTTCTGAAATGTCGGCAATGATCTTTTCGCGCAGCAAACAAGCGCCGCCGCCCTTGATCATTTGGAAATTTTCGTCAATTTCGTCCGCGCCGTCAATGGTCAAATGTATGCGGTCAACTTTGTCCGGATCCACCAAAGGCACCTTATGCTCCTTGGCGCATTGAGCCGTTGCGGCAGATGTGGGTACACCCGTAATTTTCATGCCTTGGCGGACTTGTTCGCCCAAAAGTTCAACAAAAATTTCCGCCGTTGACCCGGAGCCAAGCCCCAAAACCATCCCGTCTTCAACCATTTCCAGGGCCGCAATAGCGGCGTTTTTCTTGGCAATACTCACGATTTTCCTCTTGTCAGTTTTGTTCTTGTCAACTTCGCTTTTTTTTCGAACGCTTTTCCTGAGCGGCGCGGTAGCGTTTGGCCCAGCCTTGTTTATTGGCTTGTTTAGCGCGCCCCAATGCCAAGGCATCATCCGGTACATCGTCAGTGATAACACCGCCGCTGCCCAGATAGGCCCCTGCCCCAATGTTCAGCGGCGCCACTAAGGATGAATTAGTACCGATAAATGCGCCGTCGCCAATAACCGTCTTGTGTTTGTTATAGCCATCATAATTACAGGTTATAGTACCGGCTCCTACATTGACCCCCTCGCCGATCTGCGCATCGCCAATATAACTTAGATGATTGATTTTGCTGCCCTTGCCGATGACCGATTTTTTAACTTCAACAAAATTTCCGGCCTTGGAATTCTCCCCCATATGGGTGCCGGGGCGCAGCCGGGCAAAGGGGCCAATTTGCGTGTTTTTGCCTATTGTCGCCCCTTCAAGGTGACAAAACGGGTGGATGACAGCCCCGCTCGCCACGAAACATCCGGGGCCAAACACAACATTTGCGCCAATTTCGGCTTCAGGCTCTATGTCGGTATCCCAGGAAAAATAAATACTGTCAGGATCACGCAAGGTCACGCCTGCATCCATAAACCCGGCCCGCATAAACGCCTGAAAACCTTGCTCGGCCTGGGCCAGATCACGGCGGGAATTCACCCCCAATATCTCGGCCTCATCCGCATGCACCGCCATTGCCGTTTTGCCTGAATTTCGCAGAATTTCTACGATATCGGTTAAATAATATTCACGATTGGCATTGTCATTGCCAAGCTTGGACACGGCCATAAACATATCCGCAGCAGAGCTGGCCATGACGCCGCTATTGCACAAATTGACCTGTAATTCTTCGGGGCTTGCGTCTTTGGCTTCGACGATTTTAACCAGTTTGCCGTCTTGCTCGATCAAACGACCATAAGCGGCCGGTTTTTTCGTTTCAAATCCCATAACGGCTACATGGCAATCTTGTTCCAGTGCCGTAAAGACACGGGCCAGAGTTTCAGCGCGGATGAGCGGGGTGTCCGCATACAACACGGCCACGTCGCCGCTAAATCCGTCCATATGTTTTTGGGCGCACCCAACCGCATGGCCCGTTCCCAATTGCGGTTCTTGCAAAGCAATCTCAAGTCCCAAATTTTCCGCCGCCGTGCGCACATCTTTATTGACCTCACCGACCACGCAAATTATTTTCTCTACGCCCGCCGAACGGGCCAGTTTCGTCACCCAAGCCAGCATGGGCAAACCGCCAACTTCGTGCAAGACTTTGGATTTACCGGATTTCATCCGCGTGCTTTTACCCGCCGCCAGAATAATCGCTGCCCGCCTCGCTTCAATTCTCTTGGTGGTTTTTGACATTATTATACCTTACACATTATTTTTGCTTATAAGGCTTAGTATACAATATGAGAACATATGCCCACAACGATGTTTAAAAACCCATCAATTACTTTTGATTTGGACGGGACTTTGGTGGATACGGCACCTGATTTGGTGCGGGTACTGAACCAAGTGATTGCCCCAGACGGACTAGACCCAGTCGCCGTTGAAGATGCCCGCTCATTGATCGGTTTTGGCTCCATGGCTATGATTCGCCAAGCTTACGACAATAGCGGCAGAGATTTGTCAGAAAATCACGCCTTATCCGTACAACAAAAATTCCTGGCATTATACGCACAAGACCTGACGCAAGTCTCACGCGCCTATCCCGGCGTCCCCGAAACATTGGCCCAGCTTAAAAGAAATGGTGCGCAGCTTAGTGTCTGTACAAACAAGCCCGGTGTCATGGCCAGACCATTGCTTGAGCAGCTTGGGTTATCGCAGTTTTTTGACAGGATTATTGGCGCGGGCGATACACCCGCCAGCAAACCGTCGCCGGAGCATATATTCACGGCAGTCGGGCATCGCGGAGTAAGCAATATCGTTATGATTGGTGATGGTGCCCCGGATGTCTTGGCGGCACGGGCGGCTAAAGTCCCGGTGATATTGATGAGCTATGGCTATTCGCCTATATCTGTACACACATTTGGAGCGGATGCCGTCCTGCGAAGTTTTCGCGACCTACCATCCGCCCTCAATGATGTTCTACAATAATTTAAGCAAAATTCTCATGGTTATTGGTTGGGATACCGTTGACCATGTTGGAGCGTACATCCGTGCGCGCTGAGCGCATGGATGCCAAAAATCCGCCTTTGATCAAATTGATCGATACTTTGCGACCACGGTCAGCCCAATAGTCTTCAATTTGCTGTTTGATGCGCTCGGCACCTTCGCGTGTACAATAATCACCAGTCATAAAATCCTCATAGTCTTGATGCTCCGTCCCTGAAGCATGGGGGTTCGTGTCCCTCGACACCCACCATATAGTTAACGATTATTAGTTATGCAAGGTATTTATTAGTAATAATTATATCTTTTTTGTAAGACTCTAATGCCTGATATTGTTCACCTTAGGTTCAGATATAAATTTTCCACACTAACATTACCTATTTTTTAGAAAGTCGTGCGCTTTACTGCACTTTTTCGGCAGCACGACTATTTGCTTTCATTAAATATATGTGGACTTTTTATTTGTTTATCTTATATGCATATTCAAACAACAGGAGCAAGGCATGGATTCTATCGGTGAACGCATCAGGCAAGCTAGGCTTGGACAAGGGTTTTCTCAAGTTGAACTGGCACAAGCCGCCAAAGTCAGCCAACCGACTGTCGCCAATTGGGAAAACGATTCCCATGTCCCGCGCCAAAATGCCCTAGATCGCCTTGCCGGCATTCTGAGCAAATCTTCCAACTGGATCAGGGTCGGCGAGGATATGCAGGTGAACAGCGAACATACGCCCAAGACCTACTTGGCGAGACAAATACACCATATTCCGCTTTCACCTTGGCCGAGCAAGCAAAATATTAAAGGTGGCGTTCTGACGCTTTCCGGCGCACGGGATTATGTCGCCTTGTCTCTCAATGCCCATCAACCATTTGCCCTCATTGCCAATGATCCAAATATGGCAGCTTATTTCCCCATAGGCGCTGCCATTATATTTGATAATGGTTTTGGCGAGTTGGAGGACGGTAAATGTTACTTATTTGAGCTAGACGGTAAAATCATCCTGCGCCGCTGGCAATCAGAACCAACCCGACTTGAGGCCCTGCCCAACCATTCCGCAGTAGACGCGAAATTCGTAACCGAAACGCCAATACCATTAGCCAAAGCGGTCATGTCACTAAGACGGCATTAAGTTGCGATTTACTGTGTTTGCGTTTTCACCCAACTAGGTAGTGGGCTCAGGAAACAATGACAATGCAACAATATGTAGCGACACTGCAATTTGCGGGGCATCTTCGCATGTATTATTGCAATCATTCGACATGTTGTCCAATTTTGCCATAATGTTGCGAGCTTTAAGTTGTTGGTTTGATTTTACATAAGAATTGCCAAGGCCTGCAAGCAAGATAGGTGAGTTTGTATAGTATCTCAGAGCCTGTTTATACTTACTTATGGCCCCCCTATGATTGCCGCGCATAGCCATTACACGCGCCATATAATAATTCGTGTTCGCGTCTTGGGGTTTTTCCAATAAAACCTGATAAAACGATTTGTAAGCTTTGGTATAATCACGCGCTTCAAAATGCTTTACGCCGCGCTTATAATGATATTCGGTATTTATAAATCGTCCAGTGTCATAAACAGGATATCCTGAAAGATTATGCATTGGCTGCCCTGCATTTGCGGTTAAAACTACTCCGGGCGTAATAAATGCACTGACCAACACTATTGCGGCCAACCCAGACCTAAACCTTGAAACCATGCCAACCATTTAAACCTCCATTTTACCAACTGCGATTTAGACTGGCGATTTCGCCATCACTTGCAACACACAAATCTGTGAAGGCTTTTAATCCGACATTTTCTCCAAATTGGCATCGGCACGTTTAATAGCCGCCTCCATGCGGGCTTCGGCGTTTTCCAGGTTTTTCTTGGGGTCTTGGTAATAGGCGGTCATTTTCATCAAACGCATCATCAGCCCGTTGAGAAAACGTCCCCAAAATTTCATGGGTCGGTCCCAATCAAACAAAAGAATGACCCGCTCTTCGTCCGTATCATTCCAAACCTCGTGTTCATAAGTATCGTCTAGGACAAACAAACTACCCTCATGCCAAGGTTTTATCTGGTCATGGACACGGATGCGGCATTTTTCATTATCTTTCGGAATAATCAGCCCGAGGTGGCCACGCACAATGCCTTTGGTTACACCTTTATGGGCCGGAATATGGTAGCCGGGGGCTAAAATAGAGAACCATGATGTTTGCAAATTCGGAATGGTTTCCAGCATTTTAGTCGTAAAGGGAGCCAATTTGGCATTTTTCTCAAGCCGGGTGCCAAAACCGTGCAAGACAAAGGTTTTCCACTGGTTTTTCTTGGCGATCCGGTATTGGTCCGGCGAAACATCTTCAAAACCGGGAATGTCGTCCCGGTATTTCAAAACCTCAAGGGCTTCATCTCGAACAATCTCCCAATTGTCGGCGAACTGGGGCAGAAATTCAAAATGCTCAATATCAATAAACGGTGTGGTTGGCACCAGAGATTGTTTGGTTTGGATGCGCGAAACCGTTTGCAGGAGTTTCTTGCCAAGCTTTTTGATGAAACGGCGGCGCGGGCTGGAAATGGATTTCGGGCGCTCAGGTGCAGGAATTTCGTTCGCTTGAATATTTTCAACATTAGCCATATTACCCTCAATTTTTCCTGCGTCTCAGCTTCGCTTCCACCTTGCCCATATAATCTCTGGTTATGGGCAATGCGTTTCGATCCTTGGTCAATTGCATTTGAAAATTCATGTTTTTGCCGTAAATAAAGGAAAGCTCGCTGATGATTAAATAGAACTCCCACATACGACAAAACTTCTCGTCCATCATAGAGGACACTTTGTCGCGGTTGGCTTGGAAATTCCTATCCCATTGCCGGAGGGTTTTGGCATAATGCAGGCGCAAAATTTCCATATCCGTAATCCAAAGCCCGGACTGCTCGACCACGGCTATGGTTTCGGACAAGGCCGGAGAGTAACCGCCGGGGAATATATATTTTCGGATCCAGCGCGCCGTAGACCCAGGCCCGCCCCTGCGCCCGATAGAATGCAGCAACATAGCCCCGTCATCCGTGAGCAGATCATGCACTTTATTAAAAAACTCGCTAAATTGCGGCGTGCCAACATGTTCGAACATGCCGACCGAAACAATCCGGTCAAACGGCCCGGGCAAATCGCGGTAATCTTGCAGCAAAATATCGACCTTGCCCGTCAACCCCGCTTTGACAACTCGCTCAATAGCCAATTTGTGTTGTTGGGTAGACAGGGTGACACCCGTGACATGGACATCAAAATTTTGCGCCAGATATATAGCCATTCCGCCCCAGCCACAGCCAATATCAAGCACTTTTTGGCCCGGCTTTAAATCGAGCTTGGCGGCAATATGGCGTTTTTTGGCCAATTGCGCTTCTGCAAGTGTCATATCTTCACGCTCAAAATAGGCGCAAGAATATTGCATATCGTCGTCCAGGAACAGTTTATAAAAACCGTTGGACAAATCATAATGGTGCTGCACATTGGACTTGGCGGCTTTTTTAAAATTTCTCTGGTGAAAACGTTTGACCCGCTTGTAATATTTCCGGATGGATTTTTGCAAAGGGTGGGCGCGCAAATTGTCTGCATTGATCGCAAACAGCGTCAGGAAATCCCGGATTGTGCCTTGTTCAACCGTCAAACTGCCGTCCATATAGGCCTCGCCGGCTCTAAGTTCGGGGTTGAGGAACAGATCCATGTAAAGTTTTTTCTCGTGTAATTTAATACAAACCGTCGGCACGCCGCCGGGGCCAAATTCATGGGCCTCACCGTCTAGGTCTATTATTGTCAATTTGCCGATTTTGACAAAGCGCTTCATCATGGTTTTTAACATGCGCATAATTAGTCCTTATTTGCTTCTTGGCCTGCTTCTTGGTCTGTTTCTTGGTTCCAGTCCTGAACCTCAAACCCATATTTTTCCGTTACCGCCGCAAGGCGCGGGCTCGGGTTTACCGCTATACCTACATCAGCCCAACGCATTATATCAAGGTCAGAACGACTGTCTGAATACATTGTGATATGGGCTTGCCCGCGTTTAAATTTCGCCTCCTGCTCCAAATACGCCCTCACCATAAGTAATTTATTGGCCCCGTAACAATTCATGCCGCCTAATTTCCCAGACAATCTATCATCTGCAAGATATGCCATTTTCGTACAGACAATCTCGCTAATATCAAGCCTGTGCGCAATCGGACCGACGACCAAATCAACGGCGGCGCTGGCAATTATGATACGGTCACCATTGGCCCGGTGTTGCTCAATCATGGTTTTTGCGCGCAAACGCAGCCCCTCATTAACCTCCCTGTCAGCAAAATCTGCCGCAAGAGCTTCCAGTTCGCTACGCGTTTTACCGGACAAAGTCCAGCGCATCATGTTTTCTTTCACATGTTCACGGGGACCAAAACGCAACATATAGCGGGCTTGCGAGAACAGGCTCGATGTTAGAAACGGTATCCATTTCAAAGGTTTGCCCCGTAAAGTGCCAGTAACAAATCGTCCCCATGTCCCCTTTTTAGTCAAGGTCTCGTCCAGATCGAATATGGCTATGCGTTGTTTAGTCATGTTTTGCTTCCAAGGTTTTTTTTGCCAACCAGACCGCCAAGATGACCGCCAATAAATTACCCCCGATAGCCGCCCAACCTGGCCCGGTTTTGCCAAGCCACTGGCTTAAAGTAAACACTAAAACCACATATAAAACCAAACCGCCGAGCCTGGCAAATATGGCCCGCCCTGGATGTCCTGCGGCGAAAAAAACGGGGTAAAGCGGGGCCGAAACCCCCATTAAAGTCGCCGCCAACACCAGAAGAACCGACAAGGCTACGGCGTCCAAATAGTCTGGGCCAAAAACCAAAGGTATCAAATAAGGCCCAACCAGCAAAACAAGCGCCGATAATGCCAATCCAAATGCAAGCATGATGACACCGGTTTTCAGGACGATCCGCCAAATATGCCCGCCTTGCCCGCGCACCATCATGCGGGCATATTCCGGGTAAATCACCCTGTCTAACAACAAAACGGCTTCGGACAGCAAGCGGGCGATTTCCTCAGCCACTTTGAAGACACCTACAAATGCAGGCCCGAAAATGGGCATTACCAACAATAGCGGTAAATGGGTGGTTCCCGTGGCCAAAGATGCATCAATATTAGCTTTCCAGACAAATGGCCACATGCCTTTATGTCGGGTTTTAAGTCTGGGCCATTGGCTAAATACGGTGTGAAGTAAATTGCGGGATTTAAGCTCAAACACCGCAAATACAGGCAGAGCCAAATACCCAAAAAACGAGCCAACAAACCACGCCACCAAAAAACCTTCGAGCCCTGCCCCGTAAACCGCAGCCACGACCACACCTATCAATCTTGCGACCGGCATAACTAAAATTTGCAAAGCTAGAGGCTTGAATTTGTCAAACAAGCGAAATAGACCTGTCGATGCCCCCCCTTGGTGCACAAGCACCAACAAGCAATAGGCAATGCCGTATTGTGTGATCTGATGTGCATTTAGCAAATCATTTTGCCCCGTAAATGATGGCAATAAGGGCAAGAGCATATGGAGAGCATATAATCCGGCGACGGCCAGGACAAATGCGACCATTGCCCCGACAAAATCCAAAGCAATACAAAACCGCAAGAGCCGGCATAAAGCGGTTTTGTTGCCGGCTTCTACATCCTGGGCGCCGAACTTTATGACCGCTTGCCAGGACTGGAATGTCGCAACTTCCGCAAAAAACAGCATATAAGCGTGTAAGAATAAAATAATGCCGACGGACGCTATTGGCAAAGTTTGCGTTGCTATAATCAGGGACGCCAGACCGATTAAAGCAGCCAACGCCTTTGCCCCAACCATCAAGCCGGTATTTGCGGCGACCCGTCGCCCGACCGTACCCTTTTCAGCAATGCGCAAATCCTGGCTCATTTATGACCGTTCAAAATCTCTTTTACCAGTACAAGATCGGACGGTTTATCCACGTCTATGGCAGCTTCAGCAAAAGGCAAAAGTATAGCTTTAGCGTCTATTCTCAATGATTTAGAAGCATGTTCGAAAGCTTTTTCCAACGTTAAACCACCCGATAAATATTTAAGCAACATGCCAAAGCCGAGCCGGCGGGCCAATCTGAGCGGGCGTTTACGATCATGTTGAGCGGCGCGCCAAAACTTGATCGCTTCCAGCCCTTTTTCATTGCGCACATAAAATAAATTACATCCCGACACATGTTGATTTTTAAACTTCAAATAAGTCCGTTTGACATTGGGATAAGCGGGGTGGATGATGTCTTTCGTCGCCAAGCCTAAGGTAAAATCTGCGCCGCTAGCTTGGCTTTCTTGCAAAAAATACTCGACCATATCCGAACTTAACAAAGGATGATCACACGTGGTCACCATGAACGGATAGGGCAGCCCCGCTTTGGCGGCAACAACAACACTACTGGCCGGCCCACCTTCAGATGGGGACTGATTAAGGCTTTGGTCAATCAGGTCTTTATCAAGACCGCTAATCCAATAGGGCCGCGAAACAGTTTTGCTGGCATCCAGTGCTGCCAAAACATAACCGACCATGGGTTTGCCGCGAATAGGCAGCAAAGCTTTCCAGGAAACCCCTGTGCCGGCGAGCAACGGGTCTACAACTCTTTCCCCGTTTTTATTGGCGCGCTGACCAGCCAAAATCAGGACACATACATTCTCGCTCACGAGATCGGCTTTTCGTACATGCGGTAGGTTTTATAGGCCGTCCCTTGCGCCTGCTCGATAATGCGGATCATGCTTTTATTATCCTCTAAAATCCAGCCCATTTCTACATGGGTAAAGCCGCGATTACGGGCCTTTTCGAACACTTTTTCGCTTAGATATGCCGCCATTGCCAGCCCGCTACGCTTGCGTTGAAACTCTCTGCGCACCCCCATGAGCGGAATACGGGCAGTTTTTAAACCTTTTATCTTCAAACGGTACAGCAATTTAGCCCAACCAAAAGGCAAAAGCTTTCCGTCAAGCCCCGCCAGTGCCTCATTAAGGTTAGGAATCATCAAAATAAACGCCGCCGGTTCGCCTTTATATTCACAAACCCAGAAAAAATCCGGGAATAACAAAGGTTTAAGCTCATTTGCCATATGTTTAATCTGCACATCTGAAAACGGCACAAACCCCCAATTGTCCGACCAGGCATCATTAAAGATGCCCATGGCCATTTGTACTTCTTGCAAAAAATTGGATTTATCCATTGGCCGCACGGTGATATTTGGGTCTTTCTCTACATAATTCACCATGGTCGTGACAATTTTTGGACGCGGATAGCCGGCGTGCATATCGGTCCAATAGGCGTGCATATCTACGGCCTTGGTAAAACCTAAAGCTTCGATGCTGGATTGGTAATCAGGACGGCCATAAGGCATCATCAATACGGGCGGTGTATCAAAGCCGTTGATGAGCAACCCAACCTCCTCATTGATGCTAAAGCTCAACGGGCCAACAATGCGGCCCATGCCGCGTTCTTTTAGCCAACGCCGCGCCGCGGCGATCAAGGCTTTGATGATTTTGGGGTCATCACGGCTATCCAAAAATCCGAAATGCCCCGTCGCATCCTTATGAATTTCCAGATGATGGGGGTTGATAATTGCCGCGATGCGGCCAACAATTTCCCCGCCGCTCACCGCTAAAAACAATTGTGTTTCAAGACCGTCCAGAGCCGGGTTTTTTTTGGGATTGATTTGCACCGCACGCTCAAAGCGCAAAGGTGCCCGCCAATGTGGCTCTCCCCGGTACAACTCATATGGAAAATTTAAAAATTGTTTGCGCCCGGCTTTATCCATTACAGGAACAATAGAAATTTTTTGTGCTTGCACTATTGCCTCGCTAGTTTGCGCTTTTTATATTATTTCATCGTTTTATAGATTTCTTTTGCGGTTTTAAACCAACAAATTCAAGACTAATATTAGGCCTGAAGCATTTCATTATCTGACAGGAATGTGTTGCGAAATTTTGTGTTCCTCATATAAAACAAATACAGTTAAATCTAACCAAACCACGGCTATAAAAATTATGATATATAAGCCAGATGGTAAGGGTCAATCGCTGTAAAGGTTTAGGACAGTTTTGGGACAATTAAATCAATATATACTGCGCGGCGCACTTAGGGTCATTGGCGGACTTGTCTTGTTTGCGCTTGCGGTTTTGCTGTTGGAACGCCTGCTGCGTATTTTTGAAGTTGTGGCGTCGTCAACACGTCCGGCAGGCGATGCGACACAAATGGTGGTCAGCCTCTTGCCCCACTATCTGGGGATCGCAATCCCTATGGCTTTGATGCTGGGGACATTGATCACCATTGACCGTTTATCGCGTACCTCCGAACTCACCTCGGCATTCGGGGCTGGTATTTCTTTGTTTCACATGACCAAACCGTTTATTTTGATCTCTATTGTCCTGGCTGGTTTTACATTGGTTCTTGAGGGATATATGCAGCCCGTGGGCCGGTACGGTTACCGGGAAGTTGAGCATTCTGTGACCCAAAAATCTTTTGCAGCCATCTTGCGCGAGGGTAAATTTACCAAGGTCGGCGGTACGACTTTTTACGTGGGGCCTGGTGGTGGGCCTATTTTTATTTACGAAAAAACCAAGGGCGGCGGTATACGTTTAACCACGGCGGCCAAGGGAAATTTAGTCATACGCGGCAAAACCGGGCAACCGGGTTTACAGCTTGAAAATGGGGACAGTTTTCGCATCACCCAAGACAAAACCGTTAAGGAGCGTCTCGCCTTTGGCCTAAGCGCAATCGCCGGTACGGTTACAGCAAACCAATTTCGGGCGCGCGGCAGTGATGAACGGGAATTGACCTCGATGGAGCTGTATAAAAACCGGACAGGCATCTTGTTTCCCAACCTGTCCGTCAGTGCCAATAATGCTGCATTACATCTTCGACTAGCCAAGGCTTATCTGTTACTGGTTATACCGTTTATTGCCGTACCCTTCGGTATAAACTATGGTCGCAATCCGTCTTCCGCAGGCATTGCCGTCGGAATTATATCTATTGTCATTTTGCAAAAATCTCTGGAATTTGGCCAGAGCCTTGGCGCGCAGGGCATCATACCGCCTTGGTTGGGCATTTGGCCGCTTATGGGTGTGGTAACAATTTCGGCCTATTATATTTTCCGCAATAGCGCCGTAAAAATGGGCCAACCACCCTTGGCAACATTATCAATTTTCATTGGTGATGTACTTAAGGATATCCGCAAAGCCAGTCGCGCCCTGTTCCCATTTGTGAAAGGCGGTGTAACCCCACAATGATCCGTTTAGCCATATATATTTCCAGAATTTTTGTCTTTAACTGGCTTGTTGTAACCTTCGGGCTTTTGCTCATGATCGGGTTATTAGACTCGCTGGCCAATAGTGCGGCAATCCTCGCCGATGGGCGCGGGTTTACGGCAAGTTTTGAATATATGCTCTACCGCGCTCCGGTAATTTTTGACCGGGTTTTATTGTTCACGATCATCGTGGCCATGTTGCTCAGCTATGTAAAACTGATCCGTCAACATGAATTGGTGGCCATGATGGGATTTGGATTTTCAGTCCCCAAACAAGTGGCCATGCTCGCTCCGGCAGTGATAGGACTAACCATGCTTTGCGTGATTTTTATCAATATTGCCATGCCGCCGTCCGTGCGGGCCTTACAAGCTTGGGGGGTGGGTGAGTACAAGCGCACAGCAATCAGTGAAGACAAGCCCTTATGGCTCCAAGACGGCACGCGCATTGTTCGGGCTGCGGGGCGGACAGATATGGAGACTTTGACAGATTTACAGTTTTTCGACCTTGAAGACAACGGCGAAATATCCATTGTCAGTTGGGCCGATAAAGCAAGTTATGATTATGAAAATAAACATTGGGTGCTGACCCATAGCGACCGGATAACCCCCAGAGAAATGTTCACACCTGCACCATTTACAATTTGGACAAGCGAACAAACACCAACCAGTATCGCCAAGCTTGCGGCCGACCCGCGCGATTTATCTCTCGCAGACATGCGGCATTTTCGAACCGAGGGCAATTCCGGATCCAAGCCCGGTTTCGCCTACGGTTATTGGTATCTGCACCGGATCACGCGCCCGCTCGCGGCCTTGGTTTTATTGATTTGCGCCGTGCCAATCATGCAAAAAACCGGGCGCGAAGATACTGGCGACAAAGCCTTGTTTGTTGGAATTGCTGCCGGGGTTGTTTATCTGATACTCGACGGCGCCCTTTCGACATTTGCCGTATCCGGCGGTGTATCGCCCGGATGGGCCGTGGCTATGCCCTTGATTATTTTCACTCTGGTCGGCGGCTACCTCACCTTAAAAACCGAAGATTTATCCCTATAACCTCATGAAAAATCCCGCTTTCATCATCAACCCACTCAGCCACAGCGTCGCCAAAAGCGGGTCAGTATTGCAAAAAACCGGGCGCACCAACCGGGAAAATTGCACCGTCTTGCAGTCTTTTGAAACCCTTAATTCCGCTGTCGCAAACATCCTGAAGACAGGCAATGACCATGTGTTTATCGAAGGGGGTGACGGCACTATTCACGGCGTTTTATCCGCCTTTATGAACCACCAGCCCCATATAGACAAACTCCCTGAATTCACATTACTCCCCGGCGGCATGACTAATCTCGTTGCCGCCCATGTGGGATTAAAACGCCCGTCGGTAAAAAAACTGACTGGACTTATGGACGGCGTCCGAACCCCTAACCGTGTTGACCTTTCCATGCTAGCCGTCAAGGCGGCGGGGGCAGATAAAACCCATTACGGGTTTTTATTGTCCACAGGCGCGCTTCCCGCCGCAACCCGCTATTGTCTGGATCATGTCCACACCAAGGGAATTGGTGGCTCGGCTGCGGTGCGTTCAACCTTGCTTAAAGTCATGCTTGGGCGCAAACGGGAACGTGAAGCTATCTTGACCCCGACGCCGCTCTATCTTGATTTGGGAGAAAAGCAGCTTGACGGTGATCATATTGTCACCATCACCACGCCCCTGCCCCGGCTCATGATCGGTTTAAAGCCGTTTTGGGGCAAAGGCGACGGCCCGTTAATGATCACCCATGTTCGTAAAAACGCCAAGCATCTTAAACGAAATATCGCACGCATGTTGTTGCCGGGGCAGTCTAGTCGCGCCCACCGCGCCCTTAAACGCGACGGATTTCAAAGCTGGAATATTGAACATGCGAAGGTGCGGCTCGACGGCGAAATGGTGTTGGACGGCGAATTTTTGCCCCGGACCAATGCGCCAATTTCCCTCTATGCGACAAAGCCGTTACGGTTTATCAAATGAGCATGGACACCCAAATGCACGACACAAAGGCAATCATAAAAATACTGGACGCGGAGCAATTGGCCCCGACCGCAAATGTTACTGCCATGTGCGCTAGAATCAAAGCCCGTCACAGCGGCTCAAATGGGGACAGGGTACAAGCATTTTTGTATTATGGCTCTTCTTTGCGGGCTATGAATGACCCGGATAAAATGCTAGATTTTTATGTGTTGGTGGACAGCTACCGGAGAACCCATAAAAACCTAGTGCGGGCTTTTCTGAACTGGCTGATCCCGCCGGCCGTTTATTATCTTGAAAAGATAAATGAAGATGGCTCTTTATCTACCTGTAAATATTCAATTATTTCCTTAGCTTCATTTGAAAAAAAATGTAGGAGACAAGCTTTCCTGTCCCAAGTTTGGGGTCGTTTTTCCCAGCCGTGCGTCTTGTTATTCCCCAATAGTCCGGACATATATGCCCGCATTCAAACTGCCCGCAGCCAAGCCATTGCCCATTTATCGCGCCAAATATCCCCCCTGCTCCAAAGCCCCCTAAGTGCGCGTACATTCTGGGGGCGCGGGTTTTTGGAAAGCTACAAAACCGAGCTACGCCCGGAAAGCTCCAGCGCCCGCTCAGAAGAAATCGTCAGCCGTTATCAAGACCGTTATGATGCGTTGATGGACATTTTTTTCGCTAAAATGGCAGCCGCAGACACCGACACCGACACATATTCATTACCCGCCGCATCAGGTTTTTCCCGTCTCGTGTGTAAATGGAAATGGTTTTGGCGGCGCTTCTTTGGCAAGATTGTTGCGGCCATCCGTATCCTGAACTCCGCCGCCACATTCGACGGCGGCCTCGACTACGCCCTGCACAAACTAAAATCCCACTCCGGCGTCACCATCGAAGTTACAAAAAGCCAACGCAAACACCCGGTACTATGGTCACCAGTCCTAGCCTGGAAACTCTACAAACGCGGTGCTTTTCGGTAGGGATATACCTGATTACTGCGCTGCTGCCATAACCTCTTGCACCCGTGCCATCAGCGCATCACCCTGCCCTTGCATATCTTTAAATGCTTTGAGGATGGTGTTAATTTCGGCCTCGGTATGGGCTGCTGAAAGACTTATACGCAGGAGTGAACTGGACTGGGGGGTGCCGGGCGGAACGGCCAAGTTGACGTAGACGCCTTCTTCTAACAACCAATTCCATTCCGTTGCCGCCACGAGTTCATTGGGGCGGCGCACGGCGATGATCGGGCTAGCGCTCGCGCATAAATCATAGCCCATTTCGGACAAACCGCTATGGAGTTGTGCGGCGCGGGCGTGCAAATTGTCGCGCAGTTCCGGTTTTTCGGCGATTTTGTCCAAGGCTGCCCGGGCCGATGCTATATTGGACGGGGTCGGAGAGGCCGTGAACATATAGGCGCGCATGGCTTTGCGGGTGATTTCAAAACCTTTGTGTTTGGACAAACAAAACCCGCCAATGGAAGCTAAGCTTTTGGAAAATGTGCCCGAAATGAAATCAACTTTGTCCAAAACCCCCTCTTCTTCGGCCAAGCCGCATCCGGTCGGGCCAAACACGCCAAATGAATGGGCTTCGTCAATATAGAGATAGGCCCCGTGTTTTTGGCAGACATCAACAAACTCCGCAATGGGTGCCCGGTCGCCGAACATGGAATACAAGCCTTCGATAACCACCAATGCGATACCGTCTTTGATCGCGCCGTGGCGGGTCAGACGCTTGTCCAGATCAGCCGGAGAATTGTGTCTAAAACGGATGGTCGGTGCGGCACTGAGGCGGCAACCGTCAATAATACAGGCATGGCTGTCTGCGTCGATAAACAACACATCTTTTGGCCCGGCCAGTGTGGCGATTGCCGCTAAGTTAGTCTGGTATCCGGTAGAAAACACAACGGCGCTCGCTAGCCCCGCATGTTTGGCCAGAGCCTCTTCCAAATCCAAATGCTCAGCGTAAGATCCATTGGCAATTCGCGAGCCTGTCGTCCCCGTGCCGTGTTTTTTGATGGCATTGATGGAGGCATCCATACAGTCAGGGTCAAAGGTCAAACCAAGATAGTTATTGGTCCCGGCAAGGACAATGGACCGATTACCAACACGCCCGCGCGTCGCGTGTTCAATTTCGTCGAATTTGACACCAAATGGGTCCGGGCCAAGCTTTTTGACCATATCGGAACGGGCTTTAAGGGGCGCGAATTTATCAAATATATCCATGCCCGCTTACGCCGCCGTTAATTGGCGCACGGCATTGACCAACTCGCCTACGGTTTTGATATCGCTGACCATTTCCATGGGAATGGATATATCATAAAAATCCTCAAGCCCCATTATTAAATCAAATACGGCGGTGGAATCCACCTCCAAATCCGTGACAATGCCGCTTTGGCGGTTAATCACATGGTTTTTCGGATTGTAAGGCACCAGAAGCTCGCAAATTTTATCGAATATTTGTTCAGGCGTCGGCATAAGAATTGGGTCGGGCATGTAAGGCTCTTCTTGTTTTTTTACAAAATTAGCCGTCTAGTATTGTCTTTTTCAAGGCCAATTGCAACGGTGTTTCTGACACAAATTCATCCGGGGTACTCCAGTCATCATGTAAAAACTCCCGAAGCTTGCCAAGGGTCAAATGCCCCTTGCCAAACAGGCGTTTCGTCACACTATTTATTGCCGCAACCGGGTAAAGCACCGACAAGGGAACGGGAAAGACCTTAACCCGTTTCCCCATTGCCGCGCTACATATATGGCCAAATTCAGGCCATGTTAGACTGGCAGTGGTCGCAGGGGCCACGGTACGCCCATCACAAATCCCGTCCAAACACGCCCCGGTGATAAACGCGGCCAAATCATCCACGTAAACTAGACCAAGTTTCCGCGCCCGCCATTTCCGTCCGCCCGGGGCCGGCAGCCAACCCTTTTGGATTAAAGCATAAAAAGGGGCCGTTGCCTTGTCGCTCGCCCCAAACACGGCCGGGGCGCGCACGACCACGGCCTGCATAGAACCGAGACGGCGCGCCAACGCCCCCTCGCCGGCCCGCTTTGATCCGGCATAGTCAGATAATTTTGGCATTTTTGCCGCCAAAGAGGATAAATAAATGAACCGCACGACCCCGGCTGCACTGGCGGCCTGTGTCAATGTGCCGACGGCTTCGGCATTAATTTTATAATATGCATGTTTGGTGCGAGCCGTAACCAGTCCGGCCATATGGATCACAATATCCGCACCGGCGCACAAGCTTTTTTCGCTAGCAGGATTGCCAAGTTCGCCTTCTATCCCATTGATATTTGCGTGCTGAAGTGTCTTGTCCAAAGACCCTAGGCGCACCAATGCCTTGATACGGTATCCGCGCTCAAGCAAATCCAGAACCACAATCCGGCCAACAAATCCGGTCGCGCCCGTTAGAGCGACGAGTTTAGGCACCGCGATGTTCGTCGAGGACTCTAAGTGTCGCATCATCTTGCAAATCAATAATAGCCCCACCTAGGAATTTTTTACGGACACGCGCCCGGCTTAACTTGCCAGATGATGTGACAATCATAGAGCCGCGCGGCACTAAAATAAGCGTGACCGGCGCACCGATTTCCAACCGAATGGCACCGCTAACCGTTGTGTGTATTTCTGACAGCAAAGCCTCATCGCGGGTGCGGCATTCCAACAGTAAAATGATTTCTTTGTCGTCACCACTGCCCCCGACCGCAAAGGCACAGGCCCGCCCACACCGACTTGGCGCCGAAGCTTGCGCCGCCCATTCGATATCCTGGGGCCAGATATTGCGGCCGTGCCACAAAATCAAATCTTTAAACCGGCCCGTGACCACCACTTGGTCATCTAGCCAATAGCCCAGATCGCCCGTATCCAACCAACCATCTTCGGTAAAGGCGGCCTGGGTTGCCAAAGCATTGTGATAATAACCCGGCGTAATACTGGGGCCAAGCAAACAGATACGCCCGACTTTACGCTGGCCCAATGCCTGACCTTCCAAATTACGGATTTCAAGTTTATGTCCCGGTATCACCGGGCCGCACGCGACGAATGTTCTTTGGTGTTCGGCCGGGGTTATATCGGTCACAGGTACGGCCTCGCCAGTACGTTCCAACCGGTCTATGTCGATAGTATCTTCCAATAAGCCCTGCCCGGACGGTGAAAACGAAACCCCGAGCGTAATTTCTGCCAAACCATAACTCGGCGTAAAGGCATTGGCTTTAAAACTGGACGGCGCAAATGTTTTGGCAAATTCCCTCAAAGGTTCCGCCTGCACCATATCACCGCCAATGCCAGCCGCACGCCATGTGGATAAATCCAGCTCGCGGTCTTGCCGCCAACGACGCACACAAAGTTCATAGCCAAATGTCGTACTAAAAGAAAATGTGCTTTTATGATCGCTGATCAATTGCAACCAGGTTATGGGACGGCGGGTGAAATCTTGCGGATCCAGATAATCCACCGTCATTTGGCTCATCATAGGGGCAATCATAAACCCGACCAGACCCATATCATGATACATAGGCAGCCAAGATGTGCTGCGGTCACCCTCGCGCAAATCCATACCGCCCGAACTCACCATCGCCATACAATTAGAGGTGACGGTTTTTTGGGTTCCGATAATGCCTTTTGGAGAACTGGAGCTGCCTGAGGAATATTGGATATAACAAGGGCCATCTGCATCATGGGGTCGCAGTTTATCGACCATAGGCAAATTAGCCAAATCCGTGAAGCTTATGACAGGGACATCATGGTCATTAAGAGCGGAGCTGACAATTTTCTCCATGCTGGCAGGGGTCAAGAGGGCTGCAAAATCACCCGTATCGGTCATGCGTTGCAATTGGCGCTCATAACTGCCGCGCCCACCCAAAGTTACGGGTAATGGCAGGGGTGCGGGGACTAGCCCTGCATATTGACAGGCAAAGAACAAAATAACGAATTCAGGGCTGGTCACGGCACATATTCCGATCCGGTCACCCGGATCCGTAATGCCAACAAGCCGCTTGGCCGTCTCAACCGCTTGATCGCGCAACTCGGCAAAGGAAAGCCGCGTTTTTAGCTTGCCGCGCCCGCAAAAGAAATTAAACCCGGTGTCACAACTTGCCGCATATTCCAGAGCGTCGGTTAATGTCTCAAAATGGCCACGCACCAATGGTTGGCCACGATCTGAACTCGTCGGTGAAATCATTTAACTCCCCTTTGTAACACTCTCTATGTCACGGATTTGCCTTAATACCCAAAAAAACTGGAATGTAAAGTGGGTCTATGTGCCTAACAACTCCCGAATTTGCCCATTGACTATGGCGAATTTTGCCAAAGTCCAACCCCCGGATGCATTGATTTTACTATATACCGCATCATAAGCCTGTACCGCATGGCTTTTCACCTCCACATATGTGGCAATCATGGTTTTAGTATCGGCCTTGGCCGTACCTCCGTTATCAATATGGATCCGGGCTGCCTCCAGGGCCAAACTGGCTTGTGCCGCGTAATAATCTTCCTCGATACGTTGTTGCGCGAGGCCTTCCCAGTGGGTTTTAGGTTGGGTTTTCATGGACATAGAGCGCAAACGGTCAATTTTAAACCGCCCGCCCATATCATAGAACAACTCGGCGGCTTTGCGGATGGGCCACCCCGTTTTCTCGGTCAACTCCACAACATCAAACCCGGATGCACGCGCGCGCAAGAGCGAAACATCTGCCGCCAAAGCTTCCGGGATGCCTGAGCGGATAAACCGCCCGATCCGCGCCGCGACCCGCCTGCTATCATAGCTGGACAGCACATCGATCCACCCCTCGTCCACATGGGCCAGGCCGTCGGTACGCCGGGCTATGCGCATATCTATTGAGCCACTTTCCCCGCGCCGCACCAACCAGCCGATCACCCGCTGCAAAACGGTGGAAATTTCGGCTTGCAGGCTTAACTGTGCTTCAGCACTAATTTTATTGTCAAGATCGTTAATGGCAGTGCGAATTGCACCGATTTGCAAAACCTCATAAGCAATTGTGAAAGCTTTGGCGATCTCGCCCGGACTGCCATTGGTTGGCTCGCTTAGAGTTGACATAAATACCGGGCCGCCAACATCGACCATCCTGTTGCACAGCCGCGAAATTATAATTTCGCGGCGCAAACGGTGCCTTTTCAGTGCCGTACCAAAACTTTGAACCGCAGTTGGGAAATATTCGCGCAACATTGTGCCGAAAAACGGGTCATCAGCAACATCCGTCTCAATTAAATCATCAAAGAGAACAATCTTGGCATAGGCATTCAACACCGCCAATTCAGGCCGGGTCAAACGCCCGCCGTTTTCGGCAATCATTTGCATGTCAGACGGGGACGGCAACCCTTCTATATCACGGTCCAACCGGTCTTGCGCTTCCACACTCTCCATAAACCGTTCATAGGCATGATGGTCTTCCCGGGCATACATATGCGCCAGAGACAGCGCGCCCGTCTGGTCATAATTATGCTGCAAAACCAGGGCAGATACATCTTCGGTCATGGTTTCTAGCAATTTGACACGTTCGCTTTTCTGAAGCTCGCCGCTTTCAATAGCGCCGGACAGCAAAATCTTGATATTGACCTCATTATCAGAGCAATCAACCCCGGCTGAATTGTCGATGGCATCCGTGTTAACCCGCCCACCGTTCTTGGCAAATTCTATACGGCCTGCTTGGGTAACACCCAAATTTGCCCCCTCGCCTATTACTTTAGCTTTTAAATCTAAGCCATTTATTCTTATAGCATTATTAGCTTTATCATGGGCATGTTCATCGGTTTCGCTCGCAGACTTAATATAGGTTCCGATACCGCCAAACCACAAGAGTTCGCACTGTGATTTCAGCAAGGCCTGCATGAGCTGATTAGGTGTGACTTGCGCAGCGGAAAGCCCGGTTAGTTGTTGAATTTGCGGGCTTAATTTGATTGATTTTTCGCTGCGGGAAAACACACCGCCGCCTTTGGAAATCAGCTTTGTGTTATAGTCTTGCCAACTGGAGCGAGGTTTTTCAAATAGCCTTTTGCGCTCTTTAAAACTTTTTGCCACCTCAGGATCTGGGTCAATAAAAATATCGCGGTGATCAAACGCCGCTAAAAGCCGGATTTTCTTGGACAATAACATGCCATTGCCAAACACATCCCCGGACATGTCCCCAATGCCGATGACGTCAAATTCTTCAGTTTGGATATCCTTGCCCATTTCGCGAAAATGCCGCTTGACCGCTTCCCAGCCGCCTTTGGCCGTAATGCCCATAGCCTTGTGGTCATAGCCCACCGAACCACCAGAGGCAAAGCCGTCGTCTAGCCAAAATCCGTACCTCGCCGCAATACCGTTGGCTATATCGGAGAATGTCGCCGTGCCTTTATCCGCCGCCACGACCAAATATGGATCAGGGTCGTCCCAACAGACAACATCTCGCGGCGCCACTGTGTTTTTGCCCTTATAAGTATCGGTTATATCCAATAACCCGCTGATAAATTGGGTATAGGCGGCAATGCCCTCGGCCAACACATCGTCTCGGCTCGCCCCTGTCGGCAATTGTTTCGGGAAAAACCCGCCTTTAGAACCAACCGGAACAATGACCGCATTTTTAACCTGTTGGGCTTTGACCAGTCCAAGCACTTCCGTGCGAAAATCATCGCGCCTGTCAGACCAACGCAAGCCGCCGCGCGCAACCGGGCCAAAGCGGATATGCACACCCTCAACCCGAGGCGACCAGACGAAAATCTCCCGGTAAGGCTTTGGCGCCGGCAAAGCCTCTATAATCTGTGAGTTGATCTTGAGTGAAATATAGGGCTGCGGGTTGCCGTGTTTGTCCTTAACATAGAAATTCGTGCGCAAAGCCGCGCCCAAGACGAGCGCCATACGGCGTAAAGCCCGGTCATGATCCAAAGAGGCGACCTCGTCCATTTGTGCAAATAACACCTCTTCAATGCGGTCACATTCTTGCTTTCGCGCCGCCATTGAGATTTTTAAATCCGGGTCAAATTTGACATCACATAATTCGAGCATCAAGCTGGTAATTTTTGGATAGCCCGCCAAAGCCTCGATTTGCACTTGCTCGGAGGGGTCGAGGCCTGATTGTTTGCGGTAACGGGCCAGTAGACGCAATACCGCCACCCGCCGCCATTCTATCGCCTGGGGCAAGATCAGGGCGTTAAACCCGTCGTCTTCATTTTGGCCGTTCCAGATAGACAAGAATGCACTTTGGAATACCCCTTCAAGCCCGGCGCGGTCTTTTGGCGCATTATTCAGGCGCATTTCATAATCATGAACCCACACGGCTTTTGACTGCTCTGCCAAGTTTGGTGTGATTTTAAATCCGGTTTCCTGGGCCACGAAAAGCCCCATATTGTTGAATATTGGCATGACATCTGACAACTCAAGCCGGGTATCCAAACTGTAAAATTTTGCCCGAAATACGGTCGCCCCATCACCATCACGGGCGCTGACACGCACGGCGGTAGGTTTGTCTTCGGTGATATTTTCAATAACGGCAATGTCCCTTACGGCTTCCTTTGCATCAAAGCTAGCCTGATAGGTCTGGGAAAAAGCATGTTTGTAAGCGGGAAGTTTATTGATCAGCGACGGGTTTTGATCGTTTTCCGCATGGGTTTGCAAGCCTGCCGACCAAGGTTGGCTGAGGACGGCTATTTCGGCTTCCAAGGTTTTCACATCCGGTATTTCGTGGTTGTCCGGATCCAGGCCAATAATAAAATGCACCCGCGCCAAGGGCGAATCGCTATATTGCGGATAAAATGCGGATACCCGGCCATTCCAGGCCTTTTTCAAACATTTCCCAATGCGTTGGCGCACGGTGGTATTATAGTTTTCGCGCGGCACATAAACCAGAGCGGAAACAAAGCGGTTAAACGGGTCATAACGAACAAATAACCGGGTGCGCGGACGATCAAATGCTTTGGCCACCCCCGTGGCAATACGAAACAAATCATCATCGGAACTTTGAAACAATTCGTCGCGTGGATAAGAGGACAACACATATTCCAGCCGCTTGGCATTGTGGGAATTGGGGCTAGCCCCGTACCGATGCAAGACTTGCTCTACTTTACGGCGAATGAGGGGCACATATTTGGGTGAACGCGCATAAGCGTCCACAGTAAACAAGCCAACAATACGGGTTTCGCCGTTGACTTTACCTTGCTCATTATAATGCTTGATTGAGATATAATCCATGCGCACACGCCTGTGTACCCTAGAAAACAAATTCGATTTTGCGACCGTCACGGGGTCTTTTTCCAATAAAGACGCTTCAACGCTCGACGAAATTCTGGCAGGTTCACTGCTTTGGCGCAATATCATCTGGCTGTCATCGCGCAACACACCCAAACTGTTTTTCCTGACCAAGGCCGGGCGGGCATAATCATAGCTTCGCCCTTGCCCGCCTTTGCTTTTTGCGGTGCCGCTTTCATAAATAAATGTCCGCGTTCCCAACAAAACGAAATTGCCCTCCACTATCCATTCAAGGAATTCACAAGCCTCGTCCAGCACATCCTTTGGCACATCGCCGTGCTGTTGTGAGAGCTTGGCTATATTGTCCTCCACCAAGGCCAACATCGGCTTGAAATCAGTGTTAATGGCGTCCAAGTCGCTCAAGGTTTTTTCAATTCCCGCCTTAATCGCTTTGCGCTCTTGTTGGCTTTGGCGGGAAATCAGCACCTGCATCATGGATTCGCGGACTTTTTCGCCTTTTTACGCCACAAGCCTTCTGCATTGCGAAACCCCTCAACAAGCGGATGGTAAAGCGCCATAATATCGATACCGTGACTGGAAATCTCGCCGATGACAGAATCAACCAAAAACGTCCGGTCATCCGTCACAATTTCCACAACATCATAACGGTCAGCCAGAGCGCTTACATGGGTTACGGGCTCGACACGAATAATCGAAGAGCCGACTTTACGGCGATCACCAGACATCCAAAACCCGCGCGCGAGTGTCAATATATCCTCTATTGGCAGGGCTAATGCATCATTTTGCTCAGTATCATCATAGTAAGTTTTTAAAAACTTCTCCGCACCAGGCTCAAATCCGTCCTTATTATACCATGAACTATCGCCCATAGCAGCTTTGATGAATGCGGTTTTTGTGAATTTTAATCCAGCCATAACTCAATCCGAAAAGATGTGAACCAATAACGTTAATACAATTTGTAATTACATGTTAGCGGGCACAGGATAAACAATAAAATAATTTTTTCGCAACTTTTTTATGCATTATTTTATGCATTACTTAATTCGGGCGCGAAATTTAATATCAAAGCTTGGGTCCGGGCTTCCCGCCGCCATAACACCGGACGGGTTCACACAAATATAGGTAACATTGGCATCATAGCCGGCGCTAGGTGTATATCCGCAAGCGGCAAAGTTGGCTGGCGGCGAGCCGGAATTTGAATATCTGACATCCAATGCATAGTTAAACGTAAGCCCGCTCGCATTGTCCGTACCCGTTACGGCTGTAGTCTCCGGCCCGCCGTCGTCAATATCACCATTATAAAACTCTATTTCTGACGGTATAGCGTCAATGATGACAACGCTGTCATTATCAGTAGCCCCGTCGCCAGCATTGGTAAATGTGATGGTATAGATCACATCATTGCCCGGAACCATATACAAGCCTTCTGATAATGGGTCGTACAAGGCCGTTGACTTTTGGGCATTCAGCACGGCGAAAAGAGGTGGACAAAAACTCAAATCATGTAAGGCGATCCCCTGGTTACCCGGATTGGCCGGTGCATTTGAGCCGTTACCGTAATTGATCACCAAAGTATCAATGGGGGCGTTAAACTCTATGGTCATATTGCCTACGCTTGAGGTAGACCCAGCTCCGGACACACCCGTAACCACACTGCCTGATGCGCCATTGGCAGAGTTGGTGAACAAAGTAACCGGCACAGGTGTGCCGCTTAACGTACCCGTAACGGTAATTTGATCCTCAAATTGCCCCGAGCCAAAATCCACGTCCCATATACTGGCCTGAAATTTTTCCACACCAACACCCGCATCCCCCAATGTAATCGTCATATCTACTGTATTGGACTGGTTTGCTTGGTTTGCCAAGAAATGCAGGCTAGATTCCGCCGGTGATAACCCGCCCGTATTGGCTGTACTTTCAATCGGTGTATCCCCGCCAAATGGCGCATAGGGTTGCAAACCGTTATTTGGGTCAGAAATAGTTATATCAATGGTTTCGCCTGCCACGATATAGCTATTGCTCATATCCCCTTCCCCCCATACGACACTATCCCAATCCAGCACTGACGGCGCCCCGGGGCAAGATAACACCGGAACTGCGGGCGTAACAGGAACCAAAAGTAAAGCACCATAATCATCTTCACTGGTTACGCCGTTGCCAGGTGTAGAATCCGGGTCAGTGCCGCTCGCCGTCGCTATTTCGGACCCTATATCGTAAGCCCCGCTCGCATTCACATAGGCGGTGATTTGCAAATTTGTGGATGTATTTAAAAGCGAGCCCGGAATGCTCCACACACCGGTGCCTGAATTAAACGCACCGCCGCCATTATCAGACACATAACTCAATCCCGTCGGCAAGGTGATATCAGCCGTAATCCCGGAGCCCGCCACTGGCCCGGCATGTGCTACCGTTACCGTAAGCACGACATTCGTGCCTATATTGGGCGTGGTGTCACTTGCCCCTAACGCCAAGGACAAATCCGTACCTGTCGCCGCCGTGAAATACAAATTGGCCCGTCTGAACTGCCCACTATCAGCACTTGGGTAATTATCACATATGGTCAATGTCCAGTTTCCAGCCCCAAACTCCCCGTTAAAGGCCGACAATGGGTTATGCGGCCTGACCAGATTTTCATAGGGCGGCGCGGTGAGCCCATCATTGGTGTTATGGGGAGCCGTGTAAATAACTGTCGCGGCTGCGTCGTCCATACGCACATTGACATTGTTCGGATTACCTGCGTTACTCGTATCATCATTGATCAGGCGCACAATTGTCCCTGCCGGCGATTGTAAATCAAGCCGAATATCACCGCGCCAGGAGTGACTTGCCAAAAACCCCACGTCTAAATCAGCGATGATAAACACATCCGCACCCGGCACATTTATAACTCTGGTAAATTCTCCACCACCGCAATTCGTAGACCCGTTAATCGTTGCAAGTGATGTGTTTTGATAAGGGCCAACAACCTGCGCAAATACAGGGTGGCCCGCAAGTGCGCCTATAAAGCCCGTTACAACAGCCAATATTCGCAAGAATGTCACCTGTAAATGCACGGCCTAATCTGGGTTTACCAAAAGCGGGCGAGCTTTTGATTTCATCGGTGGTTTTCCAACAGTTTTGGCGGACAAATTGTTATCAGTTTTACGCCTTGGCAAGGCCCAGGTCGCACGACCATCTTCGCCGCGGTCACGGTCCATGAGCAGTTCAACATGACCATTTTTCTCCATACTCAAGATTATAGTCATAATATCTGATTGGACATGGCGAGTAGAATTGGGGCTGTTAATATACCAAATATGGTCTTTGCCACGCACTGATTTAGGCGTCCCGTACTTTTGCACTAATGTGTTATAGAGCATTTTTGCTTGCTCTGGCGTTGTGGTGAACTTTTTGTTGTACTGTAAAGCATCGGGTGTTTTTTGCACAACCGTAAAACGGGAAGCCTTGCCTATTTGCCCGGACCCGGGAATGTTTTCTGGGTGAGTCGCACGTTGCGCCGCTTGCAGAACAAAATCAAACGCATCGATCTTCGCTCCAACAGACCGTACAATAGATGATTTTGTTGGTTGATTGGCCACATCATCCATCTGTGCCAATGCCGTATTCCCCAAAACCAGAACCACCAATACAGATAATGTTGATAATTCCCGAATGCCAAATAATAGCTTCATATCCCACGTCCCTATAGATGTTCGACCCCTTACGGGCAAAAATAGACGGAGAGCCTTAAGAAAACGGTAAAATATCGAGGCTGGATTTACGGTTTTAACGGGAAATTGGACAAATGCACAATTTTAAGCTATAGTCTTCAAGTAGGAGGTTGATATGAGTGTAAACGAACTTTTAGGCAATAAAGGACATGCTATTTACGCGGTGGACGAGACCGCCAATTTACGTGAAGCCATCGAAATGCTCAACGCAAAAAATATCGGCGTTGTTTTGGTCACGGATACCAATGGCCAGATGAAGGGCATTTTGTCGGAGCGCGACATTATCCGCAGAGCATTAGCCCAAGAAACCGGCTTTCGCGATGAACCCGTGACGAAAACCATGACCAAAAAAGTTTTCACCGTCGATTTAAATACTAGCATTGACGATGTTATGGAGATCATGACCAATTCACGCATTCGCCACGTCCCGGTTATGGACGGTACTGAAATAAAAGGCCTTGTTTCCATTGGAGACGTGGTTAAACGCAAGATCGCAGATGCAGAAAATGAAGCAGCGGCTTTGCGCGATTATATAGCGACTGGTTGAAAAACTGGCTGATTTACAGGCCGATCGCGCCCACTGGGTTGAAATTAGCGCGGTATTGGCTGGGACTTGTGCCTAATAACCGTTTGAAATGATGCCGCAATGTTTCGGGGGTTTTAAGCCCGGTGATTTCAGCAATTTTCTGGATATTGAGATTTGTTGTCTCTAGCAAATTTTTCACCAATTCTATACGCTCCATGGTCAGCCAAGCATGAGGGCTAAGCCCGGTAATATTCCTAATACGGCGTTGTAATGTGCGGCTGGAGGTTCTGGATTGATCAGCCATCTTGCCAATGCTCCAGTCCTGGCCTAGGTTTTCGCGAATATAATCGAGCAATATGGCGATATTGCCCTTATATTCATGGCCCATAGGCCGCGAGATAAATCGCGATTGTCCACCATGCCTAAAGGCCGGCAATACCAAACGCTTGGCCACTTCATTGGCCCGGTCTACCCCGTAATCCTGACGCACAATATGCAAGCACAAATCAATCCCGGAAGTTGACCCGGCAGATGTTAAAACATCCCCCTCGTCCACATATAAAACATTTTGGTCAATATTTATGTTCGGAAATTGCGCCGCCAATGTCTCGACATACCGCCAATGTGTCGTTGCCTTGCGACCATCAAGCAAGCCGCACTGGGCCAAGACGAATACACCGGAACAAATAGACACGATACGGGTGCCATTTGCATGGGCGCTTATGATGGCCTGCTTCAAGCTTGCGGGAATTGGTGTGTTTGTGCTTGTCCAGCCGGGAATGACGATCAGATCAGCACCGTCAAATTCAGAAAATCCGTATTCGGATTGCACCCTCACTTGTCCCAGGCCCGTGACCTCTTTATCACTGGCGTTGACTATGCTGAATTTATACCAAGGATCGAACTTTCGCGCCAAGGCAAATACCTCAAGCGCCATTGCATATTCAAATACACATAAATTATCATAGGCCAAGATACAAACCTTGCGGCTTCTCACGGCTTTCTCACCCCATTTATAGACAGGCATGCAGACCTCACAATTAAACTTAACACAAAATGTTAGATTACCCCACGGTATCCGACGCCCCTAATACACATCAAAGGCCAAGTGGAAAGGTTTCAACTGCTATTTTACTGCATAAACACCGGAGCAAAGCCCCGGCCTGTCTGTTTTTTAACGTTTTGGCTGGTTATTAGGCAAGACTCGCGTCCAGTTCTCCGACTTACACATGATTCGCATCATGCAGCCTGACATTTTCACCCGCCCGTCTTTTAATATTTTCACCTTGCCGTAATATGTGCCGCCGCCTTTGGGATCATACATTTTGCCAATCCATTTGGTGCCTTCATCATTTTTGTCCATATCAAACAGCATTTTAACGCCGACAACCGGCCCACCGGTTGTTTTGTCAACGCCGTCGCCGGAAATAACCTCGCCGCAAAGTTTTTCTGGATTATCCTTGCACATGGCAAATTCCACATGCCAATCGAACTTTGGCCGTAACCATATGCCAAGAGCCTCATCCGCCTTATCTGCATAGGCGATTGATGAAATCCCGAAACCTGCCATGCTAAACGCCATGACACCGAGAATAGTTTTATTGAAAATTGACATAATGTCCCCTTTATATTTTTTGTTTTATTTTATCACTCCGTTTTTCGAAGTTTGGATAGAGCCATACATTAGCATATTATAATGTGTTAATATACATTTTTTTTACATGACTTGATTTAAGTCAGGTATAGTGTGAAAAACCGCGCTATAGGCAGGGTATGAACGTAGCATTGACAGACAGTTTTGGTCGCACGGTAAATTATTTGCGCCTGTCTTTGACGGACAGATGTGATTTGCGCTGTTTTTACTGCATGGCGGAACATATGGTGTTTTTGCCGCGCAAGGACTTGCTGAGCCTTGAAGAACTGGGCCAGGTGGCGGACGCATTTATAAAACGCGGTGTACGCAAAATCCGCCTTACGGGCGGCGAGCCTTTAGTGCGTAAAGATTTCTTGACACTGGTTGAACATTTATCCGCCCATTTATCCGCCGGACGCCTTGATGAAATCACCCTCACCACCAATGCGACTCAACTGCACCGTTTCGCGGCAAAGCTCACATCCCTCGGTGTTAACCGCATCAATATTTCTTTAGATAGTCTCGACCCGCTTGCCTTTAACCGCATCACCAGAGGCGGCAATCTCACCCGTGTACTGGGAGGCATTGAGGCGGGGCTGTCTGCCGGGCTTCAATTAAAGATCAACACGGTGGCCTTGAAAAATGACAATGCAGATCACATCCCGGACATGGTCGAGTGGGCCCATGGGCGCGGCATGGATATGACATTGATCGAGGTTAT
>JAJRSJ010000006.1 GCA_024278855.1 Alphaproteobacteria bacterium | reverse complement strand
CGCACACCGGCTATCAAAGTTACAATTGAGCGGTTAACAGCCAGTGGTGCCAAACTGCTCGGGATAGTCATGACAAAATACAAAGCGCCTTCAAGAGGCTATTTGAATTATTACCAATATAGTTACGGAACAACATCCCGCAAATCGCAACGCAGTCAACACAAAGGCAAAAAATCCAAAGCAGCCAAAAACAAACAACACATAAACATAACAAAATCAACGTGATATATGCGTAAATTAATTGTTTCTGTATGCATATGGGCGCTTGTGGGGTTTTGTGGTTTCTTCATTTGGAAAATGGGCATGGCCCGCGCAAACGTTTCTCAAAACCCACATCAATCACTTAAATACTACAAATATTCCGCCGCACTCTTGGCAGATAACAATAGAATTATTGGTGAAAAAATAACAGCTGAACAATCTAAACACATTCAACAATCGGCAAAAGAAGCCCTGGCAAAAGCACCGTTAAGTGACGTTGCTTTAGTGCAAACCGCTTTGGCGAAAACACTTATACGCGGTAAATTTTATGGTTATGATTTGTTTCAGCTTGCCAAGCAGAGGAACCGCTACAATCGACGGGCTTTGCGGGGGTTGCTCGCAATGGATATTGCTCAGAACAATATTCCAAATGTTTTTGAAAACCTTGATATTCTTATTCGAATTGGGGGGAGTGATCTTAATATCTATTATGAGGCAATGACACAGATTACGCAAAGGATACAGAACCGGGAACTGGTAAATAACTATATTAAAAAGAGACCGGTGTGGGCGTTAAAAATTCTTTTTGATCAAATTACAATTATGAAAATTGAAGACATTCCCAATGTGTATGCCGCCTTGCAACACTATTCTAGTCCTCCGCATAGTTTTCGCGACAATAGAAAGTTATACGAACGTTTTCTTGAGAAAATTATTCTGCTTCAAGCTTATGATCAAGCCTATGTTTATTGGGCAGCCATGTTTCCAGATAATGGAAATTATAGAAGTTCCTTGATACATGATCCTGACTTTAAAGGTAGTTCTGCTTTCACACCGTTTAATTGGAAATTTATTCGAGGGCAAAATTATTTTGCGGAAATTGACCAACCTTCAGGCATGTATGTTTCGTATAACGGCAAACAAGATCGCGTGCTTGCGCGCCAAATTATACGCTTAACACCAGATACTGAATACCGTTTTGATGTGGACGGGCAGTGGGATTATCTAAATCGCCAAGGTACATTGATATGGCGTGTTCAATGTTTGCCAAAGCGTAAGACAATCGTGGAGCTTATGATGGATGAAAACCACAAGGAAGAAGGGCTTGTATCGGCAATATTTACTACACCCAAGGAACAATGCGGTTCGCAGATTATCCAGCTCATTGGGAAAAATGGACAGTATTCGAAACGTATTTGGGCCCGTGTTCGGTCTGTAAATATTTCAGTTGTGGGGCCGTAAATATGTTGGCAAGATCGAAAATGAACGCGCAAAACATGCCCGAAAATATCTACCAAAAAATACTAGGTTATCGGTTGAGCGCATTCCTGATTTTTTGTTTGATACTTGGCGGAACCAGTCAGGACATTGTGGCTCCAAAGCTTCCTTTATACCTAGTATCTTTATGCTTTATCGGTTGGGCATTGACGGCTTTGAAGAGAGATAGTCTGATCTGGCAGCTAAAAACATTGGTGATCTTCATCGCGGTATTTGCCATCGTAAATTTGCTGTACTTGATCCCGTTACCGCCGGCGCTATGGACTGAGTTACCAGGGCGCGATAATGTCATCAAGGGGTATGAGCTTATGGACATGCCCTTACCTTGGTTGCCAGTATCATTGACACCTGAGAAAACCTTGTTCTCGTTATTTGATGTGCTGCCTCCCTTTGCAGTTTTGATGATCATAGGGACGCTTGCAACTATAGGGGAAATAAAAAAAGTAATCTGGGTCTTGCCTCTATTTGCGGTTTTTACCATTCTTTTAGGAATTGCGCAAATTGCAGGCGTGAGCAGTTATTTGTATTTTTACGCAATTACGAATGACGCTTCACCTGTGGGTTTTTTCTCCAATATCAATCATCAAGCGAGTTTCTTGCTCATGGTTTTACCGTTTACAATCAGTCTCGCTGTAACGGATAGAACTTTTGATCGTGACGGCGCACAGAGTTATGTTATACGGGGAATAAGCAGTGCGGCATCAATAATTATTCTGATAGGGGTGCTTTTTGCCGGTTCTATCTCTGGGTATATTTTGGCGATTTTGACAGTGTTCAGTGTATTGTTGTTGAATGTGAACTTCGTACACCGAGGAACAAAACGAATTGTCGCAAGTGTTGCCGTTCTTATTGTCTTGGGAATTGTTGCCGACTTTTTGTTTTTGGGCAATTATTTAGGTGAGCTTATGGCTGAATTTACAGGAACTGAACCCGGTTCACGGCAGGTGATGTTTGCAACAACATTGCAAGCGGCTAGAGATTATTTTCCTTACGGAACGGGCCTTGGTTCTTTCAGTGATGTGTACCGGCTTTACGAAACACCTTGGAACCGAATCATAATGCACACACATAATGATTTTATTGAAGTTTTGTTGGAGTTCGGCGTTTTTGGTGCCATCTTTATGGCGGCATTTTTTCTCTGGTGGGGAAAGCTTGTGCGCCAAATATTTACGAACCGCAGTGGGAGGATGTTGTGGGCGAAATGTGGAGTTATTTCTACATTCGTAATCCTTGGCCATAGCCTGGCAGATTACCCACTGCGGACGATTGGCATTTCATCTTTTGTTATATATTGTATTTGTCTTGCCGTATTGGGGCGCAATATTGGTACATATCTCGGCAAGAAAACCGAATAAATATTTTTTATAACATTATGTGAAGCCGTGCATGTTTAGGTGAATTGTAAACAGTGTTAATCCCTAAGCAATGATTGTATAGTGTTTATAATACTGATAGGTAGGCGATGAATTTAAGCGGCTTTAAAATATGTTTCTTATGTGGGTAGATGGGGTATTGCGTTTATGAATTGTGTTTGGGATGTATACGCAATAAGCGCCAGAAAACATGTCGGTTAACTGGGTTAGTTTGTGGATGTTATGATACGTTTTATTGATAAATTATCACGCCGCCATAAGTGGCTGATCTTGCTGCTTACGGACATTTTTGTGATAATGATCGCCTTTTACGGGGCGTATGCATTGCGCTTTGGGGACATTTTTCCAGTTGATAAAATGATATCTGCGTGGAAAATGCTGCCTGCATTGCTTGTTGCCGGAGGGTTTTACGCGATCGTTCTCGGCTTGCCTAAAATCAAGCTGCAAGCCTTTGAAATCCAGGCTGTACAACGGATAGGGCTTTGTGCACTTTTATTAGCGTTAACCGGAATGAGCCTTAGTTATTTGTTTGTTTTAGGGGCGCCGCGTTCTGTACCTATTTTGTTGGGTGTGTTGTTCTTTCTTGGCTCGGTTTCATCGCGAATTTTCGGATTGTTTTTATTGCGGAAATATAATAATTTAGGCAAACCGCTTGTCCCTGTTGCCATTTACGGTGCCGGGGCTGCAGGTGTGCAATTGGCCTCTGCCTTGCGGCAATCCATAGGTGTTAAGCCTGTGGCGTTTGTTGACGATAATATTGTTTTACAAAAGCTAATTGTTGCAGGTTTATCCGTATACCCACCCTCTAGACTTGAGAAAATCGTTCGTAAGAAAAAAATAAAACGTGTCCTTATTGCCATACCGTCTATATCAAAATCTCGACAAAGGGAGATCGTCAGACAACTCGATTCTCTCTCCTGTGAAGTCCAAATACTTCCGTCATATGTAGAGATGATCGAAGGAAAAAACATTCTTGATAGCTTGCATCCTGTATCTCCAGACGCATTATTGGGGCGAGACAAACTGGATTCAATCCTGCCCAATATTGCAAATTCCTATAAAAATAAATCAGTACTGGTGTCCGGTGCTGGCGGGTCAATCGGCGCAGAGCTTTGTCGCCAAGTGATGAAATTTTTACCGTCAAAGCTAGTATTGTTTGAACAGTCCGAATTGGCACTTTACCAAGTAGAACGTGAGCTGAAACCAATTGCAGAGGCAGAAAATATTACGCTTGTCCCTGTACTTGGATCTGTGTGTGATAAAAAAACTGTGGAACATGTTTTTAAGGAACACGGTATTCAGGTCATATTGCATGCCGCAGCTTATAAACATGTTCCGTTGGTTGAGGCTAATGAGCTTGCCGGGCTTTATAACAATGTTTTTGGGACCCATACCATGGCGCACGCCGCTGCCAAAGCAGGCGTGGAGCGCTTTGTGTTGATCTCAACTGACAAAGCGGTTCGGCCAACAAATGTCATGGGCGCCTCCAAGAGGATTGCCGAGTTGGTCTTGCAAGATATTGATCAACGCAGCCCGGACACGATTTTTTCCATGGTACGTTTTGGCAATGTATTGGGGTCTTCGGGTTCTGTAATTCCGCTTTTTCATGCCCAAATTGCCAAAGGTGGCCCGATCACCGTGACAGATAATGAGGTTACACGGTTCTTTATGGCCATATCAGAAGCCGCACATCTGGTATTGATTTCGGGCAATATGGCAAAGGGCGGAGAGGTTTTCGTCCTTGATATGGGAAAATCTGTAAAAATAATAGATTTAGCGCGCCGGATGATTGAGCTTAGCGGCCTGACATTGCGTGATGAGAATAATCCAGATGGTGATATTGAAATCACCACAATTGGTCTGCGGCCAGGCGAAAAATTGTATGAAGAATTGCTGATCGGCAAAGACACACTCTCAACCCCGCACCCTAAAATATTACGCGCAAAAGAAAAATCCCTTCTCACAAAAGAACTGGAGCAATTGTTAAAAAAACTACATACCAAAATACAAAGCAACAATGCCACGGATATCAGAATTCTAGTTGAAAAATACGTAGAAGGATACACGCCCCAAAAGTAAGTGGCGCAGAATATTTTCGCGGAAATTTACGGGATGAAACTCTTCGGCAGACATAGATTAAGGTCGGCTGAAACTAGGTCGTGTACTTATAAATTCATGCCAAAATGCTATTGTCAACTCAAATGGTATCTGCACATTGGACAGGCGTAAACGCGTCGTAAATCTATCAACACTATTTATGGCAACGAAATTTTTACTTTTTTTACGCCGGGGTGGACCAAAAACATAAGACTTGTTTCACCGAGTTCCCGGGCGATTGGCAAGCGATTTTGTGGACGAAACCTCGTATCATCAAATGCTTTCTCCAAATACATTTCCGAACATGAACCTTGCATACAAGGAAGACCCTGGGCATTGAAATGCTCAACTAAACCATCCCTTGTCATGCCTTTGGGCAGGTTTTCGGGACGGACAAATGCATAGAATTTATAATAGGCGTGCACAGATCCTTGTGCGTTGTCGCGGTTACCATCATCTGGGTTTGGGAAACGCAAAATTCCATTTTCGCCCGCCAAAGGCGCTAAAGTATCTATGAGGTCTTGCGCATTTTTCGTGCGAATTTTATGCCATTCTTGCATCCGCTTTAGCTGTATGCGGCCTATAACAGATTGCATTTCTGTCAGACGCCAATTGGTGCCAAAGCTCTCATGTAGCCAACGAAACCCCGGCGCATGTTTGCGATTGTAAACGGCATCCCAGCTTTTGCCGTGGTCTTTAAAAGCCCACATGCGTTTCCACATATCTTCATCATCACAAGTAAGCATGCCGCCTTCGCCGCCTGTCGTCATGATCTTATCCTGACAAAACGACCAGGCCCCGACATCACCAAGACCGCCGACCGGGCGGCCTTTATACTTGGCGCCGTGTGCTTGCGCACAATCTTCGATAAGTTTGATATGGCGCTTGCCGATGAGATCGCGAAACCCGTCCATATCGCATGGCCACCCGGCCAGATGGACACAGATAATGGCGCGGGTGTTCTTGGTAATAACCGGCGCGACGGTTTCTGGCGATATATTTTGGCTGTGGCGATCAATATCAGCAAAAACCGGGCGAGCGCCTGCGTTTACGACAACGGATGCAGATGCCAAGAAACTGCGGGGTGTAACAATCACTTCATCGCTTGCATTGCCGCCGTTATGCGCCCCTATGCCAAGGCCAAATAATGCCAAATCCAGTGCGAGGGTTCCGTTTGACAGAACTATAGCGTGCTTGGTTCCGGCAAAATTTGCGAATTCTTTTTCAAATTCGCGCCCTTCAGAGCCGGTCCAGTAATTGACTTTATTGGATAAAAGCACACGCGAAACCGCGTCGATCTCCTCTTGCGAAAAATTTGGCCATGGCGGAAAAGGTCCGTTTAACATATTGTCCTCAAATTGGTTTGGCGGGAATGCCGCCGACTGTTGTGCCGTCATCTATATCATTTAGGACAACTGCGCCCGCACCCACAATTACATCATGCCCGATCGTGGTGTTTTCTTTGATGTTGGCTCCTATACCGATCCAGCTTCGCGCTCCGACCGTAACACCTCCCGCTAAGTGTGCCCCGGGAGAAATATGCACAAAATCACCCAATGTGCAATCATGATCAATACTACATGCTGTGTTTAAAATAGTGCCTTTCCCAATAAATGTATCAATATTTACAACGGCTCCGGCAACGATAAGTACACCAGCACTTATATTTGCATATGGCGAAATGATGGCGCGTGGGTGCGCGAGAGTTGGGCTCGTTTCGAGCTTAAATCTGTTAAATATTTTTTCCCGAATTGCATTGTTACCAATTGCACAAAACTGGGTAGGTTCTTCTGTGAATGTGTCTGGATTTCCAATGACCTTCCAGTGGCCATTGTGTTGTTGTGAAGGCCATTGATCATCTAAAAACACGACATTGTCATACCCACAAGCCACCGCTGTTTCTGCAACCACTTTCCCGTGTCCCCCTGCACCAATAAGAATGATGTTCTTCATTGCTGACCTTTAAATCTCGGCATTGTAGCCTCCCCATCAGCAGATATTCCGTCACGCATCAAGGCTGTTATTATTAAAAATGATGATTTTAAAGTCAAGCCAAAGCGAGCGGCTGTCAACATACTATATATCAAGTTTGAGTTTTTCTCCCCATGAAATAACATTCCGTCCATTTATTCACGCCCAACCCGTTAGCCTTGAGCGGACTGCGTAACGGCGGGCTTGCTCTATCGCGCATAAAGGAAAACATCCCATCAAAAGAACCAAGCTATTCAGACAAAGGGATCGTTATGGTTATAAAATGTTTCGAATATTGCAAAACCCTTCTGCAGCAGGGCAGCTAATCGTCGCGCCCCTAAGTTGCGCCAAGGCTTTAATGGCTTTTAAAGATCGAGAGTGCGGAAATTCTTGCATTTGGCTTTTAAATGCGGCTAGGGCTTTGAGGTTTGATTGCAGGTTGGCACTCGATAAAGAAATAAAAGTGTTAGGTATAAAGGCTGTGTCTACTAATGGGTGGGCCCAATCGGTTTCAGATAAAGTCTCGTACGAGAAAATGGTTTTCACAGGGCATGAATTTTGAGGGCGTGCCGCTACCATGGCAGCATTAAATATAGCGCCGTGGTCAAGGTGTAAATCACCACGATGGGGTAAAAATAAAGAATTAGGTTGGTGTTTATGAATTAATGCTGAGATTTCATTGGCAATTTTATACATTGGATATTGGTCTAAGCGTGGTGCAGGCAAGTCTAAGTAGATGCTTTGCTGAACACCTAGTATCTTGTGCGCCATAAGCGATTCTTTGCGAACATTGGCGATGGTGCTTTTTGAAAACAATTCAGGGGCTCCAACTGAAGCATTTGTCATAGTTGCAACAATTATATTAGAACCATCTTCAATTAAACGCGCGATGGTGCCTCCACACCCTAAAACCTCGTCATCAGCATGGGGGGCGAGAATAAGAACTTTTTCAAACATTGTATAACCCTTCTTCTATACGAGCGAGTTTATCTTCTAATTGCGCGAGGCATACTTCTAATAAGTATTGTGATGACGGTGTGCTGACGCCAAGTTTTTGCCCTATTCGTAATTCTGCATTTATGTCAACCCAGATTGCTCCACATCCCGTTTGTATCAGGTAGTTCTGTTTATTTGTTTTTAAGACTTTTCCTGTGACGCCTAGTATATTTGTCCGAATAGGTCGGTCCACCCACTGTACACACAATCGCTTTTGCCCAATGAAGGCAAATGCGCCGGGATGCGGTGACATCGATGCTCGTATATGAGCTGAAATTAGCTCAGCTGGTTGTGACCAATCAATAAATCCATCTTCTGGATGCCGCACACAATACTCTGTGCTAAGTTCATCGTTTTGTCGTACTTTTTGAAAATTATTAGCCTTCACTTGTGGAAGCCAAATATCTAATGCTTTCTCTAGATGCAGAAGAATTTTTGTTTCAACACTAGCGGTCGTGTCTTTGGTACGAGAAATTTTGAATGCTGACTGTGCGAATATAGGCCCGGCGTCTGCTTTATCGCCTACTCTGATTTCAAAGAGTGTTGCAGCCCCTTTAGTTTCTCTAAGAATAAGCCAGGCTATAGGAGCCCTGCCTCGTCCAACAGGAAGTTTTGTCGGATGGAAGCCAACACATGTAAGTTTTGCGCTTTCAATGATTTTTGCATCGACAAGTTGGGAAAGGCCAATGACCATTATTATGTCATAACCTCTTGAGGATATTTTATCTGAGAGATTATTTATCCTCTTAAACGGGTAAAACTTATAGCCGCTTTCTGCACTTGCTTGCGACAAATCCCTGTACCCACTTACAAGCTCACTGTTTTTTGGGGAAAACCCATATACGTCAACTGCAGTACATCCATGTTTGTGCAAAGTTTTAAGGGCTGTAAGTGTACTGCTGACCCCTCCAATTAGTGCTATTTTTTTATTCATTTAGGCTTACCCCAAGCATCTCCAAATAGGACGATTAGTAATGTACGCATTAAAATTTTAATGTCTAACCATAATCCCCGGTTGTTCACATATTCTAAATCAAACACCAAGCGTTCTTTCCACGTAAGGTGAATATTACCATTGATTTGTGCCAATCCACTTAGCCCGGGCCTGATTGAGTGACGTAATGTCGAATGTTCGCCAAATTCAACTAAAGTTTCAGGAAGACATGGTCTTGGCCCAATCAAGCTTAAATCTCCAGTAAAAACATTGAACAACTGCGGAAGTTCATCAATTTTTAAACGCCTTATAATGCGCCCTACTTTTGTTACCCCAGATGTATCACTGCCAACTTGAAGAGCAATATCGCGCTGCTCATTAGACATTGACCGGAATTTCAAAAGAGTAAACAGTTTGCCATGTCTTCCAATGCGGTTTTGCTTGTAAAGAATAGGGCCTGTACTCTCAATAAAAATTGCAAGAGCGGTGATAAAAAAAACCAAAGAAAGTAGGAGAAGAAAAACTATGCTTACTAGTAAATCAAAAAATCGCTTACTCTTATCATACCTAGACGGAATGAATTTTTCTTTTTTAATGCTTTTCATATTCTCGTACTTTTGATCTTAATTCCATCACACTTTTTTTAAGTTATGCCTAATTCTCCATGAGGTTCTTAACATGTTGTTTGGGACATTCAATTGGAAATACCCCCTATTTATTTCAGGGATACAAGAAAGCCACCAACGTAGCATTTTAAGTAAGTAATTTTATATTACATTTTAGGACAGGCTCAAACAAAGCCGTGACAAGCGCACATTTCGTGCATTGAAACCTCGCTATACAAAAAAATCTGCCGGATAAAAATGATCGCAAAACATATACTAAAATGTCAAGAGCTCACGACATCTGTTGGTGATAAAGAAGACCGTCCCCAGAATTATCAATGCAAAACTCGAAAATAAGAATAAAAAACCTTTTCATCACGACATGGCTGTTGATGGAAACATATAATCCCGACAGTAAATTACGCCAAAGAATGTGACAGTCTATTTACATTGTTGAGAAGACATGTTAGCCGCTAAGCCTATATAAAATGTGGTGCCCGCAAGGGATATTTTGACAATACTTACAACCAATGAAAAGAGACGTAACGTGATACGATTAAATACGGGAATGTTTGTAAAAGTACGCTTCCAACAGCCAATGAAGGCCTTGTGGGTTTTGTTTACATGCTTCAGTTTCGCGCTGCTCAGCGCTTGTGCATCTGTATTACCATCGTCAAATTCCAATGCTAAAATGCCCGATAATTTGTATGAAGCATTCCCGGACGTCGAGCCAGGGAGTATTACTGCATTTACGGAACAGGATGTTTTCAAAGTCGGTGATCTTGCGGACATTACCGTATTCAATGTGGAAAATCTCACAAGTACATATGTTGTAAACCGCGGCGGCGACATTGATTTTCCCTTAATCGGCAAACAAAAAATTGCCGGGCTTTCAACTATGGCAGTTCAAGAGATGCTGACGGCTAAATACGGAGAGCAATATCTTAGAAACCCGAATATTACAGTGAAAATTGAGCCCCATAAATTGGGAAGAATTGTTGTTGACGGCGCGGTTAAAGAGCCCGGCGTGTTTGAAGTGTTCGAGATTATAAAACTATCTGAAGCGATTGCCCTCGCGGGAGGGGTTACCGTTGATGCCAAGACAAAAGAGATTTTTATAGTACGCGAAATAAATGGTAAACGGCAAGTGCGGGCCGTAAACTTAAATGATATTCGTAAATTTGCGGGTCGGGATCCAAAAATATATCCAAATGACATGGTGTTTATTCAAGAAAGCGCTAGTCGCATTGCGTTTCGTGAATTCTTAAGAACGGTACCTTTGCTAAACACATTTGCAATTTATGCCACGCGCCGATAAGTGATTGCTGTTTAGAGTGTTGTAAATATTTACCTGTAATAGCTGATTTGCTCTTTGGGCTCGAGACATAATGTCCGACCACCGGTTGGGCTTAGGAATTTTTGTGTTCAATATTTTTAAAAAAAAACACGCCGCTAAAACCTACTCTGGCCCGCCTGATTGCCGTGCCTATGTCATTGGTGATGTTCACGGCTGTCTTGATGCGCTTAAATCTTTGCTGGCACGTATAGAGGAAAGCGAAAAAACCAAACCAGAGTGTCAAAAGGTTTCCATCGTATTTTTGGGAGATTTGATTGATCGCGGCGGGCAATCCCGCGAAGTCGTTGAATTCCTCATGGAGTTTAATCCGGATTATGCAGATGTTGTTTTTCTGATGGGAAACCATGAGGAGCTTTTTTTGAAAGCCCTTGCAGGCCAGGATGATATTTTTGAAATCTGGTTTGAAGTGGGAGGAAAAAGCACGGCCCGGAGTTACGGGGTCGAAAATTTAGGGCGAATTCATATGGATGCAAAGTCTGTATATTGGGATTTACATCGGGCTGTGCCGAAGAAACATATAGAGTTTTTGTCTTCATTTGACGATTATTTTGAGTTTGGCGATTTTTTGTGTGTTCACGCAGGCATAAAGCCGAAGATAGCCCTTGAAAAACAAAGACCAAAAGATATGCGGTGGGTACGTAGATCTTTTATTGATTACAAAAAACCACATTCTCACATCATTGTTCATGGACATACCGAGGTTGAACATGGGGCGCATTTTGGTAACAGAATTGCCATCGATACGGGCGCCGGTAAGGGGGGAATGTTGTCAGCAGTCTGCCTTGAGGGGGAAACATGGCAGTTCCTCAGCGTGCCCAGTGATCGTTGATCCCTTGTTCTCATTGTTGCTTTTACGGTCAATCGCCTTTTAGAATTTGTGTCCTTTCTCTTGGCAGTTTCAAAGCCGCCGTTTTCCAAATCAAGAAAGCTGCGGGGATGACCAATAGGGTCAGAACCGTGGCGCTGGTCATGCCGCCCACCATTGGCGCGGCGATGCGGCGCATAACCTCGGAACCAGTACCTGTACCGAGCATGATCGGCAAGAGACCGGCGATGATCACGGCCACGGTCATCATGATGGGACGCACGCGCATCAAGGCACCTTGTATAACGGATTCGCGTAGGTCAGTGCGGGTGAGCGTCCGCCCTTCTTGCTTTGCCAACTTGACCTGCTCGGCCCAGGCTTGCTCCAGATAGACAATCATCAACACACCGATTTCTACAGCAACTCCGGCCAGAGCAATAAACCCGACCCCGACCGCAACCGACATATTATAGCCCAATATATCAAGGAACCACAACCCGCCGACCAGTGCGAGGGGCAAAGTTCCCATAATAATAAGCACTGGAGTGATAGCCCGAAAATTCAGGAACAACAGCAACAAGATGATTACCAGTGTCAGCGGCACAACCACGCTAAGGCGCTGTTTGGCCCGTTCCAGATATTCGTACTGGCCCGACCAGGACAGGGAGGATCCGGCAGGAAGTTCAAGATTTTCAACCGCCTTTTTCGCGTCCACCACATATGAGCCAATATCCACACCGGAAATATCCACATAGATCCAGCCGTTCAGGCGGGCGTTTTCGCTGCGGATAACGCCGGGGCCGCCGGAGATGGAAATATCCACCAAGCGCGACAGGGGTATTTGCGCACCTGTTTTGGTAACGATTGGTAGTTTTTTGAGCCGCTCTAACGAGTCTCTATATTCACGGGGATAGCGAACATTGATGGGATAACGCTCCAGACCTTCCACGGATTGCGTTACCGTCATGCCGCCAATGGCGGTTTGCACAAAGGCTTGCACATCGGCTACGTTAAGGCCGAACCGGGCCGCTTCCTCGCGCTTGATGTCCACATCCACAAACCGGCCACCCGTAACCCGCTCGGCGTAAACCGAGGATGTTCCGGGTACGTCCTTGATCAGTTTTTCAATCTCCTGACCGATTTCGCCAATGACATTGAGATTCGGCCCGGCGACTTTAATGCCGATGGGCGTTTTGATGCCGGTGGCCAACATGTCGATGCGGTTTTTAATGGGCATGATCCAGACATTGGTCAGGCTTGGGACTTGCACCAAGGCGTCTAGCTCTTTCTTGAGCTTTTCCGTGGTCATGCCTTCGCGCCACTGATCTTTGGGTTTGAGGCGAATAGTGGTCTCGACCATAGTCAAAGGCGCCGGGTCTGTGGCCGTATCGGCTCGCCCGGCCTTGGCATAGGCGGTTTCTACTTCGGGGACGGTCATAATCAGTTTGTTGGTTTGTTGCAAAATCTGCGACATTTTACCAGCCGAAACCGCCGGGAAGGCGCTCGGCATATACAGAAGATCACCTTCGTCCAAATCCGGCATAAACTCGCTACCCATTCTGTTAAGCGGAATGAGCGCACTGGACATGATTAGAAATGCCACCAAAATCATGGCGACCGGGGCTTTCAGTACCAGGTTTATAAATGGTCGGTAAATCACCATCAATAACCAGTTCACCGGGTTTTTATGTTCGGGTACTATTTTGCCGCGAATAAAATACCCCATCAGAACAGGCACCAAAGTCACTGACAAAAATGCCGCGCCCGCCATAGCATAGGTTTTGGTATAGGCGAGGGGGTGAAATAATCTACCTTCCTGGGCTTCAAGGGCAAAGATCGGCAAGAAGCTAAATGTGATAATCAACAGCGAGAAGAACAGAGCCGGGCCGACCTCGGTCGCGGCTTTTGCGACAACTTTCCAACGGTTCTCATTGGTCAGCGGCGTTCGCTCTATGTGTTTGTGCATGTTTTCAATCATGACAATGGCCGCGTCCACCATGGCCCCAATGGCGATAGCTATGCCGCCAAGTGACATGATGTTGGCATTGATACCTTGAGCGCCCATGACAATAAATGCGATCAGAATACCGAGCGGCAGGCTAAGCAAGATCACCAATGCACTGCGCACGTGAAACAGGAAGATTGCGCAGACTAAAAGCACCACGATAAATTCTTCCAGCAGTTTTTCCTGAAGTGTATGCACGGCCCGTTTGATCAAAGAGGAGCGGTCATAGGTGGTGACGATTTCCACACCTTCGGGCAAGCTTTTTTGTAGAGTTTTGAGCTTCTCTTTAACTAGGTTAATCGTGTTCATGGCATTTTCGCCGTAGCGCATTATGATAACGCCGCCCACAGCTTCGCCCTCGCCGTTCAACTCGCCAATACCGCGCCTAAGCTCAGGGCCAAGCCGAATTTTCGCCACGTCGCGCAAGAGAATTGGCGTGCCTTTCTCGGTGACGGCGAGCGGGATGACCTCCAGGTCTTTTATGCCTTTGATATAGCCTGATGCCCGCACCATATATTCAGCCTCGGCCATCTCGATAACCCGGCCACCGGTTTCCTGGTTGCCGCGCCGGATTTCTGTGCGTACTTTCGCTAGCGGGATATTATAGGTACGCAGTTTTTCAGGATCGACCACGACCTGATATTGCTTGACCATGCCGCCAATGGTGGCCACTTCGGATATACCTTCCACGGTTTGTAGTTCATATTTTAAAAACCAGTCCTGGATGGAGCGGAGTTGGGACAAATCATGCCCGCCCGTGCGGTCTACCAACGCATATTGGTAAATCCAGCCAACCCCCGTAGCGTCCGGGCCAAGGGCTGAGCGGGCAGAGGTTGGCAGGGTGGGGGCCACTTGCGAGAGATATTCAAGCACTCTTGACCTAGCCCAATATAAATCGGTTCCGTCTTCAAAAATAATATAAACGAAGCTGTCATTGAAGAACGAATAGCCGCGTACTGTGACGGCGCCCGGCACGGCCAACATGGCGGTGGTCAGGGGGTAGGTAACCTGATCTTCCACCACTTGCGGGGCTTGACCGGGGTAAGAGGTTTTGATGATAACTTGCACATCGGATAGATCCGGAATGGCGTCTAGCGGGGTTTGTTTGAGGCTATATCCGCCCCACGCCGTCAGCAGTAGTGCGAATAATATCACCAAAACCCGGTTGCCAATTGACCAACGAATAAGCCCGGCAATCATTGTTCTTCCTCCCCGTCTATTTTAGGCATTTGCATCTGTTCAATATGACTAAGAGTGTAATCCCCATTTTCGTCAGGCGTGCTGAGGACGGAAATGGTCACATGGTCACCGACCTCTATATTTTCCAATAAATCGCTATCTATGGTAAATTGCATAATCATGGATGGCCAATCTAGCAATTCTATTGGTTCGTGATCGACAGTGACCATGCCGTGGCCTTTCATTAAAGAGACAACGGTTCCTTTGGCCAATCCTATGGCCGGGGCGGCGTCCATGTTTTGCGTGTCAGACGTGTTTTCGGGCGTCAGGCGCAAAAGCGTACCGCGCAAACTTGCTTCAGAATCTAGCAGAAATTGCGACGATACTACGATTTTCTCGCCTGCTTTTAACCCGGATAAAATTTCGATATTATCGCCGATTTCCTGGCCGGAAACCACTTGGGCGGGTTGATAATAGCCGTCCCCAAGGGCCAATATGACGCGCTCGGAACGGCCAGTTCTAATTAAGGCCTCGCGGGGGATTGATACTATGCTCTTAGCGCCGCCGTTTTTGTGATCCGTCAATATGGTAAGGCGCGCAAACATGTCGGGGCGTAACAGACCGTCTTTGTTGTCAAAGCTGATGCGAACCTGGACAGTTCTGGCTTTGGCGTTGACAGTGGGGTAGACATATTCGACTTTGCCTCTCCATTCGCGGCCCGGCATGCCGCCCATGTGCATGATGACTTGCTGGCCCGGCCTGACCTGATGAACCTGGTCTTCAAACACATCGGCAATGGCCCAGACGGTTTTTAGATCAACCAATTTCAAAATGTTCATACCGGGTTTGACAAATGCACCTTCTCCGGCCCCCATAACCGTCACAATCCCGCCTTGCGGCGCATAAATACTCATCAAACGGATTGATTTACCGTCCTTTGTCAAGCGGTCAATAGTGCGTGAATTCATACCCAGAGACAAGAGCCGCGATTTGGTGGCCCGCACCAGGTTTTCGCGGCCCATACGTTGGGCTTGTAAATATTCTTCCTGGGCGCTGACCAGTGGTCGCGAATAAAGCTGAAACAGTAATTGACCTTTTTTAATCTCGTCTCCCACAGCTTTGATAGGCATACGCTCGATCCAGCCTTCTGTGCGTACATCAACAACAGACGTGCGGTCATCGTCGATCTGTATGGTGCCTACGGTTTCGATTTGCGGAGCTTGGTCGCTGGAGCCGACAATAGCGGTTCGTACACCAATATTGTTTTGCACAACCGGGTTGATGCGCACCAGGTTTCTGCCGTCATCATCGGCATTGTCTTCTGCATATACCGGAATTAAATCCATGCCCATGGGGGATTTCCCCGGATTGTCCGAGCGAAAGCTTTTGTCCATTGGCGCTTGCCAATATAAAACTTGTTTTTCGGCTGGTGCGCTGGCGTCGGCTGTGTGGGGTGCGCTACCGTCCGAGAAGATATATTTGTTCACGGCAACACCGCTGCCGAGGCCAAGAATAAATATGCCGGCTATTGTCATTATTTTCGAGATATTCATGTTACTCTCCACTTAAATATAAAAGGTTGGTCTGGGCTTTTACGCGCTCAATGCGCAAACGAAGCAGGATTAGTTTGATGTCAAGAACCGCAAGTTCAGCCCTAATCAGTTCGGAAAAATCCGCCAACTCATTTTCGTAAGCACTCATGGCCGCTTCACTGGTCTCGGTAGCGCGGATGAGCACATCGCTTTCATAAGCCGTAATGCGTTCACCGAGGCGCGTATATTGAGCCCAGTCCCGGCGCAAAGAGCGCTCCAACTCCAAAGCTTGCATGTCGCGTTCAAGCCGCTGTGCCGCCCGCATACGTTTGGAGGCGCTAAGGGCGTAGTCTTTATTTTTTTTGGAAAACAGAGGTAGCTCCACCGAGACACCAATTGAGCCAAAGTCTGATCTAGAATCGCGCAAGCCGTAATTGGCATTAAAGGCAAAGCCGGGTTTGTATTGCTCTTTGGCCAAATCTACATCCCGGCTTTTGGTTTCAATCCGCGCGTCTAACACTTGCATGGCAGGATGGCGCGGCAGCTTGATCCGAATATTAGCCTCTCCGCTGACCGTAGGCAGGACGGGGAATGCGGATGTTATTGGCCTCTGCCCATCACTACGTCCGATGAGCCGCTCCATGTCCGCCCGTGCTATGTCCATGTTTCTGTCTATGTCTATCAGTTTGGCGCCAAGAGCCGTCGTCTCCAAATCCACCCGCAGCACATCTTGTAAGGAGCTGCGCCCGGTGGCGTAGACCGCTTCAGCAACACCGCCAAGCTCGCCGACCTTGCGTTGGCTCTCTTTTGTTAGTTTTCGCGCTGCGCGCCAATAATACAATGTCAGCCAAGTTTGGCGGGCTTGCATGACAATTTGCCTTTCGCGCAATTCTTTTTGTAAGCGTTGGCCTTTAGCCTGGGTTTGACGTTTGGCACGGGTCAGGGCCAGTGTATCGCCCTTGGGCAGTTTTTGGCTTATGCCAAATTTAAGCTGGGTCATGGGCTCGCGGTTAAAGTCGAAACTGGACAGCGGAAAATTGGCGATACCGGCGTTTAAGACCGGGTCAGGCAATTGGCTATCTGCAATGGCTCGGTCTTCAAAGGCAGCGGCACGTTCACCAAATACGGCGACACTTGGGTCATTGATTTTAAGTGCAAGATTGACCGTTTCAGGTAAAGTCAGCGGGATTTGGGCGCTGGTATTTAGTGTATGCAGGCTTAGTAAAGCCGGTGCCACCAAGGCGAATAATATGCGGTACATATGGAATTTTCCTCAACAAAACTAACAGAGATACAGGCGTGCGAAAGCACACAAAGTCTAGTGTTAGTTTCGCGGAGGCGGGGATATGGTATAGGGGGAAAGCCCGCTATTGGCCGTAGGTTTACTGCGGGCAATATGTGTGCGCGGCGCGGCGGTTAAACCTGTGGGTTCGCTCAATACCGCGCTAGTAAGCCCTGCGCTCACGCAAGGGTCTGCGCAGTTGTCATCGCCACTACATGGGGGTGGTTGGTCGCCCGGGCAGCAATTATCTGTTTTGGCTTTTTCTATACATTTTTCGGTACTGGTATCGATACTGGCTTGTGCGTCTGCAATGGCGGCGGGTACGGAAGTTTGCATATTTGTTGCCGTTTGTACGTTTCGTTGCATTGAGGTTGGTTGGGCATAACCTACGCTGGACATTAGAAAAACCCACGCGAGCAAGACGCCAAAAATAGACGAAAATTTTCGTTTGACTGATTTTTGGGTTGTTATCATTTATCTCAATCTAATGTATAATGCCGTAAACTGCAAATCAGAATTAAAGGCACCAAAATTAATAACGATTGGACATAGTGTCGCAGTTTGCTTCACTATGCCCAACCAGTTAAATCCAATCTAAACGAGGGGTGAGTAGAGACCGGATTAGTGCTCATATTAATGCTTGTGCGGTGTGGCTTGTTTCATTTCCGCCGTGCATTTTTCGCGGGTTTCTTTTTGGTTTTTCATTTTTTCCATATTGTGACCTTCCATGTTTTTCATGTCATGGTCTTTCATTTTGGACATATCATGGTCGTTCATTTTACCTGACGCGGTTTGGCACTCGGCAGAGGTTTTCGACATATCCATTTTCGGCATGGCTTTTTTATCCGTTTTCATGTCCTTATGATTATCGTGTGACATTGTTGTTTGGGCTTGCGACTTGTCTTCGTTCTTTTTTGGGTGGGCGTAGCTTGTGGCCGCAAAGCCTGCAATGCTCAGCAGAGCCGCACTCGCAATAAGAACTGGAAGTCTTGTGATTTTCGTCATGTTGTCTCCAAATAAAAGGTTATGCTCTTTATACGCACCGTTCCGCCTTACCCCTCAAATAGATGCACAAAAAAATGCGCGAACCGAAGTTCGCGCATTTTTATAAACAGCACCTGATCAGGTGGTTACAGCAGGACTAGTGCTCATGCGGTGAGGCGGCTTTGATTTCGGCCTTGCATTTTTTAAATTTGGCTTTTTTGGCTTTCATTTTTTCCATGTCGTGGCCTTTCATATCATGGCCATCCATTTTTTTGTGCTTTTCTTTCATGGCGGCATGTTTTTCTTTATGCTTGGCTTTCATTTTCTCCATGTCGTGGCCTTTCATGTCGTGGCCTTCCATGTTTTTATGCTTTTCCTTCATAGCCATATGTTTTTCTTTCATGGCTTTATGTTTTTTCTGCATTTTGGCGATCATGGTTTGACATTCGCCAGAAACTTTCGACATATCCACTTTCGACATATCCACTTTCGACATATCCATTTTCATCATTTTCATCTTCATTTTATGCTTTTTGTGCATTTTCATGTCGCCATGCTTTTTCATGTCACCATGAGCGGCCTTCATGTCTTTATGCTCCATTTTCGCTTCGTCGTTTTTCACCATTTCCTGGCTTTGCGCAGCGGCTTGCTCAGTCGTGCTGTCAGCCGTACTTGTAGAGGCGCAACCTGATAAAGCTAGCACAGCGACGCTAGCCAGTAGGGTTGATATTTTCGTGAAATTAGTCATGAGAAGCTCCATTTTTATTATGATTTATTTATATGTAAAGAACGCTTACCTCATTTTTGCTTGTTAGGCAAATGCAGTTTGGCAATGCAGAGTTCACAAATACTTGAGCGTTATTGGCGCTGCCAGTCAGAATAATGCTCGGCAATCCCCCGGAACATTTCTATATTTCTAGCAATATGGCCCTCTGCTACCTTGTCCACATCCATAAATGCGCGGTGGGCCGAGTTTTTGACGATAACAATACCGGCTTTCGGATTGACATAAATATACTGGCCGTAAATGCCGATAGCGAAAAATTCGCCGTCTGTGCGCTCCGGCGTCCACCATTGATAGCCGTAACCCAAGGGATTACCCTCGGCGTCTATGGGGGCCGAATTGGCCGTACTCTCAGCAACCCATGTCGCCGGAATGATCTCAACATTGCCGCGAAAGCCATTATTGCGCATGAGCTCGCCGAACAGGGCGTAGTCGCGGGTGCGCATATTAAGCCCGCCGAGCGCAAAGGCATTGCCGTCCCCGTCCGTTGTATACCAGGCATCAGCCCCGGCGCCTATTTTAGCCCACAGGTTTTGGGTAAAATAGTCTTGTACTGTCTGGCCAGTTGCAGCGCGCAGCACCATGGAAATCACATGGGTGTCAATGGAGCAATATTGTCTTGCTGCGCCCGGGTTGCGGGCGCGGGTTTTAACATTGGCGGCAAAATCGTCGAGAGATTTTCCCATAGCCAAAGCCCGGCCCATTTTATTGATGTCGGAGTTTTTATCGAGATAATCCTCGTTAAATTTCGCCCCGCTCGCCATGTGCAAGACATTGCGCAAGCTGGCACCTTCGTAAACTGAACCTTTGAGGGCAGGTACATAATCTGTTACCTGGTCATCAAGGTTTTTAATATCCCCGTCCTGTACGGCGATCCCGACCAAGCTGGAGATAAAGGATTTGGAGATCGACCAGGATATGCGTTTGTCGTCTACATCCGTACCCAGATAATAGTCCTCAAACAAGATTGTGCCGTCTTTAACCACAATAAGCGCCGTGGTTTTGGTTTCTTTCAATATGTCTTCAATGTTCAAAGTCTGACCCGCGTAATCAAAGCTTAGCGGCAACGGCGTAAGGTTAACGGGCCAAATATGTTTGGTGCCTGATACTGGCAATTTATCCGCTAGGAGCAGATCTCTCATATTGGAAAAATTGTGGACAATCTTGTCTTCTTCAAACAGGGAATTGACCTTGAGAAGTCTGCTTAAATCCTTCCATTTAATGGCCGTGAACAACAAAGCCAAAATCAAAAGGCCGATCAGACCGTAAACAAATATTTTCATGATTGTCTCCCGTTAGTTTTCATCAATTTCCATCAATTTCCATCAATTTCAAGGGCTGCTTCCAGTGCATTCAGCCCGTCTTGCCCGGATACGGCAATGGGTGTTGCGTCCAACACGGCGGAGGTAAAAGCACTGGTTCCCGCGCCTAAGCTGTCTTGGGCCAATGGATGGGCGGCAAAATCTTTGTTGAAGCCGTAGCCGGTCGTATCTTCGAAAGTCTTTTTGACAAAATCGATGCGCACATATCCGTCAGGATAGTCAATATGCATAATCCGCCGGAGACCCGGTTCACACCGCGAAGCCTCTAAGCGGGCGGTGGCGCCGTCTTTAAAAGTCAGAACGGCCCGGGCCGCGTCGGGTGTATCTGAATACACCCGTATAGATTCGCCGCTTATAGCGACCGGACGCCCTTGCATCAACCACATCGCCATATCCAGATCATGGGTCATCAAATCCAATGTAACAGATACATCCGTACCGCGCCGGGCCATGGGGCCAAACCGGGTGGCGTTAATATGCAGAGGTTTTTTAGGCGCACTGTCCAACCCTATGGCGCGGGCGACGAAGCGTTCCTGGTGTCCTACTTGTAACACCAAGTTTTTTTCTAGAGCCAAATCTACCATGGTTTGAGCAAATTGCCGCGTGCTGGCGATTGGTTTTTCGACCAATACATGACAACCAGATTTGAGAGCTGCGACGGCTATGGGGCCGTGATGTATGGCAATACTGGCAATAATTACGGCGTCAACACTGGCTAATAATGTATTGCAATTGTCAAAGGCTTTGGTGTTGTGCCGTTTGGCGGCGGTTCGCACCCGTTGATGATCCGGGTCAAAAATACCGACAAAATCATGGCGTGGGTGGGCGGCGCATTTACCAGCGTGGTAATTACCAAAGATACCAGCGCCGATCACTCCGATTTTTAGTTTTTTCGAACTCATATATGTTTTCCAGATATTTAATATTTGGCGCACTTTCCCCTATACGGAGCAAGTGTTCAAGTGCTAGTTAGCATATACAACAATATGCATATGGAGCCAAGCATGTCTTTAAAATCTAACAATATTTGTCTGACCGCCTACCCTAAAGGCTTGCCGACATCTGAACATTTTAAAATGACCACCACTGAGGTCACGCCCGCCGGGGACGGCGAGATTACAGTTCGGAACCATTGGATGAGTGTTGATCCTTATATGCGTGGGCGCATGACCGGGATTAAGACCTATATCGAGCCGTTTCAAATTGGAGAGCCCCTTGAAGGTGGTGCAGTCGGCGAGGTCACACATTCGGGCCACAAGGATTTCAAGGTCGGTGACTGGGTTATGACTATGCTGGGGTGGCGCGAAATGTTTACGGCCAATGTAGAGGACATGCGCAAAGTAATGTTGCAAAAAATCGATCCCAATATGCTGCCCGCCCAAGCTTTTCTCGGCGTGGCTGGCATGCCCGGCCTGACCGCCTATGCGGGTCTGTATAAAGTCGCCGAACTTCAGCCCGGCGAGACGGTTTTGGTGTCTGGTGCGGCGGGGGCTGTCGGCTCAACCGTGTGCCAATTAGCCAAGGCGGACGGGGCTACAGTTATCGGAATTGCCGGTACGGATGCCAAGTGTAAATGGTTGTTGGCCCATGGATGTGATTCGGCAATAAATTACAAAACCGCAGAAAATGCAGCAAATATGACAAAAGCCATCAGAAACGCTGCACCGGGCGGAATCGACGTTTATTTCGAAAATGTCGGTGGGATTATGCTGGAAGCCGCCCTCAACAACATGAAAATATTTGGCCGCATGGCCGTGTGCGGCATGATTTCAGCCTATAACGACGAGACCCCGGTTCCCGGCCCGTCCAACCTAGTGCAAATAGTTGGTAAGTCATTGAAAGTGCAGGGTTTTATTGTCTCTAACTATAGCAAATATGCGCTGGAATATTTCGCCAAATTAGGCCCGCTCATAGCGGCCGGGAAACTGGTGCAACAAGAGACAGTTTTGGAAGGGTTAGACAAGGCTCCCGAAGCATTTTTGCGGCTTTTTTCCGGTGATAAGCAAGGAAAAATGTTGGTAAAAATCACGTAAAAAGCGGGAAATAGCGTGGGTTTTAACCTTGTGTTAACCACTTAGGACGTTTTATGCTTGGGATAGATTTCGCACATTGTGAGCGGAACGAATTATAAGGGAGAACCCCATGAACAAGAAAGAACTTGTAGGCGCATTGGCTGAAAGTTGTGACACCACTCAGGCACAGGCGGCCGAATTTTGCGAAGCTTTCACCAGTACAATTGTTGGTGAGCTTAAAAAAGGCAATGAAGTCAATTTGCCAGGTTTTGGTAAATTTATTGCCAAGCACCGTCCTTCGCGCGAAATGCGTAATCCGGCAACGGGTAAAATGATGATGAGCAAAGCCAAAACCGGCGCACAGTTCAGAGCATCAGCTGCCCTTAAAGATCTCTAATAATACTCCCACGTATGTTAGAACAAAGAACCGTCCCGGACAATCCGGGGCGGTTTTTTGTTATAAGCTTTGCATTTGATTGGGTTTAGGCGCTAATTATTCTTTCCCCCGTGAAAACGGGGGAAAGAAAGACTAGGGTGATCTTAGGCAAAGTGAACCCAAGTAAACGTGAAATGTTATAGGAAGCTAAACCGCCAACGCCCGCTCGTCGGCCCGGTTGGCCCGTAGTTCTTCGGCAATCAAAAACGCCAACTCCAAAGACTGGTCGGCGTTCAGGCGCGGGTCGCAATGGGTGTGGTAGCGTGAGGATAAGTCTTCTTCGCGTATGGCTTTGGCGCCGCCGATACATTCCGTCACATTCTGGCCGGTCATTTCAAAATGTACACCGCCGGGCCAACAGCCTTCAGAATGCAGCACCTGCATAAAGGCTTTCACCTCGCCCAGTACCATATTGAACGGACGGGTTTTATAGCCCGATGCGGTTTTTTGGGTATTGCCGTGCATGGGGTCGCACGACCACACCACATGTCGGCCCTCGCGTTTGACGGCACGGGCTAGGGTCGGGAGTTCCTTGGCTACTTGTTCGTGACCGTAGCGGGCAATCAGTGTGATGCGCCCAGGTTCGTTAGCAGGGTTGAGCGTGTCGATGAGCCTCAAAAGTTCGTCCGGGCCAAGTTCCGGCCCGATTTTTATGGCGATAGGGTTTTCCACGCCTTTGAAAAATTCAATATGAGCGCCGTCCAATTGCCGGGTGCGATTACCGATCCACAATAAATGCGCCGATGTGTCATACCAGCGTCCGGTGGTGCTGTCGATGCGGGTCATGGCTTGCTCATAGCCGAGCAACAGGCCCTCATGGGAGGTGTAATATTCGGTAGCCGCCATTTGCGGCGTGCTTTCGGGGGTGACCCCGCAGGCTTCCATAAAATCCATGGCTTCGGAAATTTTACCGCATAACTCCGTGTAGCGTTCGGTCTGCGGACTGTCTTTGACGAAACCCAATGTCCATTTATGGATATTGCGTAAATTGGCATAACCACCGGTGGAAAATGCGCGCAGCAGGTTGAGGGTTGATGCGGCTTGGCCGTAAGCTTTCAAGAGGCGTTCAGGATCAGGCGTGCGGGCTTCAGGGGTGAAAGCCATGCCGTTAATATTGTCGCCTCTGTAGCTGGGTAGGGTGATGCCGTCGCGGGTTTCCACGGCAGAGGAGCGCGGCTTGGCAAATTGTCCGGCAATGCGGCCAACCTTGATCACAGGCTTACCGCCGCCGTAGGTCAGAACCACCGCCATTTGCATCATGACACGAAACATATCGCGCAGATTATCAGGATGAAATTCCCGAAAGCTCTCGGCGCAATCCCCGCCTTGCATGAGAAATCCTTTGCCCATGGCCACATCGCCGAGGCGCCCTTTCAGGCGGCGCACTTCTCCGGCAAACACCAAGGGTGGATAACCGCTCAATGTAGCTTCAACCTCGTCCAAATGAACCGGGTTCGGATAATCGTCCGGGATATGTAGGGCCGGTTTTTTACGCCAGCTAGATGGGGACCATGTTTGCATATTCTTGTTCCAAGTTTTGAGCCGGGATTAAAACGCCCCATTTGGGAAAATTGCAAGTAAAATCTGCTAAAGACATACGGTTTTATGATATTTGATGCAGGTTTGGCACACAAAAGCCATTGACCCGCCCCTCCATATCTGGCATCTCGCGCCTCGTCCTACCTGTGTGCGGGTGTGGCGGAATTGGTAGACGCGCCAGATTTAGGTTCTGGTATCGAGAGATGTGGACGTTCGAGTCTTCTCACCCGCACCATCTTATTGATCTCACGGCGCGAAGAAGCGCCTCCGATGGGGCGGCGAACCGTCGCCGGGGCGTGGTCACGCCCGTGGGTGCAGTTCGAAATTTCTCTGTCTAGCCGCACCATTTTATTGATCTCACGGCGCGAAGAAGCGCAGACCATGGGGCGGCGAACCGTCGCCGGGCGTAGTCACGCCCTTGGCTTGGGTTCAAAAATTGCTTCCTCGAAGCGCACCATCATATATCATACGGCAGTTGGTTTTTCTTTACGCAAATGCTTCCGCCACCTTTATTGCAAATGCGTATTCAAAGGCTGTTTCTTTTAGGCTGTCATATCTGCCCGGTTCGCCTTGATGGCCGGCGTCCATATTGGTTTTTAGCAGGATTGGTGCGTCGCTCATTTGGTGGTTGCGTAATTTTGCGGCCCATTTTGCCGGCTCCCAATATGTGACACGCGGGTCGGTCAGGCCCGCCGTGATTAACATGGGCGGGTAGGCTTGGTCTTTGACATTGGTATAGGGACAATAACTGGCGATGGTATCATAGGCTTTTTCGTCGGTGAGCGGATTGCCCCATTCCGGCCATTCCGGCGGGGTCAGGGGTAGGCTTTCGTCGCTCATGGTGTTCAGCACATCCACGAACGGTACGGCAGCAATTACGCCGCCGAATAATTCCGGTGCCTGATTAACGGCGGCCCCTACGAGCAAGCCGCCAGCAGAGCCGCCGTGGGCAATAATGCGTCCTTCGCCGGTATATTTTAATCTGGCCAAGCCGCGCCCAACATCGACGAAATCATCGAAAGTGGCTTGCTTGGTTTTAAGCTTGCCTTTGGTATACCAGTCATAACCTTTGGCTTTGCCGCCGCGAATATGGGCAATGGCATAGACAAAACCTCTGTCTATAAGCGATAATAAATTGGTACGAAACCCAGCCGAGATTGTGATTCCGTAAGACCCATACCCATAAAGTAGACACGGGGCTTTGCCGTCATTTTTGAACCCGGACCCCATAATCAGAGTGACAGGAATGTCTTCTCCGTCGCGGGCTTTGATGTGAATGCGTTTAGTTATGTAATCTTCGGGATTATGCCCGGACGGAATTTGTGTGGTTTTGCGTAAAATCCGCTCGCCCGTTTGCATATTATAGTCGAAAATCTGGCCCGGCGTGGTCGGCGATGAATAGCTAAAACGGAGCCATTTGGTTTTAAATTCATACCCGCCCAAGAGACCAAGCGCATAGGCTTGCTCGTCAAAAGATATGGTCGTTTCCGCGCCCGTAGTTAAATCACGAATTATGATACGCGGCAAAGCATTGATGCGTTCCAGCCTGACCATATAACCTTGATAGGTCTCCAAGCCTAAAATAAGTGTGCCCGGTGTGTGGGGGATAAAGTCCTCCCAGTTGGCTGCGCCGGGGCGGGCCTGCTTGGTGTGCATGATTTTAAAATCTGTGGCCTGATCTGCATTGGTGAGAACGAAAAAATCCGCGCCGTGGTCATGCAGATCATATTCTCGGTCTTGCAAACGCGGTTCGGCGCAAAAGGGGACGGATTTAGGTGTTTGAGCCGGAATGAGCCAGGTTTCAGAACTGGTATGGTCATGGCAATTGATCTCGACATATTTACCTGTATCAGAGCGTCCAAGAGACACGAAAAACCCGGCGTCTTTTTCGTGATAAACTAGGGCGGGTTTGGCGGCTTTATCCAAAATATTTTTCTGCCAGACTTTGCTAGGGCGGTTGTTGTCATCGCGCTCGACCCAAAACAAGGTCAGGCTTTTGCTTGCCCGGTTACTCGTAAGCTCATTAGTAAGGTCATTAGCAAAGGCGAAATCCCCGGCGGTGTTCTTGACAGGTTCAGAAATAACCTGCCCGGTTTCAATATCTAATATAGTAATTTCGTAACGCTCCGCACCTTGCAGATCGACGGCGTAGGCCAAATATTTATGGTCATCTGAATGACTTACCGCGCCAATGTCAAAGAATGACCCGCCTTTTTCTTTGCTGATATGTGCAAGCGCATCTGCGTCTAAAAGCGTGTGAATATTTTTGGTTCCCTCGCGTTTTACCCGGTAATATTCGCCGTGTTCATCTCCAGGGCGAAAGCGGTGGGCATAGCTCCACGGGCCGTCAGGTGCAGGTACGGAACTGTCATCGTCTTTGATGCGGCCTTTCATTTCGGCCAATAGACCGGCTTGCAAAGATTTGGTGTCGGCCATCACCGCTTGCGTATAGATGTTCTGGGCTTCCAAATATGCGCGGATATCTGCATCCAGTAAATTTGGAGCATTCATTACATCCCGCCAGTTTTCATCCTTAAGCCAAGCATAGTTATCAAGGCGGGTACGCCCCAACTGTTTTATTTTTATTGGCCGTTTTTCGGCTTGTGGCGGTGGGGCAGGGTGTTGGGAAAAGGACATAACTATCTCAAATTTGAATGTGCAATAAGCGCCATTTCATATACATTTGGTTAATAGAATGCCACTAGATTTTAACCATAACCCATTAGATTATTCCTATTGAGTTGGGGGAGCAAAAAGGACACACATGTCAACACCGCAGTCACAATCCGCCGCACTAGATTTAACGGCCCCGGCACTAGAGCTGACGGAACAAGCTAGTGAGCAAACGCCGCGCTCGGGTTCGGTGCGCCGCTCATTGGCTAAACGATTGTCGGACGTTATCTGTATCCCCTCTAGTCAACTGCCCCCACAAGAGCGCCATATGGCCGGTGATGTATTGGTTGAGCTGTTACGCGATGCGGATATTGAACTGCGGGCCAGTGTCGCCAAACGCCTGGTTATGCTCAACGAAGCGCCGCGCACTATTTTGGTACTGCTTGCCAAAGACGATATTACCGTGGCCTGCCATGTGTTGGAAAATAGCAAGAGTTTAACCGATTCGGATTTGATCCAGATTTCGCGTAAAGTTTCCAACAAACACCGTTTGATGATTGCCCAGCGCCGGAATATATCGGATGCTGTAGTCGATGTATTGGTAGAATTTTTGGAAGAAGACGTCGTTGAAACTCTGCTTAAAAACAAAGGTGCGAATTTTTCTGAAACGGCTTTACAGCGCATTTTAACGGCTTCGCGCCAGCACCTGCCTTATGTTAACCTGCTGATTAAACGTGATGAAGTCCGACCATCACACGGCTTGACCATGTTTTGGTGGGCAGACACAAAAGCGCGCAAGAAAATCTTGCACCGATTTGGTGTGACCCGCGCCGTATTACAACAAACATGTGCGGATCTTTACCCGCGTGCAGCTGCTGAGGGCTGGAATGATGAGCCGGTGCGAAAAGCCTTGCAGTTCATTGAGCGGCGCCAAAGAAACCGGGCCGCGATGGCGCGGTCTAAATATGGCACGTTGGAAACTGCAATTGAGCAAGCCGCACGGCTTGGTATGGACCGGGAATTGGCCGACGAAATTGCTTATATTGCCGGGATTAAGCCTGCGACCGGGGCGCAAATCCTGTCCGATAAAACGGGGGAGCCATTGGCAATTTTGTGCAAAGCACCCGGCTTGCGCCGCAAGCACCTTGCCATGTTATGGCGGTCATTGAAGCGGCCTGACAAGATGGCTGACGGCTCACCCAATCCGCTGTTGGAAAATGTTATTGCCGTATTTGACGCGATTTCCACCGATAACGCTCAAACTGTGCTGCGCTATTGGAACTGGTCGTTAACATCATCCCTGACCCCTGATGTGATGCGCTATATCAAGCAAGGCCTTATCCCGAAAGAAGAAGAATATGGCGCCGCAGCCATCACCGCCGCCCTCGTGTTTGGGAATCGTTCCTAAGGCTTCGTCTCTAAGGTTTCGCCCCTAAGATTTCGCCTATGTCAAGATAATTTTTTATCAAAATGCTTCCGGTTTGTCTTGGCCCGCCTCTTGAATGTCGCTATGTTGCCCGAAATTGTCTAATATGGGAATAGAGGGGAGCAGATATGAAGCGTTCGGCGTTGGTATTACTGGTTTTGCTTGCGGGCTATTGGTTGGCCCTGTCCGGCTATCTGGACAATCCGGTATTGTTAAGCGTTGGCGCCATCTCCGTTGTTTTAGTGGTCGCCATGGTTTGGCGAATGGGAATCATTGATACGGAAACCGTCCCTTATATTCACGGAAAGTCCCTGGGTTATTTTGCCTGGATGTTTGTGCAGATCACCAAATCCAATATAGATGTGGTCAAAGCGGTTTTAAGCCCGGATATGGAAATTTCACCAAAATTGACCAAAGTCCCTCTGCCCCATTCCACGGATTTGGGCCGGGTTACATTTGCCAACTCTATAACGCTGACACCGGGTACGGTTTCGGTTGAAATGCAAGATGATGTCATACTTGTCCATGCTTTGTTGGCAAGTATGACCGACCAAAAAGCATTTGCGGACATGGGGGAGCGGGCTGCTTGGGCTGTGAGCGATCCAATGTCGGGCAAAGCTGCGCCGCAAAAGGATAGTAAATGACCCAGTTCCTTTATTATATGAATGTCGGTACGGCGTTCTTTTTACTCATTGGCATGGTTTTATTGCTGACACGCTTGCTCAGCGGGCCGACACTTTATGACCGGATTTTGGCTATGAATTCGTTTGGCACCAAAGTTGTGCTGTTTTTGGCCGTATTTGCGCTGATTATCGGGCGTGACGACGGGGTGGATATTGCTATTTTATATGCGCTAATGAATTTTATTGCCACCATCGCAGTGCTGAAGTTTTTCAGATATAGTGCGCTTGGGGTGTCTTTGGAAGATGAATTTATTGAAGAAGAAAATCCGCCTGTAGCGCCGCGCAATACAGGCGTAAACAAAACAAGCACAAACAGGACGGGTACAAAAAAAGGGAAGCGGACATGATCGCCGAGTTTTTACCCGTTGCGCAAATGCTGATTGCTAGCGTTTTGATGCTTGCCGGCGTGTTTTTCGTTATTGCCGGGGCTATTGGTGTCATAAGATTGCCGGATTTTTATACGCGCATGCACGCGGCCGGTGTGACGGATACCCTAGGGGCGGAGTTGATAATTTTTGGCCTGATTGTTCAGGCCGGAATTTCCCAAACCAGTCTGAAATTGGTGTTTATTGCATTCTTTTTGTTTTTGACCAGCCCCACGGCTACCCATGCTGTGGTTGGAGCGGCTTGGCAGTCCGGGCTAAAGCCAAAATTGGGGAAATACAAGGCGCCTGCGCCGGGCGAAGCAAAGGCTAAACCCAAGACTAAAAGCAAGGCTACCCCCCCGGCAAAATCCAAGACTAAAAGCAAGCGAAAAAGTCCAGTGAAAACAACGAGGACAAAGAAATGAGTTCCCTGACCCCGGCATTTATTTTGGATATAGGTTTGTTGGCCATGTTGGTCATGGTGGCTATTGCGGTGGTGCGTTTGCGTTCGCTATTTGCCATTGTCATGTTGCAAGGTGTATATTCATTGATTTCCGCCGCCTGGTTTGTATCTTTGGATGCGGTAGATGTGGCGTTTACCGAAGCGGCGGTCGGGGCGGGCATTTCGACGGTTTTGATGCTTGGTGCCATGCTTCTGACCGAACGTGAGGTTAAACCTGTGCCGATGCGCCGACAATGGGCACCTTTGTTTATAGTTGTCGTCACCGGCATGGCTATGTTTTATGCGCTTGGCGACATGCCCATGTTCGGCGATGCAAATTCCATTGCCAATGCGACACTCGGGGTTGAGTATGTTGAGGCAACCAAGAGCCAGATTATCATTCCCAATGTTGTCTCCGCCGTCTTGGCCAGTTATCGGGGCTATGACACATTTGGCGAAACCGTGGTGATTTTTGTGGCCGGCCTTGGCATTGTCCTTTTGTTGGGCCTGAACGGAAATGCGGGCCGGTGGCGGGCCAAGCCCAACGGGCAGGATATCAGCCAAATTGATGAGCAGGATATATCATGAAACGTGCCAGAAAACGTGCCAGAGCAAACAAGATGGGGCGGAGCGAAAACCAACATATTATTTTACGGGTTGTGGCCAAATTGCTTATCCCGCTCATCGCCGTTTACGGGCTTTATGTGCATTTCCACGGTGATTATGGGCCCGGCGGCGGCTTTCAGGCCGGGGTGATATTTGCCTCGTCGATCATACTTTATGCATTGATATTTGGTCTTGACGAAGCCAAGCGCGTGGTGCCGCCGTCCTGGATCCGGGTGATTATGACTTTGGGTGGGTTGGTGTTTGGCGGTACGGGTGTGGCCACTTGGTTGCTCGGCGGTGAATACCTTAACTACACCATGTTTGCGCCCGATAGCACCCATGCTGCCGGACAGCATTGGGGCATTTTTGCGGTGGAAATTGGTGTGCTATTGACCGTGACCAGTGTCATATTGGCAATTTTTTATGCCTTTGGTTCACGTGGGGGTTCGCGCAGGCCCAATAATGCGCCCAATTTGAGTGATGAGGACAAGTCATGACAATGGTGTTTGAGCATTTCAATTTTGCTGTGGTCATTGTTTTGATGATGACCGGGCTATTTGCCGTTTTTGCGTCCCACAATATGATCAAAAAATTGGTCGGGCTTTCGGTATTTCAAACATCTGTCTTCCTTTTATACATAAGCATTAGCAAGGTGACGGGCGGGCGACCTCCGGTGCTGTCCAAGAAAGAATTGCACGGATATGGCGGTTATGACAAGGCGGGGGATGGTGCGGACGCGGCCTATAAAACGGTCAGTGAAACCGCCGAGATTATTTATTCCAACCCATTGCCCCATGTTTTAATCCTGACCGCCATTGTGGTCGGGGTGGCGACTTTGGCTATTGGCCTTGCTTTGGTGGTGCGCACCCGCGAAGAATACGGCAGTATCGAAGAAGACGAAATCGACGCCTATAATTACCAAGACAATCTTGAGGGAGCTTCGCGCTAATGGATTTGCTGTCTCTTTTCCCTGAGTGGGTGCTTGTGCACGGCCCTGCGGCTATCGTTGTATTGCCGCTCATGGTCGGTGCATTGATCGCCCTTAGTCCCAGTGAAAAACTGTCTTGGGCCACGACATGGTTTGTCACCGGCCTCAGTGGTTTGATGTCTTTGGGTTTGTTGTTGCAGGTGATTTCCCACGGCCCTATTGCCTATGCCATGGGGGGATGGAAACCGCCATTGGGGATTGCTTATAGTGTTGACGGGCTTAATGCGCCCATATTGCTGTTGATATCTGTCATCGCGTTTGTCTGTACAGTTTATGCTTTGCCCAGCGTGATCGCCGAAGTTGAGCCCGAAAAGCGCAGCCCGTTTTATGCAGCGTTTTTGCTCAGCTTTGCCGGGCTGATGGGCATGGTGGTGACGGCGGATGCGTTTAATGTATGTGTGTTTTTGGAAGTCTCAAGTATCTCGACCTATGCTTTGGTCGCTATGGGGTCGAGCCGTGATCGCCGGGCTTTGCCGTCCAGTTTTAATTATTTGATTATGGGCAGTATTGGTGCGACATTTTTCGTTATTGGTATTGGATTTTTATACATGCAGACCGGCACGCTCAATATGATGGATATGGCGCGGGTGCTACAAGATATAGGCCCCGGTGACCGGGTTGTGCAACTGGCCTTTGCCTTTATTGTCATCGGACTTGGTTTGAAATTGGCTATGTTTCCGCTGCACACCTGGCTACCAACTGCCTATGCCTATGCGCCCAGTTTTTTCACGGCATTTTTGGCAGCGACCGCCACCAAGGCGGCCTTGTATTTGCTGCTGCGCTTCACATTCACCGTCTTTGATCCAAGTTGGCATTTTATCAGCAATGCTTTGATGGTGATTATTGCCGGGCTTGGTATTTTGGGTATGTTGGCGGCTAGCTTGCAAGCGATTTTCCAAAGCGATATTCGCCGGGTGTTGGCGTTTTCTTCAGTGGCCCAGGTCGGCTATATTTTGCTTGGCATCGGCATGGCCACCACGCTTGGTTTGACGGCGGGTTATTTGCATATTCTCAATCATGCTATCATGAAGGGGGCTTTGTTTTTGGCGGTCGGGGCATTTTGGTACCGCTTTGGTATTACGAAGGTTTCCGATATGCGCGGGCTAGGTACAACCATGCCGTGGACTATGGCCGGATTTACCGTTGCGGGCCTGTCTTTGATCGGGGTTCCGGGAACCGTCGGGTTTGTCTCCAAACTGGCTTTGGCGCAAGCGGCGGCAGAAAATGGTTGGTGGTGGGCTATTGGCGTGATTGTCCTGTCGTCGGTTTTGGCTATTGTTTATGTTGGCCGCATGATCGAGCAAGCTTATTTTCAACCTGTCCCGAAAATCAATGACAAATATATTAAACGCAATGAAGCACCTCTCACTATGTTGATCCCTTTATGGACACTGGCACTAGCCTCAGTGGCCTTTGGTATCGATTCCCATTGGCCGACATCTTTGGCCCAAGGGGCCGCACAGGTATTAGGCGATGGGCCAATTTTGTTGGTTCGCGAAACTATGCCGGCCATACCAGCCATACCTAGCACGGGAGGGCATTGATATGACGGCGCAGTTGGCTCTTATACTGATATTACTTATCCCTGCGGCTGCGGCCGTGCTTATTCCCGTGGTTGGCAACAAGCCAAATGTGCGCGAAGCCGTTTCAATACTTGCGGGTGTGTTATTGCTTGGCGTGGTGGTCTGGCTTGTGCATCATGTGGGGCTGTCGCCCGATAACCGACCTGAATTATTCTTGATAGAATTTGCCGGCGGGTTTGAGCTTAAACTCAAACTGGAACCATTGGGCGCAGTATTTGCCGCCATTGCCAGCTCGCTCTGGTTGGTCAATACCGTGTTTACCATTGGCTATATGCGCGGCAATAAAGAGAAAAACCAAACGCGGTTTTACATATGTGTGGCTATTGCTATTTCAGCCGTCATGGGCATTGCTAGCTCGGCCAATTTGATCACCTTGTTTGTGTTTTACGAAATCCTGACCCTGTCAACTTTCCCTTTGGTTACCCATAAGGGTGATGCTAAGGCGAAAAAGGGCGGACGGATTTATTTGATGATCTTGATGGCGACCTCGCTTGGGTTGTTGCTCCCGGCTATAATCGTCACCCATGTATTGGCCGGAACCACGGATTTTCAAGTTGGCGGCATTTTTCCGGCGGGTTTCTCCACATTTGCAGCCAGTATATTATTGTTCCTATTTGCCTTTGGCATTGGCAAGGCGGCCTTGATGCCGATCCATCCCTGGCTCCCAAATGCTATGGTCGCCCCGACCCCGGTGAGCGCCCTTTTACATGCGGTTGCGGTGGTCAAAGCGGGGGTGTTCACCATGCTCAAGGTCACGGTCTATATTTTTGGGCCTGATTTGATGGGCGAAACACCTGCCAGTACGGTGCTAGTCTGGGTTGCCGCCCTGACCATTGTGTTGGCGTCGATCATTGCCCTGCGCAAGGACAATCTCAAGGCGCGGTTGGCCTATTCCACCATTAGTCAATTGGCCTATATAACGCTGGGGGCCATGTTGGCGACATCCTTTGCCATTGTTGGCGGCGGCTTGCAAATCATCATGCATGCCTGGGGCAAGATCACGCTATTCATGTGCGCAGGCGCCATTTATACGGTGGTACACCGCACGGAGATCAGCAGTCTGAACGGGCTTGGGCGTTCCATGCCCTGGGTGTTCGGTGCGTTTTTGGTGGGTGCGCTGTCGATCATTGGCGTGCCGCCTATGGGTGGTTCATGGCCGAAGTTTTTCTTGATGATGGGGGCGCTCGACGCCGGGCAACAGGCTATATTGTGGGTGTTGATCTTGTCATCATTGCTCAATGTTGCTTATCTTATTCCGGTTGCGGCCCGGGGTTTCTTGCTCAAGCCGGACAACCCGCGCTCGGACGCACAAATCGCGGCCCAGCTTAAAAAACACCGTTTTGTTCGCTTTGCGCCCGTATTTACGGCGGCCGGAGCATTTGTTTTGTTCTTTTTCATAGGCCCGTTGGTGGACTATCTTAAACCCATACTGCCTGCCCATATGACAGGAGGTCTATGATGAGTGATAATAAACCTACTTTAAGCCCGCAAGAGATCGTTGACCGCGCCGAAGCCCATCCTGCGGCTGTGCCGTTTTTATGGCTTGGCAGTCATAAGACCCAACGCAATTTTATCTATATACCTTTGGCAGGCATGATCATTTTTTCGGTCCTCGGGTTCGTGTTTCCGCCAAAATACCCCACATTGTGGGAATATGGTTTGTCCTATGCCGCCATCGGGTTCTTTTCCTATAGCTTCGTTGTTCTGGCCGCCCATCCTTTGTTCAAAATGCTGTCCCGCCCTGAAAATTATTATGGTGAGGACGGCGAAGAGTTAGAGCTAGAAGGCGATGTAGATAATGGGGAGGGCAGTGATGCTTGATTTCCTGACCTCCTTTAGCCCGGCATTTATTCTGATAGCGGCAGGTGTCTTGGCCGCCTTTATCCCGGCGTCAAACATTAGCTCGCCTGTGCGTAAAGCCCTGCTGATCGGCGCACCTGCATTGGCCTTAGTGCTGATCAACACCACATTCTTTTCGCAAAACCAAAGCACTTATCTTGGCGGAACTATGTCATTTGCCGGGATAGAACTGACCACATTGCGCATTGATAATCTCAGCATTATTTGGGGGTATATCTTTTGTTTTGCCGGCATATTGAACGGTATTTTCGGCCTGCATGAAAAATGTAAAATTACCGATACCAGTGCGCTTATCTACACAGGTGCTGGCATTGGTGCAGTGTTTGCCGGTGATTTGATCACATTGTTTATCTTCTGGGAACTGTTGGCCTTGTCGTCCGTATTTATAGTCTGGCGCGGCGGCCCTAAATCCTACCCGGCCGGCATGCGCTATCTGGCCATGCATATATTGTCCGGCGTGCTGTTATTGGCCGGGCTGGTGATCTACGGCCGTGCGACCGGGTCCTATGCTTTCAATAATATCGGGCTTGATGCGCCGGGCGGTTGGTTGATGCTGTTGGCCTTTGGTATCAAGGCGGGCTTTCCGCTTTTACATAACTGGATCCAAGATGCTTATCCGCGCTCCAGTGTTACGGGTACGGTTATCTTGTCGGTGTTTACCACCAAGCTAGCGATTTATGCGCTCGCGCGGGGGGTTGCAGGTACGGAAATGCTCATATATATCGGCGGCATCATGGCGGTGTTTCCGGTATTTTTTGCGGTGCTCGAAAACGATTTGCGCAAAGTCCTGGCCTATAGCCTCAATAACCAGCTCGGGTTTATGGTGGCGGGTGTCGGTGTCGGTTCCACATTAGCCTTGAACGGCGTTGCGGCTCACGTTGTCATTGATATTTTGTTTAAAGGCTTGTTGTTCATGAGTATGGGCGCGGTACTGCACAGGGTCGGGACGACCAAGGCGTCCGAACTTGGCGGGCTATTTCGCTCCATGCCCTATACGGCAGTGTTTTGCATGATTGGGGCGGCGGCCATTTCGGCGGTGCCGTTCTTTGGCGGTTTTGTCTCCAAATCCATGATTATCGCCGCCGTGTTTGAAGATGGCCAGTTCATCGTCTTTGCCATGTTGTTGTTTGCCTCTGCCGGGGTGTTGGAGCATTCAGGCATCAAGGTTCCGTATTTCGCGTTCTTCGCCCATGATAGTGGCAAGCGCGTCCGGGAGGCGCCGTGGAATATGTTGGTGGCCATGGGAATTGCAGCGTTTTTCTGCATATATCTGGCCATACCTGGCCCGTTTGGCGGCATGCAGTATTTGTATAATATGTTGCCGAGCGAGGTGGCGGGGGAGGCTAAGTTTATTCCGTATTCAGCCGATCATGTTGTTTTCCAAATGCAATTGATCATGGCGGCGGTATTTGCCTTTGCCTTGCTTAAGCGGGTCGGGTTGTACCCGCCGGAACGCCGGGCGCAAATTCTTGACTTTGACTGGACATATAGACGTCTTGGTTTGGCCTTGGTAAAATGGATCAGCGCCATATGGTCACGGTTGGGTGCCTTTGTTACATATATGCTCAAAAAATTCTTCGGAATGATTGGACGGCGCATATATCAGGTCTTTAGCCCGGCGGGAACCTTTTCCCAAGATGCCCCTAGCGGTATTGCTGCCGTGTTGATTTCTGGCATGTTGGCGGCAGTTTTATTGGTGGTATATTTTTTCTAGGTAAATTATGAGCGATGAAATCAGCGATAAAGCGGTATTGTTAGAACTTACCACTGATGTGCTGGCTGCCTATGTCAGAAATAACACTATCGAGCCGGACGCCTTACCCGGCTTGATTAAATCAATTTACCAAGCACTTGAACAAGCCACACAAGACCAACAAGAACCGTCCGAAACACCAGTGCCCGCCGTCGCAATTGAGAAATCCGTTAGCGATGACGGTATTATTTGCCTTGAAGACGGGCAGAGCTATAAATCATTGAAACGGCATTTGCGAAGCCAGCACGATATGACCCCGAAAGCTTACCGGGAAAAATGGGGCTTGCCTGCCGATTACCCTATGGTAGCGCTAAATTACTCGAAACAGCGCTCTCGTCTGGCTAAACGTACCGGTCTGGGTAAGTCTTAACTGTCTACAGCCTAAGGCTTGATTGAATCGGTTCCGGTATAAAAAAACCCGTTATTCGTGTAAAATTCAGGGTTTTTCCAACTTTCCTCCTATATTCCCGGGGCAGCTTCTCCAATAGTAACCTTTCATTAACACATTGCTTCGTTTGCATTGTGAGGGAGTATAGAGGGGAAACCGATGTTAGCAGCAACCGCATTGCGCCATCAAATGGTCTTACCAGAGCAACAATTTTTGTACGACTATTGGCGTTCGAAATGTCGAAATGGTCAATTGCCGTCCCGATCGGATATTGATCCGGCAGATATTCATCAACATTTACCGATGATTTCTATCATTGAAGCTTGCTCTGTTGAGAGGCTCGAAAACCGGGTGCACCGGTTTAAATATAGATTGGCCGGGACCGGGTTTTGGGATCTGTTCGAAACGGAAATAACTGGCCAATATATTGACGAATTACCCATTGGCTGTAGATCTGCATATTGGGGCCGGGTGCTTAGCCGGGTCATGGATCTGGGGCGGCCTTCTGCCGGTGTGACCAAGCCAGGCACGCCGCTTCGCGCCCATTTGGCCCAGTTTTGGATACGTTTGCCACTGTCCAATGACGGAGTGAATGTGACCTCAATCCTTGGTTTTGATCATTTGGTGAAATATTCACAATTGCCTCAAGATTTGGCGGAGCCCCAAAGAATATCAGCATAATCAACGGTTTATATGGTTAATTATTTGTTAGTTCTGTATTTCTTTAGGATTTGTTTACCATAAAAATAGGAAAATAATCCTTTAAGAGATAAAAAGTCCTATAGTAGCTCCTCAAATCAGGAGGGCAATATGGGTGGTGAAATAGACGTAAAAAACAAGGCCAGTGAGAAAGAAACGGCGTTAGCACATTTGGTGTGTGCGGTGGTTTCTATAGAATTTGGCGTGCAAAATTCCAAAATAATAACTCTGAAAAAGGGATCAGCGCATCATTGTTTTGCCAGACAAGTGGCCATGTATTTGATGAATGTAGTTTTTCAAATCCGCATTGCCAGTATTGCCCGCGCATTTGGTCGTGACCCCAGCACGGTCAGTCATGCTTGCCACACTATAGAAGAAGCCAGAGATGATATGGTGCTCGATACAAAGCTGACTGTCCTTGAAGATTTTCTAGGCGCACCTTCTCTTATGAAAACCATCCGGGATGTAGCCTAGGCTGCATTCAGCAAGGGGGCAAATACACGCAAGGGGGGACTATGAATAGCAGAGCCAAAACACTAAAATTGATGTTGGACAAGCAAGGCCATATTTTGGCCCAAACCGAAACCAGTGAGATTTTTATTATTGTCCCGCGCGGTGATAGACGCTTACGTCCCGTCGGGTGGGTCAAATTATCTTTATTAAAACAAATACTTGCTAGCGGTGCGGTGCGCAAAAAAGGTACGGCATATGTTTTATGTGAAACTTATATACGCCGTACCCAGACAGGAGCCAATCATGGCCGCGCAAACGCCCAAGCCAATCAACATCGGGACTTGGAAAAACGAGATATTTATCACCCCGACGGCATCAAACGCCCGACCCGTATCAATCAAAGATTATCCGTATTTTACAAATTGGCTGCGGCGATCAATACAGACGGTACGGCTTTTTTACAACCGGACGAGATAGATGCGGGGGAGCGGTTTGCGGCCGATTATGACCGCTCCATGATGGCGGCGGTAGCCACGCAAAACTACCAGGGCGTGACGGGCGGCGGTAAATATCGGCAAAACACGGCTGAAAACATGTCTGTAAGCGCGATGGATGCACGAAAACGGGTTATGGACGCTTTGGAAATGGTCGGGCCGGGCTTAGAGCGGGCGTTGGTGTCGTTGTGCGGGCGCGATTGCTCTTTGAGCCAACTAGAGACATCCGAGAAATGGGCCAAGGGTTCGGGGCGGACCATTTTAAAATTGGCGCTGGCGCACCTAAGCCAATATTACGGATGTAAGCCCGGTGTTTCTGCAAAGCGGTCTCGCACATAGGGATTACGCAAAATAATGCCCTTATAAAAGCTTGGCCGCATCTTGTTTGATACGGGCGATCATGGCGTGGAGCCCGTTTGAGCGTTGGGGGGTTAGATGTTCTTCCAAGCCCAGTTTTGCCAATATCTTGGCCGCATCGATGTCATTTATTTCCTGGGCGGTTCGCCCTGAGAAAATCTTCAACACAATCGCCACCAGTCCTTTGACAATATGGGCATCACTATCGCCCCGGTATGTCACAACCGGCGGGCTATCGTCAGAAATTTCCTGTATCAACCAAACCTGCGAAACACAGCCTTTGACTTTGGTCAGGGTATTGCGCTCGGCGTCTGTTAAGGGTGCGAGCGTTTTGCCAAGCTCGATAACATGCATATAGCGGTCTTCCCAATCATCTAGAAAGGAAAAATCTTCGATCAAATCATCAATATTATGCGTGCTATCCATCACCGCGACACATAGGTGCGACGGCAAGGAAACGCAAGCGGGATTTCCGCACAATAAAATTTGGTCTAACGCGCCGTATCAGACAAACAAGTGCTGATTTCTTTAAGCTCATGCTCGGCGATACAAAATGCGTCTTCATATTTGAAATGCCCTGCGGCAATACATTGCTCGGTATTGAGCCTTGCCGTGTTGACACATTGGGTCAAGCTAGGGGAGGTCATATAATTATCAATCCACTCACTGCTGTCCTTGCCGGTTGCGCCCAGGATCTCCAAAGCCGATAAAGTCAGCGCTTTGTGGTGCATGACAGTTTTAGATTGCTTTGGTAAATCTTGATTTTCCGGGGCCGTAGTTTGGCCGAAAACTTGCCAAAAATCCTGACGCTTTTGCGGGCCGTTCATGTCGGCGGCGCGGATTGTCCCGGTTTTCGCGATTTGTCTTTTTGTGCTACCGGGCGGGTTAAAGCGCAAGGATTGCGCCCGTCCGATAGCTTCAAGGCGTTCGGCGCGAGAATCAGCACGAAGTTGTTCCCATTTTGACAATTTTTGTAACCCGTAAGATTGCTCTTTAATATGGGCGGCGCTGTGGTCAAGAGCCGTAATATCGCGCATCCAGGCATTTTGGATGTCTGCGCTGGCCAGTTCCGCTCCTGGAAAGGTCTCGGCGTAACCGGGGTCCACATAAAGCTGGTAAATGACTGTGTCCAAACCTCGATACCTAGCCGTTTCAATGACCCCTTCGGCAAATTGTGAATTTTGTGCGCCGATCAATGCACCGTAACCAATGAGCGCCGGGCCAATGCCGGGGGAAAACACTTGGGATAAATTATCCATAGTCTGGTTCATATGTTCGGGGGAGCTGATGGTTTCGTCTGCTATTTTGTGAACATAACCCATCAACACAGCATGGTTCCCGGCGGCGCGTATGAGGCTTTCTTGGGTCCTGGTTTCTAAAGGGCGAACCGGGATGTGCAGGGGAGGGGGCGGCGCTGGTGCAACAATTTCTGGCACGGGGGTGGGTTGAGGCTCGGTCAATACCGGGTAAACTTCGGTTGATGCGGTGGAGCAAGCAGTCAGCGTCAGCAGGCCAGATAGCAAAAAAAACTGTGCGCGGCGGCGCAACAAAATCGTGTACATACAGTCCCTTTACGGCCCCCGACTGCCCGGTTAAATCCTCCCTATCTGATTTTACCCTATACACTAAACTGGCTTGTGTACAAACGATTCTACTTGGTGAGCCTAACGCGGGGTATATATTGGTGCGATGCTCTAGAGCATCGCACCTTAACTTGGAACCATTTGACTGATTTCTCCCGTTCGCTGGCTAGGCGGAGCCCGTGCAGTGGCCTTACTGGCCACAATCGGGGGCCAACGACGTCCAGCGTGGGGGAGAAACCAGCCTGCGGTGGGCCATATCTGTTCATCCGGGCAGGCTCGTGCCGCAGGGCGATGCCATAGCATCGGACAAGGTGCGCAACGCACCCGGTGGACAGATATGGCCCATCAAATTGATTCCAAGTTGAGGTGCGATGCTCTAGGGTGGAGAATTAACTATACCCGTTTTCACCTGTGGCATGAAAGAACTGGTATTGGCTTAAAAAGCCGTGTTTTGTGACAACAAACCGTTATAAAAAAGATATGAAGTTGAAAGCTGAGGTCATTATTTTAAATTTTAGGACAAATCGTGGGGTCGCATTTAACTCCATTATCTGGATTTTGGCACTTTTGGCGGTTTTTGCTGCGGCTTATTTCAAAGGTATGGACGCCAATAGCCTGTTGCCATATGCGGTGGCTGCCAGTTTTCCTGCTGTTATAAGCTTGATCTTGTGGCCGTTTGCCAACCGCGAATGGGTGCAAGTGATTGTCATATTTTCTTGGATTATAATGGCCATGCTAGCTAGCTTTGCGCTAGCATTTATCCCCATGGCATTCTTGTTTTTGTGCGCCCCGGCTGCGGCCGTATTGTTTGAACGGGCCAAAGTTATTGAGGCGACGGTTTTTGCTGCACTTGTTGCAATAGGGGTATATTATTTTCAACAAGCCGGACTGGCACCGGAGCCGCTCGCCACTGCCGAACAAGCGAATTGGGCAGCACTGGCCGGGACCGTAGCAACCATAGCATTTATACTGGGGGCCATGTTTGTCTCTTCTGGAGATCATGCCGCAAAGGACCCGGTACTGGAAGCCAAAGCCGATTTTACCGATGCTTATCCGGGCGCGGCGATGAAATTTACTCCGGACGGGTATTTGGAAATGGCGACGAAAAATGCCCGGCGTCTGTTTGCACTCCAGGATAAGGATATACAAAAAATAAATTTGACGAGCTTGTTTTCCAAAGACGGTAATAAGTTAGCCATGTTAGGGGCAATGGATGCCCTGCGCGAGCGAACGGAGCCGGTATCTTTTGCGGTTAATCTACCCAGGCTCAAACACAAACTCAAGCCTAGGCATAAACTCCGACAAGGCGAGACTGGAAGCACAGGTGCAACTTCAGACCCTGAACTCAATAAGATGGAGTTTACATTTGTGCCTTTGGACGACGGTTCATTCTACGGTTTTTCCGTCGACTGTTCTTTGAAAGAGGGCGCGTTACAGGCTTTGGAAGATGCGCAAACCAGTGCCAAAAAAGAATCGGATGAGAAAACCTTGTTTTTCGCTGGCGTTAGTCACGAATTGCGCACCCCGCTCAATGCCATTATCGGGTTTTCCGATATGATGCGTTCGCGTTTGTTCGGACCATTGCCGGGTAAATATGCCGAATATGCTGAGCTTATTCATGATAGCGGTCAACATATGCTAGATTTGGTTGGTGATGTATTGGATATGTCAAAAGTTGAAGCCAGACAATATCAGCTCAATTATGACAGTTTTGATGCGGCTGATGTGATCAGAAGCAGTATAAAAATGGTGCGCCCGTCGGCAGATGCGGCGCAGTTGACGCTAGATGCGGATATAGAGACCGGTACGGATTTGGTGGTGCAAGCTGATCGCCGTGCGGTGCGGCAAATTTTGCTTAACCTGCTCAGCAATGCCATTAAATTTACCCCTAAGGGCGGGCGGGTTACGACCACGGCTCACCTTAAAGACGGTCGGCTAGAGATCGGTGTCTCTGATACCGGTACGGGCATGAGCGCCAAGGATCTGGAAGCCGTAGGCAAGCCGTATCAGCAAGCGTCCAATGCGGGCATGGTCAAGGGGCGCAGTAGTGGTCTGGGTTTGGCTTTGGTTAAAAACCTGACCCAATTGCATGCAGGTGATTTTTCTATCACTAGCCATCCAGGTGTTGGTACCAATGTGCTAGTGTCCTTACCCTTAAAAAGGCCACAGCAAGGGTAGATTTCTTGATTTCCCCTAAAGCGCCTAGAGTGACCGAGCTTCTAAATATCCAAACAGGTTTAGCGTTTCGGATTGCGCGACGTCATTGGTGAGCATAGGGCGGTAAAGAAGAAAATCAGGAATGCTAATAACAGGAAAAACAGTGTGGGGTTTTGGATAAAGTCCAGCCCCCATTTTTGAAAAGGTGTATTTTCAAATGTCGTGTTTGAGGTTTTTTTCCACCAGCTTAACACATCTTGTTTGGCTTGGGTGCTTGCCGCTTTAAATTTGGTTGCGGCGGGTGTAATCGGTTCAAACAAGTTGGATAGAGAAGCCTGCCACCCCGTTGTTTTTTGCGCATCTCCGGCGCTAGAACTTGCCGGCAAGTCGCCGGAGGGTGTATTAGTTTGTATATCCGTATTTGGGTTATTTTCTCCACTCGTCCCGCGTACCAAAGGGGCATTGCCGGCTTGGGCTGAGGGGGTTTGGTTGTTTGTTACGGGGGTTTGTGCAGTGGGAGCGGATGTAGACACGCTAGGTTTACCGCGTTTCCCAAGAGATAAGCTAGCAAACCAGTTTTTAGTGTTTGCAATAAAACCGTCTGGTGCGGCGGGTTTTTTACGGGTTTTAACGGCGGTATTGTCGGAATTGGTCGGTGTTATTGTCGTTTGTGTCATCACAATAGATGTGTCGTCCCAGCGCACCATACTGCCGCGCAAGGCGTTCCAGTAATCTTCCTTGGCTATTTTATCCACGGCGCTAGAAAATTTATGCGTCTGATCAGAACTGATAATGCCGACAACGCGACCGGGCGCATAGGGCGATGTAAACAAGGCGGCCAAACCACCGGGTTGCAAGCGCGCCGTGGGTAAGCGAGACGCATTTTGGGTGGCCATAATTTTGATGATTTGCTGCATATCAGAGGAAGCAAATTGATCAGAAACAGAGATGGCTTTGCGGGTGTGTTGCATATTTCTTTTCTGGCGCAAGTCCCGTTTTAACCCCCCAGGAGCCGCATTAAAAAGCGCCGGGTCAGACATAGGGTCGGGGCCAATGAACAATATATTTTTATCTGAAAGTCCGCCGGGCGGCAGTTTGGCCGCATAGTCGGCTAATGCCCATTTTGGGCCAAACCGGCTGGCAGCAAAGCCGAGTAATTGCAAACTGGCCTGTCTGTCTGTTATAGATTTTCCGCTGAGGACAATGAGCGCGTTCTTGTCAAAGGGCTCCCCGGTCGCCGCAAAACGGCTAAGGCCAGTGGGCGGCGCGGGGCTAGGGGTTTTAATGTGAAACCGCGAATGATTGCTAATGAGAATGGTCGGGATGTTTTTCTGGGTGTCGCACACAGCAAGTTTATCATCAGCCAGAAGTTCCGGGGTAAAGCTTAACCGGTTATTGGTCGGAAAAAACATGCCTTGCTTGATTTTAAATTCAACTTTTTTCGAGGATTTATTCAAATAAGTATAGCCAATAGCTTGACTGTTCAAGTCTACGGACAAGCGTGATTTCGGGTTAATATCTTTGGCGTTGAATATATTTAAGGTCAAAACCCCGCTAGACCTATAGGGGTCTGCCACATTGAATTTTACAATTGCCGGGTCAGGCTGCCAGGAGCGGGCCAGTGCAGGCGTGCCAATATCGGATAGTTTATAATCTCCGCTATCCACGATGGCGTGCGGGGATAGTTTTTTGCTCGTAAGTAAGTCTTGCAAAGATACACTGCTTCGCTGCACACCGGGCAAATGATAGCCGGCAAAGGCGCGCACCAATTCCAGAACTTGCTCTTCGGTTTCGCCGCCTAAAACCAAACGGGGTTTTTTCCCGGTATCTATTAATATTTTTGTGCCTTTGGTGGCGTGCAATGATTTATTGTTCAGCCACGGTTTTAAATCGGTATATGTACCGACAAGCACCACCATATCCGTAACCCCTGCGCCTAGTTTGAACTCTGGCACAAAATCCATGCGCTGGGATAAAGCTTGGGCGCTTAAAGCTTCATAGGCCAGTTTGTTGTCGCCTAGGGCAATTATTCCGATCCGTTTGGGTGCCGTCATTGGATGGGCTAGCCTGTGTTCGATCTCCGAAATTTGCATGGCGCGTTTTTTTGGCCGAACACTGGCAACTAGCTTGGAGCGCGATAAATCCAACACCCATTTACCTTTGTCAGGCGTTAGACAAGCACTGCCTGCCGGGGTTTTATAGGTGATCTTTATGGTATTTCCTGTCAGCCTTATGCGCGAAGTGTCCATGCGGATATGGGCGTCAAACCTGGCGGAGCGTCCGTAAAGGGGCACGGGTTGTGCGCCGTTATAGCTGATCAATAATGGGGTGCCGGGCGCGACTTTACCGAGGGGATAAGCGCTGAGAAACAAATCAAGTTTATCGTACCAGTCATGGGCGGGCAGATCGAAATTAAGCTCATATGATTGTGTGCGCCAGTCCAGTTCAGCAGTTTTTTGTTTGGATAAACCTGAAAGGCTAGACTTCAGGATTTGCCCTTGGGCTACCCCGCTTTGTGCGCCCACTGGCTGAGAGGCACTGGCATTTCCGAAAACCAGGATGCAAGCCAGTAACATCAGCAACAGATAAAACCCGATTGTTTTGGTAATATTGCCGGTTTGTGCAGGATTAGAAGTCTGTTTGTGCCTGTTTTGGGACATGTTCGCGCCTTTTTTGGGTATTGCGCTATTCACCAAGCAAAAAAAAGTGCCAATTTCGCCTCAAAGCAGAACACAAAAGGAAAATTTCTATGTTGCCGGTCCTTAAACCGTCCATCTGGGTTTACGCCCTGATCCGCCGCGCCGAAATCGGGGCCGCATTTGTTGCTTTGGTGCGCAAAGGCGATCCGGACGGCGGCGCGGTTCTGGTCAAGGTTTGCACATTGGACGGGCAGGCGGTGCTGTACCGCCCCATCAGGAATTTTGACGGCGAGCGGGTTTGGCTCCCCAAAGGCCCAATCTGCGAGCGCGACATCGACCAACTCATCGGCAAAAGGGTCAATACTGACCCGGATGTCTGGGTGGTGGAAATAGAAGATAAACAGGGCCGCCATTTCTTGAGCGAACCCGTAGAAACACAATAAAATGGGTGCACAATAACACTTGTGTGCTAGCCGCTTGGCACTTATGTGAACGTCATGACACAAATTTCTGAACATCCATCGGCAAAGCGCCGGGTCTTTGCCATTATTTCGCATCCGGACGCGGGTAAAACAACCTTGACCGAAAACATGCTTTTGGCGGCGGGGGCCATCCACCAAGCCGGGCAGGTGGCGGCGCGCGGACAGCGCAGACGCACCCAATCGGATTGGATGAAAATCGAGCAAGAACGGGGCATTTCCGTATCGTCCTCCGTGATGACGTTCGAACACCGGGACTTGGTGTTTAACCTGCTGGATACGCCGGGACATGAGGATTTTTCCGAAGACACTTACCGCACCCTGACGGCGGCTGATTGTGCCGTTATGGTTTTGGATGCGGCCAAGGGGATTGAGCCGCAGACCTTGAAACTGTTCGAAGTTTGCCGCTTGCGCGATATTCCGACCATTACCTTTGTCAATAAATTTGACCGAGAAGCCCGCGATGTATTCGAGACCATGGCCGAAATTGAGGACAAATTAGCCCTTGATGTCGTACCCATGCAATGGCCATGTGCTAGCGGGCGGCGCTTTAAGGGGATTGCCGATTTGACGAGCAACACATTCTTACCGTTCTCCGCCGACGGGGAACACGGCGCGGCGGTTAAGTTTGACAGCGACGAAATGACCACCTCTATTGATGATGATGATTTGACCTTGGAGTTTAGCGAAGAAGTTGAACTGGCCCGTGAATACGGCGTGTTTAAAGAGCAATCTTTTCTTGAGGGCCATATGACCCCGGTGTATTTCGGCTCGGCCTTGCGCAAATTTGGCGTGTTGCAATTGATTGATGCTTTGGCGAAATTCGCGCCGGGGCCGCAAGTGGAAAAATGCAAGAAAAATGGCCAGGAGGCCGAGGTCGCGCCGGGCGATAAAACCGTTTCAGGCTTTGTGTTTAAAGTACAAGCCAATATGGATCCAAATCACCGTGACCGGGTGGCATTTTTGCGGCTCAACTCCGGTGTGTTCAAACGCGGCATGAAACTTAAAACGTTGGAAAACAAAACCATTTCTGTCCACAACCCCATCCTGTTTTTCGCCCAAGACCGGGAGTTGGCCGAGCTGGCTTACGCTGGTGATGTGATTGGTATCCCCAATCACGGCGTGCTGCGGGTCGGGGACAGCTTATCGGAAACCGGCAAGATAAAATTCGCCGGTATCCCGAATTTTGCACCGGAGTTGTTACGCCGCGCCCGCCTGACCGATCCGCTCAAAGCCAAGCATTTACGCAAAGCGTTGGAGAGTTTGGCTGAGGAGGGGGTCACGCAATTGTTTAAACCCGCCATGGGTTCGGACATGATTGTCGGGGCGGTCGGGGCTTTGCAGATCGACGTTATGGCCGAACGCATCAAAACCGAATACGGGCTTGAGGTGGTGTTTGAACCGGGCATGTATCAGGTGGCCAGATGGGTCACGTCCGATGATGAGGCGCTCCTGCAAGCTTTCATTAACAAAAACCAGGGCGCCATAGCCGAAGACCTAGACGGCGCCCCCGTACTCTTGGCCAAATCCCAATGGGACATAAGCTACGCATCAGACAAAAACCCTGACTTGCGGTTTTTGAAGGTGAAAGAGCGGAGCTAGGGGTTACGTCTCCCCCAAAAGCCTAAGGGGATGGACGCCGTTGACCATGCCTATATAGGGCGGCAGGATTGAATAGCCGAGCAGGGACTTAAGCTGTGGGTCTAGTTTTGCCACCACGGATTTAGGCGTGCCGAGGGTGTAGTTTTCTTGTTGGCGCAACCAAGGCTCGCAATATTGGCAGGTGATGGCGAGGCGGGCCGCGCTGCTTTCGTTGGCCCCGCCGCCGTGCCAAAACGTACCGCCGTAAAAAATCGCACTGCCTTTGGGCATGACGGCGGGAACGGCTTTATCGTTTTGACCGGGTTTTTTATCGCCCCATTTATGACTGCCGGGAATGATACGGGTGGCACCATTGGTTTTCGTAAAATCGTCAATGGCGAAAATACTGGCTGCCCCCAACGGTGGGCGCGGTCTGGGCGGCGGGTAAAACCCGTCGTCATAGTGCAAGAACTGCGCGTCCTCGCCCGGTAGAATATTGATCACCTGTAATTGCGACAATAAATAATTGGGCATGAACATGCGGTCAAGTAGAGCCAATATGCGCGGATGTACGGCCAGTTCGTCGCACACCCGCGTTTTGGTCAAGGTGGCGTAAAGACGTTGGGTTTTCAGGCCTTCAAATACATTGCGGCCCGTGTAGGACAAAAGGCCAAGCAATTCGTCCTTAATGGCATCGCACCTACCTGCAGAGATCAGGTTTTCCATCACGACGAAGCCGTTTGTTTGTAAGCTCTGCCAATCGGCCTCCACAATTTTGGGGTCAATATCGCGGTTTATTTTTAAAAACCCGGTTGTGCCTGCAATGTCTTTTGACAAATCTTCTATGTCTTCGACAACCGGATTTTTCATGTCTCTGCTTTCATATTGGGCCAGATCTCGGATAAGGGCTTTGAATGACCCGTAGTGCCGACGATCAGCGCATGGTCGCGGGTCAGTTGATTTGGATGATCGACGCCGCAGGAATGGGCGATCATCTCAACTTCATAGCGCATGGTTTTGACAAATTTGCGCACCCGCTCGGCTTTGTTGGCGGGGTTAAGGCCGCGTTGCAGCCGTTTGTTATGGGTGGTAATGCCGGTAGGGCAGGTGTTTTGATTGCACCTTATGGCCTGAATACAGCCGAGCGCGAACATAAACCCGCGTGCGGACGAGACAAAATCCGCACCGGCGCAAAACGCCCAAGCCACTTCGGCAGGTGTGATGAGTTTTCCCGTGGCAATGATGCGGATACGCTCACGCAACCCGGCCTTTACCAATGCGTCCACGGCGGCAGGCAGGCTCTCGCGTATGGTCAGGCCCATATTGTCAATGAGCGGCATAGGTGCGGCCCCGGTGCCGCCGTCCCCGCCGTCCAGTGTGATGAAATCCGGCGCACTGTCTGCGCCGCGTTTTTTAACAGCGGCGATGAATTCGTGTAACCTTGTTATGTCTCCGACCACCATTTTCATGCCTGTAGGCCGTCCGGACACTTCGCGTATTTTTTGAATTAAGTCCAGAAGCTCCTCGGGGTTAGCGGCTTCCACATGGCGGTTTGGTGATATGGCGTCTTTGCCTTTGGGGATATGTCGGATGCGGGCGATTTCTGCCGTGACCTTGGCAGCGGGCAATATACCGCCCTTGCCGGGCTTGGCCCCTTGGCTCAGTTTAAGCTCGATCATTTTGATGTTCGGGTTGGCGCAAATCTCGCGCAAGCGGTCTTGGTTCAAAGAGCCGTCCTCATTGCGCGCCCCGAATTTGGCGGTGCCGAGCTGATAGACAAGATCACACCCGCCCTCCAGATGATAGGGTGATACCCCGCCTTCGCCGGTGTTGAGCCAACACCCGCCTAAGGCCGCGCCGCCGGACAAAGCCCGCACGGCAGGTGCGGACAAAGAGCCAAAGCTCATAGCGGAAATATTGAAAAAGCTTTTGGGTTGATAAGGGTGCTTTGCCCCCGCACCAATTAACTTGGGCTTGTATATCTGATGTTCGCCTTCTTGCTTGGGAAACATGCCATTGGCAAAGATCACCGAGCCGGGGGTCAAATTGCGGGTTGAGCCAAACGGCACCGTCTCGCTGCCTTGCTTGCTGACCCGGTCAATCCAAGAACGTTCAGCCCGGTTAAACGGCATTTCCTCGCGGTCTTGGGCGAAAAAATACTGGCGGAAAAACTCGCCCAAATGGGAGAACAAAGCCCGAAACCGTCCCAGAACCGGAAAATTTCGCCGCACAGAGTTTTTGGTTTGGGTAATGTCAATAACAAACATGACCATGATAGTTAAGAGCAGGAGCGCGAGAAAACTGACAAACAACACCGCAAACAAAGACAGGCCCGTAGCGGCCCAATCATTTAACTTTCCGAGCTGAAATGTTCCGAGCGTATTCATAACTTCCTTTTATCAGGAAAATGGAGTGTGAACAAGTTTATCTGAAAACCAATCATTCCGGGTCTTTCAATATTATCAAGCCTCCGTCTTCTTCTTCAGCTTCATCTTTTTCCTCGTCTTCTGGCGGTGGTGCGAGATCAGGTTGGGTCGTCCACGGGGCTGCATCCGGCGGGTTGAACAAATCACGCAAGCGGCGACTTCTGCCTGGTGTACCGATTTTATCGCCGAGATATTGCCCTCTAAAACCACCCACATCGTCCATCACAGTTGTACTGGGCAGGCTTGCATCACCAAATGTGGGGTTAACAGTGTCTTCCAGAGACCTAGTGACAGGTCTGCCGCGACTGCGCTGTATACTTGTGCCGAGGGGTATATGGGGGCCGAAACTTTCCAGCCCGTCCGCATTTCGCCCCCGGTGTTTGTTGACATATTCCGGGCAGTCCTGGTGGGTGCGCCGCTCTTCGCGGCAACGAATATCGCGAATTAAACCTTTGCCGCCTAGCATGCCCTCGGCGGGAATAAGCCCGCTCGGTAATTGCCAACCACTAGCGCCGGGAGAGGATTTGGGGGTGCCGCCCGCGACCGGGATATTGTCTTCATTGCCGCCGCCTGTCGGACGGGTCGGGCGGCGAGGGGGCGCACCGGTATTGCCCCGGTCTTTCAATATGAGATCAAGTGGTGTGGCTTGGGATTGGGGGACGGCTTGTTCAGCCTCGTCTTGGGTTGTCGGCGCGTCCGGCGCGGCGAGAATGCTCGGCGGGGGGGCGGCGATTTCAATGTCGGGCGTGATTTCCAGTTCTATTTCCGGTTCGCTTGTTACCGGCGTTGCATCCAGAACTTCAGGCTCAAATATTGGCGTTGGCGGGGCGACAGGTTCAGGGATGATGTCTGGAGCAAGCTCTGGCTCTGGTTCAATAATGCCCGGTGCTGCCTCTGGTTCAACCACGGGCGCCGGCGGCAGTTCGCTGATATCTTCAATATTGGGCAGGTCTTGTGCTTGCGTATCTGGCTCCAGTAAGTTGGGGTCAAACAATAGGGGTACTGGTTGGGGGGCGCGTACGGGTTGGTCCTCAGGGTCAATAATTTCGGTGACAGGCTCTGGCGGCAGTTCCGGTTCGCTTGGGGTGAGCAAGGCCGGATCAAATAACGCCAAAGGCTCCACAGCTTCCACAGGCATTGCTTCAGGTTCTGGTTTTGGCGGTGTTTCTAGCACAATTTCAGGCTCCGGCGTTTCGGCAGTTATGATTTGCGGCGCGGGCGGGATAACTACGGGCGCTAGTTCTGGTTCAGGTTCTGGTTTAGGCGCAGGTGGGGGCGGCGGTGTAGATTCTTGTGGCTTGGGATCGGGCGGCCTTGGTGTGGGCATTGGTGCTTGGCTTGGGGGGGCAGCCAAGGGGCGTAATTCAGGATCAGGCTCAAGTTCCGGTTCAGGCTTTGGCTCAAGTTCTGGCTCAAAACTGACAATCTCGATCTGGATGGTTTCAGGCTCAAGTGGAATATGAGGCACGGGCATTTTCATTTGCAAGACAGTAAAAATTCCCACATGCACCAACACGGCCAGAAACCCGGTCACCATACCGCGTTGGCCCACATCATCAAAGAACGCGGCTATTGGCTCCGGATCAAGGTAGGGAGAAAAATTATCCTCTGTGTACACGGGTTTTCACAGGCTCTCGCATTTCGGGTACAGACAGGATGCCTACACGGTTAATCAATGAGCCACGGTTGAATAGTTTAGCCCACCCACTGAATTTCGCACAGTTTTAACGATTCGGGGCAATATTTGCACTTAATTTTATGTAAGGCTGGAAATTACTGTAATTTTCATTAAATAAAAACCATCAGGCCCTAGGGGCTGTGTAGGAAGGCGTGATGGCCAGTTAATTTATGCGAGGAGATACTGCAATGAAAACCCTGAAATTTAAACATGAAGACAAAAATTATACAGTCAAAGGGGAATGGGATAAAAAGACGTTTACCGCCCAAGCTTGGCAAGGCAAAAAAGAAGCATCTGCCGCGTTTTCCATCAAAAAAGAAAAAGTAAAAGACGGAGCTTTGGCCGACGATGAAGCTTTGGAAGGCGTTGTTATGGATGCGGCGAAAAATGATGTCTTAAAAGGTGAGGACGCATAATCTTAGGGTCTGTGGATATTTAGCACAAGATTTTTTATAGCGGGCATAGAGAGTTTGGGGTGGCTCTATTCATAGGGGGTTGCGATAGTGGGCGTTGGTTGCAAACCAGAATAATGTTATGAGAGAATAATGGCGCGTCAACAAAAATGGTCTGACCGAACCGGGCTTGATAATTTAAAATCTATCATGGACGGTAAATTTCCCAAGCATGATGCTATGGGTAAAATACTTAACCTTGATTTGATGGAAGTCCGTGAGGGTATTTGCATCTATGAAGGTACGCCTTTGCCGGAACATCTAAATCCGCGCATGCTTGTCCATGGTGGCTGGGCCATGAGCATTCTGGATGCGGCGGCGGTATTAGCTGTGGTTACCGCTTTGCCAAAGGGAAAGTTGTGCGTTACTTCAACTTTCGAAGCCAAACTCGTCCGCCCCATCAAAGCCGGCATGCACTGCCGCGCCGAAGGTGAGCTGCAATCGCTCGGCGCAAATCTAGCCCACGCCAAAGCAAAACTGGTCGAGGTGGAGACGGGGAAGTTATTGGCACTTTGCACGTGTAGTGCGTCTGTGTATGATATTGATGATTGAGTTTAGTCTAGGTCGTTGGCTACAAGCTGTGTAAAACTTGCAATATATAACTATTGGGGCTGTCCCAGATAACACATATTATGCGTTATCTGGGACAGCCCCAAAAAATGTTACATGTGACTTATACGCAAAATTTCCCAAATAAACAATGCTTAGATGAGAGATGAGGGATGGGGGATTGGAGTGCTCATTTACACCCAACGATTACCGCACCGCCACAAACACCCGGTTTCTGCCGCGCTGTACGCTTAAAAACATAGCACCTTGTTTTTTGGCGATTTGGTTTTTGAAATCGGCCAGGTTTTTTATGTCTTTGTTATTTACGGCGCGGATGATGTCGTCTTTGCGCAGGCCCGCTTCCCATGCGTCGGAACCTCTGCGGACTTTGGTGACCAAGACGCCACCAATAATGTCGTCTGGGCCGCCGTGGGCATCACTATCTGTGGGGATATTACCGAGGGTGGCCCCGTCAAAGGCGTCGAAACTGGACGGGGTTGCACCGGTATCAGTATCATTCGCGGTGGAGCCGTCTGCATCCTCCTCGTCCGGTGCGGCTTCGACACGTATTTTGGTGGTGCGTGTTTTGCCGTCTCTGATATAGCTGATTTTAGCACGACTGCCGCGCTCAACCGCGCCGACGGCATTGCGGATATCGTCGCTGTCGAGGATTTTTGCGCCGTTAAACCCGACGATTACATCGCCGACCTTTAGCCCGGCTTTATCGGCTGGGCTATCATCTTCCACTTGCCGCACCAAAGCACCGTCGCGGCTGGCCAGGCCCATAGCTTCTTGCAAGGCCGGGGTGATGTCTTGGATGCCAACACCAATGCGGCCCCGGCGCACTTCGCCGTAGGAGATTAACTGCTCCATAATATTGCTGATCATATTGGCAGGCACGGCAAACCCGATACCGTTAGAACCGCCGGACCGCGATATAATAGCCGAGTTTATCCCGATCAAATCGCCCTTGGAATTGATCAAAGCCCCGCCGGAATTGCCTTGGTTGATGGCGGCGTCGGTCTGGATATAATTTTGGTAAAGGTCGCCCCGCGAAAATGATGATCGGCCCAAGGCAGAGACAATGCCAGTGGTCACAGTTTGGCCGATCCCGAAAGAATTGCCAATGGCGATGACATAATCCCCGACTTTGACCTGATCGGAATTGGCCAAATTTACATCGGTCAAACCGCGCAGATCAATCTTCAAAAGCGCAATGTCGGTTTTGGGGTCGGTGCCAATCACTTCTGCTTCGACCTGGCGGCGGTCGGTCAGGGTGACGGTGATTTTATCAGCTTTGGCAATGACATGGTTATTGGTCAATACATAGCCTTTACCTGCATTGATGATCACACCGGAGCCAGCAGAACGCATGGTGCGCTCGCCGTCCTCATTATCTCCGCCGTCGTGCTCTCTTTTGAACGGATTGCCGCGCTCGCCAAAAAAGCGTTCGAGAAATTCGTTGTCGAGTTGTTGGCCCGCGAACGGATTTTTCGGAATTTTCATTTTGGAGGAAACGGATATATTGACCACGGCTGGTGTCGTGCGCTCCAATAAAGGTGCCAGGGTCAGGACGCCGCGCTTTGGGTCTATGCTTAAACCTTGGCTTGAACCCTGGGTAGCACTGGTTTTACCGCCAAGCCCCGGCCAACTGGATTGGGCATTGGCATGGGAAGGCGCAAATAGGGGGGTAACGAATATGCTGGATGCCAATAGGGCGCTGAATATGATGGATTTTTTCACGGCTTACTCCTGTTTGTTTTGCCTGTATATCTGGTCTATGTGTCTGGTCTATGTGTCTGGCCATATGTTTGGTCTTGAAAGAAAGCCCGACAAATTGCTGTTGGGCCAAATGTAAACCTCTTGCGCACGCCTGCAAGCCCCATGGACAGAATCTTACCAATTTTTAAGGCAGGGCGCGCGGATGGGGACTTGGATGCTTGTGTACCAAAATGGGGCAGTTGCAACAATGCCCGCTTCAAAACTGTGCCAATTTCGTGTATTTGGCGAGTTTTCCAGATGTTTTCTCTTAATTGGAGCCGATTTGGTTTGGCATGGGGGTTGCAAGGGTAAGGGGGAATGAACTGCTCCCACAGATCATGGGCGGAAGTTTCAAATGCGAAACCCCGCCCACAAACTCACAGACCCTTTGTTAACGCAAAGGGTCTTTTTTTGTGTTAGAGTGCTCCGTGTTAATATAGACCCGCTTTGATAGGATGAGATTTGTACCCCGGCTAGGCGCGTCTTGAAGAGCGATGCTTTAGCATGTACAAGTTGAGAATCTCTTGACCCAAAAACGCCTATAGCCCATGTATAGTCCATGGGCTTTATTTCCAAAATTATTGAAGAGTATAAATTCATCCGCAAAAGCAAGCGTTTGCTCGCTGCGGTGTCGGATATTGACAGTGGATCTAGCAATCTGGTGCCGGACGATATTGAGCGGATCGTCGATACCTGCCCGGATAATCTCGCATTTATTGACGGTGACAGGAGCTGGAATTACAGCGAGGTTGATGCCTATGCCAACCGGGTGGCAAATTGGGCTTTGGGTCACGGTTTGAAGCGCGGTGACACGGTGTGTTTTTTCGCCCGTAACCGGTTGGAATATGTCGGTATATGGTTTGGCTTGTCGAAAATCGGTGTGGTGCCTGCCTTGATCAACTACCAATTACGGGCGGCGGCCTTGGCCCATTGTGTAACCATTTCCCATGGGAAGCTGGTGATTGTTGATTGCGAATTTATGGATGCCTGGCGCAGTGCCAAAAAACATCTGCCAGATAATTTACAAGAGAGTTTGTTGGTGTTTGGTGCTTTTAACATGGGGAAAAAAGTGCGCAAGGCGGGGGGGGTATGGGACTTTGACGCCGAACTGGCCGAACACGTCACGACCCGGCCGGACGCTAATGTGCGCAAAGGCATGACGGCTGGCGATCAGTTTATGAAAATGTTTACCTCCGGCACCACAGGCCTGCCCAAAGCGGCCAAGATGACCCATACGCGGGGGCAATTTTATATGCGCGGCTTTGTCGTGCCTTCGGACGCAGGGCCGACGGACAGAATGATGATGGTCTTACCCATGTATCATGCAACCGGCGGCTTGTGTGGTGTGGGCATGGCGTTGATGGTCGGGGGGGCTGTGATTGTGCGGCCAAAATTTTCTGCCTCCAGTTTTTGGGACGAGGCGGTGCGGTTTAAAGCCACCTTGTTTATGTATGTGGGCGAGCGTTGCCGGTTTTTGCTGTCTGCACCTGCCGGGCCTAATGACCGCGCCCATTCCATACGCTTGATTGTCGGCAATGGATTGCGACCTGAAGTGTGGCCAGAATTTGTCGAGCGCTTTAATATCCCTGCCGTTTTCGAGTTTTACGGGGCGACGGAGGGCAATATCTCCTTGTTTAATTTTACCGGCAAAGTCGGTGCCGTTGGGCGTATTCCGGGTTATATGCGTAAAAAAACCAATGGTGATATTATCCGCTTTGACGTGGAGACCAATACCCATATTCGTGGCAAGGACGGATTTTGCCAACGCACTTCGGACGGCGAAACCGGTGAGCTGATCGGCGAAATTCGCACGGGTGAAGCCCGGTTTCGGTATGAGGGCTATGAAGACAAAGAGGCTAGCGCCAAGAAAATTTTGCATGACGTATTTGCCAAAGGTGACGCTTGGTTTCGCACGGGTGATTTATTGTGGCGCGACAAAGACGGCTATTTTTATTTTGTTGATCGGATTGGCGATACATTTCGTTGGAAGGCGGAAAACGTGTCCACCAATGAGGTGGCGGCGGCCATTACTGAATTTGGTGGAGTGCAACAGGCCAATGTGTACGGCGTGCCTATAAAGGGTTATGACGGAAAAGCGGGTATGGCTGCCCTGGTAGCAGATACGGACTTGGATTTGGACGGGCTTTACCGGCATCTTAAAGACGCCCTGCAACCTAGCGCCCGTCCGGTATTTTTACGCATCAGCAATGAGACCGACACAACTGGCACATTTAAATACAAAAAAACTGATCTGGTAAAACAAGGGTTTGACCCTGCCAAAGTGTCTGGCCCTGTTTATATGGCCCATCCGGAAAAGGACGCATATGTCCGCGTTACCGCCAGTGTGTTGGGAAAAATCAATAAAGGTGCATACAAGCTTTGAGTGTGGAACCGGATCATATTTTAAGTTTTTGGTTCGAACAAGCCGGGCCGGATAAATGGTATGCAAATTCCGATGCTTTTGATGCGGAAATCCGCGCCAGGTTTGAAGACTTTGCCATTGCCGCCGCCGCTTCGCTTAGAACAACGGGTGTGCATGCCTGGCAGGATGATCAAAAGGCAGCGTTGGCGCTTATTATTGCGCTCGATCAATTTTCGCGCAATATGTTTAGAGGTACCAAAGCGGCATTTGCCTGGGACGATTTGGCACTTTCCTGTGCCAAGCAGGCCATTGAAAAAGGTTATGATTTAAAAACTGGCCAAGACAGGCGAGCATTTTTCTACCTGCCCTTTATGCACGCCGAAGACATGGCGGCGCAGGATGAATGCGTGCGCTTGATGGATATGTGCATTGATAACCCGGACAATCTGTTCCATGCTAAAGAACACCGCAAGCTCATCGCCCGCTTTGGCCGTTATCCTCACAGAAACGCCGTGCTGGGACGCGAGGGCACGGACGAAGAAATAGAGTATCTGCAAAGCGGCGGATATTCGCCGTAAATAGAAAATGAGCCTTAAACAATGACCTTAGCCGATGACTGGAAAGTCCAGCTTGAGAAAATGAAGCTGAAGCCGGATCAGATTTATACCATCCATAATAAAATTCGCACCCTGACCAATAAATTTGATTTGCCGGGGCCGGACATGCGCGACATATTGGATTTTGATGTGCCGCACACACATTTTCCTGTACCCGTGCGCTTGTATGTACCCAAGGGTGCGTCCCGAGAGGCCGGGCCGACATTGGTGTATTTGCACGGCGGTGGTTTTGTTACTTGCTCTATGGATTCTCATGACGGTCTGTGTTTGCGTATGGCAGACAGTGCTAAATTGCGGATATTATCTGTGGATTACCGGCTGGCTCCGCAATATCCGTTTCCCGCCGGGCCGGATGATTGCTTGCATGTGCTGAAATGGGCTTTGTCGGGCGCAGGTCATGAATACGGCATCGACAATAAGCGGCTCGGTATTGGTGGTGACAGTGCAGGGGGGAATATGGCGGCTTGGCTTGGGCAGCAATACCGCAAGGATTTGCAGACCCAGATTTTACTGTATCCGCTGATGCAAATGGCGGAGATCAAGCCGCAAAAACCGGGGCCGCAAGACATGTTGCAATTGGGCGTCGTGGCCTTGAAATTTGTCACCAAATATTATTTGGCTGGCGCGGATGTAAAGGACACCAGAGTTTCGCCTTTATTTGAGAAAGACCTGAAAAACATCCCGCCGACCTATTTGCTGACCTGTGGCCTTGACCCGCTGCGGGCCGAAGGTAGGCTCTATAAAGAGTATCTGGAAAGCCAAGGCGTGGAAGTGGAATATGTCCACGAAAAGGCCATGCCCCACGGCTTTTTGAACTTTTCGCGCGCTTTTCCCAAGGCCAGAACCTTGCCGGTAGAAATCGGGACGTTTTTGAAAAGAACCTTAGGCCGTAGTGAAGAATTAACCATTGCCAAGACGGAGACGATTTTGCCTGATTAAGGCGTATAAATTGTATAGGTGATCGTGGCGCCGATTGTGCCAATACCAAGGCTTAGATCATAATTGTTCCCCGGATCACCATTGGAGATAAAGTATATAGGGATAAAGCTGTAAGCTTGTTGCAAAATCGTGCCGGGTGTGCGGGCGGTTCTGCGCCCACCGTCAAAGACTTTGGTCGGCCCGCTTGACATATCCCCCAAATCATTGATGGCCGTTATTCTGCCTTGCCCGCCAATGGCCGGGTTTTGTGCGGCGCTACCCGTGGTTTGTGAAAACAAAATATACCGAATATCGCTATAGCCCAGTGACGTTAAATCATTGCTTGTCGTCAAATCGGTGGCATGGGCATAAATATCAAAGGCGGTGTTGGATGTGACATAAAACCGCGAAATGCGGTAATAGCTAATCATGTCCAAATCCGTGTCGTTATCGATACCAAATTCGGTCAGGCTGTCATTGGCGTCTAGGACATTAAAATCAGCTACATTCGTTAATACACCGCCGTTTGGCTGGCCTTCAATGCGCAATACCTCATTGGTGCGGGCCGTGCCGTCGGATGTTGGTGTGTAACCGCCGCCGAAATACTCTAATGTTACACCGTCCCCGCCAATAATATCCGGCGCGGCTTGCCCGGACGGAATATTATCAAGCAGATAAAAATCCGTTGCTACCGGGCCTACACCGCCGTTTTCGGCAAAATCACTACCGCCGAAAAGGATGACGATAGCGGCGGCGCGAAAAAATGGCCGGTCGACGGTCGCACCGTAAGCGAATCGCCCTAAGAATATAAACAGAAGGAACACGCCAAAAGATAAGAAGGCGGCCGCCAACGGGCGTATATAAATGACTTTAGTCATGTCTAGTCATGTAATGTCCCGCCATAGTGAGCAAACAAAGCCCAATTATCCTTAATTTTTTCTATCCCAATAGTGCAAACCAAAGGTAAACTATTGAGCCGCACGTATAATTCAGGCACAACCCATCCATAATTTTTGGGCTAACATGGGTTTTGGCTAACATGAGTTTAGAGCTAGCATGAATTTTGGATTGAGAATATTGGGCGCGGCGGCGCGTTTGTTTGGGCCGCCCCATAAACAAAGGCGCAAACAGGCCCAAGAGGCATCATTTCGCGACATTGGCGATGCGGGTGTAGCGGCGGCGCTGATTGCGCTTGGGGCGAAATTGGCTAGGGCCGACGGTGTTGTGACCAATAGCGAAATAGATGCGTTTAAAAATGTGTTTCAGGCTTCTGTGGAGGCCAGTGCCGGCATTGCCAGGTTTTTCGATTTGGCCAAGCAAACCACACTTGGTTACCAAGCCTATGCCAAAAAAATCTATCGTCATTATAAAAACAGACCCGATATATTGGAAGATGTGTTGGACGGGTTGTTTCACATAGCATTGGCGGACAGTATTGTCACGGAAGCGGAAGTCGAGTTTTTGGAAACCACGGCCCGGATTTTCAAATTTGACCAAAGGACATTTAACCGTATCCGTATCGCACACTTGGGGCGGGCGGCTGATGACCCTTATCTTATTCTCGGCATTGACGAAGACATATGTGACGCGGGCCTTAAAAAAGCTTACCGAAAAATGGCAGCCGCTAATCATCCCGACAGGTTGGTGGCGCGGGGCTTGCCGCCCGAATTGCAAAAACTGGCCACCCATAAAATGGCGATCATCAACAAAGCCTATAGCGAAATATTGGATCAACGTAAGAAAAACCCGCTTCAAACTAGGCTGGATGACCATAAAACGATTTCGTGATAGCGCGTATATTATGGTGACACTAAAGGTCGGTGCGCCTATAGCCCGTGCATGTTAAACGCTCAGGAAAACGCGCAAAAAATCGGTAAACACAACGCTTTGGTTTTGTCTCTGGCTACGGCTTTTAACGGCTCGATCGGTGCGATTGCGGTTTCTGTCGGGGCTTTGGCGGGGGCGTGGCTTTCACCGCAAAACCTGGCTTTGGCAACCTTGCCAGTGGCGGCATTTAGTGTTGGCGCTGCGGCTTTTGCCTATCCTGTGGCCATGTTGGCACAAAAATTTGGCCGCAAAGCCAGCTTTATAACGGGCGCGGTCTTCGGCATTTTTGGGGCCGGGGCTTCCGCTTTTGCCTTGCAAAATAGCTTGTTTGGCTTGTTTTGCCTCGGGTTTTTTATGGTGGGTGGGGCCAATGCCTTCATACAGCAATATAGATTTGCGGCGGCGGATATTGGTACGGATAAATTTAAATCCCGCGCCATATCCTGGGTGCTGACCGGCGGTATATTTGCGGCATTTATTGGCACAGAAACGGTGTTGCGCACCAAAGATTTACTACTGCCTATTCCCTTTGCGGGGGCTTTTTTTGGTATGGCGGGATTGCTGGCTATCGGGATCGGTATTTTGGCATTTCTAAAACCCACAAGGATAGAGACATGCGCGGTTCACCCAGAGAACGAAGCTGTACGGGCTATATCCACAATTTTCAAACAACCGGTATTTCTTGTGGCGCTTTTATGTGCGGTAACGTCTTACGCTATGATGACATTTGTGATGACAGGTGCGCCTTTGGCAATGAAGCTAAATGGCCATAGCGAGGTGGAGGCGGTGCTTGGTATCCGCTGGCATGTATTGGCCATGTTCGGCCCTAGTTTTATGACCGGGCTATTGATCGTGAAATTTGGTAAATTGCCTGTTATCGGCACCGGGCTAATGTTGTTGATGGTGTGCGCCGCCGTGGCACTGAACGGCTTACAGCTTTGGAATTTTTGGGGGTCATTGATTTTATTGGGCATTGGCTGGAATTTCGGATTTATTGGGGCCACTACCCTGCTCAATGAAGCCTATAGTGATGGCGAAAAAAATAAAGTGCAGGGCCTGCATGATTTAATCTTGTTTTCCAGTGTTGCGGCGGCGTCTTTGGCGTCGGGCGCGGTCTTGCATAATTTTGGCTGGAACGGGGTTGTTTTGGTGTTGTTTCCGGTGTGCGGTTTTGCCCTTTTATCCTTGTTATGGTTAGCATTTAACAACACATACAGGGGAAATATATCAGAGGGTCTATAAGCCGGGTTCTGTACCGCACCCGTATTGCTACGGGTGGGCGGCGACCATTCATCTGGGACGCTGATTGCCCAGCGCCTCAAGCGACCAACCCGGGCAGCGACGTTCAAGCACGCCGTAATGCCGCCCCTATTTGGTCTTGCTCCGGATGGGGTTTACCATGCCCGTCTTGTTGCCAAAACGTACGGTGCGCTCTTACCACACCCTTTCACCCTTACCTCGCCAATAGAAATTGATGGGGCGGTTTGCTTTCTGTTGCACTTTCCCTGAACATATCGTTGCCAATATGCCCGCCGGACGTTATCCGGCATCCTGCGTCAATGGAGCCCGGACTTTCCTCCCGCCTTCGCTAAAGGCTTCGGCGCGACAAGCTCGCCATAACCGAAGTTTTGGCGTGGCAAGCCCGCTTTAGCATTAACGAAAGTAGGCGGTCGCCCGACCCTCTGATGTGCGGATTTAATCCTAAAAGACCTGGCACGTCAAGCATGCCAAATAACTATATATTTTTGTTTACTTTGTTGTAGATTGTTACAACTGCAAATGGGTTAATACTGCAAATTAGCTTTTGGTTTTAATTGGGGAGATTTATGGGTTGGACGGAATTGTTGGAGGAAAAATCCTCACTGGCTACGGCTCTTGATCTGGTCGGGGCCCGTTGGACGTTGATGCTATTATCGGGATGTTCTTCCGGCATGTGCAAATTTAACCAGATTGAACGGTTTTTAGGCATTAACAGAAACCTGCTGTCAGCAAGATTGGAAAAACTGGCGGACGCCGGGCTGTTGGAGAAGCGGCTCTATCATGCTTCGCCGCCAAGATATGAATATAAAGTCACGGATATTTCAATGGAATTGCGTCCCGTAATCGTGGGACTTGCCGCTTGGAGTACGCGCCATTTTACCAAGGAAAAAGCCCCCTTTACCAATGTCCATAAAGAGTGCGGCGGTGTTGTTGATATTTTGATGAAATGTCACGCATGTACGGATACGATTGAGAGCGGTGATATTTACACGCGCCTTAATCCCGGTGCGGGGGTCGAGGCGGCTAAACTCTTCGAACGAATGTATGCAAATATGTAAAACTGGCATTTATTGTGCATTGTAAAAACAGATTTTGTTTGAAACGAAGTTTCTTACAAACATCGGATTTATTTTTTTTTAAAAATAAACAAAATATTTCTGTACATTTTGTTTAAGAGTAAGTACATAAAATGTATTAAGGGATTTGGGCTGATTATTGACAAATTTCCTCAAAAGAATAGCTTTGGTTACAACGTGTTGCAAAAATACGGGTGTCCAAAGTTTTAGAAGGCGCGATAGAAACCTGGTTGCCCCACATCAACCCACACCTGTCGCGTCTTCGTTTTTTCTAGGGTCTGTCCCTAGCAGAACCTATTTTTTATATGTTTTTTTCTTGTAGTGCGCCAAAAGCGTCAGGATTTCCATTGTCTGGACATCCAAAGAGCCGTCTATCTTCTCACTACGGTATCTGCGTTGAAAAGCCCGAATAACACATTTGGTATGGGCGTCCATTTTCCCATTTGCCAGAACGTCATAACCAATAAACGAAAGGGCAGCTTGCAAGAGGGCAATGTTCTTGTCATTTTCATTTTCGCCAAACAGCAAGCGCTGGTCTTTGGTTTTGACTTCCGGCCAAATCCCGACACCTGCATCTGCTAGCTTGGCCCAGGGGAATTTTTCACCAGGGTCTTGTTTGCGCCCCGGCGCAATGTCGCTATGGGCTAGGACGTCAAACCCGGAAATATCATTGCGCCCCATTATATCACGGCAAAGCCTGATAACTGATTTTATTTGCGCCTCGGGATAGTGCGGCAATCCGTAATCGTGACCGCCATTGACGATTTCTATGCCGATTGAAGCCGAATTGATATCGGTCTCGCCGCCCCAAGAGCTAACCCCCGCATGCCAGGCGCGGCGGCTTTCGTCGACTAATTTGAATATCTGCCCGTCTTCCTCGACCATATAATGGGCGCTGACTTTGGCGGCCGGACCGCACATATGTGCCAGTGCAGCCTTGCCGCTTTCCATTCCCGTATAATGTAAGACCAAAAGCGAAATGGGCAGGGTACGCGCATCATGGTTAGGGGAGGGGCTAGAGGTGAGTTTTAATGGGTGTGTCACTTACAAGACCTCTGTTGGCGTTTGTTTTTGGCGTCTTGCGATTATGTAGACACTGACCAGAATGAATGCCGCCCCAATCACCAGTCTGGCTCCGAACGGTTCCCCGCGCAAGACAATGCCCAGTATAACCGCCCAAAACGGTGTCATCAAGGTCAAGGGCACCACCAAGGTGACATCATAGGTTTGCAACAGTCTGAAATATTGGCCGTGGGCGACGATTGAGGCTAATATAGCCGTATAAAAAACCCCGATGGGCAGACCCCAACCACTTGCCTTGGCCGCCTCAAATTGTCCGTTTTCTAACAAAAAACTGGCAATAGCTAAAACTGGAATGGCCAACACGCCCATCCAGGCAACATATTGAAACGGGTTAACCGCGCCAACGCCTTTTATCAATATGGAGCCTACGGCCATAACAAAAAATGCCAAAACCACATAAACCAGGCCCACATCAAAGGAGAAGCTATCCGGATTGTAGATCAAAATACACACATCGGTCAAAGCCCCAATAATGCCAAAACCGCGCCATAGTCCTATTTTTTCTTTTAAGAAAACCAAAGACAACACTGCGGCAAAAGGAATGAGCATTTGCGAAACTATGGCGGACGCGCCTGCGGGGGCGGTTTTCAGTCCGGTATAGAGAAAAGCCAGGTGCAAGGCGCCGACGCACAAACCTGCAAGGCACATTTTCAAAAACCGTTTGGGCAGGGGCCATAAAAACGGCGCCATTAACACAGCTACCAACATAAACCGTATGCAAGCAAAGAAGAGGGGCGGCAGGGCCAAGTCGCTTAACAGCCATTTTGACAAGACGAAATTTCCGCCCCAGATCAGGCATATTACACACAATATAATGAAATCACGGGCGCTCATACTCCGCCATAACTAGAGCAGGCGCGAAATACCAGAGCTAAATACGACTTTACGTGTCGTTATCGACACTCCAGCCGTCGGGCGTTTTGTGGGCGTCCAGTACTGGCCCGTCCGGTTTCATATCAGCTTTGTCTGTTGTCTTGGACTTAGTGTTAGTCCCATTAAAGGTCTGGAAAGTCCACATTTTATGAGATGAATACAAAGGCTTGCCCAAAATTTTAGCGCGCACCCATAAAATACCAAATGCAACAAGCCCCAAAAGTATCAGGCCAATGACAAGAAACAGGGCAAAGGCCGCAGATGCAGCAAAGATGAAAAATCCGCCTATGGTTGCCGCAATGAGGAAAATCGCGCGTAGAATTGATTGTACAAGACCGCGCCCGCCACCATTGTTGTGACCATTATTGTGTAAAGAATAAGTATTTGTCATAATATATAGTATCTCGGTGTTCTGGTGTCATTCGTCAAGAGCCTAGATATGACAGTTTGGTTATTTTTACCAAAAATTTGCCCCATAACACTAAATATAGTTATCAACAGAATTCTAACCACTATATATTGCTTATAAAGCGCTCCATATGATCATGGTAATGAGAATCAGGCTAAGTTTTGTGCCGAAATTCAAAGATAATGGGCAATTTTATGAGTTTTGCAGATGAAGTTTTCGCCAGACCGGGGCCAAGTTTGGCATCCTTTGAGGCGCTTAGGGGCAATCCTTTGGATGCATTTGTTAGGTTAGCCATAGCTGAAAACTTTGACTATGAGCGAATATCCGCACATGAAACCCATATGACCTTGGCCGGGCTTTGGTGTTTGCATGATGTTTCCATAATCTGGGATCCGGTGCGCGAGCAAATTGATTTGGTTGTGCCTTTTGACAACCGGGCGCCGGGCGGGCGTTCGGATGATATGTGCCGCCTCCTGTCATTGTTGAATGAACGGTTACGGTCAGGGCATTTTGACTTTTGGGGCAATGAGAATGGTTTGGTGTATCGCAATTCTCTAAGTTTGGCGGGCGGGGCCAGGTTAAAGATTGAACAGGCCATGGCTTTGTTGGCTGGTGCGCTTGACGCGGCAGAGCGAGGATATCCCGCCTGCCAATATGTATTATGGGCCGGTAAAACGCCAGAGGAAGCTTTGGATACGGCCCTTTTGGATATAGCAGTTCATGGTTGAGGCGGTTGAGGTGGCTGAATAGTTGCAATGGCTAAAATTGCGAAATGACTGAAATGTCGAGATGATTGGCACAAAAAAGGAAACGGGTAATGCGTAGTGTGGTTAAGCAAGGTAAATTGTCTAGCAATACCCATGCGCTGATTGGGGCTGGAAATATGGGCGGTGCCTTGCTCAGTGGTTGGCTATCTGAGCGGGGCGCGCGCGCATTACAGGCGCACGAAATACTGGTGATTGACCCCGCGCCGGGCCAGGCGGCAGAGCGGGCTTTGCGGCTTGGTGTCAAATTTTCTGCCCGACTGACAAAAGGTTCGGCGTCGGGTCTAAAAATGTGCCTGTTGGCAATAAAGCCGCAGTCCTTTGCCGAGGTCGGGCCGAAATTAGCCGCCGCATTGCCAAAAGACACTTTGGTTGTGTCCATTATGGCGGGAATAAATTTACATGCTTTGGGAGAAGTATTTGATGACCGCCCGATCATTCGCGCCATGCCTAATTTACCTGCCGCCTACGGCGCAGGCATCACCGCCTATGTTGGTAACGCAAATGCCACGCCTGCGCATTTGGCTAGTGCAGAGCTGCGGCTCAAGGCGGGCGGCAAAGTGGTGCGGCTTGAAAGCGAACGCGAAATAGATATGGTCACCGCCGTGTCCGGCTCAGGGCCAGGCTATGTATTTTATATGACAGAGGTGCTGGCCGCTGCGGGAGAAAAGCTCGGCCTTAAACCCGAATTGGCCAGTGAATTGGCCCGCCAAACCGTCATAGGCTCTGGCACCGTGCTTGCCAGTTCAAGTGACAGTGCGGAAAGTTTGCGAAAATCTGTAACATCCCCCGCCGGTACCACCGAAGCCGCTTTGGATATTTTGATGGACAATGACGGGTTGGCAAAACTTATGCGCGGGGCGGTAAAAGCAGCCTATAATAGATCAAAGGATTTGGGAAAACCCAAGGCATAATGCGACAAAGCAAATGAGGCTAAGGCAAACCAAGCCGTTTGCGATCGGTCTGGCCCGCCTAATCGGTCAAAGAGCTTATGCCTAACTTGCACTGATACGAAATTAGAGGGTTGCATTTTACGCCTTTTGCCGCCGCAAATTTTGAGCAATTATAACGGCAATAAAACCGTGCATCTAAGGCCGCCCAAGGGGCTATGTCCGAGCGTTAGCGTGCCGCCGTGGGCCTGGATGATGTCACTCGCGATGGACAGGCCGAGGCCAACGCCTTTGATGTTTTGACTGCGGGCGGGGTCGAGGCGGACGAACGGCTTGAGGGCGTCGGCACGTTGGGCGGCGGCAATACCGGGGCCGTCATCATCAATGTGGATACGAATATTTTTTGCACGCCGCTCGGCTTCAAGTTGAATTATTTTTCCAAATGTGCCGGCATTGTCGAGTAAATTTGTCAAGGCGCGTATTATTGCAGTTTTGCGGATGTTTATGCGCAAGTCACCAGTGGTTGAAATTTGTAAATCGGTTTTAGATGTGGCTGAAATGTCTTGTAATAATTTTGCCAGATCAGTAATGTTCCTGTCCTCTTTAGATGTGTCTCTGGCGAAATCCAGATATGCATCCAACATGCTTTCCATATCCTTGATATCTTTGCGAGCGGCTTTAGTGTCTTCGGTCGCTTCACTGAGCGCCAGATGTAATTTTAGCCGGGTCAGTGGTGTGCGTAAATCGTGGCTTACCCCGGAGAGCAAGGCCGTGCGTTGGTCAATATGGCGACCAATCCGGCGCCGCATTTCCAAAAAGGCGTGACCGGCTTGGCGAACTTCTGTTGCACCAGATGGTTTGTATTTACCAATACTTCGGCCTTTGCCGAAATCCTCCGCAGCTTTGGCCAATTTTACAATTGGGCGGGCTTGGTTAAGAATGAACAATATGCTGACGAGGCTTAGAATGACCGTTGCAGTCACTAGCCAGAATAAAAAGATAAATCCGGTCGGGGCAAAAACCCGGTCTCGTGGCACAACAAATTTCAACACCCGCTCTTCAACCTTGACCCTAATATCAATATAATGGGGGTAACGGGTCGTATCAAACCAAAAACTGTCTTTGAGGTTATCTGAAAGTGCACGGCGTAAGGTTTTATCCAAGGTAGAAAAAAATGCTCGCCTAGGTGCAATCGGTAAAGTGTCTTTGCTGTCATAGACTACGGATAATTTCATATTGGGGCGCAACATTTGGTCGAGCCGGTCTAGCCTTTGTTCGCTCGGCTCTTGCTTATATAGCTCGACAGCCACCGCCACATCAGCAGCTACGCTATCGGACAGGCTAGCCGTTACAGTCTGCCAATGGGCATCAAAGAAAATATAGGCGACAATAATTTGCATCAGGGCAATGGGCAACATGATGATAAGAAGGGCGCGTCCAAACAGGCTTTTCGGCAAATATTTACGCATACGCAGAGATCTCCGCACAGATTTGCGGCGTGGTTTTATGAGCGTTTTATCCACCGATTGGCTCCGCTTGCAGGCAATAGCCACGATTGCGGACTGTAATTAGAAACACCGGGGTAGATGGGTTAATTTCCAATTTACGTCTAAGCCGTGTGATCTGCACATCAACCGCTCTTTCACTTTTAGCTTTGATTTGCTCGGCCAGTGCGCGGCGGCTTACCGCTTGCCCGGCGCGGTTAGACAGGGTCATGAGCAATGCGGTTTCGCCGGTGGTTAAATGCAGGTGTTGGCCGGCATGGTTGAGTATTTGGCGGTCAATATCAAACAAAAATGCGCCGAAACGAATTTTACGCTGGCGTGGCCGGGTAGCCTGGCGTTTGAGTATTGATCTAATGCGCAACACTAATTCTTCAGGTTCGAACGGCTTGGCCAGATAATCATCAGCCCCCAGGCTCAAGCCTTCAATGCGTTGATGCGCCTCCCCCTTTGCGGTCAGCAATATGATCGGTATATTGTCAACCTTGCGCAAGGCTTTGGTCAAAGCAAACCCGTCCTCGCCCGGCATCATCACATCAAGTACCAGCAAGTCAAAAGTCAGCACAGACATCAAATTGCGTGCCGCTTTCGCGTCTTGCGCGGGGGAGACGCGAAACCCGTTTTTGCCTAAAAACCGTTTGAGCAAGCTGCGAATACGGTCATCGTCATCAACCACCAAAAGATGGGCGTCTGTAAAGTCGTTTTGTTTCGGCTTTTGTGCCATTTTGCCTCTAGCCTTGTAATTGGTGTTGACCCGATGAATTGACAGTATATCGTCCACAAAATATTTTGGGAGAAAACTTTTCCAAAAATTGTAAACATTTGTTTGTGGAGATTGCAATGCAAAGCGCACCATATCATGACCGGGACGGGCATATTTGGATGGACGGGGAATTTGTTGACTGGCGCGCCGCCAAAGTGCATGTGCTGACCCATTCCCTGCATTACGGCTCTGGTGTGTTCGAGGGTGACCGGGCTTATGACGGCGAGATTTTTGAGCTAAATGCTCATAGCCAAAGACTGCTAAACTCGGCCAATCTATTAGGTTATGAAATTCCGTTCACAGTTGAGCAAATCAACAAGGCCTGCACGGAAACGCTGGCAAAATCTGGTCTAGGTTCGGCCTATGTTCGTCCGATAGCCTGGCGCGGCAGTGAAATGATGGGCGTGGCCGGCAAAGGCAATAAAATTCATTTGGCCGTTGCCGTCTGGTCGTGGGGTGATTATTTCGCCGACAAAATGAAGGCATAACCCTGTGCATGGCCAAATGGCGCCGACCGGCCCCGGACACTATCCCGTGCAAGGCCAAGGGGGCGGGCTTGTATATGATCTGTACTCTGTCCAAAGACGCAGCCGAAGCAGACGGTTATAATGATGCGCTCATGCTTGATTATAGAGGTCAGGTAGCTGAGTGTACCGGTGCCCATGTTTTCTTTGTACGGGACGGAGAGCTGCACACCCCGACCAATGATATTCTGCTGGACGGAATTACCCGCAAAGCCGTGTTAGAACTAGCGGCAAAACGGCACATTAAAGTCAATAAACGCGATATCTGGCCCGGTGAGCTTCCGACATTTAGCGAATGTTTCATCGTCGGCACGGCCGCAGAAATCACCCCGGTTCGTTCAATAGAAGACATAAATTATACCCCGGGCGAATTAACGGTCAATATGGTCGAGGATTATGACAAATTGGTGCGCGGGAAGTTGTAGAGTGGTGTTATTTACAGTTATTTGTAGTCGTATTAAACTTCATTGGTGTGGAATATATTGCAAATGTACTTTCGTCACTTGTCCAAATTTTTCCGTCTCCGACAGCTAAATCTTCGACCATATCCGCAGGGGCTTGATAAATTTCCACTACGGCTTGGTCAAAATTCTTCAGGGCAAAAATCTTGCACAAATCTAATTTGTAAATCACGTCTTTGCCAACCTTATTGGTAGCCTCATATAAATACTGGCCATCGGACGTTAAGCCCTGGGAAAAGACCTTGTTTTTAAATGAGAAGAGAGATTGTTCGGTAATGGAAACACCAGCCTTATAGCTACCATGTTTGAGGATATAGGTTCTTTTCGTATTCATAAAATCCGAGACAGCCAGATAGGTATCTTGTTGCCAATTAAATATTGTAATTGCACTTGGTCCGTCGAGGCCGGTTGCATATTCATTTTTGGTAACCGCTTGTCCGGAACTTAATGAACCGGCCAAATCAATCTGGTAAAGTTTTTTGCTGACATAATCAACGGCCCATAAATAATGACCATCCCACGCAAGACCACTCGTATGGACGGCATCGTATGGGAGCTTGAAAGAAGCAACTATTCTACCCACATCCTGGCTTGGGTCTATTTTGTAAACCATGCCAATCTCATCATTATGGGATTCTGCAAGGTAAAGATACCCGTTGATATAGGTAAGGCCTTGGGGTGTATATTTTTCCGCTGCACTTGGAGTAGAACCCAGGTTTTTCCAAACTGGCTTTTGCATGGACGGGTGTGCGTACAGCTCTTTTCTAGCCACAAGAAAAGCGATTAAAGATAAGCCTATCAGGGCAATAATACTTATGGTTTTTCTCAAAACATCTCCGTAATTTGCTCGAGTTATGCGTTTGTATGTGCTTGAATAATAGGTATAAATTTTTGTATATCTTTTGTTTCAAAATACCCAGCTTGCGCACCGAGTGCAAGGCAATGTTTCAATCTTTTTTTTGTAAAAATACGAGAAACAAACAGAGCTTTGTTGTGCCGTTTGACATATTTACTTGCATGGGTAATGCTAGAGAAATTGTCCCAATGACGGATGCTGAATCCGTCTAACCAAGCTAAATCACAAAGCTTGGTCGTGTAAAATGTTGGCCATTCCGGAACGACTGTCAATAAACGATTACCTATTATACGTTCGGTGTGTATGCTCAGTGGTATGGATTTGTCTTTGGCGTAGATCATCTCTAATTGTGATTTTGAGAATGTATCAATCCAAAACCGCCCTGAAAAATTGGCTTGTAGCTCGACAATTAACTGGTCAAAGCATTTTGACAAATCGCCTGTACCTACTTTTAACTCAATAATTAACAGTACTTTTTCTGGGACGGCTGAAATAGCATCTTCCAAAGTAATAACTGCACCAGATTTTCTATATTTAGCGACTTTTTTAGCAGAAAGACGGTCAAAGCCTATGTTGGGGTGGAAAAAATAGAAATCAAATTTCCCGGTTGCTTCATTAAAATACCAACATAGATCGCCTTCAAATATATGCAGCTGGTCACCATACTGTGCCGCAACGTCCACAGCTTTTTTCAAATTTTTTCTGGTGTTTAAGGCTTTATGATGAATGATGCCGAATTGCTCTAATAAAGGCTCTGGAAATTTTGCGATCATTATATTCAGGTTTGTTTCTTTGTTAGATTATAGGCATAATCTATTGCGGAAACAAATGTTACTAATGCGGCTAAATACATGAGTGCGTCCGCAATCATTTTGTAGTTTACGCCGAGCTTAACGGCGCTGAGCAGGGCGGCTGTGATCATGCCGATTTGCGCCACACCCTGAAATATTGCCTTTAATTTACCGCTTAATCTTGCCGCCACATCGACATTGTTTTGAGCCGCGAATATACGTGCGTAGGCGACTATAATATCACGAAACAGGAATATGAACAACAAGGGTAAACTGATCCAGCCAGCCATGGTCATGCCGACAAATACAGACAGGCGGTAGAGGCTGTCACAGAGCGGGTCGAGGGCTTTGCCTATGGCACTAACCGCGTTCATTTTGCGGGCGATTGTGCCGTCCGCGAAATCGGTGATTTCAGCCACTATGACCAGGCCCAGACATATCCATAGATTGGTCGGGGTCGGATTTTGGATGAGTAGGGCAACCGCGATCCCGATAGGTGCGCGGCTGATGGTGACTAAATTGGCTAATTGTTTCATGTTTTCTTTTCTAGCAGGTGTTTACTCAATTCAACAAAACCGTCTCCTGAACGGTTTTTTGTTACATAGCTTGGTTTGTGCTTGAGTTGCTCCCAAAAGTCCATAACATTTCTGACGCCAACGGAATGATCGAAAAATGCGAACATAGGTTCGTCATTCGGCGAATCGCCCACATAAAGACAGTCTGATTTAAGGGTTTTCCCAGAAATTTGATACTCGTCCCACATTAGTTTTTTTGCCGTCGTCAATTTGTCATGCTTGCCCCGCCATGCGTTAACATGAATAGAACTAATTTTTGCAGTGAGACCCATATTTTCTAACGCTTTTCGCATCTTGATAACGTCGCCCATAGGCATGGGCGGCACAATGTCTTCGGCGAAATCAAAAGCAATATCAATGTCGCGGTATGGTTGGTCACGAGATATGCGCGTCGCGGGAAACATTTCTGAAATAATCGCTTCGATCTGTTGGTGTTCGGCTTGCGCGGTTTTTAGGCAAAGCCCTTTGGCATAGATTTTTTTTAATTTTTTGACCGTGTGGTCATATTTGAAATAAAAGGCACCATTCTCACCAACCACGGCATCAATTGGCCAAAACCGGGCAATCATATCACACCAACCCGCCGGGCGGCCTGTCACCGGGATCATCAGATACCCGGCCTGTTTAAGCCGTTCTAGCGCAGTGTAACTGGCGGCGGGCAGTACACCGTCCGTTGTTATTGTATCATCAATATCAAAGAGGATAGCTTTGTAATGTCGTTTGATCATTTCACTTTCTTCACACTTTTCTTTTTTTTTATTACTAATATTTTTTTGTCCTTTGCTGCTTTTTTACTTGTCGTATTTGCCATCCAAGGATTTTTTTTTGCTTTTAATACCCGTTTAATTTCCACGACTTCTTCTTCGCTTAAATCATATGCCTCTTTAATATCTGCAAAAGGTATAGAACGTGTTCGTCCAGCCAAATACGCGCCGACAAATAATATGGAAACGACCGCAGGTGCATACCATGGGTGAAATTTGGAAAAATATATAGCAATGGCAAGCAAATTCAGGAAAAAAGCTATCACGCCCCATGTAACACATAAGTTTGTAACCCTAAACCGTGTATTTATAGGGACAAATTTGCTGAGGTTATTGGTAAAAATTCGGTCAACGAGGGCCATAATAACTGCAGATGTCAAGAGAATTGACATGGCAATAATCTCTTTTGACAATAATTCACCTACCTTTCCCTCAACCTTGATGAGAGAGATCGAAACGAAAAGTGCAGTGAACGAAAACCCGGCATAATTGGCCCAATTGACATTGCCGTGATAGGTAAGCATGTCGTCCGTCGTAATCTTGTTGTGCTTTAGCAAAAAATATTCCGTCCGGGTATAATCTCTGATAACATCAGTGGCGCGTTTATTGCGCCTATTTTGTAACGCCCACACAATTATCGAGGCTATTAACCACAGGCCAGCAGTTAAACTCATAGACCACAAATCATCAAGTAAAAAATATGTTAGCCCGGTTTCAGAAACCCCACTCGAATTGTTGGCGGCCATAAATAGTCTAGTCATGTTTGGCTGCTGTGCGAGTTAGCACTTTCCACCCCGTTACCAGCGCCAAGATCGCCGCGCCCCACAAGATAGCAAGCCCGGCATTCCATACCCAGGTACTGGCGGCGCCGTAGACGCTTAACATGTCTTCGGCGTTGGTAGCGCGCCAGTTATCAACCAGATTGGACAACCACGGGGCGGCGACCAATATACAAGTTCCGAGCATGGCCAGAGCGCTTTTAATATCGCCGAGGCGGGTTTCGACTAGGCCGTATTTGGACATTTCAAACCCTTTAACAAGTGCCAAAATAATATCGCGGCCAATGAAAGCGGCGGCAGGTATTGCAAATGTCCAGCTTAGCAACCCGGCTTTGTTGGTTACCCACAACAGGGCTAGCAAGGTCCCGCCGATCAGAAGGCTATCAGCTATATCGTCGATCCACCCGAATTGTCGCTCACTGGTTTGCGCATTGCCGCCAAAATAATCGTCCAAAAAATCGGTGACGGCGGCAACGACAAACAAGAAAGACGCTAGAAAAACCAGTTTGATATTCAGTATATTCAGTGGCGTCCCGCCTTCAAGACCGCTAGCGTCTCCCGACCAAGCCTTGATGATTACAAACATAATTATTGGCGTCAGCAGCACCCGCACCAGTGTCAAACCATCTGCAAATGCGCCGCCCGCTTCCCGTTTTAAAGCTTCTCGTTTTAAAGTCTCCCGTTTTACTGCTTCACTGTCATTCGTTGAAGTGGTCATGAATACTCCTCGCAAGTTGCTTGCTGATCCCATCTATTTTGGCCAAGTCTTCTCGCGTTGCACTTGCCACCGCCTTGGCAGACCCAAACCAGGCTAATAATGCCTTTTTTCTGCCTGGTCCGATTCCCTCAATAGCATCAAGCGGGCTAGTGTGCATCTGTTTTTTACGTTTTGCTCTGTGGGTTCCCATGGCAAAGCGGTGGGCTTCGTCGCGTAGGCGCTGGAGATAATACAAAACCGGGGTGCGCGTTGGCAAAGTAAATTCGGCCCGCCCGAGCATATGAAAGGTCTCGCGTCCGGCATGTCTGTCCGGGCCTTTGGCTATAGCGACCAGGGTCGTGCGCTCCGATACGCCCAAATCTTCCAAGACATGAGCGACGGCGGAGAGTTGTCCTTTGCCGCCGTCTACTAACACCAAATCCGGCCACGCCAAATTATTTGCTTTATGGTCGTCTTCCTTGAGCAAGCGCGAGAAGCGTCTGCGCATGACTTCAGCCATCATGGCGTAATCATCGCCCGGCTCGGTGCTTAAATCCTTGATGTTGAATGTCCGGTATTCGCGGCGTAAAAACCCTTCAACCCCCGCGACAATAAATGCACCAACCGCATGGCTGCCCTGAATATGGCTATTGTCATAGACCTCAATACGCTCGGGGATGTCGGGCAAATCAAGTGCGTCCGCCAGTCCGGTCAAGAGTTTGTTCTGGGATGCGGTTTCGGCCATTTTTCGGGCCAAAGCTTCAGAGGCATTGCGCCGGGCTAGTTCGACCAGTTTAAATTTTTCGCCGCGTTTAGGCTTAAAAATACGAAAGCCCGCCGCACGTTGTTCGCTGAGCGCTGCCTCTAGCAGGGTTTTGTTGGGCAGATCAATATTGACGAAAAGTTGTTTGGGGATAGGTTTACCCGTGTAAAATTGTGCCAAAAATGCGTCTAATATGTCCGCACTATCCTGGTCTTTTGCGTGGCGGGGGAAATAGGCATTGGCCCCCCAATTTTGTCCGGCGCGAAAGAAAAACACCTGCACGCAAGCTTGACCCCCGTCCTTATGAATGACCGCAATATCTGCTTCTTTGAAGGTTTTGGGGGATAAATGCGTTTTACCCGTGCTGACAAAAGCCAGAGCTCTAATCCGGTCACGAATTTCGGCGGCGGTCTCAAAGTGCAGAGCCTTAGAGGCGTTTTCCATGCGGGTTTGTAGGCGTTTTTGCAAGATTTGTGAGCGGCCCGAAAGAAAGTCCGAAGCATCCTGGTTGAGCTGTGTATAGTCTTCAAGGCTAATTTCCCCGGTACATGGTGCCGCACAGCGCTTGATCTGATATAACATGCAAGGTCGCGAACGGCCTGCGTAAACACTGTCGGAGCAGGTGCGCAAGCGAAAGGCTCGTTGCAATGTATCAAGCGTGCGGTTGACCGCCCCGGCGGAGGCGAACGGGCCGTAATATTCGCCGGGTTTATTACGCTTGCCTCGGTGTTTCATCAGTTGCGCTGCCTCGTGGTCGGTGCGCATCAGGATATAGGGGAAGCTTTTGTCGTCGCGCAGCAAGATATTATAGCGCGGCTTGAGACGCTTGATCAAACTGGCTTCAAGCAAGAGGGCTTCGGTCTCGCTGCCAGTGACCACAAATTCCATTGTTTTTGTCGCTCTGATCATCCGTTTGATGCGGATAGAATGGCGGTCATATTTGGTGTAGGCGGTGACGCGTTTTTTTAAATGTTTGGCCTTGCCGATATAGAGTAGCTCGCCGGTCTCATTGATCATGCGGTAGACGCCGGGCTTGCCGGGCAGGGTTTTGACATAGGCGGCAATAATCTCCGCGCCTGTTTTTTCAGATTTACCCATCACGCTGTAAAATATATTCCACGCCCGCCGTCTGTGCATTGATCAAGGCATGGGGCTTGGCAATCCGCACGCTGCAAACTTGTACACGTGCGTCGGCGGTGAGTGCCCATTTTGCAATACGCCCGGCCAGGGTTTCGACCAATTGCACATGGGCCTCTTGGGCCAGCTCCGCCGCTTTATCTGCGACCAATGCATAGTCCAAAGTTTCCTCCAACCGGTCATCTTCGGGGGTCGGCATAGCCCCCATATCCAGTTCAATGTCAATAATTATAGGCTGGGTGCTTTCATGCTCATGGGGATGCACGCCAATGGAGGCAAGCACTTCCAAGCCTTTGATGATGATTTTTGTTGACGGGTTTGTCATGTCTAATTTCCCAAATGCTGACCACCGTCTACGGCGATCATTTGCCCGGTTACGGCATTGGCGGACAGAAGGTAACGTGCGGCGTCTAAAATTGTGTTTGGCGGGGAACCTGTACCCAAAAGCGTATTTTTTACTTCCTCGGCAAATTCTGCACCGCTTTGATAGACGCTTTTTAAGCTGGGGCCGGGGCCGATAGCATTGACCCGTATATTGGGTGCGAAAGTTTGCGCCATGGTTTTGGTGGCGGCGTAAAGCGCGGATTTACTTACTGAATAGGTGAAAAAATCCGGGGTAGGGCGTAGAACTCTTTGGTCTATTATGTTGATAACACTGCCGTTTCCTTCACTTGGTAATTGTTTGGCAAACTGTTGCGCCAAAGCCAATGGTGCTTTCAAATTCACGTTCATATGTGTGTTGAAATCATCCTCGCTATAATCTGCGGCATTGTCAGGTGTATAGGTTGAAGCGTTATTGATCAGAGCCGTTACCGGCGCTTTCAACGCTCTGACCGTGCGCTCCATCAAGGCTTCAACGTCTTGAAAAGCGGCTAAATCAGCCTGGACGGTTACGGCATTTCCTAGTTTCTGTGCTAGTTTTTTGCCGCTTCACTGGAACCGTTATAGTGAATTGCAACACGCCAACCATCATCAGCCAAGCCTTCTGCCAACACACGGCCTATTCTGGCGGCAGCTCCGGTGATTAAAATGGTCTTGCTCATAAACCGATAGTATCACAAACTCGGCGCGGCGGCAATAAACCTGCTGGCCACGGCGGCCATATACAAGATATAAGCTGTGAGCAAAACCATCCCGGTTGTGCGGCCAATGGGTGCGCGCCTCAGAACAAAAATGGTCAAGGCTACGGTGGCGGCAAGCATAACCCAAATGTCAAACACCATAAGCTCCTTTGGAATGCTCACAGGCCCGACAATAGAGGCGGCGCCCATTACGGCGAAAATATTAAATATATTTGATCCAAGCACATTACCAATCGCCACTTCGTTATGGCCCCGGTAAGCCGCGACCAAAACGGTGGCAAGCTCCGGTAATGACGTACCAATCGCTACAATGGTCAAGCCGATGAAAGCTTCACTGACACCAAAACCTGCGGCGAGGATAGTAGCATTTTTGACAATCATGTCGCCGCCAAATGCCAATCCGCCAATGCCTAAAACCGTAAACAATATCATCACGCCGTAAGTCTTCGGCGAACCTTCCATATCGGTCATATCCGCCATTTCGGTGAGGGCCGGGTCTTTGGCCCCCGCTTTGGCCAAACCGAACATCCAGATTAAATACACGACGATGCCAGCAAACAAAATCATGCCGTGCCATCTAACAAGGGGGCCGTTCATTGGCATGAAGATGAGTATAATTAAAACAATGGTCGCAAATAGCCCGACGCCTGCATTGCGGCCAACCCCGGCTACATTGGTCGGCAAGGCCATGATGAGGGCTGGAATCCCTAATACTAGTAAAATATTGGCGATATTGGAGCCAATGACATTGCCAATGGCCAGTTCGCTCGCGCCGGTAAGAACGGCCTGCACGCTAACGATCAACTCCGGGGCCGATGTGCCGAAAGCCACAATGGTCAGGCCGACAATTAGCGAGGGTACACCCCATTTATGGGCTAGGGCAGCCGCACCGCGCACTAGCAAATCGCCTGCGACCAGCAACATGACGACGCCGACGCAAAATAGAAAAAATGCAAATAACAAAGTGTCTGCCTCTACCAGAAACGTGTGTATTCAAGCAAGTTCAACCCGCCAAATACTACGGCGATCAGGCCAAAGATAAACAAGGCCGGGTCAAGGTCAAACAGACCAAACATGTTAATACCAGATTGGATAAGTCCTAATGTAGACGTCATAATATGCCTCTTTCGTAGAGTTAAAACAGATTCTTTCGCTCTATACAGTGTCAATACGCAAAGGCCAAGACTTGTTCGCGGTTAATTTTTAGGTTAAACTCAAAAATTAGAAGAGGGGAACGATACTATGGCAAAAATATTAGGGCTAGGCGGCGTATTTGTTAAGTGCGACGATCCGGGTGCTTATAAAAATTGGTGGAAAACCCATATGGGTGTAGTGCCGTCCGAATGGGGGAGTATGGAATGGCAGAACGACGGCAAGGCGTTTACCATGCTCAGTTCGTTCAAGGCCGACACAGACTATTTCGCACCTTCGGACGCCGCGTTTATGATCAATCTGCGCGTTGATGATGTACCGGGCATGTTAGAGAAAGCCCGCGCCGGCGGCGCCAAAATCATCGGCGCGGTTCTAGACGAAGGATATGGGGTCTTTGGTTGGTTTTTGGATCCAATTGGGTTAAAGATAGAGCTGTGGCAGGATACATCATGAACATAATCAAAGCCGTATTTATAAGTGCTTTAGGCGTATATCTCTGTGGTCATAGTGGCCAAGCTGCCTGGGCACAAGAGAAAGAACCAACAGGGGTTCCCGTCAACAAAGCTGAGTATTTGGGCAAAAATTTTCAACAATCTGTCAAATCCAAGAAAGATGATCTTATTGTTAAGGCTGCTGACGCCATTTTCGAACAGCAAATACAACAGAGATTCACCCCCGGGTTTAGTGGATATTTTTTCCGTAATGCCGCCTATGCTTATTGGCGCGAGGACCAAAATGTAAAAGCTATGCACAGCGCGGAAGGATTGATCCGTAATGGCTCGGATTATAACCGGGCAATGGGATATAGGCTTAAATTCTATATTTCCCGAGACAATGCCTATGACTATGAACAAGGTGATGAAATAGGCAATAAACAAGACAATGGGTATAACGAGGCAGCCTATCAAGGTTTGAAAGGTTGGTTAGCCACCATATATGCGGCGGATGTCAGCGATGATGCGCGGTCAGTTGTAGTGCCGCAAAAATACATTTCGTTTTTTTTAAGGGACTTGAAAAGTGAAAACGAACTGCAAGTTAATGATCTGAAGTTCAAAACCTATGGGGCATTGTTTGAGAGCGGCTACCAACCAAGCAAGCCGTTTAATACGGTCGATTATTGGCGCAAAGATTATAGCCTTGGCCTGCTAGAGCGCGGTGAGCTTAAACAAGCTAAAAAAATAGCCCGTGCAATCACCAATCCCAGTCTAATCAGAAGTATGTATATTGATAAAACCTACGAAAAACTATGGGGGTTTGGCGGTTTAAAGAACAAAACCCGGGTTTTGAAGGCATTTGAAGATGATATCGACCGTCTGGAAAGGTTGGCGACAAAACACCCGGATAAACTGCAAGGCAGACAATATTTGATAAAAGCTTACGCAACAATTGGAAGGTTGGACGCGGCGGTGAAACTTGCCGGTAAAACGCTCAAAGACATGGAGAGTTTTGATAATTTCACCGACGAAGTCGATTATAAAAATTGGATTTTTAACGAAATCGCTTATGTCTATTACGAGAAAGGTGATTATGAGCGGGGCAATGCCTATATGCTGCGCGCTGCCAGTATTTCAGAGGATGGCTCAAAGGGCAATATTAGTCAGGTCATCAATTATACGGCCAAATTGCTAGATCAGGCTGATTACCAAAAAGCCCTAGATATTCAGGATAATTTATTATCCGAAGATGGTGCCAGTGATTATGGTGATATGTGGATTTGGTATAATCAGGCTTGTGGGTTTTATAAACTGGGCAAGCTAGAGCAATCATCTGTCGCAATGAAAAAGCTAGCGGATAAACGCGATAAGAATTACGCTGCCTACGCCATGTCATTACTGTGCCAAAATAAAATCGAGGCCGCAGCCCAATCTTACATTGTCAGGTTAGAAGACCCCAAGCACCGAAACTTGGCTCTGGAAGCTTTGCAATTATCAAATGTACCCGAACACGAAATGCCTCTGGATAAAATCTTGCGCACGAATTTGGCAAAAATTCGGGCAAGGCCGGACATTTTACGCACTGTAAATAAATATGGACGAATCGAGACTTGGCCTTTATCAAACACCTATTGGGGTAAATACTAACAACGGAGAAATATATGTTTGGAGCTGTAAAATTTGCAAAGGCGGCCGGGCGCAAGCTTGGCGGACTTTTTAAAGGCAGAAAAGGTAAAGAAAAATTGGAAAAAGAAGTCAGCGACATGGGTCTTGATGCGGACGGCGTCAATATTGATGTGGACGCGGACGGCAAGGTGACAATTTCCGGCAATGCAGTATCGCAAGAGATGAAAGAAAAAATCATTCTGGCGGTCGGTAATGTTTCGGGCGTCAGCTCTGTTAACGACGAAGCTAGTACGACGGACGACGGGGCCGCTTCACAATTTCACGAAGTTGTGCGCGGTGATACGCTGTGGGCCGTGTCCAAGACATATTACGGCAAGGGTAGCCGATATATGGAAATCTATGAAGCCAATCGGCCTATGTTGTCCCATCCGGACAAAATATATGTGGGTCAAATGTTGCGTATTCCAGCCGACGGTAATACCGCCAGCGCGTAGATTTTGAAATGATGTAAAAGACAGGTCTATATAAAAGACAGGGCGGCGAAGACCGTGAGAGAGAGAAAATCGGTCTTCATCCGCCCTGCTACGTGAGCTACCGGGTTACGTCTGACGCAACCAATTCTCGAGGGGGAGGACAGGCAGCGGGGACACACGCAACTCCCTTATAGGATATGGGATTGAACGCGGGCTGAACGGGCTTGCCTTATTTCCGCCACAATTACGGGGCTGTTTATCTCATGTTCACAAAACTCTTGAAAACTAGCGTTTTAGCTATACTTGTCGCACTTCCAGCAGAGGCAAAACCTCTCCCGGACACACCGCGTAGCCTAAAAGCAGTGGAGCGGGTGACACCTGATCTTACGGCAGAATTATCAACAAAAGGATTAAAGCTTGGCGACCCTGTATTTTTACGGATAATAAAATCCGCATCGCCAACCGACAATATTCCCAAAGACGGGGTGATCGAAATATACCTGCAAGCGGGCGACGGCAAATATATGTTGTTTAAAACCAAAGATATTTGTACGGCTTCCGGCACCCTCGGCCCGAAGACCAAAACCGGAGACAATCAATCCCCGGAAGGATTTTATTTCATCACGGCGGGGCGGTTTAACCCGTGGTCAAGTTATCATCTAAGCCTGAATTTGGGTTATCCCAATGCCTATGACAGGGCTCACGGCTATACGGGGGATTATCTGATGATCCACGGGAAATGCGTTTCCATTGGTTGCTACGCCATGACCGATGCCGGGATTGAAGAGATTTACACGCTTGCAAGAGCCGCAAATTTGAACGGGCAAAAAATCATCCGGGTACACAGTTTCCCGTTTCCCATGAGTTCGGAAAATTTGGCCGCAGCTACCTCTAGCCAGCACCATGATTTTTGGCAAAACCTGAAACAGGGCTGGGACTGGTTTGAGCAGAACGCTGTGCCGCCCAATGTCGAGGTTGAGGGCGGAAAATATGTGTTCTTAACTTTGCCATAATTTTTGACCAGCTATTCTCCGCCGTATTTCGCGAATATCGCGTCGATCCTGCGCCTCGCTATGGGATGGTAGCCGGGGCGGGCGTGTTTGTAGATACGCTGTGCATCAATGCGTGTGGCTTCGTCGCGTTTGGCAAGTGCGCCGTAGAGGCGGTAGATAAATTTCCCGCGCCCAACCGACATCAGGAAATCTTCCAACGCTTTGTCCACAGCATTATAATTCCCTTTGATGGCTTGCATATACCAAGCGAATGCGATTTCAGCATTTTGGGTGCCGGTGAATTTAAACGCGCTATCCAAACGCTTAAACTGATCTGCGGTCAAATTTTCTGGCATCTTGTTTAAGAAATGCAGCCATTCATGGGTTGACCAATTGGTGGTCTCTTTTGGGGCTTCACCTGCAAGCCAAGCGGTGCGGTAGGCATCCACCTTGGCAAAGGCATCGGATATTGGTGTGATAAAACTACCCGGCAGGCCGGGGCCGTACACCCAGGCTTTAAGTTCGGCGCTAGTTAGGGCGTCCGGGTTTTTTACATGGAGTTCGTCGTGCAGATATTTGATAAATTCTTCGGTGGACAGGCTTTTGAAAGCGTAGTGGTCAAAATAACCCTTAAGGAAGGCATCAAATTCCGCCCGGCCAAATCTTTGTTCAAGAAATTGCAAGAAAAACTGGCCTTTAACATAAGTGACCTGGGTGAAAGCTTCATCAGGATGGGCCATGTCTTCGGGCAATTTCAGATGGGTTAACTCGGGTCGTTTTGCGGTTCTTAAATCGCGCATTAGATCATCAAGGGCGAGAACCTGCTCCATGACGGCGCGGCCTTCACCGTAAAGTTCTTCCATAATCCGGTTTTCTACATAGGACGTCACCCCCTCATTCAGCCAAGCATCGCGCCAAGATGAATTGGTGACAAGATTACCAGACCATGAATGGGCCAGTTCGTGGGCCACCACATTGGTCAGGCTTTTATCGCCGGCAATCAAGGTCGGGGTCATGAAGGACAGACGCGGGTTTTCCATGCCGCCAAATGGAAAACTGGGCGGCAATACGATCAGATCATAACGTCCCCAACGATATGGCCCGTAGAGCTTTGTATTGGCGTCTTCCATCATGGGGGTTTCGGAAAATTCTTCGGCTGCCGCGTCCAAAATATAGCTTTCCGCATAAACACCGATATGGTCATTTATGGCCTTAAATTTTATATCGCCCACGGCAATGGCCAGTAAATAGGACGGAATGGGTTGGGGCATCTTGAAATGATACTCGCCACTCTCGTCCTTGCTGCCTTGCTCGGCGCTCATCAGCGGTAACAGCCCGTCCGGCACGCGCAAGGTGGCATCATAGGTGATGCGTACCGCCGGGGTGTCCTGGACGGGTGTCATGGTGCGGGCATTTAGGGCTTGGGCTTGGGAAAACAAATAGGGAAGTTTTTTGCCCGCAGTTTGCGCTGGTGACAACCATTGCAGGCCTTCGGCTTTTGGGCTAGTGCGGTAGCTAATGCGGACTTTATTCATGTCTTTGCTAAACGGGATATCCAGCATAGACCCCATCACAGCATCTTTATCGTGCAGGACATAATCCACAGAGACCCAATTGCCGCTCGCCGCAAACCCTTCAACACTGCGAATGGTCAAGTCTTTGGTATCAAGTTGTAAAAGGCTTGCGGTGGGGTCAACGGTTATAAAATCAATCGTTGCCGTTCCGTCCAGAACTTTTTCGTCGAAATTCACATCCAGGTTCAAAGACAAATGGGTCATGCGCACTTTGTCATAATTGGCATAGGTGAATTTGTCAGATTTGGTGATCTTGGCGGCAGTTGCAATTGCTTTAGGGCTTGTGTCCGCCGGCTTGTCATTGGCACATCCGGCCAGTGAAAATGCGAGAGGCGAGACTGCAAGAATAAGGGTGGTCGTGGCAAAAAAGCGCATATATATCTCCAAAATTTTGCAGATATTAGCACATGTAAAATTACAGACAATCAAATAGGAAATTAAAAGTAGGCGGTAGTTACCCACGCATAGCTAGCTTAATAGTGCGGCGATGTCTTTAGGGTGACCGTATTAAGCCCTTGAACAAGGCGCGTACCGCCGGGATTGGAGAAGAACAATTTTCCATTTTTGTCCTGTATGCGCACCCGCAAAACCGGCGTTTTGCGATTGGGGGACAGATTAACTTTTTTGGTATTTATCCGAAAGTCTATATGGCCGGACAGCCCGTCAAGGGGGAGGCGGGTTCGCGCCAATATTACGGGCCGTTTGCCGCGACTGCGCTCAAGTGTGGCAATCAAAACCGAGCCTTTGGGCAGGCCTTTAAAGGCGTTAAATTTAGCCCGCCCGCTGATGAATGTTGGCTGCGGGCTTGGTTTGGCCTTTGGCTTTGGTTTAGGTGGTTTTGCTGTTTCGGGTACAATAATTTTGGGTTTGGGCGTTTTGGCTTTAGGGCGTTTGGTGTTTGGCAATTTGGGCATTTTGCTGCGCACTTGAGGGCCAATAGCATCCAAGCGAATACGGTACCGGGTTTTGGGGCCTGTATAGGGGGTTGGGGCGGGGGTCACATGGGTTTTGCGCCCGGCCCAGTCTTCGATCCAAACCTCCAAAGCCAAAGGCATGCCAGTACGCACCGGGTCTATGACGCGATCAAATTCAAAGGAAAACGGCGTGGTTTTTCCGTCAAGGATTTGCCGGGCCTCGCCCAAGACCGTTTGGGAATTTCCGCCCGCCAAACCGTCTTCCGTCAGGCGAACCACTAGGTTAGAGCCTTTGAATTTAGGGGCTTTCCCATTGAGCCTGACTTTGCCGCGCACGGTTTCGACTTCGAAATTTTCGGGCGAATTGGCTGCCGGGTCGCTTGGTAAACCCGTCTCCAAGGCAGAGCTTGCGTCTGTTGGAGTTAGCTCAAGGATAGGCGCATCATAGCCTTTATAGGCGGCGGGCGTTTTTAAGGATAAAACCGTGTTTTGCTTGCCGTCTACAACTCTGGCCTCAAGCCTGACATAGGCTAGCTCTTGGGTGATGGCTGAGGGGGCCGCAATAATGATTTGTAACGGAGACGAAAGTCCGCTGAGCAGCAGGCGGGTTTCGCCGAGCAAGAGCGGGTTTGCACGTCTGACATTGGGCGGCGGCGGTGCATAGGCACTTACGATTAAGACGGCATCTACGGGCAATTCGTCTTCGCCCATCTCATGGCGAATTTCCACAGGGATATGGTCAATGCGGCCAAATCGGTAGGGGTCTGTTTCTTCTTCGGGTTTAGGGGCTTCCCCAATTTTGAAAATATCCTCAATTATATCGCCGATATCTTGCTGGGCATAGGCGGGCGTGTTTGACAGGGCTGCCCAAAAAACGAGCGCACTTAACAGCGCAATGAGCGCCTGCCATTTTATTGTTTTATGCCATTTTATTGTCTTAAGTCCCATAAAAACATTTTCCTCTAATTTGTAGATTTGTTCTAGTACATTCTCCCTATAGCTTAGCTGAACGTAGGGTTTACCTCCTGTTCATCAGGAGCATATGGCGGATATTTGGACATCACCCCGTTGAAAATAGCGCTGCCTAGAAACTGCGCCAACCAGGTATGTAAATTGGGAAACTCCGGCTCGTCCCACCAGTTTTTCTCCACGGCGGCAAATTGCCGGATAAAGGGAAAAACGGCATAATCAGCCAAGCTAGCCTTTTTGCCCATTAAATAAGGTGAGCTTGTTAAAAGGTTCTCAAAATTTTGTAATATTGTGCAGGCTTTAGCCCGGCGGGATAAATCGACACTGGCCCGCCCCGCATCTGTACTATAGCGGCTTGCATATTTATAGCGGTTTAAATGTTCAACAAACGGGCCTTGTATAGTTTGGGTCAAGCTTAGCATTACCTCCATATCCGGCCCCAACCAATTCTCAGGGTCGTGGGTCTGCAAGGCCCACACCATAATATCAAAACTCTCGTCGATCACACGACCGTCTTTTAACACGAGCACGGGTACTGAACCCTTGGGGGACGCGGCTAACATCTCCGCAGGCTTGTCGCGCAGTAAAACCTCCCGGTGTTCATAATCAATCCCGGCAATTTTAAGGCCCAAGCGGGCGCGGATTGCATAGGGACAACGGCGAAATGAATACAGGATATGGTTTTGTGTTGTCATATTTTATATGTGGGCAGGTTTGCGGATGTCGGTGTTTAACAGGTCTTTATATGCATCTATTTCGTTGATGAAACCTATGAAAATATCCGGCAAACCTTTTTTTCGCATAAAGCCCGTCATGGCATTTTTGATCAGTTCAGGTTCATCACAGGTTTGGGCCAATAAGCGCATGTCTTGCACGGCTTGAGCATTTTCAAATTTGTCTGCAAGAGCGGAGACTGCATTCATGACGGACAACATTTGCAACGGCCCGATATTGCCGCCGTCTTGCAAGCTGTCAGCGGCCTTGCGAAATTTCCTGAAAATCTTGCGGGTATCGCGCTCAAATTCATTGACGGCCCGCTCAATCCGAGGTTCTATCCATTCGGCCGAGCAAATTTCTGCAGGGTCGGGTGTCGTAGAACAAGCGCCAATGCTGAGGCCTGCGCTCAATAAAGCGGAAAATAGTATTTTGGATCTCATTCTTATTTGTCTCCTATGGTTATTTGTCTCGTATGTCTTCAGGGTTTTCGCTGAAAAAACTTATCTTTGGCACAACTCTACCTGCACGACATTGGTGCGGACATTATTGGTGAAGGATGCGGCGCATAATTGCAAATAGAAATACCAGCTCCGGAAAAAAAGCGCCGTGATTGCAGAACGTCTGGACGCATTACGAGATCAGAAAAAAGCTAGCTGATTTAAGTGGATACTTGTAAATATTTAGGAAAATTCAGCTAGCCATTGTGCTAGCTTGGATTTGGTCATGGCGCCTGTACGGGTGGCGACGGCTTCACCGCCTTTGAAAATAATCAAGGTCGGTACGCCGCGCACATTATAGGCCATAGCCGTGTCCATAGCGTCGTCAATATTGACCTTGGCTATGGTGGCCCCCGCGCCTACATCGCCGGCTAGCTCTTCAAGGGCCGGGTTCATGGCTTTGCACGGGCCGCACCATTCCGCCCAAAAGTCTACAAGCACGGGCTTGTCACTGGCCAGAACATCAGCCTCGAAACTGGCGTCGGTAACATTTAAAATTGGCATGGTGGCTCCTGTCCTCTTTGGGTGAAAATTGTTGGTATTTGGCCTGTAACGATTCGTCAAGCGGACAAAACATCGCGCCAGTTCACTTTATCGAGAAGTGCGTCGCAAAGCACCATCATATGGGGCCCGTCCGTCCACAAAAGCGCCGTGTAAATATTTTTGTTCGGATATAACTCGCGGGCCAAAGCCCGGTAAGCGGCCATTTGGCGGACATAAAGCGGTGCGACTTCGTCCTCGGTTTTGGGCGGCGGGCGATTGGATTTATAATCAACAATCCAGACGCTATCTTCGGTGACACTGAGGCGGTCAATCTGCCCGGAAAAGCGCACAGTACCTGGTAGTTCCGCCGCCCCGCCAGCGAGTGACACTTCCGCTTGCGAGCTGGGTGCAAAGACATGGGCGAATTCAGGATTGTCAATGACGGCAAATACTTCTGCCATCAAACTTTGGGCTGCCTTTTCGTCAAGCCCTTGTTTTTGTAAATATGCAAGGGCGGCGTGCCGTCTGTTGGCGGGCGGTATTTGCGGCAAAATTTCTAGCAATTTATGGATCTGGTTACCACTGGTAAACCGAAACTCGTCGTCCACTCTAGACAGCGGCGAGCGTACAGGCTGGGCTATATTGTCGGCTTCTTGTGGTTTGACTAATTTCGATGGTGACAGGAAACGCACAGAAGGTTTTGGCGCAGGCGCAGTGTCTTGCGCCCAGGCGGGTAGGGTGATGTTTTTCGCATCTTTTTCGGTAGTCTGTATTGATGCTTTGTCAGAAAAAATAGCCCGTGTACCGAAGCGCACCCCATCCCCGAACGGTGTCTCGATTGTTTTAATACCGCTTAAACCATGTAGGGCAGTTTCAATGCGTTGATGCCAGGAATTATCCTCGACCTTGCCCCGGCTTTCGAACCCGCACACCAACAGGCGGCTTTCGGCTCGCGTCAGAGCTACATATAATAGCCGCATGGCTTCGCGCTCCGCTTTGGCTTGGGCAATATCTGCCAGTTTTGTCAGGGCTTCGGGTGCGGTGTCATTTGTGGCCCCCAGGACAAACCCGTCGCCGGCTTCGAAGAATGTTGTCTTGGATATTTTGACTGCTTGCGTCGTGTCCGGCAAAACAACCACAGGAGCTTCCAGGCCTTTAGCGCCGTGGACGGTCATGACGCGCACCTCATTTTGGGCGGCGTCCATCTCTCGTTTGATCGTGCTTTCACTAGCGTCAATATCAAGAATAAAGCGTTGCAAAGACGGTGCGCCGCGCCTTTGGTGGGCCAGAGCGCGGGCCAAAAATACGTCCAACACATCAGCGGCTTCAAGTCCGATGCGTGCATAGATTTTTTGCAACAGGCTAGTCCCGCCCGCTTCGGGTATCAGCGATAAAGTGCGGGAAAAAAATTCGTAGGGCGCAAATTTTTTGGCTAAAGCTTTTATGTGCGTGAGCGTTTGTTTGTCCTGTCCGTCCGGCATTGCTGCCCATAACGAGCCTTTGCGCCCGTAAGCGGTCTCGAATAATTGCGCGTCGCTCCACCCAAATAGCGGGCTTTTCAAAACCTCCGCCAAGGATAAATCATCACCGGGCAACAATGTGAATTTGGCTAAAGACAGCATGTCTTGCACGGCAATAGACTGGGTAAGTTGCAAGCGGTCTGCACCCGCTACCGCCACGCCTGCGGTTTTCAAATTGCGAATGACCGCCCCGAAAAACGCCGTGCGCTTTTGCACCAAAATTAAAATATCAGCCGGGCGCATAGGACGAACGGCTTTGGTTTCGCGGTCAAAAACAGGCTCGCCGTTGGCTAGCCAATCCTTGATTTGAAGCGCAATTTCGCTAGCCAGTTTTTCTCTGGATGAGCGGGCATCAAGCTGGTCCAGGGGGGCGGGATCCGACGGGGTTTCGTCTATATCTGTTTCAGGCTTGGGGGCGGCGGGCCAAAATTCGATAATACCGTCGTCAATACGGTGAGCATCATGGTGGCCTTTGTCGGAGGCCGGCGGGAAAAATTCTGCATCAAAGGTTTCCAATATACCTTTGTTTTCATAGTATATTTGGTCTACCAAGGTTAGAATTTGGCGCGTTGAGCGAAACGACATGGACATTTTTACGTCCGGTGTTTCTGGTTGTTGTTTCGTCAAATTCTGAATTTTGCCTAAAAATAATTCCGGCTGCGCGCCTTGAAATCCGTAGATAGATTGTTTCTCGTCGCCGACGGCAAATATGGTGCGGGGTTTGGTGTCCGCGCCCATCTGAAAAAACTCGTCGCCGAGCGCATCAACAATATCCCACTGGGCCTGGGATGTATCTTGGGCTTCGTCCACCAAAATATGATCAACGCCGCCGTCCAATTTATAACGCACCCATTCACGCGCGTTTGAATTCATCAACACACTGCGCGTCAGATATATCTGGTCATCAAAATCCATCACCCGGCGTTGGCGTTTCAAGGCCCGGTATTTGGCCACCGCCAAAACGCAGAGGTCATAAACGGCGGTGGTCAGTTCAAGAACTTTAAGCGCCCGCAACTGATCGCGGGTAAAAACGACCCGGTTGGCTTCTTGGCTCGGATCGTCTTTGTTGTTTCCAAAAAAATCTTTTGCTAAATCCGTAGCTTTGTTGGATGCAACTGGTTTGAAGACTGTTTTATGACCACCACCTGAACAAAATGCGCGAGTATAGATATCAAAGGCCAGTCTAGGATTTGGTTCTTGTAGGGCCTGTAATGCAAGATTGCCACGTCCAGAATCACGCGGGCCACTACTCATCATTCCGTCTGCCGCAAATTCAATTAACTCTCGATCTGAGTTTTTCCAAAACCTATTGAGTATTTCGTCTTGTGTTGCATTCTTATCCACACCAAACAATTTCGCCAAATCGCCCGGCCCGCCTGCCGCCTGCCAAGCATCAATTTTATAAGCATTACCCATGGCCCAACCATAAAGCGCGTCCATGGCCCCGTCGCCTTTTTGCGTGGCTAGCAGAGCAATATGTGCGGCGATTTTATTGGTCGGGTTGGCAACGGCCTTGGTTTCTATATCCGTCCAAACCTGTTTGTACAAAACTTGGATATCCCGTTCGTCTATGGCATCGGTACCGGGCGCTATGCCGGCCTCCAGGGGAAATCTTTTCAGCAAACGTTCACAAAATGCGTGAATGGTTTGTACTTTAAGTCCGCCGGGCGTTTCCAAAGCGCGGGCGAATAATGACCTGGCCCGGTTCAGGTTTGCGCGGCTCCGCGCACCCGTTTTATTTTCAAGGCGGTTTAGCTCATTGGTGAGTTCGTCTTCGCTGATGATCGACCATGCGCCCAGATCACGGTATAAGCGGGTTTGCATTTCGGCCGCCGCCGCCTTGGTATAGGTCAGGCACAGGATTTTGTCCGGATTGGTACCCGTCAGCAAGATGCGCGATACCCGTTCAACCAAAACCCGCGTCTTGCCAGAACCGGCATTGGCGGAGACAAATACCGATTTGTGCGGTGTTGCGGCCATACGCTGCATGTCAACGGCCATATCGTAAGCGGCGGTCATGTCTTCTCCCCCATCATGTTTCTTCGCCAAGACTGGCCCATTCGGCCCGGCGTGCCAAATGGTCATAATCACCGTATTGGTTTTGAAACTTTGCTCTGGGTTGGGAATAATAACGACTGTCCGGGGTGTCAAAATGGGCGATCAGTTTTTGCAAATTTTCAAAGGCTTCGCTGGCATATTCGTCCGCGTCTTTTGCTTTGCACAGGCGTCTATTTTTTGTGGGGTCATTGGGTTTGATATAGAGATAATCCGTAGCATCGCGCCGCTCGCCCAAAACCCCGTAGCCGAGCATGATACCTAGCAAAGGCATTTGTGGATCGAAACCCACTTGTACTTCGGCTATGCCGGGTATGGCGCCGGTTTTATAATCTATTATGACCGTCTCGCCGCCTTTGCATTCTATGCGGTCAGCAATCCCGGTCAGGATAAAAGGTTCGCCGTCTTTTTGAGTATTATGGGGTGGAAATTCCAGACGCCCTTTCTTTTCTATCCCGGCGGGTTTCCAACCTTGGTCGCGGCGGTCCCTGGCCCAGTCAATTGCCCAATTTGCCATCTCGTTAATGCGCACATTCATGCGGGCAAAGCTGTGGGCTTCGTATCCGGCGGCTAAAAGTTCATCTTGTAATAATTTTGCAAATGCGCCTGCGTCCAAAGTGTCGATCGCTTCAAATGCCTTATGCACGGCCAGGCCATATTCGCGGCCTCCAAGTGGTTGGCCGAGAGGATCGAGGGGGTGGAGGCGCAGGATTTGACTGGCGTAAATCGCATAGGGATCGCGCACCCATGTTTTGATCCGTGTAACCGAAAGCCCGCGTTTCTTTGGCCATCTTTTGTCCAGAGGCGGGCAGGGGGCGGGGCGCTGTGCGGGTACGGGTTTGTCAGGAGCTGCGTCTTGCAATCTGGCCCATTCGAGCCAAGTTTGTTCGGGTTTAAATACGTCGTCTACCGCATCCCCAAGCGCACCGCGTGCCAATGTGGTCAACCTCCAAAGCCATCTGGATTGTACTGCCGGGCCGTCCTCAGTGCGCGCGGCACGGGTCAGTATTACATTGGGCTTGGCCGCTAATGCTTCGAAGTCATGGGCGGCCAGCCCAAAGCGTCTTTCAGGTGCAGACAAGCCAATGGTTTTGCGCATGCCGGGCGATAACACCGGGTGCGGCGCCGGGTGGGCCGGCCAGATACCTTCATTGAGACTGCCAAGAATTATAGTGTCCGCCTCCAACATCCGGGCTTCGAGCGGCCCCAAAATCTGCAAACGTTCCTCGGTGCCAAAACGCGGGCGCGCCACACGTCCGCGCATCAGTTGCGACAACAGGCGCAGATATGTCTCGCCGCTTACGGGCGCGAGTAAGCTGCCGTAAGCCAGTAATTCTTCCGCAAGAGCCGCGGATTTTTCTCCGGCCTCGCCGCGCCACAATTTTTCGGCACCGCCCGCTAAAACTTCTAGCAGCTCCACATGGGTTTTTGCCAACAACTCCACATTAGTCTCGCCGCTGAGCATTGTATGTAAGGGCGAAAGTACGGTATGAAGTTTTTGCAAAAGCGCAAAACCTTGCGCACAATGTCCGTCCAGACGGTTTGCAACCATGTCCAAAGATTTTGGCCGTGTGCCGCGCAGGGCGCGAATTTCGAGCTTGTCCCAATCCCTTTGCCGTTTGGCTTGTAAATCAAATAAAGGATGTTTGACCAAGGCTGACAAAGCGACGGGGTCAAAGGGGTCGTTTGCGGCCTCCAAGCTTAGGGCCAAAAATGCACCGTGGCCGGTTTCTTCCAACGGCTCCCCGGCGGAGCTGTCCACTTCGATGTGCCAACGTGATAATTTCGCCCTGCCCCGCCTCGCCAACGCCGGGTCGGGTGTTACAAGTGCACAGATTTTGTCCGTGTGCTCCAAAGTCTCGCGCATAATTAAGGCTATGACACCGGCTTCTTCCTCGCTGGTGCGCGCTTCAATCAATGACAGGCCAGATAGTCCGTCTTTAATCGCCTGCTGCACGCTGTCATTACTGGTACTTTTGGCGATGCGGGCAATGCGGGCAGGCCAGTCATAGGTGGAGCTAGCCGGTATAAGAGCATGGGACAATATCCGCGAGCGCATAGCGGCTTTATTGTCGGTTTTTACACCGGGCCAAACTGGAATGTCGGCCCGCTTAAGTTCAAGTGTTTGCAATAGGTTTTTCAAAGAGGCTTGCGGGTGTTGGTCGTCGATTTTATCCCATATATCAAATTTGGCATCACTATCGTCAATATGGGTATCCAAGCCCGGTAAAATCACCAGACCTTGGGGCAGGGCAGTCACGGTTTTAATCAGGCCTGCTACGGCTTTTAATGTTCCGGTCGAGCCTGCGATAATCACCGGATGGGCGGGCGGCTTAGACGACCAAATTTGCGCCGCCTTGTTCAGCAATGCGACCCGCCGGGTCATGGGTTCACTTAGATTGTTATCCGCAAGAAATTGCGGCCAGTGCTTGGCGACGATTGTGACGAATGTGTGGGCGGACTGAAAATGCGCGGCCAGGTCTTCCAGCTTGTCGTCCAGTTTCGACAACGCATCCGGGCCAAGCTCCTCCATAGCCAAATCAGCCAGCAATCTGGCCAATGGCTCGGCCATTGCCAAAGCAGTTGCAGCGTCTGGAGCAGTACCCCGTTCGTCGCCTTCATGTTTCATTTTCGCCGCCACAAGTTTTGCCAATTCAAAGCGGTGGCGTACCGGGTCAATGGCAGGCGGGATGTCAAAATCTATGGTCCCGGTCGTAAACGGCGGTTCGTTTTCGTCCATATCTGCCAGAGGTTTCATCATGGGCAGCAGGGTCGCACGGGTCTTTGCTGCGCGGACAAATTCGTCCGCCAATGCCCGCACGGCGCGGCGTGTTGGCAGCAAAATAAGGGCTTTGGGTAGATCATCACCGAGGGCCGTAATCAGTCCTTTGGCCAGATTTTGCAAGAAAGGTGCATGGGACGGCATCGTGTAAACACTGGGTGAGGTATTTTCAAACAAGTCTTTGTAAATACTCATAGTTTAGCCTTGGATAATATGGTTTCAGCCTCGGACAAAGTTTCCGGGTCGCCCACATGCATCCACAAGCCGTACATGACATGCCCAAAAATATTACCTCTGCCTAGGGAGACCTCCCAAATTTTATTGCGGGAAAATTTTTCCTGTGGGAAATTATAAGCTAACCTCGGTTTAAAAATTTGAACTCCTGCGTAAACATAGGGTGCAGTGTCTTGCCAACGCCGCATAAGGTGCATGTCAAATCCTGTCGTACAATCACCCTTGCCTTGGTAACCAATGGTGTTTTCTACCGGGGCTAACAGGAGTAATTCGTCCATTGTGTTGGCGTCCCAAAACTGCATTAGTTCTTTTAACACATCGGTGTCTTGCGTCCAAACCGCATCAATATTGCAGATCAAAATTGGGTCATTGCCAAGCAGTGGCAGGGCTTTGACCACGCCGCCGCCGGTTTCCAAAAGATCTTCCCGTTCATCGGAAATAATGATTTTGGGGCCAGATTTGCGGGTCTTTAAATGGGCTTCCAACTGGTCGGCGAATGCATGCACATTGACCACCGCACGGGTGACGCCCGCTTCGTGCAAGCGGTCAAGCATATGGTCGATCAATGGCTTGCCGCCAACTTTCACCAGAGCCTTGCAAGTGTTGTTGGTCAAGGGCCGCATACGGGTGCCGTGCCCGGCGGCCATGACCATTGCTGTTGTTATGGGGATGGGGGTATTTGGTTTAGTCGGAGATTTGTGGCTAAACACTGATTGTGCATGTTTGTGAACCCAATTTCGTAGCCCGGTCAATGCAGGGTGGGATATATCACTGATGAAGTGGGCAGCGATACGCGGAATCATATCCAGATAATGTTCTTTACCATCGCGCCTAGCTAATCGGACAAATATGCCGAGAATTTTGGCGTTTCTTTGCGCCCCCATAACGGCATAGGCGGCGCGGAAGTTTTCGTTATCCTCGATGCCTGATTGTTGGCAAAATTGCGTAATGAGATCGTCCACAATATTTGGGTCTACATCCCGCCTTGCGTCTTCTAGCAAGGACACTAGGTCATAGGCCGGGTGAGCGAACAGGGCGTCTTGGAAATCTATCAGTCCGACATTGGCGGTTCCGTCCCGCTCCGCTAGCCAGAAGATGTTCTCTGCGTGAAAATCTCGCAGTGCCAGTCCGGCGGGTTGAATGTCTAAAATTGTAAATAAATTCGCCCAAATTTTATGCCATTCCTGCTTGGCTTTACCGCTCAAGGGGGTGTCAAATTCCGGTATATACCAATCCAGAAATAAATCCGCTTCGGCTTGTAAGGCCGGGGCATCATAACTGTCCACATGCCACCTCGCCTTACGAGCGGCCATATTGCTCGGGAAACTAGAACGGTACAGGGCGGCGAGACAGGATATGGCCGCCGCGTAAAGCTCCGGTTCTTTTTGTGGTTCGCGCACCAATATGTGCGCGAATAAATCCGTACCCAGATCCTCCAACAATAACAGACCATTGTCCATATCCGCCGCCAATATTTGCGGGGCGGAAAACCCGCGCCGTGTCAGCTCGGTGGCCAGACATATAAAAGCTTCAGGGTTGGAGCCTGCCAGTTTGGCGGTGGTCAAATAGGGGTCTTTGGTGGGGGTATATGGCGCGTTCATCAAGACGGCGCGTTCTTCATCACCTTGCTTTAATTTTTCATAGGACCTAGACGAAGCGTCGGCCCGTATGGGTGAGCGTAGGGCCTCACCCCAACCATTGGCGTTTAGGAAAGCATTGATAAGCTGCTCACATGTTAGATTTTCATGGGCCACTCAGTCAGGTTCCCCGTTTAATCTGGCGTTCCATTTTTCATCGCCGTTAAATTTGACCACGCGACCCTTGCCGCTAAACCGCAAGACAATTTCCACCTCTGCGCCACTAAGTAGCCCGGCAATGCTTTGGGGCCATTCGATCAGGCAGACCCCGCTCTCCAAGGCTTCTTCTATGCCGAGTTCCCAAATTTCGCTCTCGTTTTGGAGGCGGTACAGGTCGAAATGCCAAATTTCAAAATTTTTGGCGCTATAGGTTTGCACCAGTGTAAATGTCGGGCTGGGGACTTCTGTGTCGCCCAATAAGGACTGGATCAATCCGCGTGCAAAACTGGTCTTGCCGGCGCCCAGATTACCTTTGAGCAGCACTATGTCGCTCGGGCGTAAATACTGGGCTAACCAAGCACCTAGTGCTTCCATTGTTTCTGCGTCTGCCACTTGGACGGTTTTAATGATTCTGTTCATAGGTCTTGATAGGGTATTGCACGGCCAACATGCAATAGTTTCCAAGCAACAAGTGGCGCAATCGGTGCAAATGGTGCAATAGGCTTGCAATTTGTTTTTGGGCGATTACATACGGTTTGAAATATTTTCCAAAACAAAGGCAAGAGATAAAATGGCTAAAATTACCTATATTGATCAAGACGGCACGAAACGCGAAGTTGAGGCCAAGCCCGGTCAATCGATCATGGAAGTGGCCGTGGCCAATATGATCCCCGGTATTGATGCTGATTGCGGCGGGGCCTGTGCTTGCGCCACTTGTCATGTTTATGTGGATGATGCCTGGGCCGCCAAGCTTAAACCTAAAGACGATATGGAAGACAGCATGCTTGATTTCGCCGAAGACGTGCGCGAACATTCGCGGCTGTGCTGCCAAATCTTGGTCACGGAAGAACTGGACGGTATAGTCGTGACGACGCCGGAAAGTCAGTAGCAGAACGGGCATACAAATTTGTGCCTATCCCTGATGTGCAAATTATGCTAGTACATCCCCATCACAAATAGGGGAGTTACTATGACGAATACACATATTGCATTATTAGGCTTTATTGGGCTGTTTATGGTCGTTTTGCTTTTGCTTGCAGGCTTGCGGACGATGTTGACGCTCAAGGGCGAAAAAAAGGCCAATAGTTTCGCGCCGACCGGTGAAGATGCCGGGGTGTTTTCGCGTAAATTGGTACGGACCCACGCCAATATGTATGAATTTTTCCCGGTTTACGGCGGCATTTTGCTCTATGCCATGGCCACGGGGCAAATGGCCGTAACCAACGGCTTGGCTTTGATCTTTTTGGGCGCACGGGTCTTGCACGCCTTGACCCATCTGGTTTCAACCAGTGTTATGGCCGTACAGGTTCGGTTCTTCTTCTTCTTGGTGCAGTTCTTTATTGCAGGGTTTTGGCTGTTGAAATTTGCGGGTCTTTTATAGGTAATCATATAGCAATAACTAACCAAAATTCTAGATAACAATCCCTGACACAAGTCTTTATTCAAGTCTTGGGCTGTCGTGAAAACGCAGTTTATTGGGGTTTGTGCGCTTGCAATTTTCGTTGTTTTTCTTTCGCAAGCGCAAATCGTAAAACAAAATATCCATAAATATCCATAAATATCCACCTATTGACGACCTGCGCTGCCTATCTCACCAAATCGTGATATTTGGCAATGGACAAGTGCGCGCAAATACGTTACATTCACAATCACTAATGTAGCAATATCTAATAAAAGCTGACGAAAAGTTGGTAGGTGGCTTAATTTGAGGGAGAGCAATATGGCCGATATGGATCTTGGAAATGCCAAGAAAATGACAATAATCTGCACAAAGGGAACACTCGACTGGGCTTATCCGCCGTTCATACTGGCGACTACTGCCGCTGCTATGGATGTTGAGGTGACTATGTTCTTTACCTTTTACGGGCTTGGCTTGTTGGATAAGGAATTGAATTTAAGCGTTACCACTTTGGGCAATTCGTCCATGCGTATGCCGATGATGGGCATGCAAATGGCTATGCCCAATATGGTGGGTATGTTGCCCGGTGTGACTGCAGGCACGTCGGTCATGATGAAAAACCTGATCAAGAAAAAGGGTGTTGCCTCCATAGAAGATTTGCGCGAGGCGGCGGTTCTTTCTGATGTGCGCCTGATCGGATGCCAAATGACCATTGATCTGTTCGAGAAAAAAACCGAGGACATGATTGAGGGGGTCGAGCTTGGCGGCGCAGCTACCTGGCTTGAGAGCGCATTACAGTCCGATATCAACCTTTATATGTAACCCATACTTACCAACCCAACAGGCCAAATTAACAGGAGCAAATATGACCGATAACATCACGCCTGATGAGATACTCGACACCAAAGGGCTTAATTGTCCTCTGCCCATCTTAAAGGCCAAAAAAGCCCTAAAAGGCATGGAAAATGGCAAAATTCTTGAACTGGCCTCGAGTGATCCTGGCGCGGTCAAGGATTTTGAAGCTTTTTGCCGGGCCACTGGCAATACATTGCTCAAAAGCTGGGTCGATGACGGTGTGTATATGTTCTTGATTGAGCGGGTGGTGTAAGGTGGTGAAAATTTTCCTGCGGACTCAAAAGAACATATGAATTTACAAGCGGCTTGGTGAATTGGGCCGCTTTTATTTTAGGACTTATTCAATTCATAAACAAAAAACAAACTTAGAGGGGAATAAAATGAAAACTGGATACATGAAAACAAGAACACTGGGCAAAAAAATAACCATGAGCTTGGCGCTTGCCAGCTCGGTTTCGCTTTTGGCTATGGATGCTTTTGCGACAGAGGGCTATTTCACCAATGGTTCCGGGGCTAGGAATAAAGCTATGGCCGGAGCGGGTGTTGCGGATGGCCGCGACGCCACCGCCTTGATCACCAATCCGGCCGGCATGGTCGGCAACGGTAGTGATTTAACGGTTTCGGTGTCACTGTTTAGCCCAAACCGCCGATTTACAGGTACAGGCGGGGCTGGTTTTACGCCAGTCGGCGAGTTCAAAAGTTCGGAAAATCTGTTCGGCGTTCCCAATATTGCCTATGTCAAAGCGATTGATGATACGTCGTCCTGGGGAGTTTCCATAGCGGCCAATGGCGGGATGAACACAAGTTACCGGGGTGTGACCAACCCGGCCTGCGCCTCCCCGCCTTTGCCGGCCAATAATGGCGTATTTTGCGGTGGCACGACCGGGGTAAATCTAAGCCAAGCGCTTATTTCCGTTGGTTATGCCAAGAAAATGGGTGATTTCAGTATTGGTATTGCACCCGTATTTGCCTTCCAGATGTTCGAAGCCACGGGCTTGTTCGCCTTTGGCGGTGTAAGCTCAAACCCCGGGGCTTTGTCCAATAACGGCATTGATACGGCAACGGGCTTTGGCGGTAAAATCGGTGTTCAATATGATGTGGCCGATAATATTCGTATTGCAGGTATGTACCAAAGTAAAATTGGCATGAGCAAGTTTGAAAAATATTCCGGGCTGTTTGCAGACGGGGGCGATTTTGATATTCCGTCCAATTATCAAATTGGAATCTCTGCGGATGTGTCGCCTGATTTGACAGTATCATTGGATTATCGCCGTATCAATTATACCGATGTGCCTGCGGTGAGCAATTCTTCGCGTATCCCATTGCCGTTTGGCGCACTAGGTGCGGGCGGTTTTGGTTGGGACGACGTTAATGTTGTTAAAGTTGGGGCCGAGTGGCGGGCCAATGACCAGTGGACATTGCGCGCAGGTTTTGCGGCCAATAGCCAACCGATTAACGGCGACGATGTGACGCTCAACATTTTAGCACCGGGGGTGACAACCAAGCATATTACTGCGGGCGGCGAATTTGCCCTTAATGATCGGCATTCATTCGAGTTTGGCGTTATGTACGCGCCGACCGATTCGGTCAGCGGTATTGAAATTACGCCCGCCGGGCCTAACCCCGGCCGGACTATCACCATTGAGATGAAACAGTTTGAAGCAACATTTGGCTGGAAGATGAAATTTGGCAGGTAGTTTTGCTCCGCATTTAAACATTTACCCGCTGGTGCTACCGGCGGGTTATTTTTATTAACCATTTTTTATTAACCATATAGGCTCATGGCTTGCCAGTATTGCAAGCTCCCTACAAACAATTTGCCGTCCAAAGGGCATCAATCCTTAAGAGACTATTATGGCACTATTTACTGTAAGACGAGCGCGCCGTATGCGGCTTCGTGGTACCCGTAATATGCGGGGCCTTGGCTTTTTCTTGAAAGAAAAGCGTTGGTTGATTATTGCGTTCATTGTGGGGGTGTTACTTTATCTTGCGCCTACACCAGACGGATTGACCGATGCGAGCAAGACGGTTTTGGTGATCTCCGTTGTAGCTGTGATTCTATTTGTCACAGAGCCAGTGCCCTTGCCCGCCGTGGCTTTTATGATTGTCATTGCCCAGGTGTTTTTGTTGCAAGGGGTGGATTCCAAACAAGTGGCCCAATCATTGATGAGCGATTCGGTTGTGTTTATTATGGGCTCGCTGATGTTGGCCGTGGCCATTGTCAAACAAAAGCTGGATAAACGGCTAGCCTATCTGATTGTGCGTATGACCGGAACCAGAACCTTGAATATATCTGTGGGGATAGCACTGGTGTCCGGGGTTATGGCTTCGGTAATCGGCGAGCATACCGTTGCCGCCATGATGTTGCCTGTGGCCATTATCCTGATCACGCTGACATCTGATGACCCTAAAAAAGTGCGCGGGCTAGCCGCCGTTTTGCTGTTTTCCATTGCATATGGGTGCTCCATCGCCGGGATTGGTACCCCGTCCGGCGGGGCGCGTAACGCCATTATGATTGGTTATTGGAAAGAGTTTTACTATGTGGAGGGGGATGCAAGTACCGCGAAATATTTGGTGGATTATCTTGCGTGGATTAAAGTCGCCTATCCGGTATTTTTGGCGCAATTGCCTTTCGTGGTCGGGATTTTGTTTTTAACGTTCAAGCCGGAATACAAGCATTTGACCCGATCCGTGGTCAAATTGCGTACCATGGTGGAAAAAGAAGGCCCCATGAAATCTAGCGACTGGGTCGCCATCATGGTGTTTTTTGCGACGCTGCTAGGTTGGATATTTTTCTCTAGCGAACTTGGGCTCGGTATTATCGCCTTGATGGGTGCGGTCGCCTATATGTTGCTTGGTTTGGTGCGCTGGGAGGATTTGAACTCCGGGGTAAATTGGGGCGTAGTTTGGCTGTATGCCGCTGCGATATCACTGGGCATTCAGATGAAAGACACCGGTGCGGCCCTTTGGGTCGCGGACAGTTTTTTAGGTGTTTTGCCTGCGGGTATGGACGAGGGGATCGGACTTTTGGCCTCTGTATCCGTCTTGACCACATTGGTGACCAACACCATGTCTAATGGGGCCGCTGTGGCCGTTCTTGGCCCCATATCCCTGAACATGGCGGCTACAGCAGGTGAAAGCCCGCTCGTGCTTGGTTTTATCACCGCTATATCGTCGGCATTTGCTTATTTGACGGTGATCGGGACGCCCGCTTGTACGATTGTTTATGCGTCGGGATATTTAAAAACCACAGACTTCTTGAAAGTTGGGTGGAAAATGGTGATTATGTCTACAATAGTCTTGTTGGCCTTTGCCGCATTTTATTGGCCGGCCATAGGGCTGTAGGACTGAGACTAGGAGAAGATTGCCATGCGAGATGCATTATTTGACAACGATCCCGATACAGTCCCCGAAGATGGGCCGCCCCGGTTTAGTATTCTTGTTTGTATTGACGGGTCGGAAGAATCTGAGCGGGGGCTGAAATACGCAGTGAAAATCGGCCAAGGCAATGACGCGGATATTACGTTGCTTTATGTACGCCCAGTTGACAAAGGTATGAAATACGGGGTTAATTTAGCCCGCCAACACATGCTCGATTGGGGCATTGAGCTGCCGGGTATGCGGGCCTTAAAAGCCGCCCGTGACCAATTGTTCGAGCTTGGTTTTCTGGACGGAGACTGGAGCGAGGAAGAAACCCGCAAGCGCGTCTACGGTGATCCCATAGGCGACATCATGAAAACCTATACGGACAAAAACGATACCCATATTGCGCTTAAATTGATGGTGGCACCGACCATAGCTTCGGGCATTCTGGATGAGTGCGAGCTGAACCATTATGATTTGACCATTTTGGCTATGCACGGCGAGGGCGGCAAAAATGTACGCGGCAAGATTAAGTGGGGCACCACTCGCACCGTCGTAACAGAGCATCACGGCACAGTATTATTGGCCCGCGATATTGAGGAAAACCACGGCCATCTTATTTGTGTCAACGACGAAAAATCCATAGAAGCCGCCAGACAAGACGCCGTGCTGGCCTCGCGCTGCCAATGTCCGGTCTATCTGCTATCGGTCGCCGAGACCGACGAAGACCTGCCCGCCGCCAAAGACGCCATAACCAAAGCCCGCGCCGCCATAGAAGGCGCGGGCGTCGAGGTCGTAGACGCCTGGACAGATGTAGGAAATGCCAGAGACATCATCATAGAACGCGGCAAAGACTTCTCGGTAATCGTCATGGCCGACAGCTCGGTAAAGGGTTTTCGAAGGTTCTTCCAAAGCAGCGTAGCTTATTACGTGCTGCAACACGCGTTTAATTCGGTGATGATTATTCGGTGAGGTGGGGTACCCTAGAGGATATTTGCCGCAAATTTGTCTAATATGGTATTGAAAGTTTGAGGGTCTTCAATAAAGGGGGCGTGGCCACAATTGGGGAACTCCAAGACCTCATTTTGCCATAAATTACGCCAGGGCGTTTCTTTCAAATAATCAAGCGCGGCAAATGGATCAAGATTTCCGTGAACTACGCAGACCGGTTTTGTCCATTTAGATGCGGTTTCATATTGGTTGTGCCCATTAGTGCCGCCCATCCAATGGTTGACCATGATTTCGCGTGCCTTACCTTGCGTGCGGTGGGCGCATTTGTAAAACTGTTTCGGGATTGGTTCTAGCGTGCCGTAAATGGCCTGAACAAAGCTATCAATTTGGTCACTGGGTGCAGCTTCGTCGCCTACAGCAGATGCAAATGTAGCTGGCAAGTAAGCTTTTTCTAAATTCTCTACCCCCGGCCCAACAGGCGGCGCACCAAAAACCATCATGCCCTTAAAATTGGCATTACCCTTTGCTAGGTCACACCCCGCCATTTCCAAGGCGATATTACCACCCAACGACCAACCCAGAACAATATAGTTTTTCACCTTTAAAGCTGTGAGAGCATGGTCAATGATTTGTGCATAACCGGGAATAGTGTATTGGTTTTGTGCCAAGCGCGCATTGCCAGATCTACCATGTCCAGGAAGATCAAATGCCAGCAGTGAAAACTGTGAGCCTCTAAAAAAATCAAATTGCTTGGCAAAGACTTGTTTGCAAGCTGAATTTCCGTGTAACAGCACGATTGTTGTGTCCGAGCTACCTTGCTGTTGATAACTAAGTGTCAGACCCTCAATTTTAACATCGCCATGCTTCATAATCATCTCGCCTCACTGATACAAAAAAATACTCCGCTATACTGTTTGCGGGGCTGTCACACCAAAAGGTAGCGGTTTAAAAATTGGCGGTAACTCCGATGCCATAGGTGCGGCCAATATTTGGCTTATTGGTGATCGTGCCAAAAAAGTCGCGAAAATTATCATCAAACCCGTCCGCGTCTGCGAGGTTTCGCCCCCAAAGATAAAACTCGAACCTCTCATTATTGGGCAATAAACCGATGCGCGCATTTATTTGGGTCAGGGCGTCAATATATCCAAAGGGAACGGTCGCCCCGGCGGCAAGCTGGGTGGTTTTTTCGTTGTTCACAGTTGTGAAAAATCCGCCTGTATGTGTGACATCGGCCCGCAGGAATAACGAACTGTCCAGAGCTTCTATCTCATGTGAATAAACCGCAGCAAATGACGCCGTAAATTCGGGAGCATTAGGTAATCTATTGCCCGTCACATCTGCGCCCGCCGTGCCCCCGCCTGGAAATGCGTCAAATTCAGCACTGAGCAGGCCTAAAGAGCCTTG
>JAJRSJ010000076.1 GCA_024278855.1 Alphaproteobacteria bacterium | reverse complement strand
TAGGCTACTGGTGCCGGAGTCAAACGAGTGTTGAGATTCATTTTGGATATTTTGTGAGATTCTTTTTGACACCGTAATGAATTTAAGTCATTGTAATTAAACAATAATATTGAAAGGTATGAGTCCTGCTTGCGGAGCCACTTTTTTACCGTTTAGATTTGCTTTAAGTATTTGCTCGGCTTTTGGTTTGGTTCAACACGCCATCATTAGGCTTGCTCATGGGTTAGTTCCGTCTTTTCTCCGCTGATCTCCGTCCTTTTGAAGGCGTGTGTATATTGGTGCACGTCCAACAAATAGTGCGCCCAAGCTAAATCGTTGTTGTGTGAACCAAAGTCAGCACCCCGAGCGCTCCAGTGCCCATACCACCCGTGGCTTGTAGGCCATTATAGAGCCATGTCATATGGCGGGCGGCTCGCAAGGGGATGACAATAACCAGCGAGAACAACCCCATGCCGGCGATTGAACCAAGGCCGAATAGGGCGATATAAACAAGGCCAAGCCAAGGGGATGTCAGGGTTTGTAAGGTCAGGATTATCAGTGCCGCAGATCCGGCCATGCCGTGCATGAGGCCGACAAGTAAGGCTTTTATGGGGAAGCCCTGCGTATGTTCATGTTTATGGGCAGACGGATTGTGGGCGTTTTTGCTTTCGCCTTTATGGGAGTGGGCGTGAAAGTGGGTTTTTTCTACGCCGTGCCTGTGCGCATGAAAGTGAACGCGCTCTTTATAGACCCGGCGCAGAACGTCTATGCCAAGAGCAATCAACATGAGGCCCACCGCAAATTCAAGGCCGTTCACAATTTTATCAGGAATAATATTGACGGCAAACAGAACAAGTGAACCAAAGAGAAACAGGGTGAGCGTATGTCCCAAGCCCCAAGCCATGCCTTGACGGACGCCTTGGCGTGCAGAGGTAGTTTTTGTCGCCAAAGAGGCCACAGCCGCAATATGGTCAGCTTCCACCGCGTGGCGCATGCCGAGCAGGAACCCAAAAAACAGGATGGAGATCATATGAGTGCCTCCTTATACAAAGGCTTGCTCGCTAGCTTTCGTGCTTTGGGCTTTGGCGCTTTGGGCTTTGAGCCAGTCATACCATTCTTTCATGCTGTCTGCGGTCTTTGCCGAGAGTTGAATGATTTTAATGTGCGGGTTTACTTGCCGCGCATAATCAAGGCATTGCTGTACATCAAAATCCAGATATGGCAAGAGGTCGGTTTTGTTGAGCAGCATTAAATCCGGTGCCTGAAACATGTGCGGATATTTAACCGGTTTATCTTCGCCCTCTGTGACTAAAGAAATGGCGACTGTCGTTTGAGCGGTTTAACATTGCATCAATGTGCCGTCCGGGGAACAATTTACATAGTCACCTGTGAGCCGCCCGCTATCAAATACCGAAATTTCGTGCCATAAATGTAGGCCGGGTTGCCCCTCAAATTGTTCGACCATTGCCATAAACACCTGCATGATTTTCTCATGGGTCGGATGATGGTGTGTCCAATTTTCAAGTGTGCCTAATGAGGTGAAATACCCAATACCAATGGTGCGTGCGGGCTTCCCCGATATTGTCGGCTCTTGCACAAAGCGCATGCCAATACAGCCTGCCTCTTGTGCATTCCCACGTAGATAATTTAAACCCTCATGCAGTGCGGGCTCGACAGTGCCGTGGTAAATCGCCAATTGCTCCCCATTGGCTAATGATAAGTCCTGGGTTGTTTTGATCAAACATGTGTTTTTCGGCGCGGTCATTTTAATGCGTTTGCCCAATGTATTTTGGGGGCTTACAGATTTACATGTCCCGACTGCATTCAGATCATCATGTGCCGTCGCAACCATCCTATCGCGGGCACTACCCCAATATCCGTGATGGGGTGTCACTTCAATTTCATCGCAAAAATTGGCCAATCCGCTTACGTCATCTTCCCGGGAATAAGAGGTTTCATTATAGTCTAAGGACACATGACAATATTCGCGCCACAGGCCGATATCGCCGCCGAGCAAGGTTTCGTCGGCAAATAAATCCTCAATACCGGATTGGGCGCACCAGTTTTCATAACCCGCTTGTGACACCCAATAGGCAAACCAGACTTTACTGTTTGGGCCAAAACCGGCTTTGACCTGACCATGTTCCAGCAAAACCGGGCCAAGGTCATGGCTGAGCTCTTGTAATAATCGGGCCTGTATTGTTTGTCCGTCTCCAGAGCGGATTTCAACCCCGAAAATGACCATGACAAAATCGTCCAATTGCTTAAACCGGGGCTCATAGGCATCATATTGGATCTCAAACCCGTCCGGTCTATGCACGGCTGGCGCTTTGCGGCGCGGGCCAATTTCTGGTTTGGTTTTTTCGTTCATCATTTATCTTCCATATCAACAGGCTTCATGTCAACAGGACTAAATTCTAAGGTATTTTGCCCCTCATGGATACCGTCATGTATAATGACTGGTTCAAGGGGCGTGTTATTGAGAAGTAACCGCGTCGAGCAAGGTTTACTGTAATGACCAGTCGGGTCCGCAACGGCCTTGGCCATTTTAATGGCATCGAAATCAAGTTCGGCAATCACCAAGCCTTCTTCGTTTTCCGGCAAATAGTCGGCAAGTTCGCGCCCGTCCGGGCCAAAAATCATGGACGATCCCCCGCCCAGTTCGATAAACGGCGGTGTTTCAGTACCGACCTTGAAATAATCAAGCATTTGCTGGTTCATCACACTGGTCGCGGCAATTGCGAAACATTGCCCCTCAACGGCGTAGGTACGGGTCGCCGCCATATTGACCTCTACCCCCAAGGCATAGGCATTTTCGCGGTAGACAACAAAGGACGGCCAGGCGGCCACATGAATTTGCTCATGCTGGCTAAACAGCGCAAACCGGCTTAGTGGCTGCATGTGTTCCCAACAACAAAGCTGACCGATATTCCCGATTTCAGTTTTGGTTACGGCCAAATCATGACCATAACCTTCTCCGAATATTGCCCGCTCCACATGGGTTGGTTTTAATTTGCGGCGTAAGGATAACACCTCGCCGTTGCTATCAATCAGGCATTGGGATAAATATAAACTGCCGCCCGACCGCTCGGAAATACCCGCCGAGACTATGATATTATTTTTACGGGCAATGGCGCACAAGGCCTCAAACTGCGGCGTGCCGACTTCCAGTGAATTATCATAATACGGCACGGTGTATTGCAGTGTCCAGGCTGGCGCTCCCAACCAAATTTGAAAGGGATAGCCCGGAAACCAGGCCTCGCCAAAAGCGATGAGATCACATTTCCCCTTTTTGGCTTGGGCGGCCAATTTGTTTGCTTTTTTCAAACAAGCGTCCAAATCAAATACAATGGGTGAAGCTTGAACGGCGGCGACTTTTACGGGTTTGTTTTTTGACATATTATGTGTTCTTTCGGTTAAAAATTGCGCGTGAGGCTCACACCCCATTCTGCGGCGCGCGCAAATAATGTTTGTTGGAAACCGCCCGGGTTAAGAATGGACGCACCAGCTAGGCCGTAGACTTCATCGGTGATATTTGTGCCAAACAAGCTTGCCCCCCAATCGCCGTCTGCGCTCTCCCAGTTCAGGCTAATATTGACAACCGAATAGCCGTCTTCACCAATTTCGTTGTTGGCGTCGAAGAAAAATTCACTGCGATAACTGTAATCAGCCCGCGCCGTCAATGCGCCGTAATCGTTCATGTCGTGCCGGTAGCTAGCGCCCGCATTGATCGTCCATTCGGAGGTGCCGGGTAGTTTACTGTTCAGCGTGATGCCGACAACCCCGGCACCAAGTTCGTCGTATTGTGCATCAAGATAGCCGACACCCAAATTTAAACGAAACGCTTCTGAAACCACTGCTAGGGCTTCAACTTCAAAGCCTTTTATGCTAGCTGCGGCTGCGTTTTGTGTTGTTGGCGCGATGCCGATTTGTACATTGACTTGCACATCAGAATAATTGGTTGTGAAGGCGGCAGCATTGACTTGTAATCGGCGGTCAAGCAGTTGGGTTTTTATGCCCGCCTCAAAAGTATTGACGGTTTCGGGGTTAAACGACGGTATAACATCGGCCGGGTTTTGACCGGGGGCGGGCAGGACAGGCGGGAAGACCCGTTGCGTAAACCCGCCTGATTTAAAGCCTTGTGAATAGGTCAAATAGGTTGATACATCATCGCTCCATGCATAATGAATATTGGCATGGGGGGTAAAATCACTGGCGCTGGTGGACGCCGTCACGCTCGGCAGCAAGGGTGTCCCGTCGGGAATGCCTGTGGCGATATCCCTGACCACTCTTTGGTTAGGGAGGAAATCTCTTTTGTCTTCCGTCCAGCGCAGGCCGGCGGTAAAATCAAGACGGTCAGTTATGGCCCAGTTAAATTGCCCAAAGGCAGCTACGGATTTATTGTTTACATTGCCGCCGCTTAAAATTTCGATGACTGAAAAATTGACTAAATTGGCATTGGTTCCTTCTTCAGTGAAATAAAACCCGCCTAGAATCCATTCTAGCCTATTGTCCAGGCTTGATCCAAGAATTTAAATTTCCTGACTAAATTGATTATAAATAAAACTGTCCGATGTGGAGTTAATAGCAACGGGCGCGCTGTCTGCTTCATTGGATGACAAGCTATCAAGGTCGCGGTAAGCTGTGATGGATTTTAGTGTAATATTGTCATTGAAATTATACTCTGTGGTTAGCGACAAACCATATACATCAAGGTTTGACATGGAGGGCAGGGTGCCTTGGTTTATCCCCGGTACACCCACACTGACCGAAGCCGCATTAAAACAGGCCGGGTTTGCGGTTGTCGGTATAAAGCAAGCGCTCGGCGGCCCCGGCGGTAGTAAAGCGAGGCTCGGATCTATCATCGGCGCTATCACTGCATTATGAAAGCCAACAAAAGAAGCCGCCGGGTCAATGGCCGTCAGGATAAACGGCGCAGACTGTTCCCGCTCCGTGGTATAATCACCAGAAAACACAAAAGATAAATTATCTGATGGCGCGTAAGCAACCGTGCCGCGTGCAGAAAAGCTATTGTCATCACCAAGGCTAACCCCGTCCGGGCGGTCTACATAGCCGTCGCGTTTATGGTAGTTTAGCGCAATGCGCGAGGCCAAGTTTTCGCCCAGAGGTATATTCAACAAGCCTTGGAGCTGGATGCGGTTATCCGATCCGGTTGTTAGCTTCACCCGGCCACCAAATTCGTCCGTTGGCGCTTTTGAGGTTACACTGACGGCGCCGCCAATTGTGTTGCGCCCAAACAAAGTCCCTTGCGGGCCTCTTAGAACTTCAACACGCTCAATATCCACAAGGTCGATCAAGCCGCCGACGGCCCGGGAAATATAAACACCGTCCAAATACAGGCCAACGCCCGGATCCGTATTTAAAGAAAAATCCACCTGCCCGACACCGCGCAAGAAAATCGCCGGTGTTGATGAACTGCCGGAAAACGCGGCAGAGGTATTAATGGTCAAATTAGGGGTGAACTCGGCAATTTGCCCGACATTTACAATTTGTCGATCTTCCAGTGCTTTGGCGGTAAATGCCGTGATTGAAATCGGGGTGTCTTGCAAGCTTTCGGCCCGTTTACGTGCCGTTACCACAATCTCGTCAATATAGGCTTTGGGTTCGGCGCTTGTGGTTGAGCCTTGGGCTTGAGCCGCTTGCCCATAACTCATGACCAATCCGATTACGGCCAAAGCCGGGCTAATTTGCTTGATAATTTGCACGATAAAATCCCCTTATGCGTAAATGTTTCGGCAAATTTATTGGGTTTCACAATTCTCAAAACCCGTATTTGCCCTGATGCTTGATATGCTTTTATGGGAATGTGTTAGGCGGGTTCTGGCGGAAAAACTTGACAAAGGCGGCATAAAAAGTTGATTATTCAAGTAATATTGGCCGGGAACTTTAAAAACGATACAAAAAACAATGCAGCAAATGCTCGAAAAAAACGGGGTTAAAACCTATAAAACCGACACGGTTTCTGCGCCCAAGCGTTTCAACTATTGGCAAAAAGCCGCCTGTGATGCGTTTTTACCCCTAGAAGCGGAGCGGGTTGATGATGGTCAATTTTCCGGCTGTATTCAGGTGGTTCACGCAGGCGGTATCGGGGTTTCGTCTATAAAAGCGGACAAGCAAATTATCAGGAGAAGCCGCCGCCATATTCAAAAAAGCGAAGCCTCTTCTTTGATTTTTATTTGCCAAACTTCAGGCTTTGGCACTGTTAGACAAGATTGCCAAGACGTGAAACTTAAAGAAGGCGATATCACATTTGTTGACAGCGACCGGCCTTACGAATTTAAATTTGACGCCATGTTTGAACAGGCGGTCTTGCAGGTTCCCAAGCAAGTGTTTTTAGAAAGATGCCGCTGGCTGGTCGGGGTCGCGCCCATTAAACTGGACGGCAGCAATCCATTGGCTCAGCTTGTTCAGGTGAATTTAAAAACGCTGTTGGAAGTTGGCGGCGCACTGCCGGTAAACACCCGCCCCATGGTCTTTAACAATGTGATCAATTTACTCTCGACGGCGCTCGGGCAAGCGTTTGGCGAAACCCCGCCCGAGGCCAGCGAGCCAACGCTCATGCACATCCAACGAGCCAAGCATTATATCATTCAAAATTTGAAAGAGCGCCGTTTGTGTCCCGACGGTATTGCCCATGCTTGCGATATTTCGCCCAGATATTTACGGGCTTTATTTGCCGAAGAGGGACAGACCGTTAGCGCCTGGATTAGAACACAACGGCTCGAATCTGCACGTATGGAGTTGGAAAGAACCAGCAATATATCCGCACCCATTAACCAGATCGCTTACCGCTGGGGGTTTTCAGATTACACCCATTTTTGCCGCTTGTTTAAAGCAACCTACGGCATGAGCCCGCGCCTGTGGCGCAATAAAATTTCACTGAAATCATAAGCCTAAACTGTCAACCTGTTACGGCCATGTTTAGCGTATAGAGCTGTACATGGTTTTCCGCGCTGACCAAATAAATCACACAACAAGAAAAGCATAGCAAAACCAAGTGATGTCTGTCACACATTGGTGAAATCATGTTAGAGTGCGAGCAGGTCAGTTGGAGAACGGTATGAACGGTGCGGAAGTTTTAATTGAGACTTTGAGTTTGGGCGGGGTCGAGGTTTGTTTTGCCAATCCCGGCACGTCGGAAATGCAGCTTGTTGCCGCCATTGACGGGCAAGACGGCATGCGCTCCATACTCGGCCTGTTTGAAGGTGTGGTTACGGGTGCGGCGGACGGCTATGGCCGCATGGCCGGTAAACCGGCCGCGACGCTTTTGCATGTAGGCTCGGGCTTGGCCAATGGCTGTGCCAATCTGCACAATGCACGCCGCGCCAACTCGCCCATCATCAATATTGTCGGCGATCATGCCACCCATCATCTCAAATATGATGCGCCGCTAACCTCTGATATTGCGGGGCTAGCTGCGCCGTTTTCGGATTGGCTGCAAACCTCAACTTCCCCGGATGATCTGGCGCAAAAGGGTGCGGATGCCATCAAGGCCGCTCTGGAATTTCCGGGTAAAATTGCAACAATTATCGCACCCGCAGATCATGCCTGGGACGTCGTCAAGCACGATAAGCCGAAAATTCACAAACCCGCACCGCGCCCCCTTGCCAATGAAAGCGATATTGAAGACGCCGCTAAATGTTTGAAAAACCAAGGCCCGGCGGTCTTGTTTTTAGGCGGGACGGCCTTACACGCGGACGCGTTGGTTCAAGCAGGCCGGATTGCAGCGGCTACGGGCGCGCGTTTGATTTGCGAAACTTTTCCGGCCCGGCTTCAGCGCGGGGCAGGGCGGGTCGCGGTTGAACGTCTGCCATATTTCGGCGAAATGGCGGCGGATTATCTCAAGGATTTTAAGCATGCCGTCTTTGTCGGAGCCAAGCCGCCCGTGTCGTTCTGTGCCTATCCAAACAAACCAGGCTGGTTAATGCCGGACGGGGCCGCGCTTGTCACATTGGCCAGTCCACGCCAATATGCATTGGACGCGCTGACCCGTTTGGCGGCTGTTTTGAAGGCCCCAGAACAACCATCTCAAACCCAACCGAAAATGATCCCGCCGAGCGAGGACGGGCGCTTGACCCCTGTCGCGGTCGGAACGGTATTGGCGGCTTTAATGCCCGAAAATGCCATTGTTTCAGACGGGGCCGCCACGGCCGGTCTAGCCATATTCCCCATGACCCAAGGCGCACCAAAGCATGATTGGATGACCTTGACCGGCG
>JAJRSJ010000075.1 GCA_024278855.1 Alphaproteobacteria bacterium | reverse complement strand
GCTCAGCTTTGGGGTTTTTAAGGGGATCCCATTCTGGTTCGGCTTCGACTTTACCGTCGTCGGTGCGCAACGGGATACGTATCTTAATAATGCGCTCAATATCGCGCAGCAAAGAATTTTCGTCCGGATTGCAAAAGGCGATGGCCGTGCCGGATTTCCCGGCCCGGCCCGTGCGGCCAATACGGTGGACATAAGCTTCGGCCACTTGCGGCAGGTCGAAATTCAAGACCAATTCCACGCCCGGAATATCAATGCCCCGCGCCGCCACATCGGTCGCAACCAATATGTCCACTTCGCCCGCGCGAAATGCGTCCAGTGTTTTTGTGCGTTGGTTTTGCGAGCGGTTGCCGTGAATGGCTTGGGCGCTGAGACCATGGCCGTTGAGGCGCCTGGCAATACGGTCGCACCCTCTTTTCGTTCTTGAAAACAAAATCACTCTTTTGCCCTTATAGGTTTGTAAGAGGGCAATTGCGGCCTTGGTCTTATCAGGCTGGGCGATGAACATCACGCTTTGGGAGACATTATCGGCGGTTTTGGATTCCGGCGATACGGATATTTCCACCGGCTTTTTCATATATTGATTGGAAAGCTGGCGAATTTGCTTGGGCATGGTAGCCGAGAACAAAAGCGTCTGGCGGTCTTTGGGGGTCAGCGCCAATATCCGTTTTATGGCAGGCATAAACCCGATATCGAGCATCTGGTCTGCCTCGTCTAGCACCACGGTTTCTATCCAGTCCAGCGTGATGATTTTCTGGCCAAGTAAATCCTCTAACCGTCCCGGTGTCGCCACCAATATATCCACGCCTTGTTTCAGCGGTTTAATCTGGCGCTTGAGATTGACACCGCCGACCACACAGGTCGAGCGCGTGGTTAGGTTCTCGCCGTAATTGCGCACGGCCTTGTCGATTTGCACCGCCAGTTCACGGGTTGGTGTCAGGATAAGAACGCGGATGGCGCGTGTGATATTTTCGTGGCCACTGTCTTTTTCTAAGGCAGCATCAACCCGCTGCAAAAGCGGCAGGGTAAAGGCGGCAGTTTTACCCGTACCTGTTTGCGCCAAGCCAACAACATCCTTGCCTGCCAAAATTGGCGGAATGGCGCCCGCTTGAATAGGCGTCGGATGTTCATAGCCTTGCCGTTCCAATTTTTTCAAAATCGGAGAGGACAGGCCAGTATCGGCAAATGTAATTTTAGTCGTATCGGGCATAAATCTCTTATCTGGTTAATGTGATGCCGCTCTATAGGGCTTTAAGCTATGGGGCAAGCAATAGAATCCGCTTCATGAACACAAGTGGGGCGATTGTTATGAACCGGACGGCACCGTACGAATGACCTTAGAGGGCCGTAATTTTATGATGCACTGTTGAGCATGAAAAAAACAACAACAGATTTTGATATTTTAGTGGTCGGCGGAGGATTGGTCGGCCTGACCGTGGCACTGGCCTGCGCCCAAGCCGGATTTACTATTGGGGTTGTCGATATAGCAGAGCCGTCCGAGCAGTTGGCAGACAGCCACGACGGGCGGGCATCTG
>JAJRSJ010000005.1 GCA_024278855.1 Alphaproteobacteria bacterium | reverse complement strand
ATCGCGTTCCTTGTTCAGGGCGCTGGCAAGGACGGCTTTGGTCACATCTGCGGGGGTTTTTGGTTCGGCCTTGATCAGGTTTTCGATCTCCACATCTTTGAAAGTGACGAACAGGACAATATGGTTTTTGATCAGCCGGCTGATATTCTCGATCATCAATTCCGCGTTGGTAGTATCAACGACATCAGTGAAAACAATGACCAAAGACCGGCGCATTAAGGACTTGGACAGGGACGACAGGGATAATGTGAAATTGGTTTCATTGGCAGAATATTCAAGCTGGGCGGTTAAGCTTTGTAAATGGGGGAAGCTGTTCGTGCCTGATACAGGTTTGGTGAACAAATAGGGCCGTTTGTCAAACCCGAAATACCCGACCCGGTCGCCGAATTTCAAGGACACATAGGCGATCAGCAAAGACGCATTGATAGCCCAGTCGAGCCGGGTCTTGCCTTTGAGCGGCTCGCACATAAGATAGCCTGTATCAATGGCAAATACAATATTATGGTTGCGCTCGGTGCGAAATTCCTTGGCGTGTAATTTGCGGTGGCGGGCTGAATGTTTCCAATCGATGGCCCGTTTGTCCATGCCGGGCATAAATTCGCGCAAACTATCAAATTCGGTGCCTTGGCCGCGTTCGATTTGCATTTTTTGGCCGTGGGCCGCATCGCGGGAAAATATTTCTATGGCTTTATCTTTGACCAGTCTTGTGTCGGGAATAATTAGGGCGGTCTGGTTTAAAGGAGCGCGGGTTTGCCGCCACATTAGCCCCAAAGGCCCGCTCCATCGCGTCCATAAATTCTCCACCAAGCCTTCGCCGCGCCGCAGGGCTTTGACACGAAAATTTCCCCGTAAATGTCCATCTTCAAAAGGTGGATGCCAGACATCAGTTTCGCAGTTCAAGCGGTCGCCGAGTGATAATTTCATTTGCGCATTTGCCGGTTTTCGCCCGCCTTTAAATGTGTAATCAAAGACCATATGGGTTGTGGCGCCCACATAAAGAGAAGCCGGAATTTTGGTGTCGAGCTGCATGTTATCCGGGGCAGGGGCTCGCACTAGATCATACAATAACAACCCAAATACACCCGCAATCCAAGCTGCACCAAACGCCCACAAATTCGGGTTAAGCACGGCCAATACCAAGGTGACAGGAAGGCCTGCACCCATGAAAATAACGGCACGCTTGGTCGGGTAAAACATGCTTATTTTTTAACGCGGCGCGGCTGTTTGTTCGATAATGTCGCGGATGAGCTCGTCAGCACTGCGGCCTTCAATCTCGGCCACGGGCGATAAAATGACCCGGTGGCGCAGTGCCGGCAAGGCAATGGATTTGACGTCATCAGGGATAACGAAATCCCGCCCGTCCAAAGCCGCATTGGCCCGCGCCGCAGCCGCGAGCATGGCAGCGGCCCGCGGGCTAGCCCCGGTCTCGAATAATGGATTTTCCCGCGTGGCCCGCACCAGATTGACTACATAGGAAATTACCTCGTCCGTTAAGCGTACCTGGCCTGCGCAAGCCACGGCATCCGCCAGTTGCTTGGCGGTAACAACCGGTTTAATGCCCATGGCTTTGGCCGACGGTGAGCCGGTGCGCGCCCCGTGTGTGGTGACAATTTCGATCTCTTCTTCAAGACTGGGATATTGCAAATTATGTTTGAACAAAAAGCGGTCAAGTTGGGCTTCGGGCAGGGGGTAGGTCCCTTGCTGCTCGATGGGGTTTTGCGTGGCAATCACCATAAACCGCGCACCAAGGGAGAAGGCTTTACCGTCAATGGTGATTTGTCGCTCCTGCATGGCTTCCAACAAAGCGGCCTGGGTTTTGGGCGGGGTACGGTTGATCTCGTCGGCCAATAAAACATCGCAAAATATCGGGCCTTTAATCAATGAAAACGCATTGGTCTGGAAGTTGAACAAATTGGTACCTAGCAAATCACCAGGCATTAAATCGGGGGTAAATTGGATACGCCCAAATTTAAGTTTGGTGGTGTCTGCAAAACACTGGGCCAGAAATGTTTTGGCGGTGCCGGGCGGGCCTTCCAGCAAGATATGCCCACCTGCAAATAATGATACCAACATGAGATCAATGGTGTCTCGTTGGCCGATAATGGCTTTGCCGACCTGTTCGCGAATTAGCTCTGACAGTTTTTTTACATCAGTTACGTTCATGGGTAATATCTCCTCGCCATTTAAATAATTTTTGTGCATTGTGCAGCAAGTCAGCCGCATTTTTTGGTTGGTTTTTTTGTGCATCAAGTTCGGTCCAGCTTGTATCAGCACGCGCATGTTTGGCATAAATATCTAGCCGTTTGTCCAACTGGGTTTCAGAAATAGCGGTGCTGATGTGCAATTTTTCGCGCACGATATCTTTGGTCAAATCGGCGTAAGCCGGGGCCATTTTATACTCGCGCCCGGCCAATTTGATAAACCCGGCGGCGTTGATGATCAGGCTCAACTTGCCCAAAGCAATGACCCGGCCAGTTTTCGCCGGATCTCCAAACCGGGACACGGCTTGCCATGCGATCAATACACCCATGGCCAGTAGGCAGAGTGTTGCGGCCAAAAACGGCGGGGTCAATGCCAGTTTGATCAGGTTTTGCGCGCGAACAAACCCGTGTAAGGACAGATCAAACACAAAACCTGCAGACTTGGTGTTCTCCTCCAAGATGCGCAACACGTCATAGGCAAATTCGGCCCTGTCCGGGTTGGCCAGACCGTGGGTGTTCAAAAAATCGGGATCAGAAAGAATATAGATATCCAGATCAGGTTCCATGGCCAAAATTGTGCCTTTATCGCTGACAATCACGGATATTAAATTGTCACCGCTTATGGTTTGTAATTGCTCAAAATTATAAAAATTTATATCCTCACCGGTTTCAAGCCAGGATGAAGGCGGTATGGTCAGTTTCTCACTCTTGGCGGCGCTACGTTTAACCACCACATCTCCAACCACATCCTTTAACAAGCGGGCCATCCGCTCAAGGCTAACCGTATCGTTATCTGGCGTGTTTAATTTTTGCACCCAACCTCTTTGCGTAGGATGCTTGCGAGTTTGCCATTTCGGCAAGATAATCAGGGTCGGCGTATCAAACACCATTTTGTCTATATCGTTACTGAACCAACCGGATGTGAGCGATACAATCCTGACCTGATAACGTTTGTCACCGTGTATAACAAATGAGCGGGATACATCCACCTGCTTACCGTTTTGCTTGAGCAAGTGCAAAAGCCCGCCGTACCCAATGGCAGATTTAGATAAGGCATGGGAGCCGCCATCATTGCCGCTTTTCAAATCACCAGAAAACCCGCTGACCGTAAAATAAGCCCCGAATGAAAACACACCAAGTATAATCAAGAGCAAGACGGTGCGCGGGTTAAAAATTGCGCCAACTGTTTTCGAAGCTTTGCGGCCCTCTAGGGTGTTTTGAAGTGGCCCGCTCATGCCCGCCGCTTTCTGCGCGGCAATTTTTCAAAGGCAAAATCCTTATAGGCAGATTTTGATAGTGCGTAATCCTCAGCTCCCAAGGGCAGCCCGCCAAAGAAACTACGCTCGACCAAACGGCCAATTGTGGAAAATCCGGCGCGGGCCGTTGTGCTTAACACATCAAGCCCGGCAATTTCGCGGCTGGTCAATGAGCGTTTGACATGGTGGGGTCGCTTGTCTTCAATGTCTTGAATGCTGCGAAACAAGATGGCATGCACCGCTTGCTCAAATTTACCCTGGGCCGCTAATTCATCAGCGTCTTGCAATAATATCCGCGCCGTTTCTTTGTCAGGTTGGTAAATAGGAATATCCGAAACGTCCTTATCTTGTTTTATGGGGGCATGGTTTCGTTTGGCGATGATGATAGAGCTGATGATCAAATACAAAATATATGAAACCGCCGCGCCGATCAAAATATAAAATGCAAATTGGATGATTGGCCCCAAAAATGCTAAATTGAGCCAACCGGTGCGCGGCGATTTTGGTTTTGGAGCTATGCGGGCTTCGTCTTGGGGAAGATCAGATTGTAACTCGTCGGGCATGTCGAATTTAAATTGGATGTTGGTATTTATGATGGGGCGGTCAAGCTTTACTTCTTTCACACTAAGCTGAGCTGAGGCGGGCAAAAAAAATGCCAACACTATAAGAACTGCCAAAACTGGGAAAAATTGTTTCACACCCATCATATAGGTTACTGTAAGTGCGGACGGGCAGTTTGCAATATCAAAATATTATATTGCGTCTTTGATTATGTTGTAAACTTCCGGGATATTGTCCCGGATTTCTTCGCGGGTCAGGCCTTCAATAGAGTACGGAAAGTTGAGCCATTTCTCAGTTGTGTAGAGATAATAATCCGGCACCCGGTCGGTTTGGTTGGCTTCGGGCTTGTAATAGGGCACAGCGACGCGGATATCGTGGGGCGCGTTTTTACGGGCGCGTTCATGAAGTTGGTCAATAACGGCTTTGATGGTGTTGCCCGTATCAAACACATCATCAACGATCAGCACGCTATCTTTACGGCCCAGATTTTTCAGCAAATAGGACATGCCGTAAATATCCACCGTGTTCCTGCGCTCGGCAATGCCGTGATAGGACGAGGTACGAATAGCGATATTGTCGGAATTACAGCCGCCGTAATAATCGAGAAATTCCTGTACGGCGATACCTATTGGCGTACCGCCGCGCCATAATGCAATGATAAATTTGGGCCTAAAACCGCTTTCAAGAATTTTTGCCCCCAGCCTGAAACTGTCATTGAGTAATTCTTGGGAATCGAGATAAACTTTTTCAACCATGTTTTCCGCCATTCTTGTTTGGGTAAATCCATAAAGCACATTTTTTTGCGTATCAAGGCTTTACATTTACAAGTTGGCAAATGAAAATGGCATTTCAAATGAGGGGGCAAATGAAAATGGCCTCAAGTGGAGGGATTATGGAAAAACGTTTTATCGGGTCGCAGGAATTACTGGAAGACAGCTTCCGTCTGGCCGTCAAAATATATGAGAGCGGGTTCAGACCCGACTATATTGTCGGTATTTGGCGCGGCGGCACACCTGTCGGCATTGTTGTGCATGATTTTCTGGCCTATGTGGGGGTCAAGGTTGATCATATCTCCGTGCGCACCTCTTATAAAGGCATGGAGTTTTACAATCCCAAAGGCCCCAAGCAACAAACCCGTGTCCACAATACCAGATTTTTAATCGACCGGGTCAATGCGGGCGATTCTATGTTGATCGTAGATGATGTTTATTCGTCCGGGCGCAGTGTCGAGGCGGTTATTAAGCGGCTTAAACGCAAGCTTAGGCGCAATATGGCCGGGGATGTCCGCATTGCTACGCCTTGGTATAAACCAAGCCATAACCGCACCGGGCGGGTGCCGGACTATGTATTGCATGAGAGCGAAGACTGGTTGGTCATGCCCCACGAGCTTAACGGCTTAAGCCCGGCAGAAATCAAGAAATACCGTCCCGTCGTCCACGGTTTAGCCATGAAGACTTTAGCCGCGAAATAGTCCTCTCCCCCTCTACCCCTTTAACCTATCTTTTATCCTAGTGGGTTCATACCCATGAGCGCGGCAATCCACAGGGCTATACCGACTAGGGATGCGCTGGTGAAATTGGACAAGGAACCGGCCAACAGGGCTTTCATGCCGAGCATGGAGATTTCTTTTTTACGCTCGGGCAATACTGCACCAAGCCCGGCCATAAGAATACCGACCCCGACAAAGTTTGCAAAGCCGCACAAGGCCACAGTAATGGCCACTTGGCCCTGTAGTGAGAAATTATCCATATCATTGGTGAAGTTTAAATATGCCAGAAATTCATTGGCCACCAGTTTTTGCCCCAAAAACGGCCCGGCAGCCAACACTTCGCTGACAGGTACACCAATCAACCAGGCAATGGGCGCGAAAATATAGCCAAACACGACCGCCAGGGAAAACTCGGGATAGCCGAACCAACCGCCAACACCGCCAAATATTCCGTCGATCAAGGCTATCACCGCTACAAAGGCGATAATAACGGCGATGACATTGAGCATGATGGTCAGGCCAGTTAATGCGCCCGTTGTGGCGGCTTCGATCAAATTGGTGGCTTTATTGGGGTCGTCTTCCGCTTCTCTGTCTTTAAAGCTGGTGATATCGTAAGGTTCTTCAGTTTCGGGGATCAGCAATTTACCCATTAAAAGCCCGCCGGGCGCCGCCATGAACGAAGCGACGATCAACAACTTGCCGTCCACACCTAAAGACATATAGACCACCAAAACCGTGCCAGCTATAGACGCCATACCGCACGCCATAACGGTAAATAATTGCGAGCGGGTCATTTTCTTGAGATAGGGCAAAATCGCCAAGGGGGCCTCGACCATGCCGACAAAAATACTGGCGGCAGATACGGTGCTTTCAAGCCTTGAAGCGCCGGTGATAAACCGCACAACGCCGCCGATGATTTTGATGACCAAATCCATAATGCGCAAATGAAACAGGATCGCAAACAGAGTGGCTAGGAAAATGATGATCGGGAAAACTTGAAACGCTAAAATCGTACCCACACCTTGTTTGCCTGCGGCAGGCGCAAGCACATTTTCCATTGTGCCCCAATTGGCTAATTCGCCGAAAATAAAATACATACCCTCATTGGCAAATTTGATCACATGGGTGATGGCATCGGTTACTGCGCTCACAATGGTGGTGCCAACCGGAATAGCCAATGCCAAAAGCGCGATGGCAAATTGCAAGCCGAGAGTGCGGCCCGCATTTTTGTAATTGATTGCCTGTCTTTGCTCCGAGAGCAGCACAGCGATACCGACAAAAACGAGTACTCCGAGTATATTGGCAATTGGCATGTTTTTTCCCCAGCTTTGTTTGTTTTTATGAGCAAATAATAGGCACGCGGTCGGGGTGTTGTAAAGCCGCAATGGGTTTAATTTTCAGGCCCCAAATCCCTCGCGATTTCGGGGCGGGCCAGCAGCGCGTTCATTTCGGAGGCGGTGTCGAATGTTGTATCTATTTCAAATCTGAGGGCAGGGGTGGAGCGCATTTTAAGCTCGCGGCCTAATTTACCGCGCAAAAATTTGGCGCAGCGGTTTAGCGCCGCCACAACTTCTGGCGTGTTCTTGCCGCCGAGGGGTGCTGCAAACACCCGCGCCGTGCGCAAGTCCGGCGCGGCACGCACTTCGGACACGGTGATAGAGACGCCGTGCAAATCAGGATCACGAAAATCCTCACGGGCCATAATATCCACCAAAGCCCGGCGGATCAGTTCACCCGCTTGCAATTGCCGTTGGCTTGGAGGTTTAGCTTGTTTTTTCATGGTCTCATTTCACACAATTTTTGTAGGCTGGATTAGCGCCTCTTGCGCGTAATCCACCGTGCGGTGTATGCCAAAGGTGGATTATGACCAACGGGAATGCCCTCTTGGTGCGGCTAAGAAGCCTAATCCGCCCTACAGGTTAGTGTTAATCCAGTTTCCGTTCCAGCATTTCTACGGTGAAGCATTCTATGACATCGCCTTTGCGTAGGTCGTGGTATTTTTCGAAGCCCATGCCGCATTCTTGTCCGGCGACAACTTTTTGTACCTCGTCCTTGAAGCGTTTCAAGGTTGATAGCTCGCCTTCGTGAATGACCACATCATCGCGCAAGAGACGCACACCTGCGCCGCGCTCGACCTTGCCTTCGGTGATTTTACAGCCGGCAATATTGCCCAATTTGGAAATGTCGAACACTTGCAGGATTTCTGCGTAACCGATAAATGTTTCCTTGCGTTCCGGTGCCAACATACCCTCAAGCACGCCTTTGACATCATCCAAAAGCTCATAAATGATCGAGTAATAGCGGATTTCCACACCTTCTTTTTCCGCCAAAGCCTTGGCTTGGCGATTGGCACGGACATTAAAGGCGAGGATTGGCGCACCGGCGGATTTGGCCAGTACAATATCGCTTTCATTGATGCCGCCGACGGCACCGTGAATGACACGCGCACGGACATCTTCATTGCCCAGACCTTCTACGGACGAGCGAATGGCTTCGACCGAACCTTGCACATCACCTTTAACCAAGAGCGGCATTTCTTCGGACGTTTTGTCTTTAAGGCGAGCTAGCATTTGCTCCATAGATGTTGTGGCACTGGCCGGGCCTGCCGCACTGGCTTGTTTGCGGCGGCGTTGGCGATACTCGGTAATTTCGCGGGCTTTACTTTCGCGTCCGACCACTGCGAACGGCTCGCCCGGCGCAGGCGCGCCGTTTAAACCAAGCACTTCAACAGGCTCGGACGGGCCGGCGGATTTAAGCCGCGCATTTCGCTCGTTCATCAAAGCTTTAACCTTGCCCCAATATTCCCCGGCCACAACAATTTGGCCCGGTTTTAAGGTGCCGCGCTTAAGAAGCAGCGTGGTGACGGGGCCGCGACCCTTGGCGATTTTACTTTCAATCACCAAGCCATCAGCTCGTCTGTCAGGGTTAGCTTGCAAGTCCATAAGCTCGGCTTGCATGACAATGGCTTCGGCCAAATCGTCCAGCCCGGTTTTCTTGAGGGCCGAGACCTGAACCGTTTGCACATCACCAGACATGCTTTCGGTGATGATTTCGTGGCGCAGTAAATCCTCTTCGATTTTTTTCGGATTGGCTTCCGGCGCGTCCATTTTATTGATGGCGACAATAATAGGCGTACCAGCATCCCGTGCGTATTTGATGCTTTCAATGGTTTGCGGCATAACGCCGTCGTCTGCTGCTACCACCAGCACCACAATATCAACGGCCTGCGCCCCGCGTGTCCGCATGGCGGAAAAAGCGGCATGGCCAGGCGTATCAAGTACGGTTATGGTCTCGCCGGATTTGAGTTTAAGCTGATAGGCACCAATATGTTGAGTGATACCGCCCGCTTCATTGCCCGCAACATCCGTTGTGCGCAGGGCGTCCAGGAGCGAGGTTTTACCGTGGTCCACATGGCCCATAATGGCAATAACGGGTGGGCGCGGTTTTAAGGTGCTTTCGTCGTCTTTGTCGGTCTGTGTGAAGGCTTCTTCTTCGGCGTCGCTTTCCGCGACCCGTTTGACAGTATGGCCGAAATCTTCGACAATCAATTGGGCCGTATCGGCGTCTAACACATCATTAGCCGTAGCCATAGTGCCTTGTTGCATAAGGTATTTGATAACCGCGACGGTACGTTCCGTCATGCGGTTGGCCAAGTCAGCCACGGTGATAGCTTCGGGGATAGTCACTTCGCGGTAGACTTTGTCTTTATCGTTGGTGCCGCCTAGCCTTCGTTCTTTTTCCCGTTCGCGGGCCCGGCGCATGGAGGCGAGGGAGCGTTGACGCTCATCGTCTCCGGCCAGTGCACTAACAATGGTCAGCTTACCTCGGCGGCGCGACGGATCGTTCTTGCGTGACCGGCTTGGTTTTTGGTGCTGTTGCTTGGGGTTTTTAATGCGCCCGCCGGCACGTTCCAATACAGACGCTTCTTGTTTGGGGGTTGGCGCAGGGGTGTCAACAACTTCTGTTGTGTCTTGCGCGGTCGGTTTAGGCGTCGGCGCCGCTTTTTCTGCTTCGGCTTTATTGCGCGCATCTTCTTCGGCTTGTTTCTTATCCGCGAGCGCACGGCGGTCGGCATCATCGCGCTCTTGGCGGGCCTTTTTATCGGCCTCGCGGGCTTGCTCGCGCACGGATTTTTCTGCCTGGGCTTTGCCAACGGCTTGCTGACGTTTGACGTATTCTTCTTTGGACAGGCCAAGCCGTTTGGCGGCTTGCGCTATTTGATCAATTTTTACCTCTGGTGCTGATGGTGCGGCAGGTGCGCTTTGCAGACCAGGCGCGCCAGGCGCCCCGACCAAACGGCGTTTTTTCTTTTGCACAACCACGGCTTTGGAGCGGCCATGGGAAAAGCTTTGGCGCACAGTGCCGCCGCCGCGCGGCGCTCCGAGCGTCATCGGTTTTCTTGTGGGCTTTTGGCCAGGTTTTTTATCGCCCGGTTTATTGTTTTCTGTATCGCTCATAACGTCTCTCATTACCTGGGCATTTGCGGGTCATAAGGCCGCACCCTACAGGATTTTCCAAAGTGGGCGCACCCTAACGGGGTTTCGCACACATGCAACTAAATTCCACTCCCAATATCATCACCAGTTTCTCTCTCAATCTTCGAAGAAACTTCGGTGATAAACTCGGTCTCATATTCTCTATCAGGCCAGTCCAAAGGCACCAATTCGCGAAATCCGGCCAGACGTTTGGCTTCGCGTATTATAGCCGTGGCCATTTTCCCGTGCGCCGCACAAGCATGTACCATATTATCACGCCCGACGGTTTTGCCAAGTTCGGCGGCACTAAAGCATCCGATGAGCAAAGGCGCGGATGTTTCCAATTCTTTTGCCAAAGCCTTAACCACCACCCGGATTTTTGAGCGGCCGTCAGATTTGCCGTCGCTGGCTTCAATCCGCACGCCTATCTCTCCGGTGCGAGCGCTGGTGCGGACATTTTCGAAACCAGTTTCCAATTTTCCGGCCCGTTTAGCCATGCCGATCATCCCCAATACCCGTGCAGATAATCCGGCTTCAATCATATTTGCAAGACCGGCCTGGGCGGTGATTTTGCATTTAAAAGCCCGGGCGAATGCCCCGGTTTTTATGGCGCGTTCGACGGCGCTCCGATTTGCGTCTATCCAAGCTCCCCGGCCGGGCAATTTACCGAAAACATCCGCAACCACCTGCCCGTCCGGCGCAAGCACCAAGCGCAGCATATTGGCCGGATCGCGCAGTTCGCCCGATGCAATATCCTTGCGCTCACGCGGTTTGTGCCCGTGTCCGCGTTGTGGCAAGTCGCTAGATGCGTTATTGGGTGCGTTTTCAGGTGCGGGGTTTATGTCAGTGCGTGGGTTCAAGAGCCAAATACATCCTCTGCTGTCAGCACCGCATTTTCGTCTGCTGTAATTTCTTCTTCTTCCACTTCCTCGACCACCAAATCTTCCGGCTTGATCCAGCCAGCTTTAACGCGAGCCTGCATGATCATGTTTTGCGCAACGTCGCCGGACAAGCCAAAGCTTTCCAATATACCGTCTTCGTGGACACGTTCACCGTCAACCATTTCGTTATAGCCGCGCAGATCATCGGGGATCATACCCGCTACATCTTCGACGGTTTTAATTTCGTGCTCCCCAAAGGCAACGGCCATAGGCAGGGTCACACCTTCAATGGTTAGCACATCATCTTCAACGCCGGCCGCTTTGCGGGCTTCGTCTTGCTCACTGGCCAGTTTCTCCAAAAATTCACGGGCGCGGGTTTGTAGCTCGGTGGCCGTATCTGCGTCAAAACCTTCAATGGACGAGAGTTCTTCGGGGGCCACATAGGCAACTTCTTCCAAATTGGTGAAGCTTTCCGAGATCAAGACCTGTGCAATCATTTCGTCCACGTCCAATGCAGTCATGAACAACTCGGAGCGTTCCTTGTACTCTTTCTGGCGGCGTTCGCTTTCTTGCTCCTCGTTCATTATATCAATGGCCCAGCCTGAAAGCTGTGAGGCGAGGCGGACATTTTGCCCGCGCCTGCCAATAGCCAAAGACAATTGATCGTCCGGAACCACAACCTCGATACGGTTTTCTTCCTCGTCCATGACCACTTTCGTCACTTCTGCCGGCTGTAGGGCATTGACGATAAAGGTAGCGGCGTCGTCGTTCCACGGAATAATGTCGATACGCTCGCCTTGGAGTTCATTAACCACCGCCTGGACGCGCGAACCGCGCATGCCGACACAAGCGCCGACCGGATCAACGGAATTATCAGATGTCCGTACACCGATTTTGGCCCGTGAGCCAGGGTCGCGGGCGACGGCGACGATTTCGATAATGCCTTCATAAACCTCCGGCACTTCCTGGGCAAACAAAGCCGCCATAAATTCATTGCAAGAGCGCGACAGGAAGATTTGCGAGCCGCGTTGTTCTTCGCGTACTTCTTGAATATAGGCGCGGATGCGGTCGCCGTTTTTGACATTTTCGCGTGGTAGGGTTTCTTCGCGGCGGATAATGCCTTCGGCGCGGCCCAAATCCAGTATAATATGGCCGTATTCAACCCGTTTAACAATGCCTGATACGATTTCACCAACGCGGGTTTTATACTCGTCAAACTGGCGGGCCCGTTCGGCTTCGCGGATATTTTGCATGATGATTTGCTTGGCCATCTGGCTTTGCACCCGGCCAAACTCGACGGGCGGCAGGGGTGTTTCGAAAACCGTGCCGATTTCTGCGTCCGGATTATCCAGTTGAGCCGAGGCTAGGTCAATTTCAGCCGCAGCGTTTTCCACCTCTTCTACAACGGTAATCACCCGCTTCAAGGACATTTCCCCGGTCAAAGGGTTAAGCTTGGCCCGGATATCATTTTCGGTACCGTAGCGTTGGGCGGCGGCTTTTTGGATCGCTTCTTCAATGGCCGACAGCACGATTTCTTTATCGATAGATTTTTCCTGGGCTACGGCACTGGCGATCTGTAAAAGTTCCAATTTGTTGGCACTGATTCCTGCTGTTGACATTATATGTCTCCTTTTGGTGGTGATTTCTTATTTCGTTTTTTGCTTGTTTTGTTTTGACCTTGTTTGATCATCGCGTCGGTAATTAACAGTTTGGCTTCACTAATCCAGGCGAACGGGATCAGGGCAGTTTCGTCCTCCTTGTCCAGGTCAATGGCGACATTATCGCCATTTTCGGTTTTAGAAATACCGGCTAAAATACCGCGACAGCGTTTGCGACCTTCCACGAACCGGTCAAGTTCTAGCCTAGCTAAATTGCCCGCATATTACTCGAAATGTTTGAGGTCCGTAAGGGGGCGGTCAAGCCCCGGTGATGATACTTCCAATACATAAGCGCTGTCGATCGGGTCTTCAACCTCAAAGGTTGACGATAATTCCCGCGACAGCACGGCGCAATCATTGACATTCATAAGTCCGTCTGACAGCCGTTCTGCCATAATTTGTAAGGTAGAGCGCTTGCCGCCCTGAACGCGAACCCGGACAATATTATAGCCCATATCTGCGGCCACAGGCGCAGCAATAGCCAATATCCGTTCATCCATAGATGTTTTTGTCTTCAATTTAATCTCCTTAAAGATTATTCGCTCAGACGCCATATTTAGGCAATAAAAACCCGCACTTAGGCATAAAAAAACGGCCCCTTGTGAGGGCCGCCGTGCGCATCTTCGTGCGGGCGTCATGTAATTCAACGGCTTATAGGATAGGAATTCGCGTTTGTCACGCGGTTTTTACTGTTGTTTTTCAAAAACAGAATTTATCTCAGCCCGCCAGTTTGCCGCAGGGCTTCGAACAAGGCGATACTTGCGCTTGAGACCAGGTTAAGGGATCTGGTGTCTGGGCTGAGGGGGATGTATATCCTTTCTTGAACCGTATTATGTATTTCGTCCGGAACGCCCGCGCTCTCGCGGCCAAATAATAATGTATCATTGGGTTGGAATTTAAAACCGGTGATCGGCGCGGCGGCTTTGGTGGACAACAGGACGATCCGGTTACCTGCATCTGATTCGCTGGCGGCGAAATCTTTCCATGTTTTATGGCGAATCAAATCAACCTGCGCCCCATAGTCCATAGCGGTGCGGCGCAGGGCTTTGGTGGTTAGGGGGAAGCCGCAAGGCTCAATTATGGCCAACGGAACCCCGAAACAGGCGCACAGACGCATGGCGGCACCCAAGTTGTGGGCAATATCAGGCTGGAATAGGGTGATTTGCATAAAATAATTCTCGAAAAATATACAAAACTTGTAGATATTCATTTGTGCTTCCCTTAAACAACCTCATAGGAAAATGCAAACTTGCGGCGAAATGTCGCAAATTTGCGTCAGGGGGAGTTCTGTATGGTTATGTTTGACCAAATCTCGTATAGAAATCCTAAAAATGAGAAGGATAAACATGTCTGAAACAGATCAGTTAGACGCGCACCTTGACGAAAATGGGGAACCGACGCGTCGTGATTTTATTTATATAGCCACGGCTACGGTTGCGGCCGTTGGTGCGGCTTCTGTAGCTTGGCCGCTTGTGGCGCAAATGGGGGCTGCGAATGATACATTGGCAGCGGGTTCTATTGAAATTGATTTATCCAAAGTCGAGGAAGGGCAACAGCTGAAAGTCCTTTACCGGGGCAAGCCGGTATTTGTACGCTACCGCACCGCCAAGGAAATCATGGAAGCCGATACGGTTGAAATGAATGACTTGCCGGACCCGGAAACGGATGATGCCCGACTTGTTGCCAACCCGCAAGGGGCCCTCAATACACAATATCTGGTAATGATTGGTGTGTGTACGCATTTCGGTTGCATCCCGGTTGGTGAAGCCGGAGATTTTGATGGTTGGTACTGCCCGTGTCATGGCTCCCATTATGATACATCTGGCCGTATTCGCAAAGGCCCGGCGCCCCTCAATATGGTTATTCCGGAATATAAATATCTCTCTGATACAATAATAAAGGTAGGGTAGACTTATGAGTGGACCATCAACATATGAGCCGAAATATGCGGCTGAACGCTGGCTCGACAAACGTTTGCCAATTGTGCGTTTTGGCGTCGATTTTATGGCTTTTCCGTCCCCGCGTAACCTGAACTACTGGTACGCATTTGGCGGAATTTTAACTTTGTGCCTCATGTCGCAAATTATCACCGGCATTATTTTGGCCATGCATTATACGCCGGATGTAAATCTGGCCTTTGACAGTGTGCAGCGCATCAGGCGCGATGTACAATTTGGTTGGTTGATCCAGCCCATGCATGCCGTCGGTGCCTCCATGTTCTTTTTGGCCGTCTATGTGCATATGTTCAGGGGCATGTATTACGGCTCCTATAAAAACCCGCGAGAGCTTTTGTGGATTATTGGCTGTCTGATCTATCTGGTCATGATGGCAACCGGCTTTTTGGGCTATACCTTGCCTTGGGGGCAAATGTCATTTTGGGGGGCGACTGTAATTACGGGCTTCTTTGGCGCCATTCCGGTTGTTGGTGAAAGCTTGCAACAATGGTTGCTTGGCGGCTATTCTGTTGGCAATCCGACCTTGCAACGGTTTTTCTCCCTGCATTATTTGCTGCCATTTGTGATTGTCGCTCTTGTGGCCTTGCATGTTTGGGCCGTGCATCATGTGGGGCAAAACAACCCTATTGGCATTGACCCTAAAACCAAGGAAGACACCCTGCCATTCCATCCATTTTACACCATGAAAGATGCGTTCGCCATTGGTGTGTTTATGATGATATTTGCATTGTTCGTGTTCTATCTGCCAGACGCTCTTGGTCATGCGGATAATTACCAAAAGGCTGACCCCTTAAAGACACCGCCGGAAATTGTGCCGGAATGGTATTTCTTGCCGTTTTATGCGATTTTAAGAGCTGTGCCTGATAAATTGCTCGGGGTTATATTGATGTTTGCGGCCATTGCCATCCTGTTTATCCTGCCTTGGTTGGATACGGCCAAGGTGCGTTCCATGCGCTTTAGACCCGTGACGCGTTGGTTCTTTATTATCTTCATATTGGCCGGGTTTATTCTTGGTTGGTGTGGTGCGCGGGCTCCGGACGATGTTGCCATTCCAATTGGTGAGGGCGGCCTGACGTTTAAATGGTTGTCTCGGATTGCGACTTTCTATTATTTCGCTTATTTCATTCCTATACTGCCGATAATGGGATGGATTGAAAAAACCAAACCGGTGCCCGATTCGATCACCAAGGCCGTATTATCGGGAGACGCATAATGTTGAAAATGTTTACAAAAACCATCGCCATTGCTTCCGTTGTAATGTTCAGCTTGTTCATAAGCGCTGGCTTGGCCAGTGCGGCGGCGGCGGGCGCAAAACCCGACAAGCAAAAGTGGGGTTTTAAAGGCCCATTTGGCACCTATGACCGCCCGGCCATGCAGCGTGGCTATCAGGTTTACCGCGAAGTGTGTTCAAGTTGTCACATGTTGGAGCAATTATCGTTCCACCATTTGGCCGATAAGGGTGCACCGTTTTATGATGCGGATTTTCCAAACCCTAATGATAATCCCGTGGTCAAAGCATTTGCCAAAGACTGGGAGATTGAGGATGTCGACCAGGACAGTGGTGACCCGATCACCCGTCCCGGCGTTCCGGCTGATGGGTTTCCGCATATTTATCCCAATGCAATTGCAGCGGCGGCCGTCAACGGCGGGGCTATCCCGCGAGATTTGTCCCTGATTATTCCGGCGCGCGGTGGCGGTGCGGACTATCTATATGCCTTGCTCGCCAAGGGATATGTTGATGCGCCGGACGGTTTTGTGGTCGGCGACGGGACGAATTATAACACATATTTCCCCGGCAACCAGATCGCTATGGCACAGCCAATGTTTGAAGGTGGCGTAGAATATAGCGACGGCACGAAAGCTAGTGTCGAGCAAATGTCCAAAGACTTGGTCGAGTTTTTGGCTTGGGCGGGTGATCCGAAAATGGAAGTGCGCAAGAAAACCGGTTTTGGTGCGTTCTTGTTCTTGTTCATTTTTGTACTTCTGCTGTTCATGACCTACAAAGAAGTTTGGCGGAATGTGAAGCATTAAGTTTTGCTAGCGCAAGTTTCTCATAATGAGCGGGTCAATAATGAGCGGGTCAATATGGCCCGCTTTTTTTGGCAATCTAGAGGAAAAAAAGGTATGAAAATTATCTACCGAATATTTATCGGGCTTGGTTTGGTAATCGCGGTGCTTAGTATCCTCGGGGCGGTTTTACCGCCGCCAAAACCACCGGCTGTTGGGCGAATTGTTACTTTGCCAGACGGCACAAAGATCAACACCTATACCAAGGGCGAAGGCCCGGCCATTGTGCTGATCCACGGGCTTCCGGGGAGCGCCCAAGATTGGCCCGAAACTGCGGACGCGCTGGTGGCCAAGGGCTTTCAAGTGATATGGTATGACCGGGTTGGCTACGGACATTCGTCGCGGCGTGCGGTGGATGTGCCTCATACCATGCAGGCCAATGCTCGGGAACTGGACGCACTCATTGCAGTCATGGGGATGGAAAACCCCGCCTTGGTTGGTTGGTCATTTGGCGGCGGTATTATACAAGCCTCAAAAGCGGCCCGCAACCCGGACACCCCGTTTGTGGCCCTGGTCGCGTCGGTCGGCCCGGCCATGAAAATTGACGGCGAACATGTGAGCATTGGCCGGTTTATGAAATGGGGTATGGGGCTGCCCGTACTCGGTGCCTGGTCAACCAAGGCAACGATCTGGACGCGCTTTGGAGATGCCATGCCAAAGCGGTGGACAAATGTTCAGCAAAGCCTGCTTTTGATGCCCGGAAGTTTGGAGAGCATGCGCAGGGAAATGGCGCAAATCAAACCTGCAAGCCTTGACCCCGTTGATATTTCAATTCCAACATTGGTTGTTCACGGCACCAATGACGAAATTGTCGCCTATGAAGTTGGCGTCGATCTGAGCTCGAAAATCACAAATGCAAAACTGGTACCGTTAGAGGACGCAGGCCATATGCTTCCCCTTACAGACACCGATGCTCTGGCAAATGCTATCGCGAAATTTTCCAACGAGCGAAAGCTAACAAAGCCATGAGGGTGTTATTGCGATAACAATTCCAACAAAACACTCACAACTCGCTCACCCCTGTCTCCGTTCACCCCGGCGCAGGCCGGGGATGCAGGGGTCTATCTCTGCGCTATTGGGCAAAAGACTGAAACTTCGGCAATGGATACCTGCATTCGCAGGTATGAGCGGTATTTGAGGAAGATATTTCCCTTTCTGCAGGCCTTGAAAAGTGGAAGTTATTTTTTAATCTTCGCCTTCACCGCCCGTTTCTTGGGTGCTTTCAATTTTGCGATTTCCGCTTTTAGCTCGGCGATTTCCACTTGCGCATTTGCCGCCATTTGCTTGACCACTTCAAACTCGTCGCGGCTGACCAGATCCATATCGGCGATAAACGCATCCGCCCGGGCGCGGGCGGCGGCGCGAACTTCATCGCCTACACCTTTGGCAGCCCCGAACGCATTGGTCATGAGATTTGACAAATCTTCAAAGACGGGTGATTTGGTTTGCATAGAACGCTCCGTGATTATCTATTGGCTTATACCTGTTGGCAGTATAACACGGACAGTATAAAAACGAAACACATTCATAGAAACAGAGTGCATAATGATACTGGAAATTATTCATGCTATCCCATTTCCGAGTTGGCTGAAAGAAACGGCCATACCTCTACCCGGTCCGCTGTCGGTAAAATGGTACGGCATTGCCTATATTGTCGGCCTGTTCGGCGCTTAGTATTATGCCAAGCGCACCAGTGCCAACAGGGCCATTTGGCAAGCGCCAAATACCAAAACCCACGCCAAGACCAATGCCCTTGTTCCCAACAAACGCATGTTGGAAGATTTCATGTTTTTCTGTTTGATCGGGATTATTGTTGGCGGGCGTATTGGATTTATCATTCTGTATGATCTGGGAACATATATCAGTGATCCCGTGCGTATCGTCAAAGTTTGGCAAGGCGGCATGTCGTTTCACGGCGGATTTTTGGGGGTGGTTGTGGCCACTATTTACATGGCAAGGTCGCGTAAAATACCCCTCATGCGCATGGCGGATTTGGCGGCTATATCTGCGCCTATCGGCATTGGTCTGGTGCGGCTAGCCAATTTCGTCAATCAGGAGCTTTACGGCCGGGTGACAGATGTGCCGTGGGCGTTTATTTTCAAAGGCAATTGGGAAGCCCGCCATCCTAGCCAACTTTACGAAGCTTTTCTTGAAGGTGTGGTGATTTTCTGCGTGCTGTGGCTAGCCACCCGTAAATTTAAAATCCTGACCAAGCCGGGCATTGCTACGGGCTTGTTCTTGGTTATGTACGGCCTGTTTCGTTTCTTGGTGGAATATGTCCGTGAGCCGGACTTTGGCCGTGAGCAATTCGGGTTTTTGACCCGTGGTCAGGCTTATTCTTTACCCATGTTGATTATCGGAATTTTGGTGGTTGTGTGGGCTATGAAACGCCCGGCTTTAGCTCCCGAATGGCCCAAAGAAGAAGAAAAGAAGGCGGATGCAGACGCTTAAAGGCCGTATGCTTAAAGATCGTATTTTGGCCCATATCAAAACAAGCGGCCCCATGAGCATTGCCAGCTATATGAGCTGGTGCTTGCTTGATCCGACCCAAGGCTATTACCCGACCCGCGATCCGCTCGGTGTGGACGGAGACGGAAAAAGTGATTTCATCACCGCGCCGGAAATTTCACAAATGTTCGGCGAGGTTTTGGGGTTGTGGCTCATCCATGCTTGGCGCTCAATGGGGGAGCCAAAAACCGTGCAATTGGTGGAATACGGGCCGGGGCGCGGGGTGATGATGTCCGATATGTTGCGCACGGCGCGACTAGACAAAGGGTTTTTCGCGGCCCTGAATGTTAGCCTGATCGAAACTTCCGCCGCCCTTGAGGGTAAACAAGCCGAAACCTTGGCTAATTGCGGGGTTCCGGTCAGTTGGGCGGATAGGTTGGAAGATGTGCCAGAAGGCCCGACCATAGTCATTGGCAATGAATATCTGGACTGTTTGCCCGTGCGCCAACTGATTATGAAAGACCGTTTCAAACAGGCGGACGGTTGGCACGAACGCATGGTTGATATACATCCTGATAATCCGAGCAAACTAATTTTCAGTGTATTAGATGCGCCCATATCCAAGGCGGATCAGGCTTTATTGCCAGGAAATATCCCGGATTTGAAAGACGGAGATTTATTGGAGATTAGCCCCGGCTTGGCGCAAATGACCGAGATATTGTCCCGGCGTTTCACCGACCAGCCCGGCGCGGCCTTGTTTATTGATTACGGGCCGGGGGAAACAGAACTGGGCGACAGTTTCCAAGCGCTCAAAAAACACAAAAAAGTGTATCCGCTTGATGAGCCAGGGCAGGCGGATTTGACGGCGCGGGTCGATTTTGCGGACTTTTCAGAGCGGGCCAAATCCGCCGGATTATCGGTGTTTGGCCCGTGCCACCAAGGGCAGTTTTTGTCGCGGCTCGGTATTGAAGTGCGGGCCGTGTCGCTTTCAAAGTCTCTGGGGGCCAAAGCCGGGCCTGCGTCCAAAGCCAAAATCGCCCGCCAACTGCACCGCATCACCAGCGCGGACGAAATGGGTACATTATTTAAGGCGATTGCCGTCCAGTCACCGGATTTACCTGCACCTTTGGGATTTAAATAATGGTAGAGTTTCCCGTGAAATTTGCGCCCGTATTTGACGGGTTTACGAATATAAGCCACGGTTTTTTTGGGCGCGGCGGCGGGGTGTCCACTGGCATTTATGCCGGCCTCAACGCCGGGCGCGGCTCGGATGATAATCCGCAGCATGTGAAAGAAAACCATAACCGCATTGCCCGTGCGCTCGGCACCAAGCGGGAGCGATTGCTTTGCAACCACCAAATCCACAGCACAAAAATTGTTATTGCCGAAAAGCCGTGGCTGTTCGGCGAGCAACCAAAGGCTGACGGGATTGTCACCAATGTGCCGGGTCTGGCCATTTGCGCATTGGCGGCGGATTGTGCGCCGGTCTTATTTGCGGCGCCCCGTGCTGGTATCATCGGTGCCGCCCATGCGGGCTGGCGCGGGGCTTTGGCCGGGGTCACGGATAGTGTGGTGGAGGCGATGGTGGCGCTCGGTGCGAAGAAAAACCAAATCAGAGCCGCCATTGGCCCGTGTATCAGCCAGAAAAACTACGAAGTCGGGCCGGAATTTGTTGGTGAATTTATATCTGATAATCTTGGAAACGGGGTATTTTTTCACAGCAAAGGCAGGCATAGCTATTTCGATTTAAAAGCCTATCTGGCCCGCAGGCTAAGCCGGGCCGGCGTGGGGCGTGTTTCGGCCATTTCTGATTGTACTTATGGTCAGCCGGGTGATTATTTCAGCTACCGCTATAACAGCCATAAGGGCATTGCTGATTATGGCCGCAATATTTCTGTCATAATGCGCAATGAATGACTTTCAAACGCCCAACTTGTTTGTTAAAGCGGGTTAAGCGAGTCGCCGAAAATTATTTAGCTACAAAGGGATTTCCATGAAGCTATTAAGTGGTACAGCCAGCCAGGGATTGGCCACCGCCATTGCCGATGTCCTCGATATGCCGTTGACCGATGTCAACATTGAGCGGTTTCGCGACCAGGAAATATTTGTCCGCATTAACGAAAATGTGCGCGGCGAGGACATTTTCTTGATCCAAAGCACCTCTGCCCCCGCCAATGATCATCTGATGGAACTTTTGATTATTATGGACGCTTTGTTGCGGGCCTCTGCGGCGCGCATTACGGCGGTCATTCCGTATTTTGGCTATTCAAGACAAGACCGCAAAGTCGGTGGGCGCACCCCGATTTCCGCCAAATTGGTGGCTAATTTGATATCCCGCGCCGGGGCTGACCGGGTCTTGACCCTTGATCTGCACGCCGGACAAATTCAGGGATTTTTCGATATTCCCACGGATAATTTGTTTGGCCAGCCAGTGTTTGAGGCTGATATCCGCTCTGAATATTCGCGCAAGGAATTAAAAGACATTTTGTTCGTTTCCCCCGATACGGGCGGTGTGGTGCGCGCACGGGCCTTGGCTAAAAAATTCGAGGCAGATATTGCCATTATCGACAAACGCCGCCCCAAAGCCGGCGAGAGCGAGGTTATGAATATTATTGGTGATGTCAGCGGGCGTAGTTGTATTATCCTCGACGATATTATCGATAGCGGCGGCACATTGTGCAAAGCGGCGGCGGCACTGGTCAAACACGGGGCCAAAGACGTTAGCGCCTATATTACCCACGGGGTTTTATCGGACCCGGCGGTGGCAAATATCACAAAATCAGAGCTGAAAGAAGTGGTGATAACCGACACAATCACCCAACCCGAAAAGGTGAAAAATTGCAGCAAAGTCCGCGAGGTTACAGTCTCGAAACTGATCGGCGAAGCCATTAGGCGCATCGCCAATGCCGAGAGTGTCAGCAAATTATTTGATTGAATTTTTCTCCTTCCTCCGTTTTTTACGGGGGAAGTACCCTCTTCTTAGAGGGGGATGGGGGTGCACATCTTAGTGCGCTTCTGAATTTTCGTATCTCACTTTACCACCGTAGCACCGCAAGAGCGTCGCGCCCCCACCCTACGCCAAGAGGCGCCGACTTCCCCCATAAATGGGGGAAAGGAAAATCACTGAATATAAATCGCTTTGTATTTCAAAACTACCGTATCATTTGCGGGTACCAAAATCGTCCAACCGTTGGGGCCAACCTCGGGGTCTTGTTTGTGGCTTGGATAGCGGATTTTTAAGGACGGGTATGCGCCGGGGATGTTGATTTCGACCAAGGCGGGAACGTCTGCGGCATTGGTGATTGTGTGGATCATATCCAGATCAATACCCGTACCTTTTTTGCCCATAGGTTTGAAGGTTCGTTTACTGGTTTTGGTAAAAACCTGCACCAGAAAGCTTTTGTCCAGATAGATTTTCATGGGGTTGTCGATAGCCGTATCGCGCACATCTGTTTCGCCGATCACCAGTCTGTGCCCTTCTTCATTGGTGGCGAACAGGCGCATGGTGCCTTTGGGCAAAGCTTTGGCAATTTTGCCGTCGCGGTCATTGTTCAGGCGGTATTCAATAGATGTCGTATCTAGCCCGCGCACACCATTGACATAATTTGGGTTGAGAGCAACATCCAAAGTGTAGACTTTTTTATACCGGGCTTTGGCAATGTCCAAAAACCGGACTTGCTTGGTCTGATAGGCCGCCACTGTAACGGGGTCGCTAATCCGGTAAAGTTTATAATCCCCGAAATCTTCTTGTTCAACGACTGGTGCGTTTGCCGAACGCATATCCAGTCTACTGCGGGCACCCGTGACGATGATCTGGTCTTTTTCGAGGGACGCCATTTCCGAGTAAAGAACAGTGGCATCTTGGGTAATAACCCTACGTCCATTATCATCATAACGATACTCCCTAAGCGCAACAGGCGTTTGCGTAGACTGCCTCGGCCAGCAATTGGCACGCAAAATTCTGCGGCTAAAATTCGGAGCACGGGTTTGGTGGCTACGATTCAAGCGGCCGGCGATTATGGCGAGCGGGGTGTCTTTGAACGATTGCGAGGTCATATTTTCCAAAGTAATCCAGCCCGCCAGATGCGCGGTTTTTTCGTCGCCCGCCAGATCAAGCCGGTAATCGGCTTCCCAGGAGAAATTATCGGCTAAATATGTGATCACCACTTCTTGCGGCCCGGCTGTGTCGGTCTGCACGTCTATGGAGAGTTCCGGGACATTGTTCAGTCCGTCCGGCAGGTTTCCAAACAATGTACCCTCGGACAGGCCAGAGCATTGATATGTCTCGAATTTACCGCCAACTTTAAACACCACCCCATCTCCGACCGAGACAATTTCGGCGCGGCTACGGTTGACCTTGCCGCTCGTGTAATCCGTGCGGGTCAGGGTAACGGTTTGACCTACGGATTTTGCAAACAAATTGGCCTTGCTCAACAAGGCATAATCAAAATTACGCTCTATGGTTAGGCCGGTGAATTCGCGCAACAACACAGATGCAGGCACCATGCGGTCATTGACCCCCACGAACACCAGTGTGGATTTACCCTTGGGCAAATTGACCGTGCGGGTTTCCGTTATCAGCGCCAAATTATCCGGATATATTGTCAATGCCGTACTGTCCGCCTTGTCCGAAACAACACGCGGCAACTCGTCCGCAAAGGCAGGGAGTGCCATAAGTAAAGCCGTTAATATGACCAACAAAACCCGCATTTAGTAAGGCCGGGTCTCGCGGATGGTAAAGGTCAAATTAGCACTACCCTCGGCCGGAACATCCACCGTCCACACCCGGCTATAGGCATCGGGGCTACGGCTGTCATGGCTTTCCGTGCGTATGTCATACTCGGTGCGCCAGCCCCATAATTGCTGACGGATTGTGACTTTTACCGGTTCATTTTTAGCGTTCTTGATCTCGTATTTCATAGAGGTATCGGTTCGTTTTGACGAAATTTTGTTTACGGCAACCATAGTAGGTTTGACGGTGACATCAAAAGCCTCACCAATTTTCAGGGCCAGTTCAGACCCGCCCGCCACATGGGTTATGGTGTCTTCGCCGATAAATTGTGAGCGGCCTTTGGCGTCCTTGGCGTAAACCCGGATAATGCCCTTGGGCAAGGCTTCGCCAAGGCCAGAGGCTCTGGAATTGCTAAAAACAATCCGTACATCGACATTTTGGGGGTCTTTGAGGGTCTGGAACCAACGGGCTTCATATTCATAGGATTTATCTGCTGCGACGCCCTGTGCGTCGACAAAGCCGACTTGTTTGGTTTGGGAGCTGGCGATGGTGGTGGTGCCGGGCAGGGGGTATAGATAATTATCGCCAATGCGTTCCTGGGGGCTTTGCTCGGTGCCGCCACTTTGGACATTGCCGCGCACATTACGGCGGTTGTTGTAATTATACTGGTTGCGGTTTTATTGCCCACATGCCCGGCGATCAAGGATGTTTTGACGTTTTCAAATGTGGTGTTGGTGTTATTGGTCAAGGTGGCCCAACCTTGTAAGTCCATTTTTTTGGCATTTTCATCGAACATCAAAACATAATCAGCCCGCCAGGACAGCCCGCCGGACAAATAAGTCAGGGTAGCAGGTCGTGTACTGGCCCGGCTTGAATTGACCATGACGGACAAGGTTGGTTTGGCGCGCAGGTTTTCCGGGATTTTGTCAAAAATCACCCTGGTTGGCAAATTATCATCACGCAGAACTTCGATGCGCTTGCCAATTTGCACAACCACACCATTATTAACCGCCAGCACCTTGGCCTTTTCGCGGGTCTCAATCCCGGTGCCGGGATTGGTGCGGATGATGGTCACAGTTTCGCCCACCGCTTTTTGCATCAATTTGTTGGGGGTGAGCAGATCGAAGTCGAAATTTTGCTCGATAATTTCAATGTTGTCCGAGGTAAAACTAGCCGACGGCGCATTGATTCGCGACGATACATTGGGCAGAACAATAACACTGCGGCCTTGGGTGAAATCAAAATCCCGAACATCCTCGATCAAAGCCCGACCGTCCCCGTAAATGGTCATGGACAGTTGTTGCCCGTCTTTGACTACAGTGTCTTGGGCGTGAGCAATTTGGGTTATAGGCCCCGCCAGACTAGCCAAAGCCGTGAAAACAAGAAAGTATTTACGCATAATATGCTCCAGATTACCAATTCAAAACTGCCTAGTTTTAAAATCTAGCAAAATTAAGGCACAAGCGCTATTCGTTTCTGCACAGTTACCTGCACAGCACTTATATATGTGTGTAAATCCGCTTGCCACCCATAAACCTATCCACTATAAGGCGTCCACTTTAATCAAAGCAAAGCTTGAAAAGATGTGTGTTGTACAAGAGGTACTCACTTTGGTCGCCTGCCGGGTACGGTTAAGGGGCGGCGATTTTCATGAGGTGCGTAACAAGGACGGCAGATATGTCAAAGAAAACAGTTTTAGAAGTTGAAGTACGTGAGCGTACAGGTAGAGGCGGCGCCCGGGCGTCCCGTAGAGCTGGTCTGGTACCAGCCGTAATTTACGGCGGCGGCGAAGACGCGGTTGCCATAAGCCTCAAACAAAACCAAGTGTTGAGTGCCCTCAACTCTGGCGGGCTTATTGGCTCCATGGTACGGATTTCTCATAAAGGTGAGCAGCAATCTGCCATCACCAAAGATGTGCAATTCCACCCGGTCAAAGACATGCCCCAACACATTGATTTTTACCGGGTGAAATCAGATACGATTATCACGGTTGAAGTTTCGATCAATATTGTTGGCGATGAAGAATGCCCAGGCCTGACAAAAGGCGGTAATATCAATATTGTCCGCCACGCCGTTGAAGTGAATTGCCCGGCGGGTGCGATACCTGATGCACTTGATGTTGATATATCAGAGTTGGAAATCGGTGACAGCTTGCACGAATCAGAGATCAAATTCCCTGAAAATGTCAAGCCAGCCATTACGGACCGGGATCCGACCGTTGTTACCATCGCTGCGGCTCGCGTCGAAGTAGAACCAGAAGCAGTCGAGGAAGACGGTGTTGAGGGCGAAGAAGCTGAAGCGGCTGAAGGCGAAGAAGGCGAAACAGAAGACGAGGGTTAGGCTTACGTCTATTTTCTCCTTTCTGTTGGGCCGCAAAAATAAACCTGTACCTAAATTGGGGGAGGTGCCTATGCTTCTCATCGTCGGACTGGGTAATCCCGGTGCAAAATATGCGAACAACCGCCATAATATTGGATTTATGGCGGTTGATAGGCTTGCTGACGAGCATGGTTTTTCTGCGCCCAAATCCAAATTTAGCGGTAGCGTGCGCGAGGGCTTCATTGACAAGACAAAAGTTCTGATCCTCAAGCCCATGACCTTTATGAATGAAAGTGGTCGCTCGGTCGGGGCTGCGGCGCAGTTTTATAAACTCCCCCAAGAAGAGTTCAAAGACAAGATTTTCGTATTCCACGACGAGCTTGATCTGGAGGCTGGCAAGTTTCGTATGAAATTTGGCGGCGGTATTGCCGGGCATAATGGTTTGCGCTCCATAAAATCTCATATGGGTGCGGAGTTTTGGCGCGCCCGTATGGGCATTGGTCATCCCGGCCGCAAGGAACAAGTACATGCCCATGTGTTGTCTGATTTTGCCAAATCGGATAAAGACTGGGTTGATAATTTACTGGATGCCTGTGCAAGCAGTGCGGATTTATTGGTTGTGGGCGAGATCGACAAATTCCAAACCAAAGTCACCCGGCTCGCCCCCGCGCCAACCGCGAAATCCAAAAGGAACACATAATGGGCTTTAAATGCGCGATTGTTGGTCTGCCGAATGTGGGTAAATCCACCCTTTTTAACGCTCTGACGCAAACTGCGTCTGCGGCGGCGGAGAACTATCCGTTTTGCACTATCGATCCCAATGTAGGCGAGGTGGCGGTGCCGGAAGCGCGTCTGCCTGTGATTGCCAAACTCGGAAGCTCCAAACAACAAATCCCGGCCCGGATGAACTTTGTCGATATTGCCGGCTTGGTGCGCGGGGCATCCAAAGGTGAGGGGCTGGGCAATCAATTTCTGTCCAATATCCGCGAAACAGACGCCATTGCCTATGTGCTGCGCTGTTTTGATGATGATGATGTTACCCATGTGGACGGGAAAATCGACCCGTTGGCTGATATGGAAACCGTGCAGACCGAGTTGATGCTGGCCGACATGGAAAGTCTGGATAAACGCACCCCCGCCTTACAGAAAAAAGCCAAAAACGGCGACAAAGAAGCCATATTGACCCTGAAAATGATTGAACTGGCCATGGCCGAGCTGAACGAAGGCCGCCCGGCGCGGGGCGCAATTATTGACAAAGAAGACCGCCAAGCTTGGCGCATGATGCAGCTTTTAACCGCCAAACCGGTTCTGTATGTGGCCAATGTAGACGAGGACAGTGCCGCCACGGGGAATGCTTATTCCGAGAAAGTCTTTGCCCATGCCAAGCAAGAGGGCGCACAGGCTGTGGTGATTTCCGCGCAAATCGAAAGCGAAATAGCCTTGCTCGACAATGAGGAACGCACCGAATATCTGGACGAATTAGGTCTCGAAGAACCGGGCCTGAACCGCTTGATCCAAACCGGATACAAACTGCTCGGCTTACAAACATATTTCACCGTCGGTCCCGTCGAGTCCCGCGCCTGGACATTCCACGAAGGTTGGACGGCACCACGGTGCGCCGGGGTCATCCACACGGATTTCGAACGCGGTTTCATCCGCGCCGAAACCACGGCTTATGATGAATTCGTAAAGCACGGCGGCGAACAAGGTGCCCGCGAGGCCGGAAAAACCCGCCAAGAAGGCAAGACATATATCGTCCAAGACGGCGATGTTATGCTGTTTAAGTTTAATGTTTAGGTTTGATTGCCAGAGTAGATTCGGGCCAAAATTGGTTCTTTCTTATGGGGACAATAATGCAGTCTGAACGGACACCGGATTTTTACAAAGACAATAAGCTTGGAAACACAAAACCCCGTGTTTGGATTATTGGTGGCCTAACGCTTTTTTTAGCACTCATTATTGCCCCATATATTGTCTATTTCATTTTAAATTTCATCACCAGAAAATTACTAATAGCCGGGTATTTTAATGCATATGATCCGAATTATTTTTTTCTGATTTTATTGGACTGGTTGCCGAACGTCGTGCTTTACGGCCTTGGCATATGGTTTGTGCAGAAGAAATTGCGAAACCGTCCTTTGCTTAAAATCATCACAGCGGCACAACGGTTTCGTTGGAAAAGACTGTTGGCGGCAATGATAGTGTTTTTAGCAGTAACGAGTGTCTTCTTGTTTGTAGAGGCGCTTTTTTCGGATGCAAATACGGAAGTGTTCGCAAGCGAGAAAGCAAGACCATTATTGTCATTCGATTATGTTTTTTTGGGGTTTAGACCTGAATTTTGGATAGGTCTGCCAATCATTCTGCTTCTGTCACCACTGAATTCAGCGTTTCAAGAAATAGCCTTTCGTGGATTCGCTGACCAAAGTCTGACCCGGTATATGCCAAGTAAATTGTTAGCATTTCTCACCAGTTCAATTTTGTTTGCTTTATATCATTACAGTAATCCCGAGATGCATTACGGTATCATTCCTTACTTGTTGTTGATGATGATTTTGGTTTTAGCTTATCGGTTATAACAAGTATGGACGGTGGACTTGAGGCTGCAATTGGTATTCATGTTGCAAATAATTTGTTCTATTTTTTGATTATTGGAGGTGCAGGATCTGGATGGGAACCGACTTGGCTTTTTAGTTACACTTTAGCACCATACACCATTCAAACAATTTTATTGACAATAGTTTTCTTCTTTCTTTGTGTGTATTTGTTGTCCATATGGAATTTTGGGCTTACCGGTAAGACGCGCAAAGTCAGTCATAAAACTTAGCCGCTACATCGGGATGCGCGCGTAGTCTTGTTTTTAGGATGTTTTCTCCAACTACATTAAACACCGGATCATTCGGGTCTATGTTTTGTGCGCCCTTTGCCTGCTTGGCCAGTTCTGGCGGTAAGGGAATTGGTTCGAATTTGGCTTCCAGTTTTGGATTGAAGAAATAGGCGATTGATTGGCGCTCGACACCCGGCGGCGGACTTTTGACCCGGTGGGGGGTGGCGCGCAGATAACCGCCCGTAGCCACTTGCAGCATCTCGCCCATATTCATCACCAGGGCATCTTTCATAGGTGTGGCGTCAATGATTTTACCGTCAATATCCACCTGCAAGCCGCCGATTTCGTCTTGTTTGATAAAGGTCAAAAACCCGGTGTCGTGGTGCCAACCTACGCCTTGACCGCTGCCACCTGTCGCGGGCCGGCGGTAACGTATCAGCTTGAGCCGTGCATCGCCCTTGGGGTCAAAGTAATCGGAAAAATAATCCGCCCCCAAGCCAAGCCCGACCGCCAAAGCACTGGTCAATATAGTTCCCAGTTCATACATGCCGTCCATATATTCGGCGACGGCGGTTCGCAAATCTGGTAGACTGCCGGGCCATTGATTGGGGCCGCGCAAATTTAGCCATGCCGGGTCATTAGGGCCGAGTTTCTCCGCAGGCAATTCATCGCCAAAATCCATTTGGTCGCGCCAGTCACGTTCACCGCCTGTCAATTCGTCGCCCAAAACCGTGTAGCCGCGAAAATGTCTAGAGCCGCTGATGTTCAGTGCTTCACGCTGCGCTTTTGGTAATTTGAAAAACCCTTGCATATGGCGGGTCAATAGCTCCAAACGTGCCGCCATGCCGTGTCCGACAATATAGCAAAACCCTTGATGATGGCAAATATCCCGCAATTGAAATGCGGTTCTGCGTGCGGCCGCATTGTTTGGGTTTGTGCGTAATTGTGATATGTCAAGAATTGGCAGGTGTGACATAAAATTCTCCTAATTCCTACACAGCCCCTAACAAGATGTGCGGCTAATGCTCTAATTCTTTCACAATTTCAACTAGCTTATCCGAGAATACGTTCAAAAAATCTTGGTCAATGACCCGCATAAAGCCGTGAAACCGCAAGGGGGATAGGGGTTCGGGGTAACCGTAAATCATGACGCTGCCAATGTGGATGCCCAGGACTATGTTTTGCCGCGAGTTCCAGTGCTATGTCAGGCTTTAAAGCCTTACCGCCCACCATATACCAAATCCGTATCTGGGAGTTTCCAAACCTCGATCATGGCATCGGCTTCCCAGTCAAGATAATCCTCGTCGCTCATGAGCTCGCTGATATAGGTGTCGGTTTTGGCGGAGCGCGGGATATCGTAGCTGACATATCGGGTCGCATAGGGGGTAGCGAACGCATCGGCGATTGACCAGTCGCCGAACAGGAACGGGCCGTCGTGTTGGCGCAATAAGTCCGATAGAATATCGTCGAGTTTTGCTGCGGCCTGATTGCATGATTTTGGCATCTTCGTGCGGGTGCGCCGCCGCAGGTTCATAGGGGCATGGGCGCGAAACTCGGCAAAATCATCCTGCATTTGTTTGCACAGGGCTTTAGCTTGCGCCTTGTCTTTGGGGTTCTTGGGCCAAAGATTTGGCACGGCCTGGGATAACCAGTCGCTAATGGCCAAGCTGTCGGGCAGGAAATCATCACCGATTTGCAACACTGGAACCGTGCCTGCGTCCGTGAGCGCTAGCAATTTATCCTTAAAACCCGGCACATCAAGTTGGATCAGGTTTTCTGCGAAGGGTAATTCGCTCTTTCGCAATACCAACCAAGGCCGCATGGACCAGGAAGAATAGTTCTTGTTGCCGATATGTAGGGTGAGTTTATTCATGTGCTTTACTTGTTTGTTTTCCGTAAACCGCCTCTGCCATGCGCTCACGAACATTTGCTTGTCCGTGGGAGAAAACCTGTATGTGCATAATCAGGGTCAGATCAGTTTTGTCGTCGATGAAAAACGCCGTACCCGCCATGCCGCCCCAATAGAACGTGCCCTTGGGAACGGCATAATCACCAGTAGATTGCGGCGAAGTCTTGATGGCAAAATTCAATCCGAAACTAATTCCATCGCCGAGATGGCCCTTGGGCAGGTCGCCCAATTGGTCTTTGGTCATCAAGGCTAGGCTGGAAGGTTTGATCAGGGAGCCATCATCGGCCTGCAACATCAGCGCGAATTTGGCGTAATCGTCAATGGTGGAGACCAGACCGCTACCGCCGCTTTCAAAACTGACATACTCAAGAAATGGCCTATCCACATCCATACCGAGCGGCAATTTCGGATGTCCGTCTTGCAGACGAACCAGTCCGGTTTCGTCCCGCCCATATACGGCGCCAAATTTGGCACGGTCTTTGGCCTTCACGCTAAATCCGGTATGGGTCATGCCGAGGGGTTTAAAAATATTGGTTTCCAGATAATCGCCAAGTTTCTGTCCTGAGAACAATTCGATCAGCCGGCCCTGAACATCGGTAGAAACACTGTAATTAAACTGTGTACCGGGCTGGTAGAGTAATGGCATGGTCGCCAGTTTTTTCGAAAATTTGTCCAAGTTCTGGTCAAAGTCCAACACCCTGTTTTGCGCATACATTTTGTCAATGGGGGTTGGGATAAACCCGTAGGTAAACCCGGATGTGTGGCGCATGAGATCGCGGATAGTTATGGGCTGGGCGGCAGGCACGAGCTTCATGCTGCCGTCCTCGTTTTCGCCCCCGTACACCATCATATTGCTATATTCTGGTAAATATTTGCTGAGCGGGTCATCAAGCTCAAACTTGCCGTCCTCATAAAGCATCATCATGGCCACCCCAATAATCGGCTTGGTCATGGAATAATAACGACCCACATCGGCGCGTTTCAAAATCGTCTTGTTTTCAATATCCGAATAGCCGGTAGCGCCGAAATAAGTCTCTTTGCCGTTTTCATAAATAAGCACGGAAAGCCCCGGTACACTACCCTCAGCTACCAAATCGCTGAGCAGTCTGTCGATACGCTCAGCGCGCAAGGATTGTGGGGTGATCGGGAAGGGCGGCGGAATTTCTGTCTTGACATGTGCGGGTGATTTTTGCTGCGCCGTTTCTGGTACCGAAGCGCAAGCTTGCGCGATCACCAACATCAAAGCCAAAGCCAAAATTTTCAAATATTTACCAATAATCATGTTGTTCGCTCCCTAAAAACTTTAGCCCATGATAGAAAGGCAAACACAAAAGGGAAGTGTTAATTCGCAAACAATAACACCGGGGTTTGTTTGCACAAACCCCGGTGTCTTTTTGGTCACGAAACTATTTGCGTTTTCCAACTTTCGCAGGGGTGCGCAAATTAACCAAGCCCTCCATGAGGCCCTGGGTGCCGCTGTGGATCGTCAAATTATCAACGTTCTCGGCGATAGTTTCCAGCGCGTCCAATTCTTTCAACCGCAACATTGTTGGGTTTTCGTCCATCAATCTGGCCGTGTTGAGCAAGGCTCTGGTTGCTGCGGTTTCCTCGCGTCTGCTGACAACATTGGCTTGGGCCTGCTTTTCAGCCAACACAACCATATTCAACATATCACGCATTTCGCCGGGCAAGATCACATCTTTGATCGCGATCTCGCCAACGCTAACCCCGATGTCGGACATTTCTGCCCGCACGGTTTTTGCGGTCGCGGTATCAACCACGACTTTGTTGGCCAAAATCTCGTCGAGAGTTTTGACGCCCAAAGTTTTGCGAAACGCGAACTGCAAAGCCCGGTACAAATGATCGGCAAAGTCCTTGACCTCGGACACGGCTTTCACCGGATCCGTGACGCGGTATTTCGCAGACACATTAAGCCGGATTGTAACCTTGTCCTTGGTCAAAACTTCCTGACCCGTAACATCCACAGCCTGCTCACGCATATCGACCAGCTTCATGGTGACAGACCGGCCCGTGTTCCAGAACCCGTATGTCCCCGGCTGCAACTGCCGCTCAAGCCTGTTGTCAATGAACAGCAAACCAAGTTGGCCGTTCTCAACAACAAACTGCTTGATCTGCTCGGTCGCACGAACCGCATTGGCCCGGTGCAAAACCTGCTTTGGGACTTCAAGGTCAGCTGTAATATCAAAGCGTTCAACCTTCCACGGCCCGGCGTCCGTCCACACAACCGAACGGCTGTCAGGCCTCTGGATACCGTAAAATTTGTTATCACGATACAAGGCCGCCACTTCGTCAGCACTGGTGCGGATTTCGGTCAAATGCGCTTCTGCAATATCAGGACGTTCATTGAAAATCGTCTTGGCATAATCACTGACAAAGACGGGCTGCACCAGATCAAAGTTAGTGACGGCATAACTAGCATTCCACGCAGGCAGCTTGTGGCGTCCCGGTGTTAAAACCGCCTCGAACTTACCGTTCTTCAAGACCAGCGCCCGCTGGTTCTCGCGAACCGTAATGGTTGTTGCCAAAATTCCGTTTCTTACTTCACTCATAATTTCCTCCTGCTTCGTCGTTTCCGCAAGACCCCCATGGCCGTGCGGATTGATTTGCCTTTCTTGTTGTGCGCCTACCCATTATTGGGAATTTGCGCGGGTTAAATAACTCCCGGATACAGGGACAAAATATTGGTGTTGCCTTGGGCCGGGCGCTCGGAACCAAATACCGGGGTGCGAACATCCCGTCCGCCAGAATAAAGATTCAGGGCGAACGCTCATCCCGCGCCTGGGTATTGGCCGCGAAACGCCCGGACACCAAAGCCCGACCGCAATTGTGTAGCGTTTATGACGCCGAACTAGCCGAAGCCCTTTCGCGCCCGCACGCCGACCTCGTATCCGGAAGCCGTTTTGGAGCCAGAGTTAACTGGCGGTTGGTTTTCACACCGTGGTTTTGAAGGCGGGAATTGAACCCGCTACAGATAGATTCGTAGTCTATTGCTCTAACCAGATGAGCTACATCAAAGGAGTAGATAGTCGGAATCGAACCAACATTCTTAGCGTTAAACTAATGCCTTACCGTTTGGCTATATCCACACCCGCATCTTCAACAAGGCTTTGGTATACGGCCATTCCGACGGATCAATTCCGGGAGGCCGCACCGGCGTGCTTTGGAAAACCCAACACACAACCATAAAAGCTCGAAATCCGAACTGCGGGAGCGCGTCTCTATAGAGGCGATTTTGGCTTTGCAAGTACAAAAGTTAACTATTTTTAGAACTGTGATATTTACGCAACACTTATGGGTTGTGGTATTTAGGATTTGGCATGGGTGGTTTTTCGGGTATGGTTATTGAAAGTTTGTAAAAAGCGGAGATGGTATGCGGGTGTATTTGGGAATGGCGTTTGTGGTTGTAGTGTCGGTATTGGGTGCATGTACGGGGCAGAAAACTTTCAACGAAGCGGACATAAAATCCGAAATTATTGAAATGCTCGGTGCGCAGGATGCGGCTTGGAATGCTGGTGATATTGACGGGTTTATGGGCTATTACCTAGGGTCTGAGGATTTGCGGTTTGCTTCTGGCGGCAAGATCAAGCGCGGTTGGCAAGAAACTATAGACGGCTATAAAACCCGCTATCCTGACCAAGAGACTATGGGTCAGTTAGATTTTAAAAACCTGGAAGTTAAAATATTATCGTCTGATTATGCACAAGTTTTTGGTCGTTGGGAATTAACCCGCAAGCACGATAAACCGGGCGGGTTGTTTACGCTTTTGCTCAAAAAACAAGATGATAAATGGGTGATTATATCTGACCATACCTCGTCTGATGACAGTGTTGACCCGGTGATCACCGACCCGGCAAGCATCGATAAAAATTTCCCGCCGACCACGGTTGAGCTGGATTTTGACAGCGGCGGTAGTGCGCTGAACGGACATTTCTATCTAGCGGACGGGGCCGGGCCACACCCTACGGTTATCATGTTGCACGGCTTTCCGGGCTATGAGAAAAACCTCGACATCGCGCAGGCGGCACGCCGCTCCGGGTTCAATGTTTTGTTTTTCCATTACCGGGGGGCTTGGGGTAGTGAGGGCAATTTTTCCCTGAACAATGTAATAGAGGATGCGCTAGCGGCAGCCATGTTTGTCCGCGCACCGGACAGTATTGCCAAATACCGGATTGACCCAAAACGCATAAGTTATGTCGGTCATTCTATGGGCGGGTTTGCGGCGCTGGCGGCGGCGGCAAAGGACAAACAAATTGGCTGTGTGGTCGGTATGTCGCCCGTGGATTACGGCATTCGCGGCTCTATGTTTGAGGGTGTAGAGGGGTTTGAGGATGACGCAGACGGGTGGGAGCAGGCGGCAAAGGCCCGCGCCGGGTTTTCGGCCTATGTGGACGCAGAACACTTACTTGGGCGTGGCCCGCTTAAGGGCATCAGCGGTAAACGTATGATGGCAGAAATTGCCGATAATATGGCCGCATTTAGCGTCTCCAAACAAGCGGGAGAGTTCGCCGGTCGCAATGTATTTTTGCTGGCTGCCAAAGGTGATACGGTTCTACCGCCGGACATTTATCACAGCGTTTTGGTGGCGGCGTTTGAACAAGCAGACGGCGTAAATCTGACCCACAAAATCCTGGAGGGTGACCATTCATACTCATGGACAAGAATGGAGTTAACAGGAGAAGTGGTCAAATGGTTAAGTGTGAATTGTAGATAGGGTTTGTCTCTAATTTATTCACACAGTGTCAATTTCTATTATTACAGAAAGACAAGAAGTTTTATCCCTGATTATATGGCTACCCTTATATTGAAATTGTTCTTCCGTCAGGGACAGGCAAGCGATCGTTGGCTGGCTGGAGGGAAGACGGTGTTTCGTCGGTGTAGATGCTCTGATAACAAAGAGTGGTCGGCCGGCTCCGGGTGAGGTCCTTGGTTCTCGACTAACCTACGGGCCCCCTATGTGAAAAGACACCGCCGTGTGGCTAGCTCCTCACGAAACTCAACTAAGCGCTCTAATCTGGTATTCCAGTGTCGGGCAAAACCACACGGACGTCCCATTTATTTACCGGATGTTCAAGAATGAAGTAGCACAACGTCAACCCAACGGGTATGATGCTATTGGTGCTGGGCTTGGTGCCAGACTTGATCCCAGACTTGATACCAGACTTGATACCAGACTTGATACCAGACTTGATACCAGACTAGGGAGAAACAAAATGGCACAAATATTAATTACCGGGACTAATCAGGGCATTGGTCTTGAGATGGCGAAACAATATGCGCAGCGGGGGGACGAAGTGATTGCCACTTGTCGCAGCGCCAGTGATGAACTGCGTGCGGCGGGGTGCGAGATTGCCCAAAACATTGATGTCACCAGTGCGGACAGTGTGGCGGCTTTGGCAAAAATTGTTGGTGAGCGCAAGCTTGATGTACTGATCAACAATGCCGGTATCCTTACGGGTGAGAGCTTTGGGACCCTCGATTTTGAGCGGATGCGCGCACAATATGAGGTCAATACGCTCGGGCCACTTCGCGTCACCCAAGCCCTGAACGCAAACCTTAAAGATGGTGCCAAAATCGGAATCGTCACCTCGCGGGTTGGCTCTCTGGACGATAATTCATCCGGCGGCATGTACGGCTACCGCATGTCCAAAACCGCCGCCAATATGGCCGGGGTAAACCTGTCCCATGATATGCGCCCGCGCGGTATTGCCGTTACCCTCCTGCATCCGGGGTATGTGCGCACGAATATGACAAATGGTAATGGTATGACCGACGCAAGCACTGCTGCCGCCGGGCTAATAGAACGTATGGACGCGCTTAGCATGGACACAAGCGGTACATTCTGGCACGCTGAGGGCTATGAGCTTCCTTGGTGACGGGTTTGCTTGGTGATATAATTTAATGGAACATGTTGATGTCTTGATAATCGGTGCGGGGATTTCCGGGATTGGGGCCGGATGTCATCTGACCATGACCAGTCCCGATCAGTCCTATGCCGTACTGGAAAGCCGGGAGAATTTAGGCGGCACTTGGGATTTATTTAAATATCCCGGCATTCGGTCGGACTCCGACATGGAGACGGAGCGATTGGTCAATTTGCGTTCGGGGTATTTCTTGCGTGCATTGGACGTCTTGCCAAAACAAGGCAAACACATGCCTTGGCGCAACCCTGAAAATTACCTTAAAGACTATAAAGCAATCCGGTGGGGTAAGATCAATGATGGTGTCATGGTTTTTGAGTAGAGTAATATATTGAAACCATGCTTGTTTTGCTGAACGTAATATTTGCGCTAGCTTGCGCGCAAATACGGGAGGTATAATGTCTAAAAAAAGTATAGGAAAACAAGGCCCCGCATCCGAGCGCACCCGCGTAAAAAGAGGACATAAGCGCGCTGATTATTCCAAGGATACGATCTATAATATTCTGGACGCGATGCCCTTATGTCATGTGGCATATAGTTTTGAAGGTAAACCAGTGGTCACGCCCACTTTGCAGTAGCGCGAAGGAGCGCATGTTTACTGGCACGGATCCGCAGCGAGCCGCTTGATACGCAAGGCTGAGGGGACGGATGTCTGTATGGCCGTTACCCTCATGGACGGCATGGTCATGGCGCGATCCGCATTTCATCATAGTGTCAATTATAGGTCGGTGATGATGTTTGGCAAAGCCAGTTTAGTCGAAGGCGAAGCCGCCAAAACCGCGAGTTTGAAAGCTATGTTTGAGCAATGGTTTCCCGGCCGTTGGGACAATATGCGGCCTATGTTGGCAAAGGAATTAAAAGCGACCAGTATTCTATCGATACCGATTGATGAGGCCTCTGCCAAAATCAGGACAGGCCCGCCCGTGGATGATGAAGATGATTATGGGTTGCCGATCTGGGCCGGTATATTACCTGTGACCACAAATGTCGGAAAACCAATCGACGATCCAAGAAATCTGCAAGGCCTGATGCCACCAGCAGATTTAGCAAAGTTTATTATTGGCTAGGTATTTGCGCCAAGCTTTTGTTCGCAGTAAGGTTTTGTTTTAACAGATTCTAAAGCAACAAATTGGCCAAATTATATTTTAACTATTCCGCGATGAATGCGGGCAAGTCTACGGTGCTTTTGCAGGCTAGCCATAACTATTATGAGCAAGGCATGCGGACTTTGCTCATGACGGCGGCTTTGGACGATCGGGCCGGGGTTGGGCAAATTGCGTCGCGCATTGGTTTGGATAAACCGGCAGATTTATTTTCAAGTGGTACGGATGTATATGCTGCGATTACGGCACGCCACAAGGAAAACCCGGTTGATTGCGTGATGATCGACGAGGCGCCATTTTTAAGTGCTGAACAGGTTTGGCAGCTCTCTAAAGTGACAGACGAGCTTCGCATTCCGGTTTTATGTTACGGTCTGCGCACGGATTTTGCCGGCGAATTATTCCCCGGCAGTGCGGCCCTGTTGGCGCTCGCCGATCATCTGCGCGAAATTCGCACCATATGTTGGTGCGGCAGCAAAGCTTCTATGGTGCTGCGCATGGACGCAGGTGGCAAGTCGGTAAAGGCCGGAACCCAAGTCGTGATTGGCGGTAATGATGTTTATGCATCCGTGTGCCGCAAGCATTGGAAATCCGGTGAGCCCCATAAAGATACCGGGTAATGTGATGTCCGGTCTCAGCCCGAAAATTTATGAACAAGCGAGTAGGGCGGCTAAATTGCTCAAACAGGCGGAACGCAAAATTCGAATTTTGCGCACACTAAACTGGGAACCTGAAATTGAAGCGGCGTTTTTAGCGAGCGGGTGTGCGGGTTTACCAAAGCCTGAATATCCGAAATTTGACGGCGAGAAAACCCGTGCAGAACTTGCAAAAATTAAGCCATTGGTGGCGGGCGAGCATCCGGTGTTGCAATGGTTAAGCCGAACCGCGAATAAGTTGGAGCATGGGGCCAATATGTTAGAGGCCGTCGGCACGCCGGAATTTTATAGCCATTCAAAACGGCTCTACGGCACACCAACCGATACCATGCTTGACCGTAAAACCAGAAATGTAGATCTGGCCAAGCATTTAGACGGGACATTGTCGGGGCTAAGTTTCGAACAATTGGTATTGGGCGGCGCGGACGAAGATTTCGGGGCGGAAGAATTTACCAAGCGCTTGTCGGGCAAATTATCCCGCTATTTTGATGGCAATGCGCCTATTGCCGAATTGTCTCCGGATTTGTCCGCCAAGGTTTTGGCCGGGTCGCGGCGAATCCGGGTGCGTTCTGATGCTCGTTTTACCGCCTTGGATGTGCGCCAACTCTTGCACCATGAAGCCCTCGTCCATGTGGCAACGGCTCGAAACGGGCGAACACAGGCGGACTTTCCCATCCTCGGTGCTTCCCATGCAGGCACGACCGAGATCCAAGAAGGCTTGGCCGTATTCGCCGAAATCATTACTGGTGCTATGGATCCGGTGCGGTTTCGCCGTCTGGTTGACCGGGTGATTGCCATACAAATGTCGGTGGACGGGGCGGATTTTATGCAGGTGTTCCGATACTTTAAATCTTGTGACAACCCAAGCACGCAGGCTTTCGCCGATACGCGCCGGGTGTTCAGGGGCGGCGTCATTACCGGCGGGGCGCCGTTTACTAAAGACGGGGTTTATCTCAACGGTTTGCTGCGCGTCCATAATTTCATGCGCACGGCTACCAAGCTTGGTCGGGCCGATTTATTGCGGCTCTTGTTCGTGGGTAAATTAGACATCGAGGATATTCCCGCTATGGCTATCTTGGCGGCAAATGGGAAGATAATCCCGGCCAAAATCCTGCCGCCCTGGATCAGCGATATGCGGTTTCTGGTCAGTTATCTGGCCTATTCAAGTTTTCTAAACCAAGTCAAACTCCCCGGTTTCCAAACGTATTACCAAGACATGCTTGTAGATGTGCCGGAAATTTGGAGTTTCAATACTAAATAGCCGGCTATCACAACTCTCAATTTGCGGGGGCTTTATGCTTTCCTTTAGCTACATTGCCCTAGCTTGGTAAATTATCCAATGCCGATTTTAGTTTTTCCAGCTCTGCCGTAAATGCTGTGTGTCTTGTGTGTTGTTCGTTGACAACGGCTTCGGGGGCGCGGTCTGTAAAGTTTTTATTGGCGAGCTTGCTGTCGATTTTCTTGATCTCAATCTCGACTTTGGCGATTTCTTTGAGGGTTCGGGCGCGTTCTGCGTTCAGGTCGATAAGGCCTTCTAACGGCATGGCGATGGTGGTTTCGCCGACAACCGCCTGGATAGCACCTTTGGGGGCGGTGTCGGCGACCTCCCAATTTTCCATGCGGGCCATGCGTTCCAGAGCTTCTTTGTAAGTGCCCATGCGGGATATGGTTTGCTCGGACGCGCCGACCAGTACCATTTTGGCTTTTTTGGACGGCGGGATGTTCATTTCGGTGCGCACGGAGCGGACTTCGCTGATTAGGTCAATGAGCCAAGCGATGTCGGTTTCGGCTTGGGTGTTGATATAATTGTCGTCCATATCAGGCCATGGGGCGGCCATGAGGAAGCCCTCGCGGGGTGTTTCGCCCGCCGTTTGCGCCCAGAGTTCCTCGGTGATAAACGGCATGAACGGGTGCAACATTTTCAGGATTTGATCAAAAGCCCATGCCGCGCAGGCTTTGGTCTCATTGATTGCTTCATCATCTCCAGAATCGAATACCGGCTGGATCAGTTCCACATACCAGTCACAATACTGTCCACGTGAAAACTTGTAGGCGGCGTCTGCGGCTTCGTTAAATCTATAGGCTTCGATGGCTGATGTGACCAGTGCAGACGCCTTGGCGACCTCGCCGACAACCCATTTATTGACGGTTTGTTGGCACGAGAGCGGGTCGAACCCGGTTACGGGGGCGCAGCCTTTCAGCTGGCAAAAATTGGCGGCGTTCCATAGCTTGGTGCCGAAATTACGGTAGCCCTCGATGCGTGGTTCCGAGAGCCGGATATTGCGGCCCTGGGCCGCTTGGGCGGCCAGCGAGAACCGCAGAGCGTCCGCGCCGTATTTGTCGATCAGCACAAGCGGGTCAACCACATTGCCCTTGGATTTGGACATTTTCTGGCCGTGTTCATCCAACACCAGCGCATGGATATACACGTCCTTAAACGGCACTTGCCCGGTTAAATGCAAACCCTGCATCATCATCCGCGCCACCCAGAAAAAGATAATATCAAATGCGGTAACAAGGGTGGAGGTCGGGTAGAAGCGGTCAAACTCCGGCGTCTCCTCCGGCCAGCCAAGGGTGGCGAACGGCCAAAGGCCAGACGAGAACCATGTGTCGAGTACGTCTGGGTCGCGGGTCAGATCAACATGTATTTCGCCTGTATGGAGATTTGAGCCACCTGACCTTTGTCTCACGTCCATACCGGGTGATCTTGGCTCGCCACCGCCATCTACTGTACCTGTGACCTTTATTTTTCCTGTGCCATATGTTTCATCGTAATATTTTTGAGCAAGACTAATTGCGGATGTTGCGTTATGAGCGACGAAAGGTTTTAAACCTGAATAATCAACTCTCTCTTGATTCTCTGAAATTGGATTTTCTGGCCCATACCAAGCCGGAACCTGATGCCCCCACCAGAGTTGTCTGGAGATACACCAGGGCTGGATTTCGTCCATCCATTGGTCCCATGTCTTTTTCCAATTGGGCGGGATGAAACGGGTTTCGCCTTTATCCCCGTCCTCGCCAGAATGCCCCGCATTCATGGCGGCTACCGCATCTACCGATAATTTCTTCGCGTCCACATACCATTGATCCGTCAGCATGGGTTCTATGACTACGCCGGATCTATCGCCAATGGGGACGGCGGCTTTGTGGTCTTCGACTTTTTCTAAAAGCCCGAGCGCGTCTATGTCCGCGACTACGGCTTTGCGGGCATCGAACCTGTCCATGCCGACATATTTTTCTGGCATAATCTCGCCCGCTTTCATGCGGGCTTTTTCGTCCATGATTACGTGCAGGGGCAGGTCGTGACGTTTGGCGACTTCGTAGTCGTTGAAATCGTGGGCCCCGGTGATTTTTACGGCGCCGGAACCTTTGTCCGGGTCGGGGTAACGGTCGGTGATGATCGGGATATATCTGTCGGCTAGGGGGAGCAAAACCCGTTTGCCTACGATAGGCGCATAGCGTTCGTCGGACGGATGTACGGCCACCGCGCCGTCGCCGAGCATGGTTTCGGGGCGGGTGGTGGCGATGGAAATATAGTCGCGGGTCTCGCGCAAGGTGACTTTGCCGTCCTCGTCTTTTTCCACATATTCGTAGGTTTCACCGTTTTCAAGCGGGTATTTGAAATGCCAGAAAAAACCGTCTCGTTCTTCGTTTTCAACCTCGATATTGGAGATGGCGGTTTGGAAGTGGGGATCCCAATTGACCAGACGTTTATCGCGGTAAATCAGCCCTTCATTATACATTTGCACAAACACTTTGCGCACGGCGTCCGACAGACCGTCGTCCATGGTAAAGCGTGTGCGTGACCAGTCGCAAGACGCGCCGAGCCTGCGGGTTTGTTTCTCAATCGTGCCGCCTGATTTTTCTTTCCATTCCCAAACTTTCTTGATGAACGCCTCGCGGCCTATCTCGGTGCGTTTGGGCTCTCCTGCTTCGGCCATTTGCCGCTCGACCACCATTTGTGTGGCAATGCCGGCATGGTCCATGCCCGGCTGCCACAGTACCGCCTTGCCTTGCATGCGGTTATAGCGGATGAGAATGTCTTGCAGGGTGTTGTTGAGCGCATGGCCCATATGCAGATTGCCCGTGACATTGGGCGGCGGGATGACGATGGAATAATTATCGTCCTTGGTGTCCGTAGGCCGGGCAGGGCGGGGCTTAAACGCGCCGCTGTTTTCCCAAGCTTCGTAAATGCGCTGTTCGGCCTCGCTCGGATTAAAACTCTTGTCCAACATTCTCTATACTCACATAAATAAACCGCCCTCTATCACAGAGAGCGGTTTGTTGGTTTAACGCGCCCTTGCGCACAATTCCAGAAAATTATTTACCGGATTATTTACCTGACGAAATCCGCTTGATCTCTTTGGTCACGGCCCGTTGTACCATGGTTTTGAGGTTTTTATCCAGCCATTCTTGTAACATAGGCTTCAGGGCTTCTTTGACCAATTCGCCAATGGGCGGGCCGTTTTCCTCCAACAGGGATTTCTCGGCCACCGCACTGGTCAAGGATGCAAAGGCCGTACTGGTAATTTCTTCGGTTTGCTCGTCAATGAGGGTTTCTTTTTGTAAAGGGGTGACCATAGCATTGTCCTCCTGTTTTGGTTCGTTTGTGTCTGGTTTGTTGATTTTTGGAATATTTGCGAGCTGTACCGGTTCTAGTAAGCTGTCGATTTCAGCTTGATCGTGTGTTGGGCTTTCATCTTCTAGCCCGCCATGTTTTTCAGTTTTACTAGCCTCGCCGCTCACCGACGATGAACTGGCAAGCAGGGTTAGCTTGGATAGCATATCCGTTTCAGATAGATTCGCAGTAACTTCAGTCGTAGTTTCAACAGAGATGCCGCCAGCCAAGCCTTCATTTGTTTGCCTGTCTTCATTTGCCAAGAGAGCGGCTTCAGCTATGTCGGCCAATGCAGTGTCGGGTTTTGTCTCACTGTCGGCGCTTTCCGTGCTGTGCAACGGTTCTTGAAAATTCGCATCTGGAGCAGATATGTCCTGAGTGGGCGTATTTTGGGCCAGTTCATCTTGGGCAGGTTCATCTACGCTTGCCGTAACTGGTGTGTTAGCCGTAACTGGGTGCGCATCTTCTTGGGTGAAAAAATCTTGCGGCGAAATATCTACAAATTCGGTTTTGTGTGGTTCTCTAGGAAAATCTTGCTCTAATTCAGATGCGCCCAGTTCAGATGTACCCTGTTCAGGTGTATTAGGTTTTGGTGTATGCGGTTCGGTGGTGCCAGGTTCGGGGATGATCAATTCTTCTGCCAAAAATTGTTCTTCTGCCATTGCTACGGTGTGCGGGGCTACGGTGTGCGGCGTAAATATAGCTTCATGGTTAGGGCGCGGCGTTTCATTTGCAAATTCACTTTTTTGCTCGCTATCAACTGGGGTGGCGGTCGCAGGTTCGTCCATGAGGTCGGCGAGTAATGATTTGACCAAATCTATTTCATCGTCCGGCTGGTTTTGCGCAGTGGCATCCGGGATTTCAAGTCTGGCATGGGTATCCAAATCAGCGTCCAAATCAACATCCAAACCGTCGTCCAAATTAACAGGTTTAGCAGTTTCGTCTTTAGAGCCTAAGGTGGTTAAAAAATCAGAACCATCTCCATCCAAGACCAAATCAAGGTTGGGGTCAAAGCCAACCTCGGCCGTGATGGTTTTAGTGTCTTCGGTCAGGCTGCTTGCAAGGTCTTTCTTATCTGGAGTAATTTCATCTGGCCCTAAGATGTCGACCATATCTTCAGTTTGGATGCCCTCTAATGTATTTTCATTAAGCCCGGTCGTCTCTAGTAAATTGTCAGATACAAGGTTTTCGTTTACAGGGTTTTCGCTTTCTGGGTTTTCAGGGTTTTTCGAACTGGCCTGCGACTCATCGGCCAGAGTTTCAAGCTCCAGAATGTTTTCAAAAATATCATCTTGCAGATCAGAGGCATCCAAATCAGATGTGCCCAAGTCAGAGGTCTGGTCAAGTGCTAAATCGAGTTTGGCGTCAATCTGAGGGAAATCTATAAATGTTTCAGAATCTATAGTTGTAGCGCTGGGCTCGCCGTCTATGGTTTTGACCAATTCTTTGGCCTTCGCGCTTACCGCTTCATCAGCCTTCGCATTAGCTTGCTCATGAATTGACCCATCAGTCTGTTCATCGGTTTGTTCAGGGGCAATATCATCAGCTATAACCTGACGGATAGAGGATAAAATATCCTCCATGCTTGGCTCCATACTGTCACTGGCCAGTTTTGATGTGTCCGACATAACTGTCCCCGTCTACTCTCCCACAAATAATTGTAAAAGCGTCTATTTTATACCGAAGTCTATGATAACCCCTGTAGATTGTCTAGCGAGGTCTTTGCACAATTCAGACACGAATCGGAAAAAAACAGGACATAATGGGTTTTTAGCCCGAAACTATCCCTGTCTCGGTCTTGTGCGGGTCTTGTACGGGCCAGATAACCTAGGCGATTAAGAATCACTCAGCTTGTTTTTTGGTTTTTGTGACAAGAAGAATCGGTTTGGGATCAATGTCGTCAGGGTCTGCAATGCCTGTTCCCAGATTATCTGTTTTTGGATCATCGGTTTTTGGGTCAAGTCCGTCCGTGTTTATGTTCGGCCCAATCGTGCCAGTAGCAGGTTTGAATACACGCAAATTCGTGACCAAATCACGGTTGCTCTCGCTAATTTTGTCGAAACCCGGCTCTATAAATCCGCCAATATCTTTCGTGATATTTGGTATTTCTCCGATAATTTCCTTGAGCGGGGTTGGCAAATAGCCTGTAAAAGGGTTGGCCGTGACCGCATTATAATTGCGCGACGGATCATAAAGCTCTACGGGGAGCTGCAAGGCATAGGCGTCAAAACCGCCAATATTGACCAATAATTGATAGGTTGCGACATTGAAATTACGTGCTGCTTGCACGACGGACAGTTTTGCGTCCAGTACCTCTTGCTCGGCATTGAGGACATCCAAAGTATCGCGGGTTCCGACCTGCTGCTCCAATTGCACGCCTTCAAATGCAATATTGGCGGCGTCCACTTGTTTTTTACTGGCTATAAGAGCGCGTTTAGAGGCGCTCACCTGCGCCCATAAATTGGCCACGGCCTGATCTACGGCCAATTCGGTTTCGCGGGTTTCAAATTTTGAACGGGTTTTCGCGTGTTTGGCAGCGCGCACACGAGAGCTGTTCAGCCCGCCTTGATATATCGGGATGCGCAATTGTGCGCCGATACTGATGGATTCTGACAAAGGGAAGTTGGCACTGTTTTCCCGTGCACTTTGCAAGGTAGCATTGAGGGATAATATGGGACGTCCGGCTGATTGGGCTACATAGACGGCGGATTGGGCCACATTTTCATTATAACGGGCCGCGATCAATTGCGGATGATTGGCCCGTGCCAGTCGAACTGCTTTTTCTAGGTTAGGCGGGAGGACAAATTGCGGCGGTGCGCTTAAGTTCGTCGGAATATGGCCAATGAAGCGGATATAGGATGCCCGGCTAATAGCTAGAGCCGCATCCGCATTGGCCAAACCAATTTCAGCCGCCGCCATACGGGCATCGGCCTGGGCAATATCTGTGCGCGTACCTGCGCCCACATCAAACCGGGCTTGGGCCGCTCGTTTTTGTTGGGTCAAGACCCGGACATTATTGCGGCGAATTTTTGCAACCTCCTCGTCGCGCATCACATCCATATAGGCGGTGGCGGCGGATAAGAGCAGGTTTTGTTCGGCGTTGCGCAGATTTTGCCGCGCTGCCAAAATACCGGCGCGGGCTTGGGCTTTCAAACCATTGACCCGGCCCCCTTGGTAGAGGGGTTGCACAAAGCTCAATTGTCCGGCGTGGGGGGTGAGCCAATCGGTAGAATTCACCGTTGTCGGCGGCAAAGGGCCGAGGCTGAAACTGCTTTGGTTTTTTGTCACATTGCGCGCAACACTGGCATCGGCATTTAAGGTAAACCGACCGCCAGCTTGGGCTTGGACATAGTTTTCATCTATTTCGCGTACCCTGGCCCGCTCTGCCATCAGGCGCGGGTTTTTTTGATAGGCTGAGACCAGAGCTTCGCCGAAATTTTCGGCCCAGGCCGGACTAGCACTAGCAAATACTGCCAAGGCTGAAACCCATAAGAATTTTATACCGTACGAAATAGAAAAATGCGGCACGCCGGGCATTTACAGTACAAAGGCTTGTTCGGGCGCAAACCCTGAAAGCACCGGAATATTGGCATCAAAAGCAATACGTTCTCCAACACTGTCATATGATTTTGTTATAATATTGATGCGGGCAATGGGGCCGTCATTGCCCCCGACAACCAAACGACCATGGTTGGCCAGTTGATCAAGCCATGTTGCCGGTACATGGCTCACTGAACCGCCGATAAAAATCACATCATAAGGGCCGTGTTCTGGGGCACCAGCTCGAAAATCAGCCTGCATGACCGCGACATTACTGGCCCCGCATTGGTCCAGCAATGTTGTAGCCCGGTTGACCGCCGCTTCGGTTTGTTCCAAAGCCACAACCGTTTCGGCCAGACGCGACATGACGGCTGAGGAATACCCGCGCCCACAGCCAATGTCCAAAACCACATCCGTGGCCGCAATATCGGCGGCGTCCAACATTTTGGCAAAATCTCTTGGCCGCAACATGAAACGCCCGTCGCCCAAATCAATATGCACATCACTATAGGCCAAGGCCATTTTGGCTTTGGGGACAAAATTTTCGCGCGGTACAAATTTGAGGGCGGCCTGAATGGCTTTGTCGGTCACATCATTGGTGCGAACCTGGCTGTCCAACATGGTCTCGCGGGCAGAGGCAAAATCAAACATAGTTTATGTCCTTTAGGCGAAATGAAATATTTTGTAACCGCAATATAGAACCACCCGCTCGACAAAGCAATGACACAAAAATGAACAGGGGGCATAAAATATTGAAAAACTTATTGAGCAATACGAGTTGGGCAACACAGGTTGGGCAATAAAGGGAGCAGACAAAATGAACGCTACACAATATTATTGGCGTGCTTTGCTTGCTCGGTATATTGGCGTGATTTAGGCATTGCAAACCCAACTGCAATCTTACAATTCTGTAACTTGCCGGATTGACTTATTCGTGATGTGGTATTTGCTAGTATATTCCAAAAACCTTGGTATATTGTTAGAAAATTACGGCAAATTGAAAGTTAATGTGACAGGCTTGAACCTCTTTTTTACCAAATTGCTTGCGGTGATTATGGTCGGCATGTTGGCCGTATCTGCCTTGCCGGGTCAAGCCAGTGCGCAATCATTGATTCGCGATACGGAGATTGAGGAAACGCTACGCGCCTATACAAACCCGTTTATCCGTGCTGCGGGTCTTAATACTGCCAGTGTCGATTTGTATCTGGTCAATGATCGCAGTTTGAATGCGTTTGTGACACGCGGGCAAAACATTTTTATCCATACGGGTATTATTTTAGAAGCCAAGACACCTAACCAACTTAAGGGGGTCATTGCCCATGAGGTCGGACATATCTCTGGTGGACATTTGGTGCGTCGTAGCCAAAGTAATAAAAGTGCTTACGGGGCCATGTTGATTGCGGCGGGCATTGGTCTAGCGGCCATATTGGCAGGTGAGGGTCAGGCGGGAGCAGCTATATTGGCCGGTTCCCAACAATTTGGCATGATTGAAGTCTTGGCCTATTCGCGCATAACCGAAGCCTCTACCGATCAGGCGGCTGCTAGATATCTTGAAGCCACAGGGCAATCCGGAGAAGGATTGGTTCAATTTTTCGAGAAATTCCGCTATCAGGAAGTCCTGTCCAATGCGCGGCGCTATCCTTATTTTCGGGGCCATCCCATGTCCAGTGACCGCATTGATAAACTGCGCGAAATTACCAGCAATAGCGAATACAGGGATGTGAAGGACACGGACGAAGAAATTCACGCCCTTGCTATGGCCAAAGCCAAATTGATCGGTTTCATTGATGCGCCGCAAACTGTGTTTTCGAAATTCCCGGCCAGTGACCAAAGCAAACCGGCCCGCTATGCCCGCGCAGTTGCTAATTACCGGGCGGCGGATTTAGTCAATGCTCTGCGCGAAATAGAAAGCCTGATCGCAGAAGAACCTGAAAACCCGTATTTTTATGAGCTAAAAGGTCAAATGCTCTATGAAAGCGGCAAGGGCGGACAAGCCATCGCGCCTTTGCGCAAGGCTGTCGCTCTCAAGCCGTCTGCGCCTTTGTTGGAGATTGCCCTTGGGCAGGCCTTGATTGAAAAAGATACTACGGAAAGTATTGATGAAGCCGTGAAACATTTAAAATCCGCCTTGCGCAAGGAACACACCACCGGGTTTGCCTGGTATCAACTCTCCCAGGGCTATGACCGCAAGAGAGAGCCCGCCTTGGCCCGCTATGCGATTGCCGAGCAAGCCTTTGCCGTACATGATTATCAGCGCGCCCGTTCATTTGCCGTGCGCGCACAAGAGGGTTTAGCACAATACCCGGCCCAGCATCGTCGGGCCAACGATATTATCGTTATTGCCGGCACCCAACTTGCCAGAAAGAAAAACCGGCGGCATTAATTTCATTTTATTAAATCTAATCACATGATTAAATCCAATCACACTGAAAACCATTACTCTGAAAATTAGGAAACCTTATGCATACCGCCTTTAGAACTGCGACATTTATATCAGCGACTTTACTATTTTCGTCCCTAGCAGGTTGTGCGCAAGCCAACCAAAAACCTGCGCCCGCTAACAAGGCCGAGATCGAGAATGTCGTAAAGTCCTATATTTTGGACAACCCTGAAATCATTGAAGACGCTTTGCGCCTGCTGGCGGAGAAACGTGACCGTCAATCTATTACCGCAGTTGGTCAGGAATTATGGTTTGATAAACGGGATTTCTCCATAGGCGCGAAAGACGCCAAGGTAACTCTGGTAGAGTTTTTCGATTATAATTGCACATATTGCAAACGCACAACCGATTGGTTGCAAGATGTTATCCGCAAGCATCCAAATGATGTAAGGGTGATTTTCAAAGAGCTACCGATTTTGGAACGGCGCACAAAAACCTCGCGCAATGCTGCCAGAGCCGCTTTGGCGGCCAAACGCCAGGGTAAATATAGCGAAATGCATTTCGCACTTATGGACGGGACAAATTTGAACGAGAAATTTATCAATTCAGCAGCCATAAAATTGGGTCTGGATATGAAAAAATTTCATGCTGACATGAAAACGGACGCGGTTGAGGAACAGATTGAAGACACTATGTTTTTGGCCTCACGTATTCCTGGACTTACAGGTACACCGTTTTTTGTTATCAATACCAAATTTATGGCTAGCGGCGATATTGCCGCCTTGCAAAACATGTTGGATGAAGCCCTTAGAAATTCGAAAGAATAAAGCTCAATCACCGCCGAGCAAATCTAGTAAAGCTTTTTCTAAAGGATCAAAGTCTTTCTTTTTGTCTCCAGTGCCTTCAGTGCCAGTGCCTTCAGTGCCAGTGCCTTCAGTGCCAGTGTTTTCGGAATTTGTGTTTTCGGAATTTTCACCTTCAGGATTTGTCTCTGCATTTTTCGGATCATTTGGGCTCTCAGGTGAGCTCCCAGATGAGCTCTCAGGCGCAGGTGTTTCAGGGCTGCCTAATAAACCACCCAGCAAATCACTCAGCGGGTCTGTAGGTTTTGGTGTCGTTTGCTGTGCCGGTTGTGGGCCATTAGGTTGCGGCGTATCTGTGGGTTGCGGTGTTTGCGGGTTTCCCAATAACCCGCCAATAACCCCGCCAAGCTCACCGCCCAATTGGTCAGTGATCCGGTTTTGAATATCTGCCTTGGCCCGCGCCGCGATGATTTTTCCGACCAAATCAGTGTCAAGCCCGGCGCGAATACCGCCAAAATCCCCGCTCAATTTTATGGGGATACCAAACCCGGCCAGACCCTTTTTGAATTGGCCATTGCCGTCCTTTAGGCGGGGCCGCAGGCTGAAATCGACTTTTTGGCGGCCAATATCCAGAGTGCCTGCGCCTTCGGCCAGTAGGCCGTTGGCCGTCAAAGCAAAATCTCCAACTGTTACCACGCCGTTTTTGATGCTAAATAAACCGTTTAGTTTATTAAACGGGGTCGAATAGGCGGGCCCGATTCCGGCGGGCAGGCTAGGGCTTTGGAGCAGGGTGTTTAGGCTCCCTAAATTGCTGATAAATTGCTCAAGATCGACCCCTGAAACCATACCCTCGGCCAGTTCAAAATTGCCGTCTCCGCGCAAAGACCGCATGATTTCGGCTTGGGAATTGCCGCTACCTTGAATGCGCATTGTCGTGCCGGTATTGCCGGTTAATTTGGTAAATCCGGCAATTGCCCCTAGCAGACCTTGGCCGTCCACATTGTTTAAGGTAAAATCAAGGGCCACTTGCGGCACGCTGGTCGTTGCATTTAACGACATGTCCAACTGGCCCTGTCCGCCGTAAAGGCTGACATTGGGGATGCTGGTTTTTAACTGCCCGTTTTTAACGCTAGTCTTGATCGTGCTTTGACCCAGTTCAACCGCATTTGTGAGAATATTGGGCGTATTCAAGGTGAAATTTGCGTCAAACAATTTCAGAAAGGTCAAATTAAGCGGCGCTTCGCTCCAAGGCTGAAGCCCTTTTGGGCGGTTGGCATAAATAGACGCTTGGTAGGGGCGAATGTCCAAGCCTGGCATATCCAAAACACCTTTGAGGTTTGGTTTTCCGCTCAAATTGGCCCTAAAATTTCCGGTGCCGCTAAGGGCGTCAAAACCAATTTTGGCATTGGTGAATTCTATCTGGCTAAGGCTAGCGACCGCCTGCCCGGATATGTTCAGCGGGCCGTAAACCTGCCCGACATCAGTATTAGGAGGCAGTTTGGCCCCGCTTAAATCTGCCAATTGGCGCACGGAGGCAATGTCTAGATTAACCAGACCCGTATAGCCGCCTTTATTGCCCGTGGTCATATTGCCGTCCAGAGTAAGATTAAGCAGGCCGTCCGTCAATGCGGCCTTAAGCCCGGATATGTTTAACGCATCTAGGCGGCCATCAATTGACCCGCTCGCTTTTAGCGCCCCAAGTGCACCGCTATAGGGCAGCGCAAAACCGCCCGTATTTGTCAATGATTTCAGTGCGGGCGCACTTATAACAAAACTGCCGTTAAGCCTTGTGGTTTTGCCGGTTTCTATCTTGCCAATATAACTGGCGGTGAGGTGTTCGCCTTTGGTTTTGAAGTCAAAATCCTCAAACACCAGTGCGTCAACGACGCCGTTCACACGACTGCTCAGAGATAGATCGCCCAAAATTTGCGCACCTTGCAGATTTACCATGCCAAGCTTTGGCAATAGGGCAGGGATGGACGGGCTGTTGGCTTTAAAACGTCCCGCCAAACTTAAGGCGGTGTCAAAAACTGCTGCACCCACATAATTGGCGGTGATGATGTCACCTTTGACATCAATGGTCAGGTTTTTCGCCGTCGTAACTTTGCCGTCCGAGCTTAAACTGGTGGTCAAATTCGCGGTATCAAAGGCGGTGAGTTGCGGGATAGCCATGCCGAGCGCAGTTTGCAAATCGGGCAGGTTGGCGATATCTATGGTTAAATCTCCCGTAGCAGACGGCACCATGCCAGCGGTAAAATCACCGCTAAAACGGGTGTTAATAATATCGCTCTTCAGAGAGATTTGTGTGCCTTTGCCTATCATGTTTTGACCGTCAAACACCAAATTACCTTTCAGGCTAGCGGTTTCTGTAAGCGCGCCATACGGATTGTTTTGATTAAAAAAACCATCAAGTTTGGAGGTGGAGGGAATGTTCGCATCTATATCCACATCAAATGTCAGCAGTTGCGACGGGGTAAATGCACCTTTGGCGGTTAGATTGCCCAGACTGGATTTGAGTTTGAACAAAACCGGTGCGGCTTTGCCGTTCAAAAATGATTTTGGGGTATCAAGGCTGAACTCTATGTCCAAAGCCGTATCGTTGACGACCAAATCACCCTTGGCCGTGACCGGTTTATCCAGGCCCGGCATTGTCAATTTCATGTTGACGGCTCGCAGGTTATACTGTGTGCCGCTGAAGGCGTCACTGTAATTAACCGTGCCGTTATCTAGGGAAAAAACCCCCAGAGCGATTTCCAGATCGGTATAGCGCCCATCGCGGGCAAACCCGGTTTCGGGTTTTTTTAGAGGCTCGGCTTGCTCAACTCCGAAAACCCAATTGACCCGCCCGTCTTTGGTTTTCTCTAAAGATATTGTCGGGTTGACCAGTTTAAATTCTGTAATCTCCACCTGTTTTTTAAACAAGGGCCACAGTTTAACCTTGGCTTGTAGGCTGTCCATTGTGGCAAAGGCTTGATCGCTGAAACCGTCATCATTGGCGATTTGTACCGTATTGGCCTTGGCCGTAATGGTTGGCAAAATGGAGAGTTTGACCTCGCCAGCAATGGTCACTTCACGGCCTAGGGCATTGCTGACTTGCTCGGTGATTTTATCTTTGTAAACCGATGCAGGTATCAGGCCCGGCAAGATAAATGCGGCTGCAACAAGCGCGGCAAGCAAGATGCTAAGACCGATAATGAGTTTCCGCATAGATTTCTCCAGATCATAATTGTCAGACCATATATATAGCACATACGATTGTGTTTTCAATCTGACAAACTGTCCATGAACATCAGATGTATGAACATCAGATGTATGAACACCAGATGTATCAACACGCGATGAAAGGGTTTGTGGCCAAATTGTCTGGAATTTGCCCTATATTTTCCGTAAAAACTCCGTTATACTGGGGCCAATGCAAGGCACGACACGGCAAATTAAACACCAATGCGAGGATTTATTATGTGTAACCATGACCACCAGGAGGTGACCGAGGGCGCTGATAAAGAAACCCGCGAAATGCTCAACAGGCGCAAGATGATCCAGGCTTTAGCGGCAGGCGGCACGGTTGCAGTGGCCGGCGGGCTTGCAGGCTGTGCCACCAATGCCGAAACCGGCGCCAGTCAAATGCTGCTGATCGGCGAAAATGCCTTAAGTCAAGCCGCCGCGCAAAGCTGGGCTGAGGCCAAACGCAAACAAAAACTGTCAACCGACCCGCGCTACACGACGCGCTTGCGCAATATTGGCGGGCGGATTGCCCGAGGCGCCAGACGGGATAAACAGCCTTGGGATTATGCGGTATTTGATTCGGAGCAAAAAAACGCCTTTGTGTTGCCGGGCAACCGGGTCGGGTTTTATACGGGCATGATGGACTTTGCCGGTAATGACGACCAAATCGCGGCCATTATGGGCCATGAGGTTGGCCATGTGGCGGGCAAACATGCCGCCGAGCGGGTCAGCACCAATATGGCCGGACAATTGGCCGTGGTCGGCGGGACGATTTTGGCCGGCTCGCAAATGAAAAAAAGATGCAATCAATACCCGGATGCACGCCAACGTAATCAATGTATGCGCGGCGCGAGCCGCAATACGCAATTGCTCAATCAGGCTTTGGGTATAGGATTTATGGTCGGCATTGCCTTGCCGTTCTCGCGCAAACATGAAAGCCAAAGCGATCTTTTAGGTGCGCGCTATATGCAACGTTCCGGCTATAAACCATATGAAGCAGTGAAATTATGGGAAAAAATGGCCGAGGGCAACCAACGTAAACAGCCGGAATTTCTGTCCACCCATCCCGATCCGGCCCGCCGCGCCCGTGATTTGCACAATTATATCAGCTGTCAAGAACGCCTCGGGTCGCAAGGTTGGGGTGATAACACCCTCAAAGCTGCTTTGGAAGCCTGTAAGGCATAATTTGACGCCTATAAATTTGTTTTTGCGGCAATCGAGGCTTGATGCTGTGGATGGCTTGCTATATGCAATCCGCCTGACCATGCCCACATTTTGGTATGCCGCCTTAGCTCAGTTGGTTAGAGCGCTGGTTTGTGGAACCAGAGGTCCTCAGTTCAAACCTGAGAGGCGGTACCATTTTTCGAGGCTAAGATGATCTTCACATCATAAACTTACAGGTCCGCCGGGCGCGGACGTCACCCTGCCATCAATTTGGGCAATGTCGTGGCGATTTCAGGAAAAAACGCGACCAGTAAAATTACAAATATCTGAATGCCGATAAACGGAATTATGCCTTTATAGAGAGCTGTCGTTGTTACTTCCGGCGGCGCGACACCGCGCAAATAAAACAAGGCAAAGCCGAAGGGCGGGGTTAGGAAACTGGTCTGTAAGTTCAGCGCCATCAAGATACCAAGCCAAATCGGGTCCATGCCCATAGCCATGAGCGGCGGCGCGACCAGAGGCACGATAACAAAGGTAATTTCGATAAAATCTAGGAAAAAGCCTAGAAAAAACATTACGATCATCACGAGTATTAAAGCACCTGCGGGGCCGCCGGGCGCGCTGGCCAACATATGAGCGACCAGTTCATCACCGCCAAACCCGCGAAATACCAAGCTGAACATGGTGGCTCCGATCAGGATGACAAACACCATGCTTGTGATATACATGGTCGAGCGCGACACATCGGCTAATTGGCCTTTGTTCTTTAGATATGCCAATGCCGCACCTGTGCCCAATATGGCCAGCCCGCTAAATGCCAAAGCCAATGTCACGGCTATACGTTCGCTAACCGCCCAACCGGTCTGGTTAAAGCGCATGTCAATGCCGCTTAGGTCTATGATAATAAGCGCACCAAGCCCCAATGTTGCGAGTACGATCAATTTTTGGACACCCGGTTTGTCGCCCGAGAGCTTATAACCTGCCAAAAGAATGGCACCCAAAGCCCCAAGCGCTGCACCGCGTGTGGGGGTGGCATAGCCCGACAAAATCGAGCCAAGCACGGCTATGATCAGAAGTAATGGCGGCAACATAGCGCGTAGGGTACGGCGGATGAACTTGCCCATTTGCACATCTTTATCCCAACCACTGGCCGGGGCTATATGGGGTTTCAGTGCCGCAACGACGGCAATATATAGGGCGTAAAGCCCAACCAGTATCAAGCCGGGCAGGAGCGCACCTGCGAACAAATCGCCCACGGAAATTGTCCCGCTGCCTTGCAAGCCGTGGCTGCGCTGGGCTTCTTGGTAAGCGTTGGAAAGCTGGTCGCCCAATATAACCAGTACAATGGACGGCGGTATGATTTGCCCCAAAGTCCCCGAAGCCGCTATGGAACTGGCGGCCAAAGACGGGGCGTAACCGCGTTTGAGCATGGTGGGCAGAGACAAAAGTCCCATGGTCACAACTGTAGCTCCGACAATGCCAGTAGAAGCGGCCAACAAAGCCCCGACCAAAACTACTGAAATACCCAAACCGCCGCGAAGATTGCCGAACAAGTCCCCCATAGCCTCCAATAAATCTTCGGCAATGCGGGATTTTTCCAACATCACCCCCATGAAGACAAACAATGGTACCGCCATGAGAATATCGCGGGTGATTAGTGGGAAAACCCGACCGGGTAGGGCCAAGAGAAAACTGGTCTCAAATTGTCCAGTAAAAACGCCGAGCGCCGCGAATATCAGTGACACCCCGCCCAATGTAAAAGCGACGCCGTAGCCCGCCATAAGTCCGGCGCAAGCGGCGGCAAACATCAACAAGGCCAGATATTCAGCCGGGCTCATAGACCGTCTCCCGCATGATTTTTGGCGAATGGGTCCTCTATATTTGGCGGGAGCGGCGGGGGCGGCGCACCGCCGATTAACAAAGCCGCCCGCCCGGCCAATGACAAGCCTTGGCTCAGCATCATCAGTGTAAATATGGACACGAAAGTTTTGAGAATAAACAAGCCTTTGATACCGTCCGATTCGGCCGAGCCTTCAAAAGATGACCAAGAGAGAGCGACAAAGCTTTGGGCGTTCCACAAAAGCACCAGACAAAACGGTATCATAAGCGCGTAAAATCCGAAAAAATCAACCAAAGCCTTGGACTTGGGCGGCATATTGGCGTGAAATATATCCACCCTGACATGTTTTCCGGCCAACAGTGTGGCGCCAGAGCCAAGCAATATAATAGTGGCGTGAAAATAAATGGCACTTTCGTCAAATTTCGTCCAGGCTTGGCCAAATATAGACAGGGCAATAACCCCGAAGGCTATGCTGACCACCAAAATCGGCAAAAGCCATTTCACAGCTTCACCAACTCACATATTAAATCCGTCTATGGTTTGGATGAGTGTAGTCAGGAAGCTGCGCAGGGCTTGCCGTTTCGGGAAAAACAAACACAGCAAAGGCGTCAGCAAAACCGGCAAAAACACCCAACCTACGGCTTGCAAACTACGCCCGATAATGTCGAGGAGATCAGGGTTCATATAAGCCTCCGAACACAGTAGTTCTGTCACCCCGGACTTGATCTGGGGCCTCAATGTTTGCGACGAATACGAGGTCCCGGGGCAAGCCCGGAATGACAATGTAAATGCGGAGTTTTTTTACCACCATCACTTAAGCGCTGCCGCTCTTGCGGCTATATAGGCACCGTCGCTGATTTCTGTCCATCTACGGTAGCTGTCCCTAGCCTTGAGATAACTGTCATAAATAGTTTGGGTCTCGGCATTGCTATTGCCGATTTCTGCGACCACGGCCTCGCTGGTGCGACCGATTTTATCCAGAACTTCGTCTGGGAAAGTGCGCGGGACGATATTGTGCTCCGTCTTCAAGATCTCCAAAGCCTTGCCGTTTTCGTGGGTGTATTCGCCGACGCTGAGATCATTGGCGGTGCGGCACGCGGCTTCGAAAATAACTTGGTCATGGGGCGACAGGCTATTCCAAACATCAAGATTTACCCCTAAACACAATGCCGCACCGGATTCGTGAAACCCGGGGCCGTAATAATAGGGAGCTTCGCGGTAAAATCCGAAGGCATAATCATTCCACGGCCCGACCCATTCCGTGGCGTCAATGGCACCGGATTGCAAGGCTTGGTATATTTCGCCGCCCGACAAGCGCACCGCCGCCCCGCCGAGCCTGCGCACAACCTCGCCGCCCATGCCGGGCATGCGCATTTTTAAGCCTTTGAAATCCTCAAGTGAGTTAATTTCTTTTTTAAACCAGCCACCCATTTGGTGCCCGGTATTACCTGCTTGAAAGGGTTTAATATTGAACCGGCCTGACAATTTGTCCCACAAGGCCTGACCGCCGCCGAAATTAACCCATCCGGCAATCTCGGTCGCGGTCATGCCCATGGGGACGGCGGTGAAAAATGAAAAGCCTTTGGCTTTGCCCTGCCAGTAATATTCGGCTGAATGGTACATATCCGCCGCGCCTGTGGAGACGGCATCGAAAACCTCTGTAGCCCCGACCAATTCTCCTGCCGCATAGACTTTTATCTCAATGCGGCCCTCGGTCATTGTGCCTACAAAGTCGGCGAGCCGGTTGGCCATAATGCCCAAGCCGGGGAAATCCTTTGGCCATGATGTGACCAAGCGTAATTGGCGGCGGTTTTTGCTTATATTAGGTGAGCCTGGTGTGTTTATGGTTTGTGTGGTTTTAGTATCCGGTTTTCCGCCAAGCACAGATACAGTGGTTGCACCAGTTGCCAAGGCTGCGGCAGCAGCCAGTAAATGTCGTCGTTTCATAATACCCATTTCCCCTATTTCGTACTTTGTGTTTTACGCTTCTTATTTTTGAAGCTTTAATCTACATTGCACCAACCAATTTTTCGTAACACCTGATGTGGTTTAAAGCGAGCTTTATAGGACATTTTAGGGCTGTTTTTTACCCAATACCCTAAATAGACAAATGCCAGTCCGGCATTGGAGCAGGCGGTAATATGATCCAATATCATATAATTGCCCAAACTGCGTTTGGTCTGGCCAATATCAAAAAAACTGTAAACCATAGACAGGCCGTCGCGCAATGTATCTGTGATACAGCACGCGACCAAGCGGTCTGTATTGTCGCGGTATTCAAATATTTGCGTTTGGGCGGCGCAGTCCTCCACCATCATCTCGTAGCGTGCAAAATCCATTTCGGCCATGCCGCCGTCCGGGTGACGGCTTTCAAGATATTTTTGCAGCAAATCATATTGCTCACGGGTCGCATAAGCTTCATTGACGCTGCGGGTTAGATCAGCATTGGCTTTGATCGTGCGTTTAAAGCTGGCCCCCGGTTTGAAAGCTGGCGCTTTTACCCGCAATGAATGGCAGGCATGACAGGTTTCGCAGGCCGGCCGGTAAATCACATTTTGCGAGCGGCGAAACCCTGAATGGGTCAGATAATCATTAACATGTGGCCCGTCGAGCGGTTCCAACGGCGTGAAAATCTTGCGCTCCATCTCCCCGTCCAGATACGGGCAGGGGGCCGGCAGAGTAATATAAAACTGCAATTGATTTGGATCGAAATGGCGTGACATAAGACCCGTTTAGCCCAAATCAAACACAAAGGGAAGCATGAGAATATAACTTACCCATATAACTAAAATAAGCGGCACGCCGAATCGGACATAGTCTATGAATTTATAATGTCCCGGCCCCATGACCAGCAAATTCGTTTGGTAGGCAATCGGGGTAGCAAATGAGCAATTGGCGGCAAATAGGACGGTCAGGATAAGAACTTTGGGGTCAATTCCCGTCTGGTTGGAAATACCAATTGCAATAGGCGCAAACAGCAAAGCCGTCGCATTATTGGACAGCAGATTGGTCATCACCGCCACCAATAAAAACAGCCCGCCCAACAAAACCTGTGGCCCGTAGCCTTGCAAGGCCCCGACCACTTGCGCCGCCACATAATTAGCCCCTCCGGTCGCCTCCAGGGCAATGCCCATGGCAAAGGCGGCACCTATGAGCATGAAAATTTTGGTGTCTAGGGCCCGAATGGCTTGGCGAATATTTAAACATTGGGTGGCAATCATTAGCGCCGCCCCGCTAAAGGCGGCGTGGACAATGGGCAGTACACCTAGTGAGGCCATGAGGATAACGGCAGCAAATATTATGCGTGCTATATTGGCTTTGCGAATGTCCGGCAAATCCTGTGTGGCCCAGTCAAGCAGCATAATATCGTGATTGCTCCGCATGGCTTCGATTTGCGGCACATAACCAAATAGCAGCAAATCATCTCCGGCCTCTAGCCGGATTTGCATCATGCGTTCGCGCATCATGCGCGAGCGTCTTTGGATGCCGAGAACCAGGCAGCCGGTCTGGCGTTGAAAGCCTGCTTCTTCAATGGTTTGGCCAATCATCTGCGAGCCGGGCGCAATCACCGCTTCGCTAATGACTATACGCGCCGTGCCTTCGCCCTTACTAAAGCCGGGGGTTTCCAACATGCCTTTAAGGTATTCCGGGTAGGCGGAGAGCAGGCTCGTTAAAGCCTTGCGGGTTGCGGCTACGGTTAAGATGTCTTCTTTTTGCAACGGGGTTTCAAAGGGCGGCAATAGTTTTTTGTCGCCGCGCTGGATTGAGCGTACCGTCATCATGCGTAAATCACGAAACAGGCCAGCCACAGGTTTTGCGCCGATCAGGGGATGGGATGCGGTGATGCGTATGGGCGCGATATATTGTCGGCCTGAACGCGACGTGGTCCCGGGGGCAGGGCCTCTATTTGGCAATAACCATTTTGACGTCAGGACAATGAACGCCACTCCGATCGCCGCCAAAACCAAACCGGGCCAGGCCGGATCAAAAAACGCAATGCTCTCATCGGTAGAGCGCTCCAAAGCCCCCGCCACCAGAATATTGGTGGATGAGCCGATCAATGTGGTCATGCCCGCCAGTATACAAATAAAGCTAAGCGGCATCATGAACCTGGAAGCCGAGCCGCGCAATTGCAAAGCCATAGCCGTCAACACCGGGATAAACATCACGACGACCGGGGTGTTGTTCATGAACATGGAGGTGACGAAAGCGACGACAAACACCATAGTCAATGTGCGCTTTGGGTAGCTGTCCAAATAAGAATTTAACACCCGGGTCGGGGTTTCGAGCGCACCCGTATGAAATATGCCCTGACCAATCACCAATAGGGCCATAATCGTGATTAAGGCCGGATCCGAAAACCCGGACAGCAAAGTGCGTGCATTTGTATCTGATAAGCTTTCAGGTACAAATATTTGAAAAAACAGCAATAAAACGGCTAAAATACCAAGGGAAACCAACTCAATTGAGTATTTTTCAAAGGCGTATTGGGCAATGCCGAACAGGACAATCGCGAAAACTGCCCACATTTGCCAACTGGTTTCAAGTAACTGTGCATCCATGATTTGGCTCTAGCAGGTAAATTTAAGCTTGGCGAGAGTGTTTGCGTGCTGATAAGAATTTCGATAAATATTGACACAGTGTATAAGTTATTGGCATGTTGCGCGGGAACAAAAATCGGCAACAAAAAGATAGGGGAGAGTTGGTATGGGCGAGGCAAAAATAGAGAGCACGCAAAAGGGTATCTTAGGTTGGGTGGAACGGACGGGTAACCGCTTGCCGGATCCGGTGTTTATCTTTTTCTACCTGATCGGCATTTTAATGGTCGTGTCCATACTCATGGCGTTTTTCGGGGTTACGGCCAACCATCCTGTGCAAGTAAATGCTGACGGTAGTCCGTTGGTCATTAAATCCCAAAGCTTGTTGTCTGCGGACAATATCCAAAAGCTCTGGGTGCAAATGCCCAAGACCTTCACCCATTTCCATCCGCTAGGCTATGTGCTGGTGGTGATGTTGGGCGCGGGTGTGGCTGAACGCTCCGGGTTTTTTGCAGCCGGTATGCGGGCCGCCGTGCGCTCCACGCCTGTGTTTTTGCTGACCCCCGTCGTAGCTTTGGTGGCCATGCTCGGCAATCATGCGGCGGACGCGGGTTATGTTGTGCTTATTCCGCTAGCCGGGATTTTGTTTGCGGCCGCTGGTCGCCATCCATTGGCCGGCATTGCTGCCGCCTTTGCGGGTGTTTCCGGCGGTTTTTCTGCTAATTTACTGCCCGGCCAACTTGATGCGTTATTGTTCGGGATTACCGAAGAGGCCGTTTCCATAAGCGGGCTAGATCCAAGTTGGACGATGAATATTGCCGGAAACTGGTATTTCATTGCTGTTATGACCATATTATATCTACCGCTCATCTGGTTTGTTACCGACAAAGTCATCGAGCCACGCCTTGGCAAATGGTCGCCCGGCGGCGAGAAAAGCGACGGCGAATTAGCGGCACAGTTTGAAGGCAAGGATACGGAACTTTCTGCTAGTGAGAAAAAAGGCCTGAAATTAGCCGGGTTGGCGGCGTTGGGTATTGTTGGCTTGTGGTTGGTTATGACCTTTGGTCCAGGAACCCCCTTAATTAACGAAGAGGCTTGTGCCCCCGGCACGATCGAAGCGGGTACCTGCTCTGTACAAAAAACATTAAGTCCGTTTTACACATCCTTGGTGGGCGGGTTTATGGCGTTGTTTCTGGCCTGTGGCTGGGTTTACGGCAAGGTTTCAGGCACGATTAAAAACAAACAGGATTTGGTTGATATGATGACCGGAGCCATGAAGGACATGGGTTATTATCTGGTCTTGTCCTTTGCGGCAGCGCATTTTGTTGCCATGTTTGGTTGGTCAAATTTGGGGTTGATTTCGGCGGTACACGGGGCGGATGCTATCCAGTCTACGGGCCTGCCACTGCCGATTGTTCTGGGTTTGATTATTATTTTCTCGGCAACACTCAATCTGTTTATCGGCTCCGCTAGCGCCAAATGGGCATTGTCGGCGCCGATACTGGTGCCGATGTTGATGCTTTTGGGCTTTAGTCCTGAAGCGTCCACCGCCGCTTACAGGGTCGGGGATAGTGCTACCAATATCATCACACCGCTCATGGTGTATTTCCCACTTATCCTGATTTTTGCCAAACGTTGGCAAAAAGACTTTGGTCTGGGCAGTTTGACCGCCTTGATGATCCCCTATTCGGTGTGGATGTTGCTCTCGGGGACGGCGCTGATGATCATCTGGGTTATATTGGGTGTACCGCTTGGGCCAGACTCTCCAGTTGGCTATACCCTGCCGGGTCAATAATAGCGGATATAGTATATGAAAAAACCAAAGAACAATACAACGCCGGGCGTTCGTATACCGCCGCCGCTGATTGTTCTGGTCATATTACTGGCCGGGCTTGGGGTTGATTTTGTTGTCAAGACCGGGTTTGGTATGTCCGCTTGGTGGTTACAACTTCTCGGCATTGGTTTGGTGGTTTTGGGTCTGGCTTTGAACCTTTGGTGCGCGGTTCTCTACCGCAAGGCCAAGACCAATATTCTACCCAATACCGCCGATAGTAATTTGATCGAAACTGGCCCATTTGGGTTTTCGCGCAATCCGATTTATCTGGGCATGTTGATCGTATTTGTCGGCATTAGTCTTATCATAAATGCGCCCTTGGCCCTGTTGGGTGCGCCGCTAGTCTGGTTTGCCTTGCGGTTTTATGTGATTGCCCGCGAAGAGGCATATCTTGTTGGCCGGTTCGGCGACGCATATATAGCATACCAATCCAGAGTTCGGCGCTGGATTTAACATCCCGAAAAGGAAAAATCATGAAACTGCAATTCATTTTATCTGTGACATTGGCTACGCTCTTGCTTGGTGCATGCACGCCCAAAGACAAAACCCCAACAATTGATGATGTGGATTTCGCTCATCAGGCCAGTGATTTAAAACCCGACCCGGCCGTGGTCTACGGAAAATTACCCAATGGGGTGCGTTATGCGGTGATGCGCAATGATACGCCGACCAATACGGCGGCCCTCAGGGTGCGTATCGGGACGGGGTCCTTAAACGAGACCGACGATTTTCGCGGCGGGGCGCATTTTTTGGAACATATGGCCTTTAACGGCTCTAAAAACATCCCTGAAGGTGAAATGACCAAGCGTCTGGAGCGTTTCGGCTTGTCTTTTGGGGCTGACACCAATGCTTATACCAGTTTTGACCAAACGGTTTATATGCTGAATTTGCCGGATGTTAACGAGGAAATGCTCGACGAAACCTTGATGATCATGCGCGAAACGGTCGAGAATTTAACCCTGGAGCAAAGTGCCATTGACCGCGAGCGCGGCGTTGTTCAATCAGAAAAACGTCGCCAAGACAGTCCGGGCGTGCGGGCTTCATTGGACCGGTTCAACTTCTTCTCTAAAGGTTCGCGCCTGTTTGGTCGTATGCCCATTGGTGTGGACGAAACCTTGGAAACCATGAATGCGGATTTGTTTCGCGATTTTTATCAAAGCTATTACCGGCCCGAAAACACATTTGTGGTATTGGTCGGGGATATTGAAACCGACTATGCGAGCGCCAAAATCGCAGAATATTTTGCTGACTGGCAAGCGGTCGGCGCGGCCGGGCCAGATATGGACGCCGGCACGACGCCGCCCCGTGCGACAGAAGTGGGCTATTTTACCGACCCGGAGATACAAACCAGCATCACATTGGCCACCATCAAGCCCTATACCGATTTCAGTGATAGCGTTGCGCACCGCAAACGCGGATTTATTGAAAGTTTGGGCAACCGGATCCTCAACCGCCGTATTTCGGCCTTGGCGCAAAAATCTGACGCAGTGTTTCTCTCGGGGGGTGTCGGTATGTCCTATTCGTTTAAAACCATGGAACAGGCGAGTTTGACCATGTCGTCACGGCCTGAAAATTGGAAAAAGGCTTTGGCGGTCGGCGAGCAGGAATTGCGCAAAGCGCTTGCATACGGTTTCACCCAAGCCGAGTTGGACGAACAATTGGCCAATTCGCGAAAATCCATGGAAATAGCCGTGCAAACCGCCGAGACCCGCCGTACCAATGGCTTGGCTGGCAATATCTTGGGCGGGTTTGCCAGAGAGAGTGTGTTTAACCACCCCTCGGCAGGCTTGGAACGGTTTGCGAGTTATAGTGATAGCATTACTCTGGAACAGGTTTGGGATGCGTTCAAGGAAAAATGGTCGGATTTGGATACACCTTTGCTGTATCTGCAAACCAGTGAAATTCTGGACGATCCCCAAGGAGAAATCCGCACCGCCTATGAGGACAGTCTGGCGGTGGTTGTGCAGGCCAACCAGAGCAAAGAAACGGCTACATTCGCCTACACGGATTTTGGTGCACCGGGCAAGGTTGTAAGCGAAACGCGCATTGAAGATGTCGGCGCTGATCTGATCAAATTTGACAATAATGTCATGCTCAATTTCAAGCGCACCGACTTTGCCAAGGATAGTATAAATATTACCGTGCGCATTGGAGGCGGCAGCTTATCCATGCCGCGTAAAAGTTCGGCCCTAAGTTATCTGGCCCGTAGTGTGATGGGGGCAGGTGGTCTTGAGGCCCATAGCGCTGACGAAATCCGGACTTTACTGGCCGGTAAGGCTGTGGGGGTTTCCTTTGGGTTTGGGACAAAATATTTCTTTTTGTCGGGTAGCACTGTCCCGTCTGACCTTCCTGATCAATTTAATATCATGGCGGCGCAATTAACCGCGCCGGGATATCGGGACGAGGCGCGGGCGCGGTATTTAAAATCGCTTGAAAGTTGGTACCCAACTCTCGATTCGACGCCGGGCGGTGTTGCCAGCCGCGATGTGGGACGGCTCTTGCGTTCTGGTGATCCGCGCTACGGTATTCCGCCTTTGGGTGAATTGATGGCCTCGCAAACGGACGAAATCAAAGACTGGTTGACCCCGTTTTTAGCAAGCGGCCAAATTGAAATCACCGTGGTCGGGGATATTGACAAGGACACCATAGTTGAGCAAGTGGCGCGAACTTTTGGCGCATTACCAAAACGCGATATAGGTCTTGGCTCTTACCCGGACATGACCAAACTGACATTCCCAAAGGCCGTGCGCAAACCCGTGACCCTGAGCCATTCCGGCGATGCCAACCGGGCTTTGTTGCAGGTTTATTGGCCGGCGCCGGACGGTACGGATATGATGGTCAACCGCCGCCTTAATGTTTTGCGCAGGATGTTTTCCAACCGCTTGACCGATATTATTCGCGAGGACGAGGCGGCTGCTTATTCACCGTCGGCCGGGCGTAGCGGGTCGCGCTTTTATCCGGGCTACGGCTATATGTCGGCCTCCCTTAGCCTCAAGCCGGAGAAAGTCCAGGATATGATCAAGGTGTTGGACGCCATTGCCAAAGATTTTCAAACCGGAAATATTAGCGACGATGATTATAAACGCGCCATTACCCCGGTTTTGGAAAATCTGGATACGTCGTTGGAAAGCAATTCATATTGGGCCGGGGTAATCGCCACGGCCCAAACCGATACATGGGGGGTTGATAATTTCCGTAGCCGCGATGTCGCGTATCAAAATATGGGTCTGGACGATCTCAAGCCGTTGGCAGCACAAATATTCAAAGCCGAAAATGCCTACCGGATACAGATTTTACCGCAAGAATAGATTATAATAATAATTGCAAAGGACAAGTTTATGCGCATTTTATTTTCCATATCACTGTTTGTAATATTTTCTGCCGTCGTTTCAATTCCGGCACATTCAGATAATGTATCTGGGATAAATGTTGTTGGGTTGTGGTTGACGGCGGATGGTGCCGCTCGTGTACAAATTTCGGATTGTGGTGACGGCACGCCGTGCGGCACGGTGGTCTGGGTAGATCCTAACCAAGATGGTTCCGCTACCGATGACAATAACCCTGACCCAGAGCTTAAGGGCCAAAATATTGTCGGCTCCAAAATGCTGTGGGGGTTCAAATCTAAAAAAGACAAATGGGGTAGCGGTAAAATCTATGATGCCCGCGACGGTAAAACCTATAAATCCAAACTCAAACTGGCCGGTGATGACCGGTTGGAAGTCAAAGGCTGCGTCGGCCCGTTTTGTAAAACCTTGGTGTGGACAAAGGTTATAGCTGAATGACAAAAAAGCCTATGTTATTTATGAGCGGCGGCACTTAAGCGCCGCGTCAGTTCAAGAGCCGTCTCATGACCGTCTTTGTGATACACATCAACAATAGCACTACCGACAACAACCGCATCAGCACTGCGCGCCACTTGTTCGGCTTGCTGCGGCGTTTTGATACCAAAACCTACGACAACTGGCAAGCCCGCAGCTTTGCGGATACGCTCCACAGCATTTGCAACAGATTTCTCTGCGCCTAACGCTTTTCCGGTTATGCCGGCTACCGAGACATAATAGACGAAACCGTTGGTGTTCGCGACCACTTTGGGCAAGCGAGCAGCATCCGTGGTCGGGGTAGCGAGGCGGATCAGGGCTAGGTCGTGCCGTTCAAATTCGGCGCGGAGTTCTGCGTCTTCTTCGGGCGGTAAATCCACAATAATCGCCCCGTCCACACCAGCGGCTTTCGCGGCGGCGGCAAATTTACCGTAGCCCATATGGTGGATCGGGTTGGCATACCCCATAAGAATGATCGGGGTTGTGTCATTGGTTTTGCGAAAATCTGCGGCCATATCAAGCACGGTTGTAACCGTTGTCCCGGACTTGAGTGCCCGAAGCCCGGCCAGTTCAATCACCGGCCCGTCAGCGGCCGGGTCCGTAAACGGCATGCCAAGTTCGATAATGTCAACGCCCGCGCTTGGCAGGGTTTTCATGAGTTCCAAAGAAGACGCGTGGCTAGGATCCCCGCCCATGATATAAGCAACGAAGCCGGATTGTTTAGCGGCCTTGAGCCGGGCGAATGTTTGGTCGATGCGGGTCATACCTCCACCCTCATCAAGTTCGCTATTGTATTCACATCCTTGTCGCCGCGCCCGGACATGTTCATAATGATTAGCCCGTCTTCGCCTAACTCTTTGGCCAAGTCCAAAGCACGCGGGACGGCGTGGGCGCTTTCTAGGGCCGGGATTATGCCTTCTAATTTGGTGCAGAGTTGGAACGCCTGGGCAGCTTCATCGTCCGTACACGACACATATTCGGCGCGGCCTATTTCGTGCAGGTATGAATGTTCGGGGCCGATACCCGGATAGTCCAGGCCAGCGGAAATAGAATGGGCATCCTTGATTTGGCCGTGTTGGTCTTGCAGTAAATATGTGCGGTTGCCGTGCAGTATGCCCGGCGAGCCGCCCGTCAGTGAAGCCGCGTGCAGCCCGGTGTCTATTCCGCGCCCGGCGGCTTCGACGCCAATTAACCGCACATCTTTGTCTGGGGTAAATTCGTGGAAAATCCCCAATGCATTGGAGCCGCCGCCGATACAAGCGACCACCGCGTCTGGCAATCTTGCTTCAGCTTTCATGATTGGTGCCTTGGCTTCGCGGCCAATAATGCTTTGAAATTCGCGGACCATTTCAGGGTAGGGGTGGGGGCCTGCCACCGTGCCGATACAGTAAAATGTCTCGCTCGCATGGGTGACCCAGTCGCGCAGGGCATCATTCATGGCGTCTTTGAGGGTTGAAGTGCCAGACGTGACCGGGCGTACCTCCGCGCCCAATAACTTCATGCGAAATACATTGGGTTTTTGCCGCTCAATATCCACCGCGCCCATGAACACGATACAGTCCATGCCGAGCCGCGCCGCCATAGTCGCCGTAGCAACACCGTGTTGCCCGGCGCCTGTTTCGGCGATAATGCGCTTTTTACCCATACGCTTGGCCAACAATAATTGCCCCAAAACATTGTTGATTTTATGGGCACCCGTATGGTTTAAGTCTTCTCGTTTCAGGTAAATTTTTGCGCCGCCGCCGTGTTGCGTAAGACGCTCCGCAAAATACAGCGGGCTAGGGCGTCCGACATAATGTTGGGCGAAATTGTCGAATTCAGTCCAGAAGCTTTTGTCCGCCCGGGCCTTCTCATAGGCTTCCTGCAAAGCCAATATAGGCGGCATCAAAGTCTCGGCCACATAACGTCCGCCAAATGTGCCGAAACGCCCATTTTCGTCTGGGCTATTGTCTGGAGTATTACTCATATATCGTTTCCGTAAATGCGCGAATTAAAGAACGGTCTTTTATGCCCGGTGCTGCCTCAACGCCAGAACTAACATCAAAAAACTTTATGCCCGTAGCTTTGGCCGCAAGGATATTGTCCAAATTAAGCCCGCCCGCCAAGATAAACGTTGTTTTGGCGGAAAACCCCTTGAGCAAATTCCAGTCAAATGAAACCCCGTGACCGCCTCTTTGTTCTTCACCTTTGGGGGCTTTCGCGTCTAGCAAAATATAATCAGCACAACCCTCATAGGCTTTGATCTGTTTAAGATCACGGCGTTCACGCACCGCCACGACTTTGATGATCTCTAGCCCCGTAAGTTCCTTAACTTCGCGCAACCGCTCCGGGCTTTCGTCCCCGTGCATCTGCAAAACGTCTGGCCGCATTACGGCGCATATGCGGCGCAATAATGCTGCATCCGCATTGACGGTAACGGCTACAGTTTTGGCGCACCCCATTGCCGGGCGGGAAATCCGCGCCGCCGTCTCGACACTTAGCTTGCGCGGGCTTTGCGCCTCCACAATAAACCCGAGCATATCCGCCCCGTACCGCAAAGCATTCTCGATATCTTGGGGCCGGGTCAGGCCGCATATTTTTATATGTGTTTGCATTTAAGGCTTCTCTTACAAAAAAGGTGCCCCTTGCCAATAACAAAGGACACCCTTTTCTCGCATATTTTACCGAGATTACTTCTTAAGCAAATCGCGGATTTCAGCGAGCAGCACTTCTTGTGCAGGCGGAGCTGAAGGTGCGGCTTCTTCTTCTTCTTTAAATTTATTCATGCCTTTGATGATGATGAACAACACCCAAGCAACGATGAGAAAGGCGATCAGCGCGTTGATAAATGAGCCGTAATTGATGGCCACGGCTTCGTTGCCGTCTGTCGCTTCTTTAATCACAAATGACAGTTTGGAAAAGTCAATACCGCCAGTTAAAGCCCCAATTGGCGGCATGATGACATCTTCTACCAGTGATTTAATCACCGTGCCAAATGCGGCCCCCATGATAATACCGACGGCCATGTCGAGCATATTGCCTTTGACTGCAAATTTTTTAAATTCCGAGATCATTCCCATAATTACCCCCTTTAGGTTTAAGTTTAATATGGGGGCATAAGACAGGAAAAACCCTGAGGCGTCAATATGTCAGGACTTGTCGAAAATGCGCGTTTTTCATGCGAATACAGCCAAAATGGCCAAATACTGGCTTTATGTTTTGGAAAAATTGTCGATTTTCTTGGCTAAGGCTTTTGCGGTGCGAAAAAACGGGACGAACTTTTCGGGAATTGTAATCGATTCGCCAGTTTTGGGGTTGCGGGCTGCACGGGCTTTGCGGCGGCGCGGCGTAAAACTGCCAAACCCGCGTAATTCTACACGGGCACCTGCTTCTAAAGTTTGGGTAATGCTTTCGAAAAAGATAGCCACGACCCGCTCGCACTCAGCCGGGCTAAGGTGCGGGTTTTCCAATTCCAGTTTTTCGATTAAATCAGACTTGAGCATGGCCTTTTATCGCCTCCAAAACCGCGTGCGTCAATCCCTGCTTTGACCCGTGTGCAAGATTTTTTGCAAAAAAACACTAATTATTGCGTTAATATCATCGCGTGCAAGGCGAAATTTCGCCAAATGCTTCTTATTTGAGGCGTCCAGACATTACTGGCCGGGTTGGCAACACACAGCAACGAGATAAATTTACCCAATCTCTATTTAGCCGCCGCTGCCAAATTTCGCAGCACATAGTGCAAAATTCCGCCGTGCTTGTAGTATTCCAGTTCGTTTTCTGTGTCGATGCGCACCCGGGCTTGGATGGTTCGTGCTTTGCCGGATTTATCGGTGATGGTGACATCAATACCGGAGCGGGGCGTGATGTTGCTGACACCGCCTATGTCTATGGTCTCGTCGCCCGTCAGGCCCAATTCCTGCCAACCTTCGCCGTCCGTAAATTCAAGGGGCAAGACGCCCATGCCGATCAGGTTTGAGCGGTGAATGCGCTCGAAACTTTTGGCGATTACGGCTTTGACGCCGAGCAGGATTGTACCCTTGGCGGCCCAGTCGCGCGAACTGCCATTACCGTATAGGCTGCCTGCCAATATGACCAAATCTTTGCCGTCTTGCTTGTATTTCATGGCCGCATCATAAATCGACATGGTTTTCCCCGTGGGGACATATTTGGAAACCCCGCCGGTACTGCCCGGCACCATTTGGTTTTTGATGCGGATATTGGCAAAGGTGCCGCGCATCATAATCTGGTGATTACCTCGGCGCGATCCGTAAGAGTTAAAGGCGCTCGTCGGGACTTGCCGCTCGGCCAGATATGTACCGGCCGGACTTTTTTGGGCTATGGCTCCGGCCGGGGAGATATGGTCGGTGGTGATAGCTTCGCCGAGCAAAGCCAGAATGTTGGCGTTTTTAACATCCGACACCGGGTCTGGCGTCATGGTCATGCCCTCAAAATAAGGCGGGTGTTGCACATAGGTAGAGCTTGAATTCCATTTATAGGTCTCGCCGCCCTCGACTTTGATTTTGCGCCACTGGGCATCACCTTTATAGACGTCTTTATAGCGATCGACGAACATTTTGCGGGTGATGGTCTTGCGCACCAAAGCATCAATTTGTTTGGAGCTCGGCCATAGATCCCGCAGATAAATTTCTTCGCCGCCCTGCCCCACACCGAGCGGATCGCGCTCAAAATCATGGTGCATGGAACCGGCCAAAGCATAGGCGACCACCAGAGGCGGCGAGGCCAGGAAATTAGCACGAATGTCCGGGCCAATGCGCCCTTCAAAATTGCGGTTGCCCGAAAGCACCGAGCAAGAGATCAGATCGCCGTCCGCTATGGCCTTTGATAATTCCGGCGCAATCGGGCCGGAATTGCCGATACATGTGGTACAGCCAAAGCCGACAATGTTAAAGCCGAGCGCGTCCATGTGTTTTTGCAAATCGGCTTTTTTGAGATATTCCGCCACCACTTGCGAACCGGGTGCCAGGGAGGTCTTGACCCAAGGCTTGACCTTTAGGCCCAAAGCATGGGCGCGTTTGGCCAGAAGACCTGCGCCGATCATCACACTGGGGTTAGAGGTGTTGGTGCATGAGGTGATGGAGGCAATGAAAATATCGCCGTGGTCAACGCTGTAGTCTTTACCTTTGACTGGGGTGGGGCTACCGTCCATAGGGGATTTACCGAATGTTTTGCTTAGGATTTTTCCAAAATCACGGCTGGCGGTTTTTAGATTGATTTTTTCTTCCGGGCGTTTGGGGCCGGAAATTGTCGGCACTATGGTGCTCATGTCCAGATGTAGAGTGTCTGTGAACACTGGAATGATGTCGCCGCGCCAAAGCCCTTGAGCTTTGGCGTATTTTTCAACCAATTCGATACGGGCCCCGTCGCGGCCGGTGGCTTTGAGATAGGTTATAGTGTCTTCATCAATAGGGAAAAACCCGCAGGTCGCGCCGTATTCCGGGGCCATATTGGCCAATGTTGCTTGGTCTTCCAAGGATAAATGATCCAGGCCGTCGCCGTAAAACTCGACGAATTTACCAACAACACCGCGTGCGCGCAATTGGGCGACAACGATAAGCACCAAATCGGTGGCGGTGGCACCTTCCGGCATTTTTCCGGTAAGCTCCATGCCGATTACTTCGGGGATGAGCATGGATATGGGTTGCCCGAGCATGGCGGCTTCGGCTTCGATACCGCCAACGCCCCAACCTAGAACCGACAGGCCGTTGACCATGGTGGTGTGGCTATCCGTGCCAACCAAAGTGTCAGGGAATGCATAGGTGGCGCCGTTTTCGGTTTTCGTCCACACGGTTTGGGACAGATGCTCCAGATTAACCTGATGGCAGATACCTGTACCGGGCGGTACAACCGAGAAATTGTCAAAGGCGGTCTGGCCCCATTTCAGAAAATCATAGCGCTCGCCGTTGCGTTCATATTCCCGCTTGACGTTTTTGGCAAAGGCGGCATTGGTGCCGGAATAATCGATCATAACCGAATGATCGATAACCAGATGCACCGGATTTTGCGGGTTGATGGCGCTTGCGGATGCGCCCAGTTTAACCACGGCGTCGCGCATGGCGGCCAAATCGACCACGGCAGGGACACCGGTAAAATCCTGCATCAAAACCCTGGCCGGGCGAAATGCAATTTCGTGGGTCGAGGTTTTGGTTTTGAGCCAAGCCGCGACGGCCTCGATATCGGCGCGAGTGACGGTTTTGTCGTCTTCATTGCGCAGCAGGTTTTCCAGTAAAACCTTGAGAGAATAGGGCAATTTGGAAATTCCGGATAGTCCGTTTTTCTCGGCTTCTTTAAGATCAAAATAGGTATATGTACCGCCGCGTACCGTCATTTCACGTTTACAATTAAAGCTGTCTAGAGAGGCCATATGGGTTTCCTTTTTGTATCTGGTTTCAGGTTTATAGCGCGGCTTGAATTTGGTCGCAATATAGTATTTATTCTTCTTTTTCTTTGGCTGGCGTGGTGGCCATATCCGGCATATGTTTCATCAACAAAGGCATGTTGAGCAGTATAAACAAAAAAGTAATTGGCAATACACCGACCAGTTTGAAATTTGACCAAAAATCAACGGAGAAATTACGCCAGATAAATTCGTTTACGCCCGCGAGGAACAAGAAAAACAAACCCCAACGAAAGGCGAAAACCCGCCATACCTTGTCAGGCAGGTTATAAACACTGGCAAATAACTGTCGAAACACATTTTTGCCTATGGCCAAGGAACCAAGAATGGTTATTCCGAACAAGAGATTGATGGCGGTGGGTTTCATTTTAAACACTGTCGGGCTTTTAAGCCCGAGGGTTATAGCGGCGGTACCGAGTACAATGATTGCCGTAACCCACAACATGACGGATACTTTACCGGTCTTTAATTTCGAATAAATCACGGCGATGATAATGGCGAGGGCAAAGACCAGTGTACCAATATAAAGCGGTGCATCTTCGCCTGGTACGGTCATGCCGAGCAGATTGAACTCGGCACCCTTGTCGATCATTCTACGGGCGATATTAAACACAATCACATAGGCAATAACCGGGCCAAGATCAGTCCACATGGAGGATTGGGGTTTTGGGGAGGGGGGTGTTTCAATCATGAGGGCGGTTTGCCTGATTGCGTCTGTGAAAGCAAGTATTTGCTAGGCGGTATTACAAAAAAATAAAAAACGGGGTAAGAATTCTGGCACTCCGCCAGAATTCTTACCCCGCCAACCTGCCCCAATCACAAAATGAACAGGTGAACCACCCTGCAGGGTGGTTATTTGGTACAAACAGTCCAGTTTAGCTGGGGAGAGCTGGGGAATGACTGGATTAGTCTGTAGAGCTATGGCATAGGGGAACTTAACTTTAATGGGGAGTGCAAAAATTGTATGGCGGGTATAGAGAAAATTTCGCGCCTGGTGAGTTGGGATGATTATTCGGTGTTTTTGGCCATATATAACACCGGCTCGATCTCCAAAGCGGCTGCATTGATGGGCCGTACCCAGCCGACAATTTCCAAGCGGATCGAGAATTTGGAAGCTCGCCTCGGCACGCCTTTATTTACCCGCACCACGTCCGGCATGGCGGTAACAGATATTGGTAAATCCATGTTGGTTCATGCCGCCGCCATGAACCGGTCTGCGTCTAGTATTGAACGCATGGCAAACCATCATGATAAAGCGGAAATGGGCGATGTGTTTATCCGGTGTCTGGACGGGCTTGTCACAGACTGGCTTATTCCGGCTTTACCTGCTTTGCAGGAGGAGCGCAAAGGCTTGAACTTAAGTTTTTATACGCAAAACACATCCGGGTTAAGCCCGGAAAATGAGCCTGATTTGGCGGTGCAATTTAATACAAGCAAGCCGATGGATTTTGTCGCCCGCCAACTTGGTACGGTGCATTATGTGCCCATGGTGAGCCGACAATATAAGGAAAAAAACGGGATCCCGCGCACTATGGAGGATGTGGTCAATTATAAATTGATGTATTTACGCCGCTCCGGCTTGGAGGTCGAAACCTGGGAGAAAAAATCCCGGGCTTTGCGGGAACTTGCTACCCCGTCCTTAAGCGCCAATTCATGTGCGATTGTCCTCAGTGCCGTGTTAAACGGCGCCGGGATTTCCATGCTGCCGAGCTATATGGCGAAACTACATCCGGAGTTATTGATGCTCGATTACGGGATCATGTATTCTTACAATTTTTGGCTCGTGCGCAGCCCGCACACGGCCAATATGGCCAGAGTGAATGTGGTTGCCGACTGGATGGCGGATGTGTTCTCGTCCACGCAGCAGCCTTGGTTCCAGCAAGACTATATCCACCCCAAAGAATTTTCAGAAATTGAGGTTTTCCTGCCGCATTAAAGATCCGCCTAGACTTAGGATTATCGGCTCGTTAAAAGATGAGGCGAACAACGACAACACTTAAATAATATTGGGAGAAATCTATGCAAAAATATCTTATTACGGGCGTGTCTATTGCCCTGCTCGGCCTGTCGGCATGTAGTGAAATCGGCATGAAAACACCAAACACGGAGGCGGAAGCGGTAAGCGCTTACGAAACCGCCAAGGCTAATCTTGAGCGGTTTCGCACCTGTTCGGACGATAAGGTGCTTAAAGATATTTCCAGCTATTCCACCGAAATGCCTGACCCGGCTTTGGAGCAAACCGCATGGTTTGCCGCCAATGCAAAACGCGACGGCGTTATCACCACGGCGTCCGGCCTGCAATATTCGGTCAACACATCCAGCACTTTAAAAACCACACCGGCCAAGCCGACCCAAACCGTGCGGGTGAATTATCACGGTCAGTTTTTGAACGGCGAGAAGTTTGACAGCTCCTATGAGCGCGGTCAGGATATAGAGTTTCCCCTTAACCGGGTGATTGCGGGCTGGACGGAAGGGGTCGGCATGATGCGCCCTTGTGATGCCTGGACGTTTTATATTCCTTCAGACCTAGCCTACGGCGATGGTGGTCGCGGGTCAATTCCGCCAAAAACCCCATTGGTATTTCACGTGCAATTGCTCGGCATATCCGATTAAATCAGGAAACAAAAAAGGGCCGCAAGGCCCTTTTTTAATACATATCTATACCGAAAAACCTAGGGTCTGCCTAATTAAAAGCTTTGCCCATATCGGTAATGCCGTTTTTGACCAATGCTTTATGGTCGGTGCTAGCCAGTTCAGTGCGCAGGACTTGCTCTGCAGCGATAGCGGCCAATTGGACGGCGCGCAGCTTTACATCTGTCAGTGCCTGGGTTTCAGCATTTTTAATCTTGGCTTCGGCCTGCTCGGCGCGGCGCTGCAAGCGTTCCGCCATGTCTTTGCGGGCATTGACGGCCATGGTTTCGGCGTCTTTGCGGGCTTGCTTGACAATATCCTTGGCCTGTTGCTCGGCTTCTACCTGTTTACGTTGGAAGGACGATAATAAAGTTTGTGCTTCTTCGCGCAATGTGCGGGCTTCGTCCAGTTCTTTGCGGATAGCATCGGCCCGGTCGTCCAACGCTTTGGCTATGACTTTATGGATGCCCTTATACATTAGGCCGACAATGAAGACGACCAGTGCTAGAAACACCCAAATTGTTGGATATCCAAAACTAAATTCCCAGTGCATAATCTGCTCCTTTAACCGGTTTCTATCCGAGTGCTTTGACCGTTTTACGAACGGTGGCTATACTGATTTTCTTTGTGTATAACTGCTCGACCAAAGCCTTGGCAGTCTCGACGGCAATCTCGTCAACATTGGCCAAAGCCGTTTCGCGCATTGCCTGGATTTTAGTCTCGGCCCGTTGCATTTGCTTGGCGGTCTGTTCGTCAGCTGTTTGCATTTCTGCTTCCAGTTCAGCGTCGACGCTCGCCCGTGTGGTTTCGGCCACATTATGGGCTTTGGCACGGGCATCACCCAAGGACTGCTCATAAGCTTTTCCGGCCAATTCCGCTTCTCTTTGCATGCGTGCTGCCACGTCAAGATCGTCAGCAATACGGTTGGACCGTTCTTCCAAAATGCCGCCAAGGCGCGGTAACAGCACCTTGGCGAGAAGAAATAACAAGACACCAAATGTGAGAAACAGCCAAAAAGCTGTGACGGGAAAGTGGACGTATCCAGGGGCGCAAAAACTTTTGCGCTCTCGGCTCCGCTCGCCGCTGCCATCATGATAGTAAAGCCACTCATAAGTGATGTCCTTTAAACGTATTTGGTCTTGTTACCCGAACAGGAGCAAAAACGCGATCAATAGTGAGAAAATGCCCAGAGCTTCTGTCACGGCAAAGCCGAAAATCAGATTACCGAACTGGCCTTTGGCGGCCGAGGGGTTGCGAATGGCGGCACTTAGATAATTGCCGAAAATGTGGCCGAGGCCAATACCGGCACCGATCATGCCTGAACAGGCCAGGCCTGCGCCGATTAGTCTTGCTGCTTCTGCGTCCATGATATTTCTCCTAATTTGGTTGTGCAGTTAACGTAAGTTTCTTAGTGGTCTTAATGCCCCGGATGGAGCGCGTCGTTTAAATATACGCTGGTGAGAATGGCAAACACATAGGCTTACAAAAACGCCACCAGAATTTCAAGAGGGGTCAGGGCAATGGTCATAATTGCAGGCGCAATTGCCCCCAATTTAAACGCCCCCGTCAAGCCGACCGCCATGGCAATAATGAAGCTGGCGAACAGTTTCAGCATAATATGCCCGGCCAACATATTGGCCCAAAGCCTGATTGAATGGGACAAGGGGCGCGACATGAACGATATAATTTCAAGGGGTGTGACCAATACGATCTTTAGGATCATAGGCACGCCGGACGGGTTGAATAATTGCAAAAACCCAAGCCCGTTTTTCCAAAACCCGACAATTAATACCGTGGTCATCACCATCATAGCCAAAGCAAAGGTTACAATAATATGTGAGGTAGGGGTGAAAAAGAACGGGACGAGCCCGAGCATGTTGGCAAACAAAATAAACATGAACAGGGCGTAGACAAATGGGAAAAATTTAAGCCCGTCGCGTCCGGCAGTTGAGCGCACCATGTCGGCGACAAATTCATAGGAAATTTCTGCAACGGACTACCAACGTCCCGGCACAAGGGATTTTTTCGTCGTGGATAAATACAAAAATAGACAAATACAGACTACGGCCACCACCATCATAAAGGATGAATTGGTGAAACTTATGTCGTATTTGCCGATCTGAATATCCACCATATTGTGGAGATCAAATTGTCTGATCGGGTCAAACTGTTTGCCTGCTTCTTTTGCCATTACTGGTCTTTCAATTCTTTTGCGAAAATTTCGCTATTTGTATTTCAAATCAGCTTTCGCCGTCTGCATCTTCGCCGTCTTCATTCATCATACCTTGCGCCATTTGCACGACACTGCGTGTGCCTGCGGCAAAGCCTAGAACCACCCCGACCATCAAACCCCAAGGCTTGGTGCCGGCTAAAAAATCAAACCCATACCCAAATGCGCCGCCAACTATAACGGCGCCTGTAAACACACTGGCATAATTTATACCGACCGCCCATCCAGAAGCCTCTTCGTCTAAATCAGGTGTTCTGGCTTTTTGTGCGGATTTTACTTTCTCCCCCAAAGCCTCCAGTTTTTTCGCGCGGTCTTGGTCGGATTTTGGTGTTTGTTTCAGAGAATTTCCCTCGTGGATAAAAATGTTCGATTCGCAAGATGGTCACCCATCAAACGCGGGCAACTTACGCGCACCTCTATGCGGTGTCAACAAAAGCCGTATAGTGTTAAGTGATTGAAAAATAAGGCTAAATGAAAATATTTTTACAATTAAAGTATTTCGCGCTTACGCCGTCATTTTTTCGGCTGTGCCCAAATCTATCGAGACCATTTGCGAGACGCCTTGTTCGGCCATGGTAACGCCGAATAATCTGTCCATGCGGGCCATGGTCACCGGGTTGTGGGTGATGGCGATAAACTTGGTCTGGGTCTGTTTGCACATCTCGTCCAAAAGATCACAATAACGTTCCACATTGCTATCGTCGAGGGGGGCATCAACTTCGTCGAGCACACAGACAGGAGCGGGGTTGGACAAAAATACCGCAAAAATCAGCGCCGTAGCCGTCAAAGCTTGCTCACCGCCGGACAGTAAAGACATATTGCCCAAGCGTTTGCCCGGCGGGCTCGCCAAAATTTCCAACCCGGCTTCCAAAGGGTCATCGTTTTCGCTTAAGGCAAGCGAGGCCTGACCACCACCGAACAATGTGGTGAACAAACGTCCGAAATGCCCGTTGACCACATCAAAAGCTTTCAACAGACGTTCGCGGCCTTCGGAATTTAAGCTTTCAATACCAACGCGGAGTTTGGCGATTGCCGCCAGTAAATCCTGGCGTTCATCATTCATGGCAGACAAACGCTGTTCTTGCTCGGCGGCTTCCTCGTCGGCGCGTAAATTTACTCCGCCCAGATTTTCCCGCTCCCGGTTCAGGCGTTCCAATTTGCGCTCTATATCAGGTTCGGACAAGGTGCTGCCAGGAGTACTGTCTGGGCTTAACTCTTCCAATTGGCTTTTCAAGTCTGTGGGTTCGCAGGATAGGTTTTCCAAAATGCGGGCATTGATTTCCTGTTTGCGTTCATTGGCAGCCGTTTTGCGGGCCTCGGCGGCGGCGCGGTCTTCGCGAGCTTGGCCAAGGTCGCGCTCGGTAGCGCGTAAATTACCGTCCACTTCGCGTAAAATATTCTCAATCTCGGCCAAATCATCACTGGCATTTTTGCGCCGCTGTTCGGCATTGTTTAAATCAGACAGTAATGTTTGTTGGCGTTTGGCAAATTCGTCCGGGCTGTCATTGGCGGCGGTTAGCGCCATAGCGGTTTCCGCCTCGCGGCCTTGTAAGGAGGTGATGCGCTGTTTGGCATGAGCGCCCCGGCCTTGCCAGTCTTTGAGGTCTTGTTCTACGGCACCAAGGCGGGCGGCGCGGGCCTGGGCTTCGTTTTTAAGACTGCGGTATTGGGCGCTAGCCTCATCAGCCGCATCGCGGGCGGTTTGTAGTGTTATCCGCAAGTCTTCAAGCTGACCTTCCAGAGCCTCATCGGTCTGGGCTTCCGCCAGTATTTTGTTGGCGCTTTCAAGTGCGGTTTGTGTTTCCAAAAGCTCAAACTTGCGCCGGGCTAATCGGTCTTGTAAACTGTTTTTTTGCTCGGCCTTGCGGGCTTGATCGTTCTCAAAAGTGTTAAGGGTCGCACGGGCAGCGCGGTCTTCGGCCTCCAAGTCTGGCAGAACTTGGCGGGCATTTCGCGCCGCTTCATTCGTTTGGCTGCGGGCCGTTTGCGCCGCTTGCCATTCGGCTTCGGTGCGAGAGGCGGCTTTGCGCACATCTTCCAATGCATCCTCAATCTCGATCAAGCGGTTTTTGTTTTCCAATTTCACGGCGGCTACGGATTTAACCTCGCCAGACGAGACAAACCCGTCCCAGCGCCACAGATCACCCCGCAGGCTGACCAGACGTTGGCCCGGCGCGAGATGTTTCGATTTGGCTTTACCGTCGGCGGTTTCAACCACACCGATTTGGCTAAGACGTGCGGCCAGCGCATTGGGTGCGGCCACATAATTCGCCAAAGATTTAATGCCTGCGGGCAGTTGCGCGTCCGGCGTATGCGCTCCTTGCCAGTGCAAGGGTGAGCCAGTTTCCAGGCCCGCGTCAAGATCATCGCCCAGTGCGGCAGCCAATGCGGTTTCATAACCCTTTTTAGTACCGACGGATTCAAGTACAGCTTCCCAGTTTTGTTCGCCGCTGCCAGCGCTGATAATGCGCGATAACGCTTTGTGTTCGGCTTCCAGATCGGAGACATTGCGCCGGGCTGTGCTAAATTTATCGTGCAGATCGCGTTCGCGTTTTGCCGCATCTTCTCTGGCCAATATGGTGGCTTGTTCGTGTTCTTTGGCATTGATGAGCGCAGCCTGGGCACTGTCCAATGCGGCGGCGAACAAGTTGTCATTACCAGAAGTTTCCGCCGTATTTTCCAATTCAGAAAGTGCGGCAATAGCCGTTTCGATATCCTGCTCAAGGCGGGACTTTTGCCCGGAAAGGCGCTCGCATTCACGGACTGCACTGGCATGCCCCGCCGCTTGCAAGGCGGTTTTTTTGGTTAAGTCTGCGACCTGATCTTCCAATTTGCTGCGGGCTTCTATGGCTGTGTGGGCGGATTTTTGCGCGGTTTTCAAGGCGGCACCGGTGTCTCCTTGTGCTTGCAATTCGGACAATTCACTTGCCAGTCTCTCGCAAGCCGCGTCCGCATCAACCACAATGTTTGCTTCGCGCTCAATATCGCCTTTGAGGTGGGCGAGGCGGGCTTCGAGTTTGTTAATCTCCGACTTGGCCGCCTGAGCATCATTATCCAAAGCTTCCTTGGCCGCATTGAGCCGCCCGCAAATGGCGGCAGCGACGATTTGTTCTTCGCGGTGGGGCTCCAGTTTGGCGGAAATTTCTGTGACTTGCGTGGTCAGTACGGTGACTTGCGAGGTTAATTCGGCGACTTTTATTTCGCTGTCTTTGAGTTCGGTGGTAGAAAGCTCAAGGGCTTGCAAAGCTTGTTGCCAACGTTTCAGCCATAGTAATGTGCGGTATTCACGAATTTCTCCGGCCAGGCGTTTGAAGCGTGCGGCCTGTCTCGATTGGCGGCGCAGGCTGAGGAGCTGGCTTTCGATCTGGCTTAATATGTCTTCAAGTCTGTCTAGATTGGTCTCGGCGGCTCTTAGGCGCAATTCCGCTTCGTGGCGCCGCGTGTGCAGGCCGGAAATGCCGGCGGCTTCTTCCAGAATTTTGCGGCGGGTTTCCGGCTTGGCCGAGATCAACTCACTAATTTGGCCTTGGCGCACCAGGGCAGGGGAGTTGGCACCGGTGGAGGCATCGGCAAACAAAAGCTGTACGTCTTTGGCTCTGACCGTTTGGCCGTTGACCTGATATTTGGAGCCTGCGCCTTTGGTAATGGTGCGGGTTACCTCCAGCACTTCATTGTCGTTAAACATGGACGGTGCCATACGGGCCGAATTGTCGATTTCTAATGTGACGCTGGCCAGATTACGGGCCGGGCGGGTTTTGGTGCCGGAAAAGATTACATCATCCATGGCCTTGCCGCGCATGGCTTTGGCGGAATTGGCCCCCATGACCCAACGTATGGCCTCAAGTAGATTGGATTTGCCACAGCCGTTCGGCCCGACAACCCCCGTAAGGCCCGGTTTAATCTCAAAAATAGTCGGTTCAACAAAGGATTTGAACCCGACCAGTTTTATATGATTAAAACGCAAAGACCCCATATATATCCTTATTCTTCAACCGGTTCTTCAGCCGCTTTGTCGGCAAGTGTAGGCGTATCTTCGCCTAATAATGGCGCAAGCTTTTTGTGGAAATCTTCGATAACGAACATTTGCTCTTTTTTGCCATTGATGAAAAATGTCGGGGTTCCGGTTACACCGGCATTGCTGGCATCATCTGCCACTTTCTTCAATCGGTCTATTTTTTCCTGATCGGCCATGCAGGCGTCAAAGGCGGCTTCATTCATGCCGGCCGATTTGGCCAAGGCGACATATTCGCCTTTGACATCAGCCGAATTTATGATCTGTCTTTGACGTTTCATTTGCACATCAATCAGTCCGAAAGATTTATCCTCGCCAGCACAATTGGCCAAGAGATGCCCGACATTGGCTAAATTTACAACGCCCGTGGGAAATTCCCGGTACACAAAACGAACTTTGCCGGTGTCGACATATGTGGATTTAAGCTCGGGCCATACATTCGTGTGCCAATTGCCGCAAGCCCCGCAGGTCACGGAGGCATATTCAACAATGGTCACTTTAGCATCAGGATTGCCCAAAGCATGATCGCCAGTAATTTCATAGGACGTGCGCTCGCCAGAGACAGCCCCGGATGTGGGGGCGGCGCTATCACCAGAACAGGCCCCAAACAATAGGGCGCTAGCGGTAATCAAAATGGTCGTTTTTGCAAACGAATCGAATCGTGAATTTATAAACATGGTCTACTCTCTCAATTTACGCCTTAATGGCAAGGAATTATAAAGGTTTTGCTAACGAATGGGTGTGGATAGATTTAAAATAACACAGTCCCTAGCTTATTGCTTATACTTAATTATCTAGGCACGGCTGAGTACCCGCGTTTGGCAAGGCTGTCCAAATATTTGGACAAGGGCAGATAATCCAGACCACCCTTGTAAACTTTCCCGTCAATGATCAAATTTGGTACGGACTTGATACCGGCGGCTTGGGATAATAACATGGCGGCGTTGATGCGCTCGATCCCGGCGGGATTGCTAAGGCATTTATTCATAGCGGCTTCATCGGCTAGCCCCGCTTTTTTGGCGATTTCCAGATATTTTTCCTTGGCTTGATTGGCCCGCAGGGCTTTGAAAATGTTCTCCTGCTCGGCAAATTGGTGTTCAAGCATGGCGAAATATTGGTCTTCTGGCGCACAATTGGCGATTTGAAACCCGATAACGGCTATATTTGAAGGGGCCGTAGGGAATTCGCGCAAGATCACCCGCAACTCGCTTTTTTCTACATAATTTTTCTTTATATCTGGCCAGATCGAGTTAAACCAACTGGCACAATGTGGGCAGGTCACGGAAGCATAAATAATCATGGTCACGGGCGCCATGGGGGCGCCGATCACATGGTCGGTGTCCAGTTCAGAATAGACGCCTTCGGTTGGCAGGGGCGGATGTTGGGTTTCATGTGTATGTTCATTGTCATTATCATGGTCATGGGCGGTTTGCGCCGTGGCAAACCGGCCAATTGCCATAAGTGCAATACCACATACAATAATTTTGACGAATTTCATAAGTTTGCCTTGTTCAGGTTTTACGGGATTTAACGATTGATCCCAATTTGTCTAGTGCGGCTTGTAAACTATTTTCCCCATCTGTGGGTATAATTTCCGTGGGTATGTTTTTTTGCCCATGCTTATGAGGGGGTGTTGCAGCTAGATTGCCGCTTTCTCGCGCTTGGATGCGGCCTTGCTTGACTATAATTTTTGTGATGCTCTTGGCGCCGAGGAATTGGTTGATCTTACCCAAGAGCTGCGCCGACTGTGCCTGCAGCATGGCGCTAGCCGGGCCTTTGGCCTCTATGATCAATGTTTTAGCCCCTTTGGCACCGCGCAGGGCAATGGGTTTGGATAGAGCCGCCCAGCGTTCGCCGATAATTTCTGACCAATGTGTGCGCAGGCCGTTAATACCAGGGCCGAATTTTTTGGACAGGGGGCGTAATACACGGTTTACGGCTTTGGCTGCGCTTGGGGGGGGGCGGTATTGCTTGCGGCCCCGGTTTTTCTGCAAATAGTCCAACACATTGCCGCGTGCGGCGCGGGCTTTTAAGCTATCTTGTGTACGCAGATCATCCATAAAGTTTATCATTGCCAAAAACCGAGCAAACGTCCAGTCATATTACCATGAAAACTTCGCAACAACTACAGGCTATGTGCGGCGAATTACTGGACTGGTACGTCCAGCAAGACAGGACATTGCCGTGGCGCATCAGGCCCGAAGACCGCGCCGCTGGCCGCGCCGTTGATCCCTATAAGGTTTGGCTGTCAGAAATTATGTGCCAGCAAACCACCACGAACGCGGCGGCGGCCTATTGGTATAAGTTTTTGGATAAATGGCCAGGTGTGCAGGATTTGGCAGCGGCCCCGCGAGACGATATTATGGGTGCGTGGGCCGGGCTAGGCTATTATGCCAGAGCGCGAAACTTGCATAAATGTGCGCAAATAATTTGTGCCGATTATAATGGCGTGTTTCCAAAGACCGAAGCTGAATTATTGAAACTGCCGGGGATCGGCCCCTATAGCGCCGCCGCCATTGCCGCTATTTGTTACAAGGAAGCTAGCAATGTGGTGGACGGTAATGTGGAGCGGGTAATTTCAAGGATATTCCGTGTGCAGGAGAAATTACCAAAAGCCAAGCCGGTGCTCCGAAATCTGGCGGCAACATTGGCAGGTGCATTCTCACATTCTGGATCACATGTTGGATCATATTTGGGTCACCCCGGTGATTACGCCCAGGGTTTGATGGATTTGGGTGCACATATCTGCAAGCCGAAAAACCCGAAATGTAATCTATGCCCGTGGCAGGGTCATTGCCTTGCCTTTGCGACAGGCGACCCGGAGAATTACCCTAAACGCAAGCCTAAACCCGAACGGCCAAGCCGCTACGGGGCCGTGTTTTATGTGGAGCAGGACGGCTATATCTGGTTAAGGCGGCGTCCGGATAAAGGCTTGCTCGGCGGCATGATGGAATTACCGGGAACGGACTGGAGTGTGGGCAAACCGAATGTCGAGACATGGCTGTCCCAAGCTCCGCTCAAGGGGGATTGGCAGCCTATTGAAGGGGAAATTGTACATGTGTTTACGCACTTTACCTTATATTTGACTGTGTTTACAGCTCAGGTGCGCTCTAGCGGTTTTGCCATTTCTGCTGATGTCAACAGGCTGGATGATTACGCCCTGCCAAGCCTTATGCGCAAAGCGATTGCCAAAGCGGCGCGGTTATGAAACCACCGCCCGGTCTGTGACCCGCAACCAATTCGTGCCGTCCGAAAACGCCAAAACCGCACCCCCGGTTTCGTCGGTCACATATATCATAGACCCGGCCCCATTGGCTGAAGCTGACGGAAGTGCAGCGACGGTGTAAGATTTACACCGTATGGGGCCGTCCACGTCAAGCTTTGTGGTTGGTAAGGGGGTGCCTAGGCCTACATAGCCAGTGTTTTTTATGATAAATGTGTTTGATGGGGCTTCTTGGTCTATAAGGAAAGGAATGGGGTTCCCACTCGAAAACACGTCTCTAATAAAGAATTGGTTTGTAGAGCTTATTCCTTGGTCCCATATACCTGTCGCTGCCCGTTGTATGCGGATTGACGTAGTTATACCTGCGGGCGTAGTTACATGAAGTCTAGACTGTAAATTTAGCCCCTCTGCCATTGTTATTCCCCCCGTTGAATTATCTATAACGAGTGCATTGGCCCAACTGGCTCCATCCGGGCTAACTTTGAAATGGAAATCATCATCACCCGCTAGCCCGATCTCGGCCCGCCCGCTAAATCCGGTTTGGAACAAAAAACTGGCCGTATCTGATGTGAGATTTTTATTCAGCTTTAATTGAATGCCGTTGCCCGCATTATTAAACAAGGCGGCAGCCCCGTTAAAAGACAAAATATTGGTTGCGTTGGCGGTGGCCCCGCCAATGCCTAACGTGCCAAAAACAACATCGTCCCCATTGTTGAGAGTGCCAAATGTTATTGCGACCCATGCCGCGCCGTCAAATTGATAATTGGTGCTTTCGTCTTGAACATAAGCGGCCCAACCTGTCTGGGGTGTGATGTGCGCCCATGCGCCGTCCTGGTAGGCGGCAATTGTGAGATCAGCCCCTAGCCAATCACCCGTAGCATTTGCGGCGATGATATAACGGTCTCCCTGTGCCGGGGACGGCGGTGGCGTGGCCAAATCCTTGTCAAGCACAGACAATTGCACAACCGCGTCCAACTTGCGCAAGGCTTCATTGACGGTCACATGTTTCTGGGCCTGTGCCGGGGCGATATAGGGGAGTTTTAAATTTGGGCTCGTGAAAGATGTGGACATGAAAATACTCTTTGGGTTTAAACTTCAAACAAGTATATTTCAGGTGTGGTTCTCGTGGATGTATGAGAGCAAAAGTACAATCAAGTACAGTCGCGCCGATGTTTTGCGTAGGTAAAATCAAGGATTGGCAATAAACGTACCTCTACTTTAAGCCAAAACCCCCATGGTTTCGCGCACTTCCGCTCTGAGTAAATCTATGGGAACCAAGGAGGTTGTGCGGCCGTTTTTGGAGGCTTGCTCGAAATGCCAATAGGTCCAGCCATTACAGGCCGGGGCTTTTTGCACATGGGCGCCCATTTTATGGATGGAGCCACTGGCGTCGGGAACCGCAATACGGCCGTCGGCGCGTACCCTTGCTGTGATACGGCCGTCCGGGGAATATAATGTGTCGCCGGGGTTGACCATGCCGCGCTCAACCAAAACTCCAAAGGCCACGCGGGGTAAGGCCCGTTTGGACGGGGTGACTTTGAGGGCGACGCCGCTGCCGGTCTGGATTTTGTCGATGCGGCGCTTTGCGTGGATGATATATTCTTCCTCGCGCTCATAGCCAATGAAATGCCGCCCAAGCTTTTTGGCTACCGCGCCGGTGGTGCCGGAGCCAAAGAACGGGTCGACAACAATATCGCCGGGATTGGTGGTGGACAGCAAAACCCGGTGCAGGAGTGTTTCGGGTTTTTGGGTCGGATGGGCTTTGGTGCCGTCGGATTTTTTAATGCGCTCGCGGCCCGTGCATATGGGTAAGGTCCAGTCAGAGCGCATCTGAACACCATCATTCATCATTTTCATGGCGTCATAATTGAAGGTCGGTTTGGCGTCTTCGGTCTTGGTGGCCCAGATCAAAGTCTCGTGGGCATTGGTAAAGCGCGTGCCGCGAAAATTGGGCATGGGATTGGTTTTGCGCCAGATAATATCATTGCGGATCCAAAACCCCTGATCTTGCAAAATTCCGCGAACCCGAAAGATATTGTGATAACTGCCGATGACCCAAATGGCGCCGTCCGGTTTGAGGATACGCCGGGCTGCGTTCAGCCAGTCATGGGTGAATAAATCATAGGCGTCCATGGTATCAAATCTGTCCCAGTCCTCGGTGACGCCGTTAACCACGGAATTATCCGGTCGGTTGAGATTCCCGCCCAGTTGAAGATTATAAGGCGGGTCTGCAAATACCAGATCAACGCTCCCCGCAGGCAAGGCATTCATGCCGTCAATACTGTCGCCGTGGATTATTTGGTTTAGGGGGAGTTTGTTCATTTTTTTTCCTTTGGATCACGCCGCCTATGCAAACGAATCAGTCAAAGGTCAAAGTTGCGCCAAAAGATTCATAAAAGTTTAATGTAGGCCATATTCTTTCTGGCCAATAATCCTTGATGCGCGACAAACAGTATTTGCACTCATGCCAAGCCGAGCGTAAACAAACCCTATGATTGACGGACTTTATAATACGGATGTTTTGACGCTGGCGGCGAATATTTCCCATGTGGGTCGGTTGGACGCCCCGGACGGTACGGCCCGCAAGGTGGCCAAATTATGCGGCTCTTGGGTCGAAATTGATGTGTGTATAGAGAACGGGATGGTGACGGATTTCGCCCAACGCTTGCAAGCTTGCGCGTTGGGGCAGGCGGCGGCGGCTATTTTGGCTGGGAGCGTCATTGGTGCCAACCCGGCGGACATCCAAATGGCGCGGGACGATCTATATGCCATGCTTAAACAAAGTGCCGCGCCGCCAAAGGGCCGGTTTGCAAAATTGGCTTTGTTGTCGGATGTGGCCAATTATCCGGCCCGCCATACCTCGACCATGCTAGCCTTTGATGCGGTTCTCGCCGCTGTAGAAGCCGCAAAGCCGTGAAATTTATTACCGCCTCTTTTTTGGTGCTTCTGTGCGCGTGTTCCGCTAGAGGTGAGGGCGAAATTGTCATCAAATCTACTGCCGCACCAGTTACGGAAAACCCCGTGACTGTGTTAGTTGGTGGTAAAATATATACGATGAATGACGCCCAGCCAACCGCAGACGCGCTCGCCTATGACACGTCCGGGAAAATTCTCTGGGTTGGGGGCAATGAAGACGCGGAAATTGCCGCCAAAACCGGGGCGAAAATTATTGATCTGGGCGGGGCTATCGTGTTGCCGGGCTTTCATGATGTTCACCTGCATGCTCTAGAGGCCGGCATCAATGAAGGACGCTGTGTTTTATCAGAGTTTGGCACACCCAAACAATACAAAAATGAAATAGCCACTTGCGCATTTGATCAATCCGCCGCCGACTGGTTTATCGGGGCAGGGGTATCAATGCCGGACTTGCTAGAGCAAATTGCCATGCCTGTTGATTTCCTCGACGGTCTTTTCCCTGACAAACCTGCACTTATTCTTGATAATCTCGGCCATGGGGCTTGGGCCAATAGTCCGGCGTTAAAAGCTGTCCGCTATGACACAATGACCGGGAACCCGCCCGGCGGGATTATTGACAGAAATGCGGATGGCCGCCCGACGGGTATTGTTTACGAAAATGCCCAACAGGTTTTGCGCACCGCCGCCTTGCCCCCGACCAAGGCCAATAGAGAGGTGAATTATTTAGCCCTGCGCACGGCGCTGAAAACCCTGGCCGCGCACGGCATTACCTCGGTCAGCGACGCGGGCGGGTATTGGCCCCGGGGTCATCATTTGGCCTGGATAAGGGCGGAAAAGGAGGGGGTCTTAACGGTACGGGCCAGCAATGGGCTTTATGTGTTTCCCGACAGAGATATTGATGAACAAATTGCCCACCTAATAACGCTCAAGATATCTAACAAAAACAATCTAGCCAAATTTAACCAGGTTAAAATCTATGTGGACGGCATATTGAGCCTGGGTACGGCGGCTTTATACGAACCATATGCGCAAGATTTTGGTGTTGCCGGCAAATACGGGTTTGAATATTTTTCAAAACCGGATTTATTTGCCTATGCCCGGCGTCTGGACGCGGCCGGGTTTAGCTTGCATTTTCACGCCGTAGGTGATCGGGGTGTAGGTCTGGCTTTGGACGCCGTAGAGGCGGCGCAAAAAGCCAATGGGCTCAGCGCAAACCGCCATAGACTTACCCATATTTTTCTCGCCGCACCCGCCGACCATGCCAGATTTGCGGCTCTGGGTGTAACTGCTGATCTACAAATGACCCCCAGCACATTTGATCCGCAAACCATAGCATTTTACAAGAGGGTGATAGGGGGTCGTGTGAACGGGCTTGTTCCTCTGGACGCATTGATGTCAGCCAACGCACCCATAACCATCAGTAGCGATTGGGACGCAGACGAATTATCACCACTGGTTAAAATTGGACACATTTTAAGCCGGAGCGGTGAAACCGGACCCGGTGTGAATGCCGCCGTGGCTATGATGACAATTGACAGCGCCAAATTACTGGGTCAGGACGATTTAACTGGGTCTTTGGAAGCGGGTAAATATGCTGATATGGCGGTATTGGATAAAGATATATTTTCGCTACCAATATCACATATCAAACGAACCAAAATCTTGGTCACGATTATGAACGGCGATGTGGTTTATGATCCGCACAATAAATTTAAACAGGGGACTAAATGAAAAACCCGCTCATATATCCTGCGATCGGTTTGCTGAAAATCTACAAATTCACCCTGTCGCCTATATTTTATGCACTCGGCGTAAGGTGCCGCCACGAACCGGGCTGTGCCAATTATTCTATTGCGGCATTTGGCGCACACGGGGTGTGGCGCGGATTTTGGCTGACTTTATCGCGGCTTTTGCGTTGCCATCCTTGGGGGTCATCTGGTATTGACCCGGTGCCTGAGACTATACATAAACAAGCAATGTGGGCACCGTGGCGTTATGGTGATTGGGCTTGGAATGAACGACTAGATAAAAATCCAGATACGAATAAAGAAAGCAGTAATAACAATGTTGACAATAACATTTCCTGACGGTGCAACCCGCGAATTTGAAGACGGCACATCTGCAATGGATGTGGCCAAAGCCTTGTCAAAATCTCTGGCCAAAAAAGTATTGGCGGCGCGGGTGAACGGCGAACTTTGGGATGCGACGCGGGCCCTAGAGGGTGATACCAAACTGCAATTGATCACCGCCGCCGATCCAGAAGGCTTGGAGCTCATCCGCCATGATTGCGCCCATGTGATGGCCGAAGCCGTGCAAGCACTATTCCCCGGTACCCAAGTGACCATCGGCCCGGTGATTGAAGACGGTTTTTATTACGACTTTGCCCGCGACGAGCCATTTTCCAGTGAAGACTTTGCCGCTATCGAGAAAAAGATGAAATTCATCATCCAGCAAAACAAACCGTTCGTGCGCGAGGTTTGGGACAGAGATGATGCGATTAAGTATTTCACCGACAAGGGTGAAACCTACAAAGCCGAATTGATTTCAGATTTGCCTGCAGACGAAACCATTACCATTTATAAACAGGGAGAGTGGTTAGACTTATGTCTGGGGCCACACCTGCCCAGTACTATCAAAGTTGGTAATGCTTTCAAACTGATGAAAGTTGCCGGAGCCTATTGGCGCGGCGACAGTAATAACGCGCAATTACAACGGATTTACGGCACGGCCTGGGCCAACAAAGACGATTTGGATGCACATTTGCACCGCATTGCAGAAGCCGAAAAACGCGACCACCGCCGCATAGGCCGCGAGATGGATTTATTTCATTTGCAACCCGAAGCGCAAGGCATGGTGTTCTGGCACGATAAAGGCGCGACGATCTGGCGGCAGGTGGAAGACTATATTCGCCGTAAACTGCAAAAGGCCGATTATGAAGAGGTCAAAACCCCCATGCTCATCGACCATAAATTATGGGTGGCGTCGGGGCATTGGGATAAATTTCGCGAGAACATGTTTGTGTCGAAGGTTAGCCACGGCGAACACGACGAAATCCATGCCCTAAAGCCCATGAACTGCCCGGCCCATGTGCAGATTTTTAACCAGGGCCAGAAATCCTACCGTGATTTGCCCTTGCGCATGGCCGAATTTGGCTGTTGCCATAGAAATGAACCGTCCGGGGCTTTGCACGGCATTATGCGGGTGCGCGGGTTTACCCAGGACGACGCCCACATTTTTTGCACCGAAGAGCAAATTATTGACGAGACTAAAACCTTTATTGATTTGCTCATGGGTATTTATGCCGATTTTGGTTTTACCGATGTTGTGGTGAAATTTTCTGATCGCCCGGACGTGCGTACCGGCTCTGACGAGACTTGGGATAAATCCGAAAAAGCCTTGATGGACGCGGTTAACGCCGCCGGACTTGAGGTGATACTGAACCCCGGAGAGGGTGCATTTTACGGCCCAAACCTGGAATTTGTCTTGCGCGATGCCATTGGCCGTGACTGGCAATGCGGGACTTTACAGGTAGATTTCGGCACGCCCGAACGACTGGACGCCAGTTATATTGCCAAAGACGATACCAAAAAACGGCCCGTCATGTTGCACCGGGCTATCCTTGGTTCCATGGAGCGGTTTTTGGGCATATTGATCGAAGAACATGCCGGGCGGTTTCCGTTGTGGTTGGCGCCTGTTCAGGTGGTTTTGGCGACCATTACTTCGGACGCAGACGCCTATGCCCTAGAGGCGGCGGCTGCATTACGGGCGGCGGGGCTTCGGGTCGAAACTGATGTGCGCAACGAGAAAATCAATTACAAAATCCGTGAGCATTCCCTCGCGAAAGTCCCGGTCATTGCAGTCATAGGCCGCAAAGAAGCCGAGGAAGGTAAATTGGCCCTGCGGTTTCTTGGCGACAGGCAACAGGAGGTTCTTGTTTTGGCCGATGCTATTGCCAACTTAACCAAAGAGGCGACCCCGCCCGACTTACGCCCATAGACTTACGCCTATAGAATAACAAATTGTGTTGTTGGAGAGCACTAGAATATCACCATTTTTGCCGGGAAATAAATTACGGTAAACTAGGTTCCGGTATCAGCTCTGGGCAGGTATTTGCTTGTAATATATCAAGTTTAACGGCGTCGCCCTTGGCATAGTTAAACCCTTTAATGGTGTGCAAATTGGTCAGGCATAAGTCAGTCAGCGCCAATTTTTCTGTCAGCTTTTGGGTATAGTCTTCGGTGTCTTTCCGGTTTGTATCCAAAAGTACAATATCACCAACAACCAGATTTAAATTGGCCAGTCTTTCTTCGGGCTTGCCCAGTAACATCCCCGTACCCAGACGGTAAACCAGGCTAGGCTCTGTAAATTGGGTCGAAAGAATGGTCATGTTTGAGATGGGGGTATCGATATTATTGTTGCCAAGCGCCGTTTTTACTTGAGCGCTAATTTGCAAGGTTTTTAGGGAGGGTAAGGTAAATTGATAGGTGAAAATATTCAGCATGGCCGCCGTCACCACCGCGCCCAAAAACGCATAAAACGCTTTGCCGCGCCATAGGCTCCAACTGGCAAATAAGCTGAGCAAAATACCCGAATACAAGACTAAAAAACTCCAACTCGGAAAATTACCATAATAGGATTCGGCGATTAACAGCACGGCGACGACAATTATGGTGATGGCCGAAAACAAAATGGCCCCAACACGGCGGCTCAAGGTGAATTCATTGACTTTGGTCATGGTGGCAACTGCCGCACCGGCCAACAGGGCAAGGGCCGGAAAGGTCAACAAGGTGTAGTGGGGCAATTTGGTCGGTATGAATTCCGTAACAATGAAAAATGGCACGGCCCAGCACAACAACAAACGGGCGGCTTTGGCGACGGGCGCATCAAAGCTGGATTTATTTCTTGCGGCGCGAACCGCAAAGACAAGCCCCGGCAGCAAGAACAGACAGGCAGGCCAAAAAGCGAGCCAGATCGTAAGGGCGTAATAGCCCGGCGGACCGGGATGGCTTTCTTGAACGCCTTGCAGTTTTGGCACCAGATCATTGCCAATTGCCTCGGTGAAAAACGCGCCACCGGTTTCGCGGCCAATCAAAATGGCCCAAGGCAAAACGATCAGTAAAAACAACAACGGCCCCGGCCAATAGAGCAGGGGTTTTAACCAGTTGGCATTACGTTCCCAAATAAACAAAGCGGCAAAACACAAAATCAGCAAAAATGGCAAGATCGGGCCTTTGATCATCACGGCCATACCAAGGCCGAACCAGAATAAAACGGCGGGCTTTACGGCATGTTTGTTCTTGATCGCGGCTTTTAATGTTTCTTTTTGCTTTTGTGAGCGGCCGGGAACATTTCGCAAGGCGACAATTGCACAAAGAACCAATGCGGAAAACCCCAATAAAAGCGCGTCGGTTTTGGCGATATGGGCTTCAAACACAAAGATAAAACTGACCGCCAACATGGCCGAACCGTATAAAGCCGCCTCGCGGCCCAACAAACGCCGCCCGGCCCAATAGCTTGCGAGAATAGCCAATAACGCCCCTAGAACCGACGGAATGCGGTGCGCCCATATCTGGCGTTTTTCTACATCCGAGAATGCTTTGACACTGGCCGCTTGCGCCCAGTAAGCCCCGGCGGGTTTTTTATTGCGGGCTTGGTCTTGGAAGCGGATATTGATATAATCACCGCTCTCTAGCATCTGTACGGTCGCTTGGGCATAGCGGGCTTCGTCGCGGTCAATCACCGGTAAGCTTGCCAATCCCGGCAAAGCCATAGCCAACACTAACAGAGCCAACATTACCATATCGCGAATTTGCAAGTTTATCTTGTTCATAGGGCTAGATTAGCATTCAGACGGGTTCACACAAGCTATATTAAACCCTAATCCATCACGACTATATCCGAATATTCGCCGCTCGTTTGCAGGGTGACAATCATGGTTTTGCCGCTTCTATTGCGCCAAAACCAACCGTGACCACCATCAAATGCGGCTTCGAGAGTGCCTGCGTCGCGGATTTTGGAGCCTTTGGCATAATTGTGATAGTCAATGTCTAGGGTTTTGGAATCAGCATGGGTGTCGAAATTGGCCCGCTCGCCGTCCGTAAACCAGACAAAATCCGCCTTGGCGCCTTTGGTCATTTTCAGCTTGATCTCCGTCCATGCGTCGGGGGCCAGAGTGAAGATTTTCTCGTCTGTTTGCAGGCTAGCGTCGGCCGGCGGCGATGTTTCCTTAACTATTGTTTCCCGGGCCACTGGTTCAGAAATCACAGGTTCAGAAATTACAGGTTCAGAAATTACAGGTTCAGAAATTACTGGGGCCGGGTTCGTTATAGCGGCCAAGGCTTTTGCCTGTTCCTCGGCGGCATCTTTGGCCAAGGAGGTTTTTATTGCACCCATTTTTTTAAGCCCGGTGATTTTGCCAATGCCGGTTGGGTCAATGCCGTATTCGGCGGGCATCACCACTGCGACCAAGATGACCCCGGCGGCGACACTGGCTAAAATTGTCGATTTAACCAGTTTCGCCGTTGACGGCAGGTCAGTTTTTGCGGGCGGGTTGGAATTATACATAGTGCTTCCTTCTTAAGCCGGTAGATACAATAGTCCGGTGAGTTGATAGCTAATGAGTAAAAATCCGGCCATCATCAAGGCCGTATTGACGCTATAGGCCCGGCGCATAAAACTATCCGTGCGCCGCCAAAAATTCATCAAGATCAATATGGCGACCAGAGCCAGTATTTGGCCAATCTCAACCCCGACATTAAAGGCAATTAAATTGGCCAACAGGCCGTCTTTGGAGATTTCGTAGTCCAATATTTTGGTGGCCAGACCAAAGCCGTGAAACAGCCCGAAAATAAAAGTCGCGGCCTTGGTATTGGGCTGAAACCCGAACCAGCGTTGATAAGCGCCCATATTGTCAAGCGCCTTATAAACCACCGAAAACCCGATAATCGCGTCGATAATATAAGGATTAAATTTGATCTCGAACAAAACGCCGCCGAGCAAGGTGATAATATGGCCGACCGCGAACAAGGTGACATAAATGCTGACATCTTTGAGCTTGTACAAAAAGAACACAACCCCGAACAAAAACAACAAATGGTCATAGCCGGTCATCATATGCTTGGCACCCAGATAGAGAAACGGCAATATCTGTACACCGCTCGTCTCGGCAATATACCCCTTGTCGCCCTGGGTAACGCCGTGGGCAAATGCGTCCACGGCCAAGCCCAATATCACGGCCAAGCAGACCATTAAGCCTGCAAATAAAGCCCGTCTATTTATAGCAAATGACCATGATCTATAGTGGCCCATTCAAACACCTGTAATTCGTAAAAAATACAGACATAGGGTTCAAGGCGCATATGTGCAATGCCAAAATCATACACAGCCTCTAAAACCAAACTATACACCAAGGCTGAAGCCTGGAGATAGTTACACTATCTGTGGTCTACCTTACATCAGGGGCAAAGGTGGCTTGCGTGTTGGCTGCGCTCGTGCCATTAGACTTCAAACAGTTTTGAGGATGATGTGCCCGCAAAAAAACAAACAAAAATCAAATTCAGCGTCGTGGTTCCGGTGTATAATGAGCAGGAAAATGTCGGGCCGCTCGCCGCAGAGATTGCCGCGGCCATGAGCGGAATGCCTTACGAGATGATTTTCGTCAATGACGCCAGTACGGACGGGACTTTGGCGGCGCTTAGCGAACTAAAATCCACCCACAAGACCTTGCGGGTGTTGAGCCACCGGGAGAACTCCGGCCAAAGCCGTTCAGTGCGTTCCGGGGTTTTGGCGGCGGTGGGCGAAATCATTGCGACGCTAGACGGGGACGGACAGAACGACCCGGCGGATATTCCGAACCTGATCAAGATTATGACCCGTAAGGACGCGCCGGATAATCTGGCTATGGTCGGGGGGCGCCGGGCCAAACGCAAGGATACATGGGCCAAACGCACCGCCTCAAAATTTGGTAATAAGGTGCGCAAATTTCTGCTTAAAGACGAGGCGGACGATACGGGCTGCGGTCTGAAAGTGTTCAAGCGCACCGCGTTTTTACGCTTGCCATATTTCGACCATATCCACCGTTATATCCCGGCCTTGATGTTGCGCGAGGGCTATAAAATCGAATTTGCCGATGTGGGCCACCGTAACCGCCAATTCGGGGTGTCCAAATACACCAATTTTGGCCGCTTGATTGTGTCAATTTCAGATTTGCGCGGGGTTATGTGGCTAAATAGGCGGTCGCGTAATCCGGGCGTTATTGATGAAGTTTAGCGTCTATAGATTTGAACTAATGTGGTATTATGAAAAAAAATAAACGAAATTGTCCGGTTTGTGCCAGTAAACACAACACTGCTTTACCCAAATTGAGCCATCCTGACTGGAATACAGTTAGGTGCGAAAAGTGCGCGATGATATATCTGGACGAAGCCCCCGGCTATGAAAGTCTGAGCGAGGATTTGGCTTGGACAAAACAGTTTGCCAAGAGAAAAAACGTCGCAAGGAAAAAGAACCGATTGTCGCTTGGCTGGACGCCAAAACCCGGTGGCGCTTACATATGTTTCGAGACGATGAATGGGATTATATTAGCACCCAGGTTAAAATCGGCAATGTACTGGATATTGGCTGTGGTGGTTTGAATAATATCCCGGCGCAATTTACGCCTTACGGTATTGAAATTGAAAAACAGGCCGCCGAAATATCCCATAAGTTGATGAAAAAACGCGGCGGTTATGTTATCCATGCCCCGGCTCTGGAGGGTCTGGAACAATTTGAGGACGGGTTCTTGGACGGGATTATCATGCGCTCCTATCTTGAGCATGAAGCAAAGCCAAGACAGGTGATCAAAGCTTGTACCGACAAGCTAAAATCGGGCGGGGCTATCTATATTAAAGTGCCGAATTTTGACACCATAAACCGGGCCGTGCGCGGCATTGACTGGTGCGGGTTTCGCTTCCCGGATCATCTCAATTATTTTGGTATCGCCACCTTAAAAACATTGGCCGACAATGAAAACTATCGTTTCGTCCTGAAGAATAAAATCACCCGCTATACCAATGATAACGTCCACTGCTTTTTCATTAAGCGGGCATAACCGCCTTTATGCATGTCTTTTATGCATGTCTTTTATGCATTTCCGGCGCTAGCGGATAAAAACTCTGGCGTAATACCCAGGCTACTGAGCGCTTGTTTCCATTTATGGCGCGGCTCGCCAGTAAAGATAATATCGTCGTGGGCCGGGGCCACCAGCCAACTGTTATGTTGAAGCTCGGTCTCCAACTGCCCGCTTTCCCATCCGGCGTAGCCAAGTGCCAGCACCGCTTTTTTCGGCGCATTGGCACTGGTTAAGGCTTTGAGAACGGATTTGGATGTGGTCAGGGCCAGGGTGTCGCTTAAGGGGAGTGTATTATCCGGATCCAGATAGTCACGCGAATGCAAGACAAAGCCGCGCTCTGGCTCAACCGGGCCGCCGTATAAAACCATGGTGTCCTCATGGGTGACAGGGCCTTTGACATTCAGATGCGGCAGCATGGAAGACAGCTTCAAGTCGGGTTTTGGCCGATTGATAATAATGCCCATAGCCTGCTGACTGTCGTGGACGCACATATAAATAACCGTCCCGTGAAAGCGTTTATCGCCCATAGACGGTCCGGCAATAATCAACTGCCCGGCCAGATTATTGCCGTCCTGGTATCCATATTGAGCGTCCCAGTTTTCAAGTCCGCTCGGTTTATTGCTTTGTTTAATACTGGCCATAGGCTATGCTGACGCCCATAATGAAATAAATCAAGTATAAGAATCGCCCAAGAACAGCATTAAGAACAGCATTGTGGTTGTAAATCTTGAAAAACACGGGTTAATCCCTATATATGCAGGTAAGGAGAGAGTTATGGGTATTAAAATAGGGGACAAACTCCCGGACGCCACATTCATGCATATGGGCGCACAAGGCCCAGAACCAATCGCTTCCGAAGACTTTTTTGCGGGCAAACGCGTTGCCGTCTTTGCCTTGCCCGGTGCATTTACGCCGACCTGCTCGGCTAAACATCTGCCGGGATTTATGGAAAATGCGGATGCTTTGGCGGCCAAGGGCATTGATAAAATCGCCTGTTTGTCGGTCAATGATGTCTTTGTCATGGACGCTTGGAGCCGCGACCAAAATGTCGGCGACACTATTGAGATGCTGGCGGACGGGAATTGTGATTTTACCGCCGCCATCGGGCTTGAACTGGACGGCACGGGTTTTGGTATGGGACGGCGCTCACAGCGCTATGCCATGATTGTCAATGACGGTGTTGTGGAAGCTTTAAACGTGGAAGAGGGCGGCGAGTTTCGCGTTTCGTCTGCGGGCTATATGTTGGATCATATTTAAGAGATAATCGTTAGGATTTTGAGGAGAGAGTAATGAATGAATTTGCAATATTTGCCATAGTGGCGGTGATTTTAGCCATTGTCATTGGCAAAATGATCGTCAAATTCGTGCCCCAGGGCATGGAATACACGGTGGAGAGATTTGGCCGCTACACCCGCACCCTAAAACCGGGTCTCGGTATTTTGACACCGTTTTTTGATAAAGTCGGCTATAAAATGAATATGCGCGAACGGGTTATTGATATTCCCTCACAAGACGTGATCACCAAAGATAACGCTATGGTCACAGCAGACGCGGTGGTGTTTATTCAGGTGATCGATGCAAGACAAGCCGCTTATGAGGTTAACAATCTTGACAATGCCATCATCAATCTGTGTTTGACCAATGTACGGACAGTGGTTGGTGCCATGGATTTGGACGAGGTGTTGTCACAACGCGACGTGATCAACGCTCAATTGCTCGGTGTTATTGATGCGGCCACTGATCCTTGGGGGGTCAAGGTGACGCGGATCGAGATTAAAGATCTGTCACCGCCCCACGATATTACCCAAGCCATGAACAAGCAAATGATTGCCGAGCGTCAAAAACGCGCCGAAATCCTAGAAGCCGAAGGTTCCAAACAGTCCGCTATCCTGCGGGCCGAGGGCGAGAAAGAAGCTGCCATCCGCGAGGCCGAGGGCCGCAAACAAGCCGCCTATCTGGACGCCGATGCCCGTGAACGGGAAGCTTTGGCCGAAGCCAAGGCGACCGAAATGGTTTCGGACGCTATCGCCAAAGGTGATGTCAATGCGATCAATTATTTTATCGCCCAAGATTATGTGCAAGCCTTTAAGGCACTGGCCACATCCCCCAACCAAAGCACGGTTATCGTCCCGGCTGAATTGTCTGGTTTGGCGGCAACGGTTGGTGGTCT
>JAJRSJ010000074.1 GCA_024278855.1 Alphaproteobacteria bacterium | reverse complement strand
TTCTTGAAGAATTTCAAGCGGGTCGCGCAACAATTGAAATGCAAATTAGTAACCAGAGCTACCGTTATAAGCATGACCGTCGTTTAACGTCGCGCTATCATTTACGAGACGGCCCTCATAAAGAAGCCACGAGTCTTACCATTCTCAACCCCGACCAGATAGTGACGGTGATTAAAGTGCAAGGTAACTGGGCTTATGTAGAAGTTATGCCTTACCAAAGTGAACCCCTTTTACAGGGCTGGGTTTATCGTGGTGGCCTAGCCCCTTTCTAGCTAAACATTCATTAAACAGATTTTTTCGAAGGCACTGTTAACTTATCTACCCAAATGTCTAAAATCGCCTTTTACCACCAAATAGGAATGGAAATTCACCCAATCTCCCGCCCCTTGCTCACATCCCAAGTAATACCCCGTCCCCGTATTTCACCGGAGACTTCGCGGCCCAGATTTCTTTCCAGGGTTTGTCGCCACGGTACGAGGGAGAGGCTGCGGCCTTTGTCTATAACGGCGTAGCGTCCGCTTGGTCGCTCGATGGATTTTACATAGATGCCGGATATGCGGCCCTGTTTATTTGCAGGTGTGTACGGTTTGCCAATTTCGCGTTCCAATTCCTTTCCTGCGGATTTTAGGTCGCGGCGTTCCAGTTCATTCAGGATTTTATTGCTGATTTTGTCATCAACCGAATTTATGAGCTGCGTATCGACAAGGTATTTACGCCGCGCAATCTTTGCCGCTTCCGCATCCTGACCAAACCCGGCAACCTCCTCCGCCATGTCGCCTTGGTAAAGTAATTCGTCTAGCCACGTCCTGCCCATGCTTTGGGACAGTTCTTTAAGAGGTATTCGAGAGCGAACCGCTATATCAACTGGCTTGCCCTGCATCCGGGATTTTTCGTAGGTGACGACACGTTTCAAATAATCTGGCGGTATTTTCCATGAGCCGTCGCTGTTTCTAACCGCATGACCGGCGCGGCGCAGGGCTTCCAGTCTGCGGACATGGGCTTGGATATAAGCGGGCCGTGCGCTTGGGTCATCAGACAAATGCGCCGACGGACTATAAATGCCACCGCTTTTGGAGGCGATTTCTGCAATAATATAATCTGATTTTTTAGGACGAATATTGGCAGGGCTGATTTCAACAACCATATCTTTGGCCAATCCGTCAATGTTTTCGCTTTTGCCAACGTCAACATAAATGGCGGTGCCGTCCAAACCGTCCAGAACCACAAAAGCCCGATCATTTACATCATCGCGAATACCCACATCAATAATGTTGCCAACCATTGAACTGCTGCGCCCATCGAACGGGTCATAGATCGCATCTTCAAAACTCTGCCTTTCGAGCTTCGCCGCGCTCATTGCCCGGTGATAGGTTTTGAGAATATCGCCGCGCTCGCCCAGACGCCTGAGTGTCCGCTCCAGGTTCTCATCAAGCCGCCATTTGCGCCGCCCGATCTTTTCTACAAGCCCCATTTTACCAAGCCGTTTGAGCCGTCCCATATCAAGCCGCCAAATAGCTTCCTCGCCGCGTTCCCACCCGGATGATAAATCAAGCACATTATCCACGGCTTGGTTCAGAAATTTCTTGTCAAATGATGTAAACCGTTCTTGCGGCACTTGTTTGGCCAACATCATGGCCGCGTCAAACTACCGGATATAGCCAAGTTCTTCCGTGACCAATTCTTCAGCCAAGTTTCGCATACCGTAGGAAATATATTCACGCGGAATGATCAGCGTTTTACCATCATCATGTTTGCCTCTGATGACAATATGTGTATGGGGAATTTGTGTGTCGTAGTGATCCGCCGCAATCCAGTCGAGCCGCGTTTCCAAATCGTTTTCCATCTCCGACATGAACTTACGGGTGAACCGGGTGAGATCGCTCAAGTCTTTGCTGTCCTCCGCCGAGACAACAATCCGAAACTGATGCCGGTCATCTTTACCGCGCTCCATAAACTCTTCCGTATCAACAAAAATATTCTCGCGGTCATAAGCATAACCTTTGCCGTCCTGCCGGGCCGCGCTATCGCGCTGAATGTAACTCAGGTGTAAGGCTTGCACGGCGCGCCCACGCCCACCCATTTTGACCAAATTCACTTTCACAATCACGCGCCGGATAAATAATTCTTCGCTTCCGCCCACACGGGATTTTGGTGCACCGCCCTTTGATCTACCGGACGCTTTTGCAGCACGCCGTACCCGACCAGCCAGACTTAAAAATTTGCCCGTTCCGTCCGGCGCAAAGATACGCCCAAGTTTAACATTAAACGGATTATCATCACGGCCCACCATTATCCAGCTCCAGTGAAGTCTGGTGAACTCTGGTGAGGTGACCCAGCCAAAACCCACACTAACACCCACAAACCCGCCACCCATGCCGGGCCTCCTATTTTTTGCGAGTCCCGCAAAAAACGATGTGCAGACAAGGACTTAGGCCTGACAGGCCCAGTCCCTTTATCTTGCCCTACACCCAACTCTACCATTTCCTCCCCCCGTCCCGTAAAACCGGAGAACTTCCCAACGGGGAATTCCCAAGATACTTCACTTTTCCGAGTATGCTATCAGGCCCAATCGGGCCGAAATAACGACTGTCAAAGCCTGTAACATTGCGAGCAGAAACGATGAAAAACTCACCCGGATTTAATGTCCGGCATTCCGACCAGACAGGCATTTCGCGTCCCGAACTATCCCGCTCGTACACAATGGTATCGGGATAGTTCGGGACGCTAATCCGGTTATTTTTACGGCAAACCTTATCGCCTCCAATGGCCACAACTCTTTTAATTAACGGGTTGTCATAAGGGATATATCGGCGCTCATCAGCAAGCTTTCGTGCCCAATCGGGCGCGTAAACCGCGACCATATCACCCGCTTTTATATCCGTATTCTTATCCAGTTTGTACCAGCCAATCGGCGCACTTTCACTCGGGTTATACAAAAGCACAGGCTTGGGCGGGAAGCGGATTTCCGCCGCCGTTGCCACCACTGCAAGTGTAGCAACCAAACTTATGATCACCTTAACAAGCATGTCGTGCCAACATATAATCGTTAAGTACGGGGAGCGGCAGACGGCATAATTTGCTATCTGAAAGTTCGCGCCAATAGCTGGTAGGGATAACGGAAAGATCGCCGCCGACCTTTTTCTCAAGCGTGTCAAGCTGATCCAGCAAGCGCTTGCTGCCATATGTTCCGCGTGCTCTTTGTCAAGGGCGGAGTAAAATCAGGCCATGTGGCGGCGTAAAAGTCTACCAGTACGCTGTGCTTAAATGATGTGATAAAGGGGCCAATTGGCCCCTTTATCACATTAGT
>JAJRSJ010000073.1 GCA_024278855.1 Alphaproteobacteria bacterium | reverse complement strand
GCGTCAAACGCCCGCGTCCATTGGGAAGCCGGGCTTATGGCCTTTGCCCGTTCCATCATATCGCGGGCTTGGGTAAACATGCCAAGCTCCGAGTAGGTGCTGGCCAATTCCTGAGCGATAATATATTTGAGCGGGTCGAGCCTGTGAGCTTTCTCTAGCCCGGTAATGGTATCGTTAAACCGTCCTGCACGCCTTGCCACATAGGCTTTTATCGCCCAAAGATCAGCATTGTTTGGCGCAATAATAAGAGCCTGGTTCAGGACTTGATCAGCCGCCGCATAATCAAGCAGACCCCAATAATTATAATAGGCTTCGGCCAGCAATGTCTCGACAGCATTTGGTGCTAGTTGTTTGGCTTTTTGCAAGGCCTTATCCGCTTGTGTTATGCGGGATTTATCACGGCCATAGAGCCAATACAGATAAAGTTCTGAATAGGCCTTGCCCGCATAGGCGGCGGCAAAATTCATGTCTTCCGCGACGGCTTCATCGTAAGCTTTGATAGCACCAATATAATCATCGGCGCCGCTAATGCCGCCCCGCGACAAAAGCTGCCCGCGTATATAGGCATCGTAAGCAGTGATGCTGTGGGTCGGTTGCTCTTTCAGTAGTGCCAAGTCTTTGCCTGTCAAAACCGCTTCCATAGCATCCGCAATAGCCAAGGTGATTTCTTCTTGAATCTCAAACAGGTTTTCTGTTGTCAATTTTCGGTTATATTTCTCGGCCCATAAATGGGTGTCCGTCAACCCGTCTATAAGCTGCACATTGATGCGTACCCGCTCGCCGGAACGCTGTACGGAGCCTTCTAAAATTACCGATACACCAAGCTTGGCGGCGATCTCCGGTATCGGGGTCTCGGTATTGGCGTAGCGCATAACGGACGTGCGCGAAATGACCTGCAAGGCAGATATTTTGGAAAGTTGGGTCAAAAGGTCATCATGGATACCTGCCGCAAAATAGGCGTCCTCTTTGCGTACACTTCGGTTGGCAAATGGTAGCACCGCGATGGTATCGTTAAATGTGGCCATGTCTGCAGGCGGTAAAAATGTCTCTAAACTTTCAGTGCTTTCAGTAAATTGCGGGTGGGGTGCATTCGGGTTTTTCGGGTCAAATTTTGGCCGTAATATTGTATTATCAGCGATTATTAAGGCGGCCACCAATCCTAGTCCGCCAATGATTACATAGTCTAATTTACGGCGCGTAATATGGGAAATGCTGTCACCGGGCTTAATGTTCTTTGTCGGCTTGACACCGTCTGGTGTCATTTCAAACGCCCAGGCAAAGATCATGGCAAAGGGAAAACCCAAAGCGATGACCGTAATAAACACTTTAAGCACCCATGTGGGTGCTTCAAAGGCAGGGAATACTGCTGCGCCAATCTGGATCAAAATCCAACTGACAACACAGTAAAGCCCCGCGACCCGAAACAGATTTCGCCGTCTCAGTTCTTGAAAAAATTTGCCCACAATCAGGCCCCGATTTTTTGTTTCTTGTTATTATAGTTCCGACTGTACGCATTTTTTGCCAACTTATCAACAGGTGATAATCGTCATTGTTATG
>JAJRSJ010000072.1 GCA_024278855.1 Alphaproteobacteria bacterium | reverse complement strand
CAAGCTTATGCAAACCTTGCCAGTGTCAGTACACAAACCGCTTTTGGCTATCAAGGTGTTGGCAATGCGGAGTTTAATGCGGCTCCTGCTTATCAAAACAGTAAGTCAGCTTTTCTGCAGCAATCGGCGGGCGAGATTTATAATCCCTACGTCCTGCAATCGCCAAAATCTCCGTACCAGATCATGGCAGGGACGTTGATACCCGCCAGTCTGGTCACCGGGCTTAATTCTGATTTACCTGGGCAAGTAATCGGGCAGGTCACCGAGAATGTCTATGATACGGTCACGGGTGAGCATTTGCTGATCCCCCAAGGCGCAAGATTACTTGGCCGTTACGATAGCGTCATTGCCTACGGCCAAAGCCGCGCCTTGGTTGCCTGGACACGCATCATCTTTCCCAATGGCAATTCCATTCAGCTTGATAATCTACCCGCCGTAGATGGCCAAGGCTTTGCAGGCCTCAAGGACAAAGTGGATCGCCATACTTGGCAATTCATGAAAGGCGCGGTGTTATCCTCACTCTTGAGCGTCGGTTCCGAGCTTTCATCAGATGATGAAGGACGCCTTGCCCGCGCCCTGCAAAATGCCGGGCAGGACACGGCCAACATAGCAGGCCAACGGATTATCGAGCGTAGCCTCAATATTCAACCAACACTCAGTGTACGTCCGGGCTGGCGGTTCTCAATTATCGTCAGCAAGGATTTAATCCTCAAACCATATGGAGAAAAATAGTGACCAAATCAAATCTCAAACTCGCAAAGCTTCCAGATATGAAACCAGCAAAAATATCGGTGTCATTACCGCCTGACCTTATGGGCGATCTGGAAGCCTATGCAAAAATCTATGAGCAAACTTACGGTGAGAAACAGCCCGTAAATGCGCTTGTCCCGTCCATGCTCGCCGGCTTTCTAGCCAGTGACCACGGATTTAAGAAAGCCAAGCGCGAACTAGCTTAAAGTTGTTTCAAACACTAAACCCACGGAGAAACCACTATGCCCACAATTGGAACATTCAAACAAACAAAGACAGGTTATGAAGGCACAATCGCCACCCTAAGCCTAACCCGCAAAGTCAAATTCGTCACCAACGACAACAAGAAAAACGAGGACAGCCCCGACTATTTCATAAAATCAGGCCGCTGCGACCTAGGCGTAGCCTGGAAAGAAACCAAAGACGGCGACAAACCCCTAAATTACGTCAAAGTCCTGCTAGACGGGCCTATGCTAAACAAACCAGTAAACGCCGCACTATTCGATCACGACAACGGCGCAGACCTTGTCTGGTCACGGCCTAAGAAGACGTAATCGACGGAAACCGCTACTTAGTTTGGCCCTTATCGGGCTGTATTATTTTACCTTATGAGTGTGATATGTCATAAAATTCTTGCTTTTGTTACCTTTGTGACCCATAAATAGCATTTAATGCATCACAAAGGTAACATTATGCCTACGCCACATACCCCACCGATTGCCGTCAGACGAGTGCTAGCAAAGCTTGGCGATGACATCTTTGATGCGCGCAAGCGCCGCAAACTCTCCGCTACGGTGGTGGCAGAGCGTGCTTTTACATCGCGTAAAACATTGAAGCGCATCGAAGACGGTGATTACAGGGTCAGCATCGGCATTTACGCCTCTGTGCTCAACGCGCTCGGCATGATTGACGCTCTTGGAGAGTTAGCAGACGCCAGCAAGGACAAGGTTGGCCTGTTGCTTACAAGTGAGGCCAATAAGCGCAAACGCTTTGATAATGAAAAGAAGCGATAAACCATGACAGAGCCGATTGAGGTATATGTAGATTTACGAGGGGAAACCTTACGGGTGGGAACCTTATTTAGGGTGCCCGCGCGCGAACGCGAAACTATTAGCTTTGAATATCATCCCGACTGGTTAACTCACGACCAGCGGTTTGCTCTTGAGCCTGCGTTATCGGTTGGCACGGGACGGTTCTATCCAGAGCAAGGCCGAGAGATGTTTGGCGCACTCGGCGATAGTGCGCCCGACACATGGGGGCGACAATTAATGAGGCGGGCCGAGCGGCGGCGGGCGAAAAGAGAGGGTGGCGTTGTTCGCACCCTTCATGAAACAGACTTTTTGCTTGGCGTGTCGGACGTGTCCCGTTTAGGCGCGTTACGTTTTAAGCGCGAGAGCGATGAGCAGTTTCAGGCACCAACCGATAATGGCGTTCCAGGTTTTATCATGCTTGGACAATTGCTCGGCAGTGCTCAGCGCATTGAAAGCGGCGAAGAGACGGACGAAGACCTTCGAATGATTTTTGCGCCCGGCTCTTCTCTTGGCGGCGCCCGCCCGAAAGCCTCCGTTGTCGATCAACATGGGCGGCTTGCAATCGCGAAGTTTCCGAAAGAGACAGACGAGTACAGCATCGAAACATGGGAGCATATCGCACTCATTTTGGCCGCTAAAGCAGGCATTAACTGTCCGCCACATGATTTGGTTAATGCAGCTGGTCGTGCAATTTTGATTTCATGGCGCTTCGATAGAAACGACGAAGCGCGTATCCCGTTTTTATCAGCCCTGTCTCTACTTCAGCTTAAAGACGGCGACCGCTCAAGTTATCCTGAGATTATTGATGAACTCACGAATGCTGGCGCATCACTAAAGACAGATGCCCCCGAACTTTTCCGGCGCATGGTTTTTAACATCCTGATTTCCAATGTTGATGATCATTTGCGAAATCATGGCTTCTTACTTCAGGGCAAACACGGTTGGTCACTCTCTCCAGTTTATGACCTTAACCCCACCCCGCAAGATGTCCGCGCTCGCATTCTGACAACTGCAATCAGTGTTG
>JAJRSJ010000071.1 GCA_024278855.1 Alphaproteobacteria bacterium | reverse complement strand
TCGCCTAAACGTCACCATATCAAGACTCCGGCAATCCCCGCCTATATCGACGCCATTATTGGCGGAGCAGATTTGGTTGGCGGCCTTGTACCGCGCCTAGGAGGGCAAGCTTTGCATATTTTAACTGTGCGCGGATTTCCGAACGAAACAACGCCCGGAATTCTTGATGAGCTTAACCGGCTTGGTTTTGCTTATCGCTGGACGACACGGTTTTTGCCATTGGATAAAGCGCAGGCAACCCGTACAATTACCAAATATCGACGCCAATGGTTTGCCAAACGCAAGTCGATTGTCTCGCTCTTGAAAGAAAGCCTGTTTAACGAAGTATCCGCTTTGGTCGATAGTGACGCCGATAACAAAGCCGCAGATGCGGACGCTGCCCTGCAAGACCTGGGCGGTGATTTTGTCGGTTTTGGTTATTTAACCACGTCCATTTGTGTACACCATAAAGACCAAAATATTGCCGAGCAGCGTATCCATGCAATAGAGCGGATTATCAACGGACGCGGGTTTGTCACTATTCACGAGACGGTCAATGCGGTTGATGCCTGGCTTGGCAGCCTGCCGGGCAATCCATATGCCAATATCCGCACGCCGCTGGTTTCGACCCTTAACCTTACGCACCTCATGCCCTTGTCTGCCGTCTGGGCCGGACCGCAAAAGAACGAGCATTTTGATGATGCGCCCCTTTTGTATGCGACCACTGAAGGACATACACCGTTTCGCCTCGTCACCCATCAAGGGGATGTCGGGCATACGCTAATCGTTGGCCCGACAGGCTCCGGCAAATCCGTGTTACTAGCACTGTTATCTGCGCAGTTTAAAAGATATAAAAACGCCCAGATTTTTACCTTCGATAAAGGCCGCTCGGCCCGTGCAATGACCTATGCTCTTGGCGGGGATTTCTATGATCTTGGCGCGGAAGATACATTGGTTTTTCAGCCGCTAAAGGATATTGATAATGCCACCGAACGCACCTGGGCACTGGAATGGGTGCTTGGTCTTTTGACCAATGAGGGTGTTGAGAACAATCCCGATGTCCGTGACATTGTCTGGTCGGCGCTTGAAAATCTTGCGAGTGCGCCAACGCAGCAAAGAACACTCACCGGACTATCAGCACTGTTACAATCCAATGATTTGCGCCAAGCCTTGCAACCCTATACTTTGGATGGTGCCCATGGTCGGCTGCTTGACGGCAGTGAAGAAACTTTAGCTGTTAACGCCGTGCAGTGTTTTGAGATGGAAAGCCTGATGGCGTCAAAAGCGCTTGTGTTGCCAGTTCTTACCTATCTGTTTCACCGCCTGGAGGCACGGTTTGACGGCAAACCCACCTTGCTCATTCTTGACGAAGCTTGGGTGTTTTTAGACAATCCGATATTTTTGCAAACCATCCGCGAATGGCTAAAAGTTCTGCGCAAGAAAAATGTATCGGTGATATTTGCTACGCAGTCTTTGGCCGATATTGCCGATAGCTCAATCGCACCCGCAATTATCGAGAGCTGCCCCTCAAGAATTTTCCTGCCCAATGACCGGGCTATGGAGCCACAACAATCCGAGGCCTATGGCCAATTCGGTCTCAATAAACGCCAAATCCAAATCGTGGCATCCAGCACACCTAAACGGGATTATTATTTTCAGTCGCGTTCAGGCAATCGGCTATTTGATCTTACACTTGGGGAGATAGCCTTGGCCTTTTGCGGTGCAGGCTCCGCGCAAGACCACACAGATATTGACTTTGTTTTGGGCGAGCACGGGCCTGACAATTTTGCTTATCATTGGCTGGAGTTTAAAAACCTAAATTGGGCATCCGAGCTGGTGCGCAACGAATACAATCTCAACATAAAGGAATATGTCCCATGGGTGGAAAGCCTCGACGCGGCAGAATAATATCGCTTGTCTTTATTGCGGCTATGAGCCTGTTTCATACGCAAACAGCCCATGCCCAATTTGGCGGTATTGTATTTGATCCCAATAATTATCGGCAGAACCTGCTCCCCGCTATTCGGAATTACGCACAAGTGACACAGCAAGTCAACCAGCTTCGCAATGAGGCACAAATGCTGATCAACCAAGCCAAGCATCTTTCAAGGCTGGATATAAATACGCAAGGCGAGTTGATACGGCTTCTCAGTGAAATTGCTGACCTCAATACTCAGGCCGAAAATGTAGCCTATGAAGTTGAGCGCACACGGGAGTTGGTGCGCCAGCATTATCCCGAGAGCTATGAAGATTTTTCTGATGACGAGTTTCTAGTTCGAACCGAAACACAATGGCAAATGTCCCGTACCGCATACAATGACGCCATGATCATGCAGTCGCAAATGGTTGAAAGTTTGGCGGCAGACCGCTCCACTTTAGGCCAATTGATGGGGGCAAGCCAGGCCTCGGTCGGACAATTACAGGCGGTGCAATCGGGAAACCAACTTATGGCGCTTTTGATAAAGCAAAGCATGGCCGCGCAGCAAATGCAAATAACCCAGGCGCGGGCTGATAGTATCGAGCAAGCAAGGCGTCTGGCTATCGAAAAAGAAAGCAAGAGGCAGCGCGAAGTTTTTGTGGGTGGCGATACTGCCTACACTGGAGGGCGGCGCTAATGGAAGACCTTGGTATTATCGACGAATTTGTCCGAACATTCAGCACTTATATTGATAGCGGGTTTGGTTTATTGGGCGCAGACGTTCATTTTCTAACCGCCGTATTGATCGGTATTGATATTACATTGGTGGGGCTATACTGGGCCATGGGGCCTGATAGCGATGTGGTGGCCAAATTCCTTAAAAAGGTATTATATGTTGGCTTCTTTGCGCTGGTCATAAATAATTTTTCGTTTTTGTCAGGTGTCGTTTTTGATAGCTTTGGACAGCTCGGCTTAAATGCCACAGGCACAAGTCTTAAACCCGAAGATTTAATGCGGCCCGGCTTCATTGCCAATACGGGGTTTCAGGCTGCGCATCCGCTTTTGGTGGAAATTGGTAATCTAACCGGGCCAGTGAAATTTTTCACAAATATCGTGACTATTTTCATCCTGTTTTTGGCCTGGGTGATTACGCTATTTGCGTTTTTCTTTCTGGCTATCCAGCTTTTTGTCACCATTATCGAGTTCAAGTTAACCACACTTGCAGGTTTTGTTCTCATTCCCTTTGCGCTTTGGAACAAAACGTCATTCCTTGCGGAGAAAGTTTTGGGCAATGTGATTGCGTCCGGTATTAAACTTATGGTGCTGGCAATAATTGTTGGCATTGGCACAACTATATTTGGCGAGATCACATCTGCATTTGTGCCGGGGCAAGTTACCCTAGCAAATGCCGCGTCTGTTATTCTCGGGTCTTTGGCAATTTTTGCGCTTAGTATTTTTGGGCCAGGTATTGCCACGGGTCTGGTCTCGGGTGCACCACAACTGGGCGCGGGCGCAGCCGTTGGCACAATGGCAGCAGTTGCTGGTGGGGCCGTGGCAGGCGGCGCAGCGGGAGCGGCTACCGCACGAGGCGCGGCAATGGCAACAAGCGGGGCGGTAAAAGCCGGGGCTTCCATGGCCGGTGGCACACAAGCGGGATTTGCTTTGGGTAAAATGGCTTCTGGCGCTGGCGGCGTAAAAGGCGCGGTTGCGGGCGCGGCTGGTGTTGCGCAAGCGGCAGGTATGGCCGTGGCCAAAGCTGGCAGTTCAGCCGCGAAAAAAGTTAGCGGCGGCGTAAAGGGCGCACATATGTCCGGGTTTAGAGGTGGCGTAAATGCGCTTTCCAAAAACGGGCTAAAACCCAAAGCAAAGGATGCGGGCAGTTCTTCCGAACCCAATTGGGCCAAGCGCGTTCACCGTCAACAACAACCCCGCCAAGCGGCGCGCCGCGCAACAGATGCCCTTCGCCAAAGCGACACTCGCGGCGGCGGCCTAACCCTCTCTCTAAAACAGGATGATTGATATGTGGAAACGTAGCTCAAATCGTTATGGCACAACGCCAACTCCCGAAACACCTTACCAAAAGGCGGCACAGGTTTGGGATGAACGTATTGGCTCGGCCCGTGTACAAGCGAAAAATTGGCGGCTTGCCGCATTTGGTGCACTCGGCCTGTCATTTCTAATGGCCGGCGGTCTTATCTGGCAAGGTGCGCAAAGCCGTATAACGCCCTATGTCGTGGAAGTAGACGAAACGGGCAGTGTACGAGCCGTTGGGCCAGCCACCGATAATTTTCGCCCAAGTGATGCACAAATCGCAAACCAGCTTGCCCGCTTTATCACCAATGTTCGTAGCATCTCCATAGACCCGGTTGTGCTCAGGCAAAACTGGATGCAGGCCTATGCCTTTGCTACCGACCAGGCCTCAATAACGCTCAATAGTTATGCGCAGGCCAATGACCCATTTGCAGAAGTTGGGCAGCGGAGTGTCACGGTTGATGTGTCCAGTATCGTCCGCGCGTCCAATGACAGTTTTGAGATCCGCTGGCGCGAGACGGAATTTCGCGGTGGTGCGCAAATGGAAACACACACATTTACAGCCACTGTAACTATCATTTTTCAGCCGCCTCGTGATGCAAATACCCTCCACCAAAACCCACTCGGCCTCTATGTCCACGGCCTTCACTGGTCAAAAGACCTAACAACAGGAACCACGCCATGACTTATTCATATCTTGTAAAACCAACAATGATTACCGCTCTTGCCATCAGCCTTTCAGGATGCGCCAGTTTTCAGGGAGCCTGGACAGACATAAAGAGTGATTTGGGCAATTCTGGTAAAGTCACAACGCCTGCTCAAATGTCCAAGGCGGTTTATGTTTTTGATGAACCCATGGACGTTCAGCCATTAGAAGAAGATGTCTTTATACCAAGCCTGATTATGCCGGGGCAGATGAAAGCCAGGCCTGTGAAAGTGACATTGTGCGAGACGGCGGATTATAAACCAGACAGGGCCGTCAATTTTGCCAACAAATCCGCCGCCGTTCAGCCAAGCCCGGACAATTATCTCAATGCAATACAGATATATCCCTATACGCAAGGTTCGCTATATCAGGTTTATACCGCGCCAGGACAAGTCACCGATATCGCGCTTGAGCGCGGGGAAGGCCTGACATCCGTTTCAGCAGGTGATACGGTACGTTGGATTGTCGGTGATACGTTATCCGGGCAAGGTGCCAACGAACAGGTGCATGTTCTGGTAAAACCAACCGCGCCAAATCTGACCACCAACCTTGTCATTACAACAACAAAGCGCACCTATTATCTGGAACTGCATTCTTACAAGGATACATATATGGCCGCTGTCTCGTGGCGGTATCCACGCCAGTCAATTGTAAGAAAATATCGCAAGCCAACGGTAAAATCCACCAAGGTCAATATGGCCCAAACCGATATCAGGCCACGGCTTGAGAATCTGCGTTTTGATTATGTCATTAAAGGTGACACACCAAAATGGCGACCCACGCGGGTATTTGATGATGGCCGTAAAGTGTTTATTCAGTTTCCAAAGAACTTTGCCCGTTCGGAAGCACCGCCGCTTTTTATCACTGGTAAAAAGGGCAAAGGCCAACTTGTAAACTACCGTATTAAAGGTGATTACTATGTTGTTGACCGCTTGTTTGAGGCTGCCGAACTTCGCATTGGGGAGAAAAACCAAACCATTGTTCGTATTGAGCGCACGGACAAACGCTCATGAATCCTGCACCCCAAAATCCGGAGCTGGCCATCCGTGCCAAGCCAAGACCTGTCCGGCGGTTCAGCCGTAAAGCTATATTATTTGGCGGGGCACTGCTTGGTATAGTGATGTTCGCCGCATTGGCATTTGCGCTACAAACTCCAAGCTATGATGATGGCCCGGCTAATGAACTTTACAATGTCACCCACAAACCAATGGCGGACGGACTGGAACAACTGCCAAAATCATACGCAGATTATAAACCCAAATTAGGGCCGCCATTACCCGGCGATCTGGGCGCAGCTTATGTGGCCGCAAAAACGGCGAACGAAAAGAAACCGCGCAACAGCGCCGCTTTGAAAGGTGTACGGCATAAGCCACCTCAGCCATATACAGGGGCGCGACAGACATCTCATGCTCCTCCCGATAAAAACCCCCAAGCGG
>JAJRSJ010000070.1 GCA_024278855.1 Alphaproteobacteria bacterium | reverse complement strand
TTCAGCTTATCCCAGGCAAAACCTGGACGGACTATCTGGCCGAATTTACTATTTTGGGAATCCAGTTTGAAGCCGGGTACGGCGATACACCTGATGATATTCCCTTGCCGATCAGACAGGCCATTGTCCTGGTGTTAACCCATGTATTTGAATTTCGCGAGGCCGCTGAAGCCCCGGCCATTCCCGTCATTGTCGAGGCTTTGCTGGCGCCATATCGTGTTGTGCGGCTATGATCGGGAATTTACGCACCCGGCTCGGCATCTATATACCCCAAACCACGCCGGACGAGTTTGGTGGTGTACAAAGGACATGGGTTTTACACGGCCAAGTCTGGGCCCATATCAAACCAAATACGGCGAGCGAGCGGTCCGAAAATGGCCGTGCCGCCATCACCAAAACCTACCGCGTCACCATTCGCTGGCAGAGAGATTTCCCAAAACGCGCCCGGCTTTTATGGGACGACCGCACGCTGCGGGTCTTAACCGCATCCGATCCCGATACCCGCCGCGAGCGTCTGCACTTAATCTGTGAGGAAGAACAGCAATGAGCGATACCAATCAGGCACAATCTCTTGCCAATGCCGTCCATACGGCCCTGAGTGCAGATATAGCCGTACAAAGTGTGTTGGGGCAAAACCCCAGGCTTTACGACCACGCGCCGGAAGACCCGATCTATCCGTATCTGACATATGGCCCTATGCGCAGTGAAGACATTGGCGGCGATAACAGCCCTCTAACAACTCATAATATGACCTTGCATTTATGGTCACGTTACGGCGGTCGGGCCGAAATCATGGCCTTGACCAATGCCGTGTCCGGCGTTTTGGGCAGCGGAAACTTGCAATTAACCGAAGGGGTTTTGGTCAGTGCCAATGTGATTTTTACCGACAATTTTCGCGCCCCGGACGGGCGCACCCTGCACGGCGTTATCCGCTTTAACGCCACAACCCAACCCATATAACGGAGGCCATCATGGCTGCACAACGCGGGCGAGATATGCTCATTAAAATAGAAAACGACCAGAATGTATTCGTTACGGTCGCCGGACTACGGACCAAAAGCTTTAAATTCGGCGCCAAAAGCATCGACATTACCGACAGTGGCAGCGCGGATGCCTGGCGCGAGCTTTTGCCGGGGGCCGGAATAAAAACCGTGGAGATTAGCGGCGAAGGCATATTCAGGGACGGCGCGTCTAATGCTTTGGTACGCACCAGTTTCTTCGCACAAACCGCCAAAACCTACGAAATTATCATCCCTGATTTTGGCACGATTACCGGAGCGTTTTTAATATCATCCTTAAATTATGCCGGCAGCTATAGAGGCGAGGCCAGTTATGAACTGGTGTTAGTATCGGCTGGCAAGCCTGTGTTTGTAGCTGTCTAGTGCCAAGGGATATGACTGGTTTTCAAAAGGGAGATGTGGCGGTCAAGATCGAAGGTCGCACGTATCGTCTGCGCCTGACGCTTGGCACTTTGGCTCAAATTGAAAACCGTCTCGGGGTTAAGGGGCCACTAGAATTGGCACAAAAAATTAGAGGGTTTTCCAAGAACACACATAGCCAAGCAGAAGCGCTTGCTTTGCTAGAATGTGTATTTTGCGCCCAAGACCAGAACGACACTGCCGTTCCCACCATGATTAAACGGGCCAAACCTTGCGAATATATGCCCGCACTGGCGCGGTTGTTCGAGGAGACATTTGCAGGGTTTGGCACATGAAAGAGTGGCCATTTGACATATGGCTGAAAACCGCAGTACGCGGATTTGGCCTGTCACCGCACGAATTTTGGCAAATGTCGGTGCGCGACTGGCTGGTCCTGATTGCCGGGGCCAGCGCACAGGGCATAGCCCGCGAAAAATTTGATGAATTGATGAACACTTACCCAGATGCGAAAAATGATGAGGACAGCCATGGATGAAACAGAAAAAGCCGGCAAAGCGCTTACGGATTTTGCCCAAGGCCCTGCCAAGGACGCAGCCGATTTAGCCGCACAAAGTTTTGAGCAAGCCGGCGACCGTATAGCCAGAGCCTTAGAGCGGGCCGCCAGAAGCGGTGAGTTTTCGTTCCGCGATATGGCGGCAGCGATCTCCCGTGACTTGGCCGGTTTGGCTATTCGTGAATTATTGCTAGACCCCTTAGGGGCGGCTTTGGGCGGTGGTAAGGGCAACAGTGCGCAAACGCAAAACCCGCTCAACATCGTCATGAATATCACTGGCGTAAATGACGCCAACAGTTTCCAAAAATCACTTCAAAAATCCCAAGGGCAAATTTCCGCCTCTTTAGCCAGAGCAGTGGCTCAGGGACAAAAGTTTATTTAGGCGGTTTTCCTTCCCAAGTAAAAAACGGAGGAAGAAAACATTATAGGAACCAACAAACATGTCTTCATTTCACGATGTCAGCTTTCCGCTGCCGCTTGCCTTTGGGGCTAGTGGTGGACCGGTACGCCAGACAGAAATCATTACCTTGGCCAGTGGTCACGAGCAACGCAATGCCGCACAAGCTAATTCCCGGCGTAAATATGACGCCGGGGTCGGCGTAAAAAGTCTGGAAGATATGCGCACACTGATTGCGTTTTTTGAAGCGCGGCACGGGCAGTTATTCGGATTTCGGTTTCGCGATCCTGTGGATCATGATGCCGACGGCAATATCGGTATTGGGGATGGTCAAACTACGCAGTTCCAGTTGAAAAAAACCTATGCCGACACGGAAAACTCTTGGCAACGTATCATAACCAAACCCGTCGTCGGCACTTTAACTATCCAGTTAAACGCCCAATCAACCACGGATTACAGCATTGATTATAATACGGGCATGGTGGTTTTCAACATAGCACCGGCCATTGACGTTCAGGTCATTGCCAGTTTTGAATTTGATGTACCGGTTCGTTTTGATATGGCCCACCTCAGCACTTCACTTGAAGCTTTTGGGGCGGGTGTTGCGGTCAATATCCCACTTATCGAAGTCATACCGCATGCGTGAATTTTCACCAGAGTTTCAAGTCCATATTGACAGAGAGACCACGACATTATGTTGGGCATGGAAGTTGACTCGCCAAGATGGGGCCGTCCTGGGCTTCACCGATCATGACCGGGATATTGATGTTGACGGCACGACCTATCAGGCCGCATCCGGGTTCAGCCCGTCCGATATAGACGCTAGGCTCGGCTTTGCTTTGGACAACAGCTCCGTGCAGGGACTACTCAGTTCCGATGTGATTACGGGCGCGGATATTCGGGCCGGACTTTACGACAGTGCGCGGGTCGAAATCAACCGCGTCAACTGGGCGCAACCAAGCGAATACGGTCTAATTTGGAGCGGCAAGCTCGGGGATATCAATATTCGCGACGGCCAATATGAAGCTGAGTTGGTAGGCCGCGCCGCCGTATTGGAGCGCACAACCGGACGGGTATTTGCCAAAAGCTGTGACGCCAGCTTTGCGGATATTCGCTGTGGTTTGGACGCTAGCAATCATCCGCCCGGAACCACATGCCCGCGCACATATGAAGCGTGCCAAAACCAATTCCAAAATATCGTAAATTTTCGCGGTTTCCCGTATTTGATCGGCGAGGACGCGGCCTTTAGCGCACTGCGCGAGGCGGATAAAAAGGACGGTTCGTCCCGTTATTCCTGATGTTAAAAACTATATCTCGCCCAGATGTATCCAGAAGAGCGATTATCGACGAAGCCCTAAGCTGGGTTGGTACACCCTATCAACACCAATGCTCGGCCAAACATGCGGGCTGTGATTGCCTCGGGCTGGTGCGCGGCATATGGCGCGAGCTTTACGGGGCGGAACCGACAAAGCTCCCACCGTACACACCCGATTGGGCCGAGGCTCGTGAAGGTGAAATATTAAAAACCGCTTGCGATCACCATTTTGATCCAGTTGCGCTTCAAGACGCACGCCCGGCGGATATATTATTGTTTCGGATGCAAGCGGGGGTGCAGGCCAAGCATATGGCAGTTCTGATCGAGCCTGACCTCATTGTCCATGCCTATTGGGGTCGGGCGGTGACGCGCTCATTTCTGGCCCCATTTTGGGTACGCCGCCGCGCCTATGCCTATTCATTTCCAAATTTAGAAGACTGATATGACCAATCTCGTTTTGACCGGAGCCAAGACTTTGGCCGCACACTCTTGCAAACCGCCGGGCGTATCGGCATTGCCTATGCCGGGCAAGCCATCACTCGCGCACTTGATAACCGGGTGTTTGAAGGCCCGCGCTTGCAAACCCTGCATATCCAAAGTTCACAGGACGGCGCCCCCATGGCCCGCATTTATGGCCGGGCTAGAATAGCCGGACAAGTGATCTGGGCCGCCCGGGTCAAAGAACATGCAGCGGAAGAAAAACGCGGCGGTAAAGGCGGCGGCGGGCGCACGAAAAATTATAGCTATACGCTTAGTTTTGCAGTCGGGTTGTGCGAAGGCGAAATTCTCGAAGTCGGGCAAATTTGGGCCAATGCTCAGGCTTTGCAAATCAAGGATTTAAACACACGGCTTTACAAGGGCAGTGAGAACCAAGCCCCCGATCCATTGATAGCGGAGATAGAGGGGGCCAATGTCCCCGCCTTTCGCGGCACTGCCTATATGGTGTTTGAAGATATGCCGCTGGACGATTTTGGCACCCGCCTGCCCCAGCTTAATTTTGAAATTATCCGTGCGCCAAAACGCATCGACAACGCACCGCGCATGGAAGATTTGGTCACGGGCGTTGATCTAATCCCCGGTTCTGGCGAATTTGCTTACGGCACCACCATCACCGAAGAACGCCTCGGCCCCGGCACTAGCCGCCCGGTTAATATGAACAATCTTTCAGGCCGCTCCGATATGGACACGGCACTGGATCAGCTACAGTCTGGTCTGCCGGGTTGCACCCATGTCACCTTGATCATCAGTTGGTTCGGGGATGATTTGCGGCTTGGGGACTGCACATTACGTCCGGGTGTCGAGAGCCGGGGCCGTATCGACAAACCTGGGAATTGGCAGGTTGGGGGCGACACCCGCGCCAATGCTTATTTGATTTCGCAAATTGACGGCAGACCCGTTTACGGCGGCACGCCCGACGACAAGGCGGTCATTGAAGCCGTGCAAGCTTTGAACGCACGCGGCCTTGCGGTCACACTGTATCCGTTTATCTTGATGGATGTGGCGGACGGCAATACCCTGCCCAACCCTTACGGCGGCAATACGCAGCCAGTATTTCCGTGGCGCGGGCGCATCACCTGCACCCCGGCTGCGGGCCAACCCGGAAGTGCCGATAAAACCGCCGCCGCTGCTGCGCAGGTGCAAAACTTTTTTGGTGCGACCAGTCCTGCGGATTTTTCGGTGTCGGGCGGGGTGGTGTCTTACAACGGCCCAGCTGAGTATCAATATCGCCGCATGATATTGCACTATGCTCATCTCATGGTTGCGGCAGGCGGGGGGGATGCGTTCATTATCGGCTCGGAAATGCGCGGCATGACGACGGTGCGCGGCGCAAGCAACGATTACCCTGCGGTTAGCGCATTACGGGTTTTAGCCGCAGATGTACGCTCGGTCATGGGGGCTGACACCAAGATAAGCTACGCCGCCGACTGGTCTGAATATTTCGGGCATCACCCGAATGACGGTTCAGGTGATGTACGCTTTCATCTCGACCCGCTATGGGCCGACGTTAATATTGATGCGGTCGGGATTGATGCATATTTCCCCCTGTCCGACTGGCGCGATAGTGCGGATCATCTGGATGCGCAAAATTATGAGCGGATTTATGACGGGGGTTATTTGCTGTCCAATATGGAAGGCGGCGAAGGTTATGATTGGTATTATGCCAATGCGTCCGATCGCAATTCCCAAACCCGCACACCGATTACCGACGGCGCTTATAACAAGCCCTGGGTCTATCGTTACAAGGACGTGAAATCCTGGTGGGCCAATCCCCATTATGACCGTATTGGCGGAGTTGAGCAAACGGGATCAAGCCCGTGGCTGCCGCAATCAAAACCGATCTGGTTTACCGAAATCGGTTGCCCGGCCATTGATAAAGGTGCCAACCAACCAAATGTGTTTTGGGATCCAAAATCGTCGGAAAGCTATGCGCCCTATTATTCCAGCGGCGGACGTGATGATTTAATCCAGCGGAAATATATCGAGGCTTTCCTAGGATATTGGCAGGAAGACCACAATAAAAACCCGGTATCAAACTTGTACGGCGAACCTATGGTTGATTTGTCCCGCGCCCATATTTGGTGCTGGGACGCACGGCCTTTCCCGGATTTCCCGGCAAGGTTAGATGTGTGGTCGGACGGCGGCAACTGGCGCACGGGCCACTGGATTTCGGGCCGTACCGGGCTAGTCAGTCGTGCGGATATTGTTAGCGATATTTCCCTGTCTAGCGGCGCGGACGCGCCTGATGTCAGCAAAGTGTTGGGCATGGTCGGCGGTTATGTTTTGGAGCGGCCCATGAGTGCACGGGCCGCTTTGACGCCCTTATCCCGGCTATACGGCTTTGATTTGATCGAGCGGGCAGACGGGTTAAGTTTCGCGTCGCGCGGCACGCAAATAGTGTTCGGGCTTGCGCCGGATAATTTGGTATTTTCTAGCAGCCAAACGACATTAAGCATCAAACGCGACGACCACGAAACCCGTATCAAAGATGTGCGCATTAGCTTTATCGATCAAGCCCAAGATTATCAAGCAGGCTCAGCCATGGCCCGGGATTTATTCGCCCAAACCGAACGCATCATAGATATTGCCGCACCTTTGGTGCTCGACGCCGGACAGGCAAAAACCATAGCGGGCGTCTTGCTTGCACAATCTGTCGAGGAAAACGAAAGTCTGGAGTTCGCCCTGCCCCCGTCCTTGCTTGGACTGGAAACCGGCGATGTTATCAGGCTTGAACAGACGGACGGCGATTGGCAAATCACTGCTTTGGACGGTCTGGGCGGGCGCACTGCACAAGCAAGGCGTATTAAGTCCGGGGCCGTAAACCTGTCCAGCGGCGGCGAGCCGGGCGTGGTCGGCACGCCGCCGTGGGTGTCCGCCCCTGAAGGTTACGGATTGGATATTGCGGACTTCACGGGCGACGGCATGCGCACTGGCCCGTTGGTCGGGGTGATCGTCAACCCGTTCGCGCCGACCGCGATTGCGGGAGAGAACGGGCCAAAAACACTTACCGATACCTCTATCGTCATCGGGGCGTTATTAAACGACCTCCGGCCCGGCCCGGTCGGGCGTTTTGATATGGCTACGCAGGTTGATATTTTTTTGCCGGGCATATTACTTGCGTCTTTATCCGAACAAGATGTGTTTTTTGGTGGTAATATGTTGGCGGTGGAAACCACCCAAGGCTGGGAAATTCTGCAAGCCGCCAACGGCGAACTGGTCGCCCCGGACACATACCGGATCAGCAAGCTGTTACGCGGTCAATACGGTACGGATCATGTGTTAGGGGCAACCGTCCCGGCAGGCGCTCGCGTGGTCTATCTAGGCCAGGGTTGGCAAGACCACAGCACTAGCCCCGATTTACGTGGGAGCGAACTTGCGTTTACTTTGGCAACAAATGGCCGCGAGGGCGCGGAAAACTTCACATTGGGTTATCAGGCAATCCACCTGCGCCCCCTCTCTCCCGTCCACATAAAAGCGGCGCGGGACGGCGTAAATATAGACATAAACTGGATTCGCCGCACCAGAGTTGGCGGTGATAACTGGGCGCCGCCCAATGTGCCGCTAGGCGAAGATAACGAACGCTACGAGGTGGCGTTTTTGGACGCTAGCGGCGGCGTGGTCATAACAAAAGAAACAGAGGCACAATCCCTACAAATCCCGGCAACAGAACTGGAAACGGTTTTGGGAAGCCCGCTAACGGAAATATCGCTCAAGGTTTACCAGATGTCGGTAAGTTACGGTCGGGGACCGGGAGGTGAATTAGATAAATTTGCACTGTAAATCTATACTGTTTGTGTTAGGCAGGTTTAATAATAGGGGGACAGAGTATGAGCGGAGATATTGACGGGCCGAGCGGGATCGGAGGTTGGTTATTGCTCCCTTTGCTACATCTGATTTTAGCACTTGGCATGACGGCCTTTAATATATTTTCGATTTTTACACCTGATTCTATAGAAGGCTTAAAAATCATTTTTGCACAAGGCAGTGAGTTAACGACCCTACGTGCACCCATAGTTTTAAGTACAATTTTCGGCACTATCTATTTGGTATATGCCCTATATGTGTTGGTTAAATTTCTTGGAAAGTCGAGCGCTACACGAAAATTAATGATAATCTTTTACTGTTTAGGCATGGCCATTTCTCTGCTTGAATTTGGTTTGTCTTTTCCACTGCAAGAAGCTCTTGGCGATGACAGTATTGCTGAAGGCGGCAAGAACTTGTTTAGATCAATGGTGGGAAGTGCAATCTGGATTCCTTATTTCTTGGTTTCAGTTCGTGTCAAGAATACGTTTACACCAGATACCGCCAGTGAAATTGGTAAGATATTTGATTAACCTATAAGCTAGCCCCTCCAATCAATCCCGCCTTTATATCAACCCCGCCAACGGCGAACTGGGGTCTGCGTATTTTTTGCGGGGCATTCTTCCGGCCAGATATGCTTCCCGACCCGCAATGACTGCGTGTTTCATGGCTTTCGCCATCTGGATCGGGTTCTTCGCTTCGGCTATTGCGGTGTTCATCAGGACGCCGTCGCAGCCTAGCTCCATAGCAATAGTGGCGTCGGACGCCGTGCCTACGCCTGCATCCACTATGACCGGCACGCTGGATTGCTCGACGATCAGGCGAATATTTACGCGATTTTGAATGCCGAGGCCAGAGCCGATTGGTGCGCCGAGCGGCATAATGGCGGCGCAGCCCAAATCTTCGAGTTTTCGGGCAAATACAGGGGCGTCCGAGCAATATACCATGACCTCAAATCTGTCCTCAATCAGCAATTTCGCAGCCCGCATGGTTTCCTCCATATCCGGGTAGAGATGTTTGGGGTCGGACAACACTTCCAATTTGACCAAATCCCAACCACCAGCCTCGCGGGCCAGTCGTAATGTGCGTATAGCGTCCTCTCCGGTGAAACACCCGGCGGTATTGGGCAAATACACCACTTTTTTTGGATCGATAAAATCTACCAGCAAAGGTTCGTCCGGATTGGTGAGGTTGACCCGGCGAACAGCCACCGTGACGATTTCAGCCCCCGAAGCTGTCAAAGCATCGGCATTTTGGGCATAGGTTTCGTATTTACCCGTGCCGATTATCAGCCGCGAGGAAAATCTGCGCCCGGCTATGATCAATTTATCCGAAATTTCAGCCATTAACCGCCTCCAATAAATGTTATAATTTCCAGCACATCACCGTCTCGCAAACCCATTTTAGCATATGTGGATTTGGATACAATTTCGCGGTTGCGCTCGACCGCAATTTTGGTTTCGGGAAAGCCCAAATGTGCCAGTAATTCAGACACGCTGATGCCTGGCTGTAAATCTGCGTAGGTTTCGCCGTTAATGGTAATCGTCATCTGCATAAAATAAGTCTTTGACTGTCCTATTTGCTTTGCTAATAGCTGTATTACTAGGCGGGGCTGGAAAGGGACACAATATTTAATATGGCCAATACCATATATATTCTCAATGGGCCAAATCTCAATCTTTTAGGGAAGCGCGAGCCTGAAATTTACGGCGCGGCCACTCTGGACGATATAAAACTGGCTTGCGGGGCAAGATGTGAAAGCCGGGGCTACACCATGTCTTTCCACCAAAGCAATATTGAGGGCGAGATCGTCGGCCAAATTCAAGAGGCCGGGGACAAGGCTGCGGCCCTGTTGATCAATGCCGCCGCCTATACCCACAGCTCGGTCGCCATTTATGATGCGCTGAAAACTTTGAGCATTCCGGTGATCGAAGTTCATATTTCTCAACCCGCCGCCCGTGAAGCCTTTCGCCAAACATCATTTGTCGCACCAGTAGCAACGGGCAGTATTAGCGGATTTGGTACGAATAGCTATTTACTGGCCATCGACGCCGCTATAGATACACTGTTATAATCACAAAAGGACACCTTATGTCGCAAAAAACAACGAAAAGCCGATCCCCTGAAACTAAGCTCATTCGGGAGTTAGCTAAAATTCTAGATGCTGAAAACCTCTCGGAAATCGAGATGGAAAAAGGCGATTTGCGCTTGCGGGTCACACGGCAATTGAGCGGCGGTGTGCCAATGGCGGCGATAGCTGCGCCTGTTGCACAAGCGGCGGCGGCACCTGCGGCGGCTGAAACCAAGGACACAAGTCCGGCGGACGCCGCCGGCGCCGTGACCTCGCCTATGGTGGGGACGGTTTATGTGCGCTCAAGCCCTGATGCAGATGCGTTTTTCAATGTCGGCGATAAAGTCAAAGCCGGAGAGACCGTCTTGTTGGTCGAAGCCATGAAGACCTTTAACCCCATCAAAGCCCCAAATTCCGGCACGCTGACAAAAGTCCTGGTGGAAGACGGCCAACCGGTTGAGTTCGGCGAAGCCTTGCTCGTTATCTCATGATTTCAAAAGTCCTCATTGCCAACCGGGGTGAAATCGCCCTGCGCATTCACCGGGCCTGCAAGGAAATGGGCATAGCCACTGTGGCCGTGCATTCCGAAGCTGACCGCAGCGCCATGCATGTACGCCTTGCCGACGAAAGTGTGTGCATTGGCCCCAATGCTTCGGCGGAAAGCTATCTCAATATTCCTGCCATAATTGCCGCCTGTGAAATTACCGGGGCGGACGCCGTGCATCCGGGCTACGGGTTTTTATCTGAAAACGCCCGCTTTGCCGATATTGTCGAAGCGCACGACATGGTATTTATCGGGCCAACTGCGGCACATATCAAATTGATGGGCGATAAAATCGCTGCCAAGGACGCGGTTGCCAAAGCCGGAATTCCGGTGGTACCCGGCTCTGACGGCGGGGTTGACGATTATGCCCACGCCAAACAGGTTTCCAAAACCGTTGGCTTTCCACTGCTTGTCAAAGCGGCGGCTGGCGGGGGTGGGCGCGGCATGCGTTTAGCCAAAACCGCTGATGATTTGGAAGAAGCGTTTAACGGTGCGCGGCAAGAAGCTTTAGCGGCATTTGGCGACGGGGCCGTTTATCTTGAACGTTATCTTGAAAAGCCGCGCCATATTGAAGTGCAAGTCCTGGCCGACACCCACGGTAATGTTGTGCATTTGGGCGAACGGGACTGTTCTTTGCAACGCCGCCACCAAAAAATTCTGGAAGAAGCGCCCTCACCTGCCCTCAACGAATCCGAGCGAGCCGAAATAGGTAAAGTCGTCAGCGAGGCTATCTCCAAAATCGGCTACCGGGGTGTCGGCACGATTGAGTTTTTATACGAGAATGGCGAGTTCTTCTTTATCGAAATGAATACCCGCTTACAGGTCGAACATCCGGTCACTGAAATGATCACCGGCATTGACTTGGTACGCGAGCAAATCCGTGTCGCTGCCGGCGAAGAGCTAGGTTACACTCAAGACGATATAAAATTTTCCGGCCATTCGTTCGAGTGCCGGATCAATGCCGAGCATCCACGTACATTTGCGCCGTCGCCCGGCACTGTGCGGGAATTCCATGCACCTGGCGGGCTTAATGTTCGCCTCGATAGCGCCCTTTACGCCGGATACTCAATTCCGCCTTATTATGACAGTCTTATTGGCAAATTGATCGTCCACGGCAAAACCCGCGAAGGGGCCTTGATGCGCTTGCGCCGGGCTTTGGGCGAAATCGTCATCACCGGGGTACAGACCACAACGCCCTTGTTCGAAGACTTGCTGGACGATCCGGACTTCATCAATGGGGATTACGATATTCACTGGCTAGAGCGTTGGTTGGATGCGCAAGACGCCGACGAATAAGGCGAGATCATGAGTGGGCTATGACAGGATTTGGCCCGCTTGATCTGCTAAATCTCTACGCAAATGGTGTGTTTCCCATGGCGGAAGCCCGGGATAGCGATGATGTGTTTATCGTTGACCCGAAAGACCGGGGGGTCATTCCGCTAGACGGGCTTAAAATCAGCAAATCACTTGCGAAATCCGTGCGCTCAAAACGGTTTGAAATCCGCATAAATTGTGCATTTGTCGATGTTGTCGCTGCCTGTGCTGCCCCGCGTGCCAAAGAGGCGGGAACATGGATCAACGCAAATATTGAATATCTCTATGCCCAATTACACGATCTGGGCCGCGCCCATAGCGTAGAATGTTGGCAAGATGGTAAATTGGTGGGTGGGCTTTACGGGGTTCATTTGGGCGGCGCTTTTTTCGGCGAGAGCATGTTCTCACAAAAACCAAATGCTAGCAAAACCGCACTTGTGCATTTGGTCGGTCGGCTCAGTGCAGGCGGGTTTTCACTCCTGGACACCCAATTCATCACCCCGCATTTGCGTACATTAGGCGCGGTGGAAATCAGCCGGGATGAATATCTGGGACGGTTGGAAACCGCTTTGGCGGTGTCCGGCGAATTTGAGCCTTACGGATTTTCTGACCTCGAATTTGCACCGTCTGTCAAAGCGTCCGCCCCAGGTGTGATGCAATCTAAAACCCAAATATCATAAACCGGGTGATACAAAGCAGACAGAGCCGGGCTGGAGGCAAACATCCAACCTGAAAACAATTTTACCGCCTGGCTCTCACCGCCGTGGCCGTCAGTGCGGGCATCCGTAATTTGCAAAAACGCGAAAACTTCCGGGGTTTCTTCCGGCGGGCGTTTTTCGCAGTGCTGAACTTTGATTTCAAGTGAGCCGTATTTTAAGCTATTACCAACAATCACAGTATAGTCTTCTGTGGTCGCTGTCACTTTATCGAGAGCGCGCAAAACGACTTTATCGCCCATGATATTGGCGGCATTGGCGTTCGTAGACAATAACAATGCCAATATTAAAAAGACGCATAACCTAGACATCAGGAAACTTTTAGGCATCTGGAGACTTTTAGGCATCTGGAGACCAGGCCTCATAATCGCTGGCGGTTTTATCACGCTTGCCGCCGCGCCACAGACTGCCCTTGGGCCGCCAGGCAAATATGGTGCCGGTCATATTGGGGCGATGTTGCTGTTCATAGTTTTGGCGTTCAAGCGGTTCCTCATTGGGTCTTTGGTCATACATGTGGTGTAGCCAACCATGCCATTCTGACGGGATTTTTGATGCGTCCGCATAGCCTTTATAGGTGACCCAGCGGCGTTTGCGGCCATCATAGGTGGCTTTTTTCTCTTCATAGTATTTATTGCCAAATTCATCTTCGAAGACAAATTTCGCACGCCGCATAATGGCAAGCAACGTCCCCAAAGTCGCCCCGTCCCACCAGGCAAATAGCCGCTTGATAAATTTAAACATAATATATCCGTTCTTAAATTCCGCGAGCAATATGGCCTGTAAACCAAGATTCGTCCAGCCAATTCTTATTGTTCCTAACCGTAGTTTACGGCAATATTAAGACAGGTTCGCAAAGTCAATCCGGTTTGCTTAAATTGTTCAGCTTTGGCTTGCGCAAAATGATCAGCAATAGCCTTCGGCCGGTCTTGAGTACGGGATATAAGAACCTGGACAGGGTTTTCGATTTAAATATCAGATAATTGATGCGGTTGAAAGCACCTGTTCTTGTGCTTAAGAGCGCCAGAGTATGTATGGCGTCGGCGCCGTGGTAAAATTTATTGCCAATTTTCAAGACAAACCCTTGGTCCATATCAATGCCGAGCCGTTTGATCTCCCCCATGATCGGCGGGTTATCACGGGCATTTAATATGGTCATGCTACCGGCGGCTTGTTTTATGCTAATGACACGACAATATTGATGGCAAACCGGGCAATCATGATCATAGACAAGCACTATGTTCGCTGTTTTCATTTCTCTGTTTTCATGATGTGGCTTCATGATGTGGCTTCATGGTGTGGCTTCATGGTGTGGCTTCATGGTGCGTATTTGGCCTTACCCGTATATTTTGTCCCGCAAATTTCGCCCATATATGTGAATGTGTCTTGCTTGGGCCAGCGGACGTCTGCGGTTGAATATGTGACCCTTTTCACACCCACAGGACTGCGCGAGAACGCGCGCTCTCTTAGGACAAATTTAAGGTCAGTATTTACCAAATGGGGATTGTCTTGGAAGAACACTAAAAACCCATCTTCGCTGAATGCGCGGCACCTGAAAACATAGCGTAAATTCGCATTGCGAAAATTTCTGGTTTTGTAGTTATTTCTTCGCATCAGTTTGGGTTTAGAACTGATGTCATATATTCGTAATTTCGCTTTGTAGTCCGGCAAGGTATACATGCCGTAGCCGCCCAGTTTCCACGGATTTATTTGCCCCCGGGACACCAAAGTAAGATGGGTAAGTATCCAACCCGTATGCAGAACCAAAAGCCCGATAATAATAATATGTCGAGCCGACAGGTTTTTGAGTTTTACGCGCGAAAAATTAAATGACATGCCGGATAAACTCCCCAATTCCGTGCATATCAATCAGCAGTAAAGCGACACATATGGCAAATAACCGATAAGACATTCCCACCCGAAACGCGACACAGAGAAGTGCAATATTCAAAACTTGGAAATTCATCTCGTCCGCATACAATCCCGCGCCGAGCAAAAAGCTAATCTCGACAAACAAAAACAGCAATGAACGCACCCCCATCAACAACAAAACACCTACGGCAAATTGCCAAGCTAGCAAGAAAATACCAATAAAACGGTGCCAACCGCACGGTATTTGCAGCGTTGCATCAGAACAAAAGAACTGAAACATGTTTTCCGTGGTGCTACCGTAATGGCTTAAATAAGCGATATATGAGCCGTCCCAATAGGTGAACCGCCCCGGATTTGCCGGAGGCTCCTAATCTATAGTAGAAGGAGCCATTATGAGCAACACAAGACATACATTTTCACTAGAAGTGCGAGCGCGAGCCGTGCGGATGGTGTTGGAGAATGAGCGCGAATATTCATC